>DATLYX010000020.1:0-9200 GCA_035574295.1 Xanthobacteraceae bacterium
AAGAACACCGCCGCGGCGTCGGTGGAGGCCACCACCGCGCCGACCAGAAGCGATTCGAGCGGGCTCAGGTCGAGCACCAGCCAGGCCATGGGCGCGGTCAGCAGCGCGGTGAGAAATACGCCCACGGTGGCAAGCAGCACGGCCGGCGCGGCCACGCTGCGGAATGTCGGGATGCGCGTGCGCAGGCCGCCATCGAACAGAATGAGGCCGAGCGCCACCGAACCGACGAGATAAGCAGCCCATACGTTGTCGAACTTGATGCCGCCGGGGCCGGCCTCCCCGGCCAGCATGCCGATGACGAGAAACACCAGCAGCAGCGGGGCGCCGAAGCGCTCTGCGATCAGGCTCGACATGATGCCGGCCATGACCAGAAGCGCGCCGAGCAGGATCGCTATGCTGACGGTGTCGAGCGCACCCACGCGAATCTCCGCATCTCCAAAAGCACACTAGCAACGAACAGGTGCGGTGAAAAATTGTTGACCATTCCGGTACGCGCCGAAGCCGCAGACCCGGAATCCATACTCCCGGTTAGTGGTTATGGCGCGCCGCTGCGCGGCGCCCCGCAATGACCAGTGTGGAAATTCAGAACGCGACCTTGTCGCCGCCCTTGAGCTGCAGGATCTGCCGTGCATCGTCCGGCGTGGCGAGCTCGAGCCCGAACCCTTCGATGATCTGCCGCGCTTTTTGCACCTGCTGGGCGTTCGATTCGGCGAGTTTTCCGGGGCCGATCCACAGCGAGTCTTCGAGTCCGACGCGCAGGTTGCCGCCCATGGCCACGGCCATGGCGCCGATCACCATCTGCGCGCGGCCGGCGCCGAGCACCGACCAGTGATAATTCTCGCGGCCGAACAGGCGGTCGGCGGTGCGGCGCATGTGGATGACGTCCTCGGGATGCGTGCCGATGCCGCCGAGGATGCCGAACACCGACTGCACGAACAGCGGCGGCTGCACCAGCTTGCGGTCGAGGAAATGCGCCAGGTTGTAGAGGTGGCCGATGTCGTAGCACTCGAACTCGAACCGCGTGCCGTTGTCGGCGCAGGTTCTCAGCACGAATTCGATGTCCTTGAAGGTGTTGCGAAACACAAGATCGCGGGTGCCTTCGAGGTAAGGCTGCTCCCAGTCGTATTTGAATTCCTTGTAGCGGCCGAGCATGGGGTAGAGGCCGAAATTCATCGAGCCCATGTTGAGGCTGGCGATTTCCGGCTTGAAGGTGTGTGCCGGGCTGACGCGTTCCTCCACCCGCATGCTGGGAGAGCCGCCCGAGGTGAGGTTGATCACCACATTCGAGCGTTGCTTGATGCGCGAGATGAAGCGGCCGAAGGCTTCCGGCGACTGGTCGGGCTTGCCGGTCTCCGGGTTGCGTGCGTGCAGGTGCACGATGGCGGCGCCGGCTTCCGCCGCGCCCACGGCGGCGTCGACGATCTGGTCGGGCGTGATCGGCAGATAGGGCGACATGCTCGGCGTGTGGATCGAGCCGGTGATGGCGCAGGTGACGATGACCTTGTTCTTGCCGTCGGCTTTGCGGGCGGAAGTTTGGGCAGTTTGGGCCATGGGTACGCTCCGTGTTGCGGCAGGCATCCTATGCGGACCGGCCGCGGCTTGAAAAGCGCCGTGCGAGTCGAAGGCGGTTGACTGCGGCTGATCCCGCATTTCGCTCCATGCGGGCTACGACGAGCTTGGCGCGACCCGGCGACAGCGGCAAACCGACGATCCCGGATATCACTGCGGCGGTGCTCAAACGCGCGTCAATCAGCGCCTCTCGACGGTCGCCTTCGACCCATGGAAATAGGGGATTAAGGCGGCGGCGACGCGCAGCCGCATGAGGTGTCCGGGGGAGAGTGATGCGTCACTCCGGTCCGGCGTATTTGCCGGCGGTGTCGGGGAACATGGATTTGACGATCTTGAACTTCGAGATGTCCACGGTGGCGTCCATGTGCAGGAACATCACCGCGTCGCGCAGCGCCTTCTCGATGCCGAAGTCGAGCATGGTGCCGTTGCCGCCGTGCAGCTCGACGGCGTGCTGGGCCACCTTCATGATCTCTTCGGAGGCGAACAGCTTGACCATGTTGCACAGGAGCTCGGCGTCGGGCGCGTTCTCGTCCACCGCGCGCGCGGCGCGGTCGAGCAGGGCGCGCACCGCCTCAAGGCGCGTCGCCATGTCGGCGAGCCGCAGCGCCACCGCCTGATGCTTGATGAGGATGCGGCCGCCCTGCACGTACTGCTGCACGTAGCGCGCGGTGTCCTCGAAGGCGCGCACGCCGACGCCGAGATTCTTGGCGCCCTGAATGATTTTCCCGGGCCGGAAATAAACGCCGGCCTTGCCCAGCGCGTCGTTCTCGCACAACAGATGATCGTCGGGCACGAACATGTCCTCGAACACCATCTCGCCGTTGTTCATGAAGCGGCAGCCGAGCGTCTCGTTGCAGCGCGCCACCGTGAGGCCCTTGGTCTCGCGCGGCACGAGAAACGACGAGGTGCCCTGCAGCATGCCGACCTTGGGATTGGTGTTGGCATACACCACGAACAATCCGGCGTCGTAGCCGTTGGAGATGAACTGCTTTCTGCCGTTGATCACCCAGCCGCCGTTGGTCTTGACCGCACGCGTGTGCATGGCGGCTTCCGGCACGTTGTAGGGCAGCCAGCGGTCGGAGGCGCCGCGCGGCTCGGTGAGGCAATGGGCGAACAGAAGCTGCGGCTCGTTCAACAGCCGCTTGAACCAGTGCGCCTGCAAATGGCGCGGCGCCAGATTGCGCAACAGCACCGACACCTTCCAGTTCTGCACCAGCTTGTCGGCAAGGCCGGAGTCGCCGCGCGCGATTTCCTCGGCGATGATGGCGAAGGTGCGTACCTCGGTCTTGGGATCGAGCTCGATGCCGCCGAATTCCTCCGGCACGCCGAGGGTGCGGATGCCGATCTTGTCGGCGCCTTCCAGGATCTCCTTCGGCAGCCGCTGCTCGGGGACCATGATCCATTCGCGCTGCCAGTTGCCGCGAATGAAGGGCATGACGACGTCGTCGACGAATTGGCGGCAGGATTGCCGCATCAGGCGTTGTTCTTCGGAGAGGTCGCGGTCAGCGGTTGCCATGAAAAAACCCTTTCCAACGTTGCGGGTGCCGTAACGGAGGCAGGATCATGCGCCGGACGCCGCCGCCGGTCCACTGCCGGCCAAGCGCGGCGGACCTCTGCGTTTGGCCTCCGCCCTGATGTATGATCGCACTTTCGGCCGAAGGCGGAGGGGAGCGGGCCATGGACGACATGGGGCAGATGCTCAACACGATGGCCGAGCAGATTCGGTCGGTCGGCGTCGAATTCGCAACCATCTGGCTGCCGCTGCAACTGGCGCTGCTCCTGCTGGCGGCGGGCGTCGCCTACGGCGGCGCTGCGGTGCTGCGCCGGCACCTCCACGTCGAATCGGCGCTGGCGCGGCTGCCGGCGGTGGTGCGGCAGGTGACCGTCGCGGTGCTCGGCGTCCTCGGATTCATCATCTTCGCGCTGGTCACGGCGCTGATGTACACGACGTTGCTGGAATTCACCACGCCCGCGCGCGTCCATCTCCTGAAAGTGGCCGCAAGCCTTGCCACCGCCTGGGTGGTGATCTCCCTGTTCGCGGCGCTGTTGCGCAATCATTTCGTCAACCGCCTGGTGGCGATTTCGGCCTGGACGATTGCCGCGCTCAGCATTCTCGGCCTGCTCGGCAACGCCGCGCAGATGCTGGATTCCGTGGCGGTGCCGATCGGCGATCTGCGCATTTCGCCGCTCCTGATCCTGAAGACGGCGGTGCTTCTTTTGGTTGCGCTGTGGCTGGCGATCGCGCTCGGCAATTTTCTGGAGCGGCGGCTGCAACACGAGTCCGATCTCACCCCGTCGATCCAGATCCTGCTCGGCAAGGTCGTGCGCCTCGCCCTGATCACGCTCGCGATCGCGGCGGTGCTGCACGCGGTCGGCATCAACCTCTCGGCGCTGGCGCTGTTCTCCGGCGCGGTCGGCGTCGGTGTCGGCTTCGGATTGCAGAAGGTGGTGTCGAATCTGGTGAGCGGGATCATCCTGCTCGCCGACAAATCGATCAAGCCGGGCGACGTGATCACCATCGGCGACGACATCGGCTGGGTGAGCGAGATCAACGCCCGCTACACGCTGGTGACCATGCGCGACGGCCGCGAGACGCTGGTTCCGAACGAGGATTTGGTGACGCAGCGCGTGATCAACTGGTCGCACTCGAACGACCAAGTGCGGCTGGAAGTGCCGTTCGGCGTGAGCTACGGCAGCGATCCGCACCAGGTGCACAAGGTGGCGCTGGAAGCGATCGCCGGCATTCCGCGCATCCTGCCGGCGCCGGCGCCGAGCTGCCACTTCATGAAGTTCGGCGATTTTTCCCTCGACTTCGTTCTCAGATTCTGGATTTCCGACCCGACCAAGGGCATCAGCCGCGTGCGCAGCGACGTGATGTTCGCGCTGTGGGATGCCTTCAAGCGCGAGGGGATCGAGATTCCGTTCCCGGTGCGGGACGTGCGCATCGTCGACGGCGCGCGGCCTGTGCTCGAACGCGGCGACGGAAAGACGGCGACGGCGGCGTAACCCTTGCGGGGGAGTCCTACGGCTCGCCGCGCGCAGCGTGCGATGCAGCAGCTCGATACCGTCGAGGTGCTGGGGGATCGTATCGAAATCGGATGCCGAGTCATGGCTTGCCCAATTCGCACCGCTCCGCATCGCTCCGTGCTGCGCTGCGCCCGGGACATGATCTCAAATCATCAGGCCTTGGCGTTCACGCCGCCTTGCGGGTGGCGAGGAATTCGCCCATGCGGCCGAGCGCCTTCAAAATATTCTCGGTGGAGTTGGCGTAGGAGAGGCGCACGTAGCCTTCGCCCAAAATGCCGAAGTCGGGGCCGCCGATGATGGCGACGCCGGCGTCCTCCAGGAGCGCGTTGGCGAGATCCTTGGCCTTCCAGCCGGTGCGCTTGATGTTGGGGAAGGCGTAGAACGCGCCCTTGGGCGTGATGCAGGACACGCCCGGCAGCTTGTTCAGGCCCTCGACCACGACCTTCCGCCGCCGGTCGAACTCGGCGACCATCTTGTGCACCTCGTCCTGCGGGCCCTTGAGCGCGGCAAGCCCCGCGTATTGCGCGGCGGCGTTGACGCAGGAATGCAGGTTCACCGCCAGCTTGCGCGCGTATTCGTACAGTTTTCCGGGCCACACCGCATAGCCCAGCCGCCAGCCGGTCATGGCGTAAGTCTTCGACCAGCCGTTGAGCAGGATGAGTCGATCGCGGATCGACGGATACGAAAGCAGGCAGATATGCGTCTCGCCGTCGTACACCATGTGGTCGTAGATTTCGTCCGACATGACGCAGACGTCGGGCCAGCGTTCGAGCCCGGCGACCAGCTTGTCGATCTCGCTTTTCGGGGTGACGCCGCCAGTGGGATTGGCGGGCGAATTCAGAATGAGCAACCGCGTCTGCGGCGTGATCAGCTTCAGTGTCTCTTCGGCCGAAAAGGCAAAGCCGTTCTCTTCGCGGATCGGCACCGGTACGGGGCGCGCGCCGGTGAACTCGATCATCGAGCGATAGATGGGAAAGCCGGGATCGGGATAGAGAATGTCGGCGCCGGCCTCACCGAACATCAGGATCGACATGAACATGGTCGGCTTCCCGCCGGGCAGGATCATCACCTGATCCGGCGAAACCTCGACCTTGAAGCGGCGGTACAGATCCGCGGCCACCGCCTCGCGCAGCGGCGGAATGCCCACCGCCGGCGTATAGCCGTGATGGCCGTCGCGCAGCGCCTTGATCGCCGCCTCGACGATGAAGTCCGGGGTGCGGAAATCCGGCTGCCCGATGCCGAGGTTGATGACGTCGCGGCCCTGCGCGGCCAATGCATTGGCGCGCGCGAGCACGGCAAAGGCGTTCTCCTCGCCGATGCGGTCGAAGGCGGCAATGGTACGAAGCATGCTGCGCTCCACTTAAATAGCGGAGCGCAGTTCAACCCATCTCGGCCGCAAAATCAAACGGCCCAAAATCTCCTCGCCCGCGGGTCCTGCGCAGGCAGCCGGCGAAGAGAAGTTGCCTTGTGTTGGCTGAAGCGCCCGTTTCGGCGAGCGATGGCGATCCAACGCGCTTAGAAATTTCCGCCGTAGCGGGCCGTCAAATCACGCTGGATCTGTAGCCGGATGAAGGGATCGGGATCGTCGCCCAGCCAATCGTTCCCGTGATACAGCGGGCCGGCGGGGAATTTGTCGGTGCCGCGATAGGGGACGGCGGAGGGCGCCGCGCTGCGCGTGACCATCTGTTTCTTCTTGGCCGGCGCCGGTGTCTGGGCCGCGACGGGGCTGGCGAGCGCAAGACCGGCGGCGAGAGCGGACAGGAGAATCCACTGCTTTGCTGTGCACATTGGCGAACCTCGTTTCACGCGCCCCCGAAACCCGTCAGTAGCGGCCTGATGCTGCGGCTTTGCAAGGGTCATCCTGCGCATTGTGATCACAAATGGGTGTCGGAATATTTGCTGAAGCCTGGTGTTAGGAGGCCTTCATCTGCGCTCCCGTTCCTTCCGACGGAACGAGATCAGTCGTCGCCGCCGTAGCGGTGGGAAAGATCGCGCTGAATTTGCAGCCGGATGAACGGGTCGGGATCGTCGCCGAGATAATCGGTGCCGTGATAGAGCGGCCCGGCGTGGAACTTGTCGGTTCCGCGATACTGCGGGTTTGGCCGCACAGGTTCGCGCACGACGGTTTGCTTCTTTTGCTGGGGTTCTTTGGCGGCTTGTGCCAGCGCCCGACCCGCGGGCAACATCCCGATGCCGAGGGCAAGAGCGAGCGCCAAGAGTCTGGTCGCGGTCATGGGCTCCCTCTTGATCCCGTTTGCGCCCAGTCCTCCCTAGCTCAACGCCGGCCGCGCGCAAGCCTCGTGTCGCGCGCAGGCGATCACAAGTCGGTGTCGAAATATTTGTGTGCCGCCCGTGTTGGCGCATGTTCGGGAAAAGTGGGAATCGGTTTCCCAGGACCTGCGCCATGCAAGATTGCGAGCAAGATTGCTAGCGGGCGACCAAATCGCGCCGGATGTCGGCAAGGCGCGCCACCCCGCAAAGCTGCATGGTGCGCAAAAATTCCTCGTGCAGATGGTCGAGCACCGCGCGCACGCCCTCGGCGCCGCCGGTGGCAAGTCCCCACAGCACCGGCCGTCCCACCAACACCGCGCGGGCGCCGAGCGCCAGCGCCTTCAAGATGTCGGTGCCGCGGCGAATGCCGCCGTCCACATAGACCTCGGCCTTTCCGGCCACTGCATCGGCCACCTCGGCGAGCGCCTCTGCTGTCGGCACCGTCGTGTCGAGATGCCGGCCGCCGTGATTGGAGACGATGACCGCCTTCGCGCCCAGCTCGACGCAGCGCGCGGCGTCGTCGCCGCGTAGCACGCCCTTCACGACGACCGGCACGGGCGTGCGTTTCACGAGCCATTCGAGCTCGGCCCACGTGGTCGGAAACATCACCTTGCCCTTGAACTCGGGATCATAGGCGGTGCGCGCCATGGGCGACCCCGGCATGTTGACGTTGCGGATATCGGGCGAGGGCTCGAAAGGGGCGCGCAATTGGCGCGGGCTTGAGCCATACACCTGGTTGTCCACCGTCAGCACGAGCGCGCCAAATCCCGCGGCGGCCACGCGGTCGAGCAAGGCTTCCACCTCGCCGCGATTGGGCCACATGTAGAGCTGGAACCATTGCACTGCGGCGCCACGCTCGGCGGCGACATCCTCGAGCAGCACATTGGCGCTGGTGGCGAGCACATAGGGCACGCCCGCCGCCGCAGCACCGCGCGCGGAGGCGCGCTCGCCCTCGGGATGGAACAGCTTGTGGCGGCCCATGGGCGCCACCATGAGCGGGGTCGGCGCGCGCGCCCCGAGCAGACTCACCGACGTGTCGACCTTGCTGATGTCGCGCAGCACGTGCGGCCGCAAACGCAACCGCCGCCAGGCGGCAACATTTTCGGCCGCCGTGATTTCGTCGTCGGCGCCGGTGGCGCAGAAGGCGAACGAAGGCGCCGGCAGCTTGGCGCGCGCTTTCTCTTCCAGGGCATCGAAATCAAGGCAGTCCACGTTTCCCTCCGCAGTAACCCGCGTCCTTCAACAGGCGAGGCGCGCAGCAACCGGCCGATGAGCCTGGGTCGCACGATCAACCTTCGCAAGCCGAAGTCGGTCGGACAGCGAGCGGGTATTTCCCACGGCTCCCTCCGGTCCGTCTACCGCCGAGACGGAAATCGTAGCGTCGCGTCGCAGGACGCCGCGCCGGGGATGTCATCGGGGATGTCATAGTGTCGCGACGCGGCGGTCCGATGTCTGCCGGATGCGGTTGCTGCCGGAAATGGCCGCGGTTTGCGCTTGCATCGGCGTGACGGTCTCGCAGGGGGTGTTGACACCGGGGGCAAGGGGGAAGGATTGTTTCAAGCGAAACTGATCGGCCGCTGTCGGCCAGGGAGGAGAAAACCATGTCCAAACGCGTGCTCGTTCAAACGCTCGCTTTCGCGGCGGCAGGGGCGCTTAGCATCGGCGCCGGCACGCCGGCCAAGGCGCAGACCATCACGTTGCGAATCGCCAGCGGCCATCCGCCGGCGGTCGTGTATGCCGGCCAGATGAAGGATTACTTCCAGCCGGAGCTCAAGAAGCGCGTGGAGTCGAAGACCAAGTACAAGATCAACTGGGTCGAGGGCTACGGCGGCTCCATCGTCAAGGTGGCGGAAACGCTGGGCGGCGTACGCGACGGGATCGTGGATATCGGCGGGTTCTGCTTCTGCTTCGAACCGGCCAATCTGCCGTTGCACGCCTTCCAAGTGATGCTGCCGTTCGGACCGGTCGATCCGATCGACAGCCTGCGGGTAGCGCAGGACGTTTACGCCAAAGTTCCCTTCCTCAGCAAAGTGTTCGAGGAGCGATTCAATCAACGGCTGCTCGCCCGCATTACCGACTCAAGCTACAACCTCGGCACCAACTTCGAATGGAAGTCACTCGGCGATCTGAAAGGACGCCGCATAGCCGGGGCCGGCCTCAATCTCAACTGGCTGCGCTATGCCGGCGTGACCCCGGTGCAGAGTTCGCTGCCCGAGGCCTATACCAGCATGCAGACCCGCGTCTATGACGGCTGGATCATGTTCCCGAGCGCATGGGTCAATCTCAAGCTGCACGAAGTCGGCCCGTATTACACGCTGATCGGCTTCGGAACG
>DATLYX010000021.1:0-4442 GCA_035574295.1 Xanthobacteraceae bacterium
CCGCCACTATCTGACATGATAGATTGCGAACCATGACCATGCCCGAAGCCGCCTGCGCGCGCCGCTACACCGTGCCGATCGTCCTCGGCGCCGTCGGAATCCTGTTGGTCGGGACCGTGCTGCTGATGTGGGCCCACTACGGTACTGTCGTGTTCCTGGAAATGATCCGCGCAGGGATCGCTGCCTGCTTCGGATAACGGCGATGGATGCGCGCACCACCAGGCTGTTGCTGATCCTCGGCTCGTTTCTGGCCGGGCTGGTCTTCGTTTCCGCACTGCTCTTCATCGTGGCCGGCCGCAATCCGATATCCGCGGTCATGCCGTCGGCGGCGATCGGCGGGCCGTTCCAGCTCGTCGATCACGACGGCAAGACGGTCACCGAGCAGGATTTTAAGGGTAAGCCGTTCTTGGTGTTCTTCGGCTTCACCCATTGCCCCGACCTTTGCCCGACCGCGCTGTTCGAAATGTCGGAGGTGCTGCGCCGGCTCGGACCCGATGCCGAAAAGGTGCGCGTGCTGTTCATCACCGTGGATCCGGAGCGCGATACGCCCGCGGTGCTGAAGGATTATCTGTCGAGCTTCGAACCGCAGATTCGCGGGCTCACCGGCGATGCCGAGGCCATTGCCGCGGTGCTCAGAGCCTATCGCGTCTATTCCCGCAAGGTGCCACTCGATCGCGGCGGCTACACCATGGACCACAGCATCTTTGTCTATCTGATGAACAAGGACGGCCGCTTCGTCAGCACGTTCAATCTCAAGCGCCGCCCCGAGGAGGCCGCGGCCGAACTGCGGAAATATCTCTGACGCCGACCACCCCGGCGACGCCCGCCAGGCGCGAATGGCGGGCAAGCCCGTGCTCGGTCTTCTCCCAGCGATAAGGATCGCGCAGAAGCTGGTGCAGCGCGCGCCAGGCGGCGATCGACAACAGCAGCCAGTAGAGCGGCACCAGCACAAGCGCCCAGGCGCAACGCAGCAGACGCCGCCGCGCAAGGCCGGCGAGTGCGAGCAAAATCGATGCGAGGTAGCCGCTGAGGAGCGCAAGGCCGTGCAGCGACGTTGCGAGGTTTTGAGCCGCCGTCGCAAGGCCCGAGGTTGCGATCTCATGCAGCAGCGTCGCGATCAGAAACGGATGCAGCAGCGCGGCAAAGACAGTACCGCCGGCCAAGAGCTGAAAGACCGCAAAGCGCACGAGGCCAAGCTCGCGCAACAGTTTTCCGGGCGCGCGCATGTGCACGCACCAGGTTTGCAGCCAGCCTTTCATCCAGCGGGTACGCTGCTTGAGCCAACGGGAAAAGCATGCGGGCGCTTCTTCATAGGTCGTCGAATCGATCACCGTGCTCCGGTAACCGAGCCGCGCAAGCCGCATGCCGAGGTCGGCGTCCTCGGTCACGTTGTAGGGGTCCCAGGCGCCGGTTTGGCGCAGGATGTCGGCGCGGAAATGATTGGACGAGCCGCCGAGCGGCAGCGGCCAGTTGCGGGCGGCGAGCGCCGGCAGGAATACATCGAACAAGCCGGCATACTCCGCCGTGAACAGGCGCGTGAGCCAACTGTCGTCGGTATTATCGATGGTCAGGCGTGCCTGCGCACAGGCGAGCCGCTCGTCGCCCGCGGCGAAGGCATCGAGCGCGCGCCGCAATTGATTCGGCTCGGGCTTGTCCTCGGCGTCATAGACGGCCACGAACGCGCCGCGCGCGAAGACGAGCGCGACGTTGAGCGCCTTGGGCTTGGTGCGTGGACCGGCGACGGGCGCAACGTGGATCTCGAACGGTGCGCCAAGGCGCAGGGCAACGAGCCGCGCAAGCGTTGCGCGGTCGTCCGGTTCAAGCACGAAGATAATCTGAAGCTTCTCCTTGGGATAATCCAGGCGGCGGAGCGCGGCCACGAGATCGCGCACGGCATCCGCTTCCCTGTACAGCGCAACGATGATCGTATAGACGGGCAATTCGCGGTCCGATCGCTTGGCTCGCCGGTAAGCCGGAGCGCGCTGGGTCAGAGCCGCGATCCGCAGGCTGGCCCAGGCGATGAAGAATCCTGCTGCCGCGAAGCCGAGCGGCGTTCGGCTCAAGGCAGCGCACAAGGCGGCGGCAAGGGCGATGAGGAATGTCATCACCGCGGCGGGGCGCGGCGTTGCGCCGGCGGCGGAGAATTTTGGGCGCGAAAGGCGCAAGCTGTCGGCGGCGTGCTGCGCGATCGCCGCTTGCGCATGGCGCTTCACGAAGTTGCGCATGCGCTCCGCCGTGGTGATGGCGATGCGGCCGGCAAAGCCCGAACCGGGTTGCAGCACATAATGCAACAGGCCGCGCGCGGCGTTGTTTTGCGGCGCCACCACATAGCGGATGCCGTCCGAATCTTTGAGCTGCAATATTCCCTGCCGCGCCGCATCGATGAGCGCGGGGTCAGAATGCGGGCAGGCGCTGCGCGGCAGCGCATCCAAGGATTCAAAGTAAATCCCGGCTGCGGCCGCGAAAGCCGCGACATATGCCTCCTCGCTGACTATGTCGGCGGCAATGAGCGCACGGTCGGCGCCGAGGCCGGTCTCGGCGGCGCGCAACTCGGCGGCGGCCAAGAGCGTGGGCGGGAGGCGGTCGCGCAGGCAGTCAAGCTCGGGACAGGGCGGCAGCGCCGGGCGTGGTGGCTCAGATGCCGCTGTGACGGCAGGTTGCGGGCGAGGCCGCAACGCATGCCCTTCCGCGCGGCTTGCCGCCGCATCGGCAAACCACTTGCGCACCGCCGCTGCCTCCCCCGACTGACGGCGCTGTTTTGCTTCGCCGTTTGGTCTATAAGCGGCCCGGAAAGAACCCGGCCTCGGTGTGAACTGTGATTAGCGCAACGCCACATCCCTTGCGAAAATTTTCGGCCGCGTTGCGGCGCAGGGTTGTGATTTGTGTGGGTATTTTGCTCACGATTGCGTGGGGGATCTTGGGCGCCGCGGCGCAGCCGCAGCCGCGACCCGGGACAACCTCGGCCTCGGTACCGATCCCCGGATTCTGGGATCCGCGGCGGCGGCCGGAGGTGCCCGACATCTCCCGCCTCACGGTGATCCGGTTCCTCACCGAGATCGACTACCCGCCGTTCAATTACGCGGAGCCGGACGGCAACCACGCCGGCTTCAACGTCGATCTGGCGCGGCTGATCTGCGAGGAGCTGAACGTCAAGTGCACCATCCAGATGCGACGGTTCGACACACTGCTCGATGCGCTGGCAGAGAACCGCGGCGATGCAGTGATCGCCTCGATCGCGGTGACGCCCGCGACGCGCGCCCGCGCCGACTTCACCGACCCGTATTACCGTACGCCGGCGCGCTTCGTGGTGCGGCGCGACGCCAAGATCGACGACGTGCGGCCGGAGACGCTCGAGGGCAAGAAGGTCGCGGTGGTCGCCGGTACGGCGCACGAGGCGTACCTGAAGGCGCTGTTCCCGGAGGTCGAGCTGCGTCCCTATCCGACGGCTGAGGCGAGCCGCGCGGCGCTGAAGGCGGGCGAGGTGGATCTCTTGTTCGGCGACGGCATCACGCTGTCGTTCTGGCTCAACGGCACGGATTCGGCGGGCTGCTGCGCATTCGCCGGCGGGCCGTTCACCGAGAGCCGCTACTTCGGCGAAGGCGTCGGAATCGCGGTGCGGCGCGGCAACGACACGCTGCGTCTCGCCCTCAACTGGACGCTGTTCAAAATCTGGGAGCGCGGCAAGTTCGCCGACCTGTGGCTGCGCTATTTCCCGATCAGCCCGTTCTGAGACCGCTGCGCTGCGGCGTGCCGCGGCGCGGTTTATGGCTTCGGCGAGACGCGCGTGGCCACCGTCGGCTTGCTCACGTAGATCGCCATTTCGGAAGTCCGGACTTCCGGAACCGTGATCGCGAGCGCGTGCGGCCAATCCTTGAGCTTGCGCAGGTCGCCCACGGTCTTTGCCGACAAGCCGATCTCCGGATCGACTTCGACGCGGGTCTGGTTGGGCAAGCCCGCGAGCACCATGTCGAGCGCGGCGATGTTCTTGACCTTGTACCGCATCACAGCCTCCCTCGGCTGCCCGCCGCCGGAGGAGCGGGCGGGCGCGTCGATTTAAGTAGCACAACCGTTGCGGCCAAGGGTCAGCAATGCTGTCCTCGGCAAGCGCGTCATTGCGTCCCGTCATTTCGGGGCGGTGACGGTCGATGCGGGGAATCTGGGCGACAGAACTTGGCATTCCACAGCACAAACTCCATCCCACGGCTCAGCGCAAAACTCATCGTCCTCGCGGCGCGATGCGCGCGCCCCGAGGGTTTGCCCTCCTCCCGATCTCCTCCCGATGTCCTCCCGATCTCCTCCCCAATTCGCTCCCCGCTAAAGGCGAGGGAGCGGAGCGCCGAAAGGCGCAAGGGCGCGGGCGAGGCGCCCGGGGCAGGTCTTGCGAGGACCCGCCGCAACGCCGGCGCAGCGTTGCGCGCATCTTGCGATCGACGCGCTCGCCT
>DATLYX010000022.1:0-10430 GCA_035574295.1 Xanthobacteraceae bacterium
GGGCTCGGCCGAGGCGCGTGGGCTTAGCACTCGGTGCCGGTCGGCCCATTGCGAGACGGTAAGCGCCGGGTCGGGGGTCAGCCCCTCGCGCCAGCATTGCAGCAGCTCGTCCGCGCCCTCGAAGGCGAAGAGATCATCCAAGGGTCTTCATCGGAAATCGGGCCGCACCTCGGCGAGCTCGGCGAGGTGTGAACGGACATGGGTTTCCAGAAGCTTCTGCATCGGGTGCGCCTCGACACCGAGCTCGGCCGCCATCAGGGCTGCGACCCGCGCCGGCCAGTTCAGCCAGGCATCACGTTCCTCGCGTGCAAGGCGAAAGACGAGCGCCGTGGCGCGGGCGCGATCGACGAGCTCGCCCTTGCGTTCCTGCAGCCTGAGGCGCGCCAGATGCGCCTTGGCGATCTCATGCGCGGTGCGCGCCTGCACGAAGGTGACGTTGCCGCCCGCAGGCAGGCCCTGTTCCTTCAACGTCTCGCGCACCGAGCCGAGCGCGGCCTCCGCGACCGGTTTGAGCCGCGATGGCCTGCCAGCCCGTTGGCGCTGCCTGCTCGGATCGGTCGTGGCGGCGCGCCGGATATCGGAGGCGCGGGCATCGATCGAGCCGTCGGGGAACAGCACCAGCCGCCCCGCAGCGCGCGCCTTCTGGACGGCGCCGCGCGAGATGCCGGCATGGGCCGCATACTGGCGCTCGCTCATTCCCTGCATGATGTCGCTTGCCACACCAGCCACGCGCAAAGCCGCCGACCCTGCGGCCAGCGGCCTGCTTCGATCCGGGCCATGAGAGGCTGGGCTTGGCTCATTCGATGATGCGGTAGACCCGTCCGCGCACGACGTCCTTCTCCGACCCGATGTTGAGGCCCAGCCTCTTCTTGAGCGCGCCCGCGATCGCCCCGCGCACCGTGTGCGCTTGCCACGCGAAGGCCTTGGCGATCTCCTCGATGGTCGCGCCCTCGGGGCGTACCAGCATGGCAATGAGCTTGGCCTGCTTGGTGTCGGTACGGGTGTGGCGCTGCGCACGCTTTCTGCTGACTTCATCCGCGAGCTGCGCGCTCGCTACTTCAGCATCGGCCTCAGTCTCGCCGACCGAGTCATCGGTCGCGCTATCCTTGCATGCTTCCTCGCCTGCACCAGCAACGCTCGGTTCGTCCCCATCGGGTTGCATCGATCGAACCGCCGCATCGCCTTCCTCCATGGCCGAGACCGTCGCATCGTGATCGACGGCCTCAGTGATGCCGAGCGCCTCGAACGCAGCTTGCGTGGCGCGTAGTGTCAGACGCCCGCGCGTTCGGTGCTCGCGCCAGACGGTGTCCTCGCGCTTGGCCTCGACCTCCTCGATCAGCCCCTTCTTGAGGAGGCTTTCGAGCACCTTGACGGCGGCGCCACCCGGAAGCTTGAGAGGAAGCGGGTAGACGTTGGCGTGCGGCCGCTGGCAGGCGGCCGAAAGCACGACGAGCTGGGTATCGGAGAGTGCCATGGATGACTCCTTGCGTAGACGGGCAGCGACCATCGCTGCCCTCCTACTGCCTCGAGCCCCGGTCGCGCCGTGCGACGCGGGGCGATGGAGCCGAAAGCCCAGGCGCTATGACGCGTCGATACGCAGGTGCATATCGCCCTCCTTGGCACCACCCGAAAGCCGGGCATTCTCACCGAATTCCGTGTAGAAGCACACGAAGGCCTTGCCGTTGATATCGTCTTTGCGCGCGAACACCTCGACGACGCGTCTGGGCCTGCTCCAGCGCGCATTCGGCAGTGGCAGCCCGTGTGCGGTGTCGTATGTGGTGATGACCATGGCGCCCTCGCGGATGCGGGCGATGTCAGCGCGGGTGAGCGGGCTCATCATGATCAGGCACTCCTTGCTTCGCGAACCGCCTGCTCGAACCACTTGCGCCAGCCACGATCGGCAAGGCGCGCCATGATGTGCCCCTCGATCGCCTCCCGGCTCACTGGCCCGCCCGGAATGAAGCTCAAATCGTCGGCGAGATGCCGCCCGAAGCGGGCGTCCAGCAGCCCGCGCACCTGCTCGGGCGTCAGATCGAAAGCCGTCGCCAGAGCATCGCTTGCTGCTTCCCAGGCCATGGCCTGGTCGTAACCATTGTGGCCGCAGGTACCCCAGAAGCCCCAGGATTCATTGGCGGTCGGAAGGATTGTCCTGGTCATCGCCATCTCCATCGTGATGGCGTCATACAGGCGCTGCTTGGCCCCGCAGCCAAGCAAATAAGCAGCAATCCGATTGCTATGATCGGGCGGGCCCGATCATTTCATGATCGGAATGGCGGGTAAGCGCGAATCGTTCGCGGCGGACGCGCCAAGCCTCGAACAAGCGGCGCATCGTATACGAGCGCAGCACGGACACGCCGGTGAACGCCGCGCCGATCGCCAAGTGCTCGGCAAGCGACGCCGCAATCCCGAACCAGGGAAACACGATGAGCTGCGTGAGGAGCGCAACGCAGTAGCCGACCGCAACATTGGCGATCGACTCAACGAGCGACATGAAGCGGCTTTGCTTCATGTTGCCGCTTCCACCGTCTTGATCTCGTCAAAGCTGCGCTTGTCAGCCTCACGGACGGCCTTGCCGCCAGCGAAGCGCTGCCACCGTTCGACGATGACGTCGCAGTAGCGCGGGTCGATCTCCAGCGCGAGGCAGGCTCGGCCCGTATTCTCAGCCGCGATGATCGTGGTGCCGCTGCCGGCAAACGGCTCGTAGACGAAGTCGCCGCGTTTGCTGTTGTTGACGATCGGTCGGCGCATGCACTCAACCGGCTTCTGCGTGCCATGCGCCGTCGCCTCGTCCTCGTCGCCGGCGTGACCGATCTGCCAGACGGTCGATTGATCGCGGGCGCCCTGCCAGTGTCCGTTCGCGCCCTTGCGCACGGCATAGAAGCACGGCTCGTGCTGCCAGTGATAATCGCCCCGGCCGAGCACGAAGCGTGGCTTCACCCAGATGATCTGTGAACGGACTTGGAAACCACAGGCCTCCAGGCTCTCGGCGACGGCACGCGCATGCACGCCCGCATGCCAAACGTAGGCGACGTCGCCCGGGAACAGCGCCCAGGCTTCGCGCCAATCGGCGCGATCGTCGTTTGTCACCTTGCCGGTTCGTGCCGTGGCCGACACGCCCGCTTCGTTGCGCCAGGCCGGATCGTACTCGACACCGTAAGGCGGGTCGCTCACCATCAGATGTGGAACGGCTCCAGCCAGCAGTTTGTCGACATCGGCCGCCTTGGTCGCATCGCCACACAGCAGGCGATGCGGCCCAAGCAGCCAAAGGTCGCCGGGCCGCGTGACCGCCTGAGCGGGTGGTTCGGGGACCTCGTCCTCTTCCTCAGGCGCTCCGCCCACATCGAGTCCGTCGAGCACGCGGTCGAGCTCGTCCTCGCCGAAGCCGAGGAGATCGAGATCGACCCCGTCCTCCTTCAGGCGCGCAAGCTCCGCGGCAAGCAGCGCCTCGTCCCAGCCGGCATTGAGCGCGATCTGGTTGTCCGCGATCCGGAAGGCGCGCGTCTGCGCTTCGGTCAGATGACCGAGGCGGATGACCGGAACCTGCTTCAGTCCGAGGCGCTGCGCCGCGCGCAGGCGCCCATGACCGGCAATCAGCACGCCCCGATCATCGATGAGGCACGGCACGTTGAAACCGAACGCCGCAATCGAGCCGGCGATCTGGGCGACCTGATCGTCGGGATGGGTCCGGGCGTTCGCGGCATAGGGCAGAAGCCGCTCGATCGGCCAGCTCTCGACCTCGAGCCGCTCAGTCGTCGGCGGGGATTGCGACCCCGCGCGCTCGCGCAACCGCTTCGAAGGTGCTTCCTTCGCCATCGAGTGTCACTGGCTGATCGGGAAAGAGCTTGCGCCAGCGGCGAAGCGCGACATCGACATATTCGGGTGCAAGCTCGGTCGCTCGCACCTTCCGGCCGGTTCGCTCACCGGCGATGAGGCTCGTCCCCGAGCCGGCGAAGGGTTCGTAGACGATGTCGCCCTCGTCGCTGTAGGCGCGCATCACGAACTCCGGCAGCGCGACCGGGAACACCGCCGGGTGCTCGGTCTCCAGCCCACGTGCCTTGTGCCGCGTGATGCGGATCACGCTGTCAGGGATGCGCGTGTCTTGAACGCCTTGACCGGCGTGACTCCATGCGCCGACATGACCGTCACGGTTGCGCATCCCACCATGCGTATCGTTGACGTGGCCGGCCCACTTGCAGGGCACGATCTTGTTCGGTTTGCGCGCCTTGCGATTGAAGTGGAAAACGAACTCGAAAGCAGGCGCGAGGCGTCCATTCCAATCACCCGGCAAGCCCGGGCCCTGATCCCAAACGTAGAGCCCGAAGCGGCGCCAACCCTGCTCGCGCATCCAGGCGAGCCAATTCTGCCAGTAAGGTTGCCACTCATTGTCGCGGTGGATCAGACCCAGATTGACGAGCACCTGCGCATCGCCTGTGACCGGCAGCTTGGTGAACACCCCGCGCATCAACGCGTCCCAATCACCAACCCCGCCAGTCGTGTAATCCCGCTGATTGCCGTAGGGCGGGCTTGTAAACGTGAGCACCGCCTGCTCGCCGTCCATCAGCCGTCGCACGGCCGAGGGATCGGTGCTGTCGCCACAGAGCAATCGATGCTCGCCGAGATGCCAAAGGTCGCCAGGCCGGGAGATCGGATCGCGCGGTGCCTCCGGTACTTCGTCGTCATCTTCGCTGCTCTCTCCCGCCGCTGCGTCCTCATCGTCGAGGGGCGCCATCAGCCGATCGAGCTCGGTCTCGTCGAAGCCGATGAGCGACAGGTCGAACCCTTCGCCATTGAGCGCATGCAGCTCGGCCGCGAGCAGTTCCTCGTTCCAGCCGGCATTGAGCGCGAGCTTGTTGTCGGCGATCACGTAGGCGCGGCGCTGCGCCGGCGTCAGGTGATCGAGCACGATTACCGGCACTGTCTCGAGGCCAAGCCGTCGCGCCGCCTCCAGCCGCCCATGTCCGGCAATCACGGTCCCATCGCCGGCCACGAGGATCGGGTTCGACCAGCCGAACTCGACCATGCTGGCGGCGATCTGCGCCACCTGCTCATCCGCGTGCGTGCGCGGGTTGCGCGGATAGGCAAAGAGCCGCTCGAGCGGCCAGAACTCGATCCGCTCCGGCGCAAAGCGCAAGGTCATCGTTGTGGTTGGCGTGCCTGGTGACCGACGGCGCCGCCTTCGGCCAGCGCCGTGGTGCGCGTGGACTCTCAAGGGATTCCGAGGTGGCTTCCGGGAGCCAGGCGGTCGATCCGCGCCGCGCTCCGGAAAGCCTTGTAAAGTCCGACAGTTATCGCGAGTTGGCCGCCTCGCGGTGGATTCCATGCTGGATTCCGGAAGCCAGCTGGAAGCCACCCGTCTCAGCCGAAAAATCCCCAATTCGTCAGAGCGTTAGCCGTGCCCGGGGGTGGCTTCCGGCACGGTGGCTTCCCAAAAATTTCGCCTGGCGCTGGCGAAGTTCCGGGCCATCGCCCCCCGCATACCAATGCAGCCAGGAAGGAACCGTGATTTCAATGGCTTATGGTCGATTTGGGTGTTTTTGGGCGTTTAAGTGGGTGTTTTGGCCGGCTGGGAAGGGCGTGGCCTTCGGCCTTAGGGTATGTTATAAAACGGCTGTACATAGAGACAGATACAGCCGTTTTATAACATGCCCCCGTCCTCAACCGCAGCCCAGAAGCCCACGACAGTGGCCGACAAGGCCATCGAAATCCTCGCCAAGAGCGGGATGGCTCGGCTGCATGAACTCAAGGCCGCAGGCATCCCGGAAATCGTCGTCGCCCGTCTGACCCGGGCGGGCCGCGTCATCCGCCTCGCGCGCGGGCTCTATCAGCTGCCGGATGCCGACCTTCAGACCAGCCACACGCTCGCCGAGGTCGCCAAGATCGTTCCCAAGGGTGTCATCTGCCTGATCTCGGCCCTCGCCTATCACGAGCTCACCTTGCAGCTGCCGCCATTCGTTTGGGTCGCGATCGAGGTGCACACGCGCCAACCCAAGCACCGCTATCCACCGATGCGTTTCGTGCGGTTCAGCAGACGCGCCCTGACCGAAGGGGTCGAGCAGCACATGATCGAAGGTATTCCCGTCAAGATCACGAGCCCGGCCCGGACGATCGTCGACTGCTTCCGCTTCCGCAACAAGATCGGCGTCGACATCGCCATTTCGGCGATGCGCGAGGCTCTACGCAAGCGCGTGTGCTCGCCCGACGACATCATGGGCTACGCGCGCTCGCTGCGCATCGCGAGTGTGGTGCGGCCCTATCTCGAAGCGATTACCACCGATGAAACGTAGCGCCGCCAACATCGGAGCGAGCGTCCGAGCACGTCTGGGTGCTCTCGCACGCGAGAAGGGGATCAATCTCGAACTCCTCCTCGTGCGTTACGCGCACGAGCGTCTGCTCTACCGGCTCGGGCAGTCGAACTATCGGCAGCGCTTCATCCTGAAGGGTGCGATGCTGCAGACGATCTGGCTTGTAGATCCCTTCCGGCCCACGCGCGACCTCGATCTGCTCGGTCACGGCGACAGCGATCCCGATTCGCTGCAGACGGTCTTTGGAGAGATTCTCGCGATCGAATGCGACGACGGCGTCGTCTTCGATCATGACAGCCTTTCCGTCGAGCCGATCCGCGAGGAAAGCGAATATGGCGGCCAGCGGATCGAGACGACAGCACGCATCGCCGGAGCGCGGCTGAAGGTCCGGATCGATCTCGGCTTCGGCGATGCCGTAACCCCGGATGCGCATGACGTCACCTATCCTGTCCTGCTCGACCAGCCCGCTCCGATGATCCGCGCCTATCCCAAGGAGACGGTCGTTGCCGAGAAGCTGCAGGCGATCGTGGTTCTCGGAGCGACCAACGGGAGGATGAAGGATTTCTACGATCTCTGGATGATGTCCCGGCATTTCTCGTTCGAGGCGGCCTTGCTGGCCAGAGCGATCGCGGCGACCTTCGCGCGTCGGCGGACGCCACTGCCGGCCGACATGCCTGTTGGATTGAGCGACGAGTTCGCCACCAATGCCGACACTGTGCGGCGATGGCAGTTCTTCACGAGCCGCAACGTCCTGAGCGAGCAGCCGGGTTCCTTGGCGGACGTAGTCGCGGCATTGCGCGGCTTTCTGATGCCGGTCATCCGACTGGCAGCCGGATCGGAAGCCGATGCCATCCTGTGGCCACCAAGCGGGCCTTGGAGCCGGTAGCCGTCTGCGCGCGGCTTGCCCGAGCCTGGCGCTTCGCATAGCCGAATTCGCCGCGGTCTGTCTCAGCCGCCGATGTCTCACCGAAAATTGTCTCACGCGCAGAAATCATCTTGACAGGGCGCGCGCACGTTCAACGACGAACCGCCGCGACCGCTTCGCCGGTAGGCGCCTGCCATTGAGCCGCCACGCGATCACGCTCAAGGCATACTCCCAGCGCCGGTGCGCGGTTGCCCGCGCGATGCCGAACCGCCAGCAGATCATCTTCCAAGGTGTGCGCTCGGCGCGTGCCCAGACGAGCTTGGCGTCCTCGGCTTCGAGCCAACGCAGCCAGTCGAGCGCCTCCTCCATGCGGGAGATGGCCTCCGGCGCCGGCGGCGGGCGCTTGAGGCGCGGCGGCTCCTGGCCGACGAGATCGGCGAACTCATGGAGCACCTTGGGCCAGAGATTGTAGTAGCCCTGCACGCGCACCGGCGGCAGGCGGCGCATGACATCGGCGGCTTCGCTCAAGCGCTCCTCGACCCGCTCGCGCGTCCAGTCAGTCATGGTGATGCTCCTCGCCGCGGCGGCGCTCACCGTAGAGCTTCTCGCCGAGCTGGCGCACGAGCTCGCGCTCGGGCCAGGTCAAGCGCGGATCGTGCGGGCTGACGACGAGGAGGTTCTGCTCGCGCCAGCCATCGCGCTTGAGCTCCTCGAGTGAGCGGCGCCTGCCGCCATAGCCCAAGGGCTGCCACCTCATCGTGTGACCTCCGCGAGCACCGCGGCATAGCCCGCGACATCGAGGATCGAGTCGGCGTGGCGCGGATCGCGGGCAAGCCGCGCGAGCTTGAGGTCGATGAGGCACAGCGCCACCTGCGCCGGCGTCACGGGATGGCCGAGCGTGATCGACCAGCGCTTGGCGATCGCCTCCATGGAGCGCCGTGGATCGCCGTAGAGCGCGCGACGCGCATCGACCACGGCGGCGGCGCGTCGCAGCATGGCTTTGCCTTTCATGAGACGCCTCCTCGGGTCTCGACGGCCCAGAGCAGGATCGCGAGCGCGTCGGCCTCGTTGTCGTCCTTTGGATCGAAGCCGCGCGCGCGGATGGCAGCGATCACCGCACTCTTGTCGGCATTGCCCTTGCCGGTGACGTGGCGCTTGATGCTGCCGACCGGTACGCCCTCGTAAGCGATGCCGTGCTCTTCGCACCAGGCGCTGAGCGTGGCGAGGAAGCCGCCATAGAGATGCGCCGCATCGGTGCCAATGTGCCGGCGCACCTCTTCGAAATAGATGGCCTCGATACCGGCGGCATCAGCTGCAATGCCGTCGAGCCAGCCGCGGAAGCGAAGGAAGCGCATGCCGCCGCCGTCGAAGCGGCTGCCGCGGAAGGAGACGCTGCCGCTCATGACGGCGCTACCTGCAAGCCGCAGCGCCCAGCCGGTGGTGGTGCCGAGATCGAGGGCGAGGAGGGCGCGGGGCTGCGCAATGCTCACGATGCAGCGCGCTTGCGATGGCAGCGGGGCGCCGGTGGCTTGAAGGCGGCGCATCACAGCACCTCCTTGAGCCAATCGGGGATGTGTTGAGAGGGTGAACGTTCGAAAAGACGTTCACCGCCATGTTCACCGGTGTAAGTTCTTGGTGCGCCTTGAGTTTGTGAACGTGGTGAACGTTGTGAACGTTTATCCGTCTCTTTATTATTATTGTCAGGCACACACGACCGCTCACGCGCTAGCATTGGAAAACCTTCACAACGTTCACTACGTTCACTAAATCCTTTGTTATCAATGGGTTTTTCCGGTGAACGTGAGGGTGAACGTTGGTCGAAACGTTCACGACGTTCACTTCCCTGCGCGGGAGAAGGGTCGGAAAAACGTTCACAACGTTCATTATGTTCACCTTCCTGCGCCTCGACCGCGCGCTGGCCGAGACAACGTTCACCACGTTCCCCACGAGCTGATGCCTCCTCTTCGATGGCAAGCTTCCAGCGCTGCGCCCGCTGTGCTGTGCCGACGGCACGAATGCGCACATGCAGGTCACCGATCGCGAACACACGATCGCGCATTCGCCCAAGGGCCTTGCCGAGACGCGTGCGCTGCGAGCGGTCACTGCCGTTGCCGAGCGGCAGCGGCGGCTCGCATTCTCCGGCAATCGGAAACAGATCGGAGGTGCCGACCTCCGCCGTCCCGAAGCGATCCCACCAGGCCGCAACGAAGCTGCGCCAGAGCGTTCCTTCCGCGTCGGAGAGCTCGTAGAGTTCCTCCGCATTGGCGAGGAATCCGGGGACCCCTGCGACCTCGAGAATGCCGCCCACGACCTCGGACCACGACTCGAAGCTGCCGAGCGTGGTACGACGATCGCGAGGTCTTCCGGCCGCCACCCAGGCGCGGCCGAGCGTGAGGCAGGCGGCGACGAGCGGACCCCGATTGGCCTGGACCCAGGCGAGCAGATTGGGATGGCGGAAACCGTCTCGCTGCCAGGGCCGGTCCATGTGGGCATCGAGGCGGATGCGCACGGTGCGGCGGGCAATCTCGTTCGAGAGTTGAGGATTGTTGCCGGTCGCGACCCAGGCACAGCGAACGGGGATGCGGAGGATGTCGGAGCGGCCCAGAATGCGGTCCTCCCAATAGGGGGCGGTGAGCGCGGCGGCGACGGGCGCGGCATCGAGGGGACGGCGCAGGTTGTCGATCACGATCATGAGCGGTGAGGAGCGCAGCTTGGCGGTGAGGCGCTTGCGCCACTCCTCCTCGTCGCGACCTTCGGTCATGATCGAGGCCGATTGCCCGGTTGCGACCACGGCGATGGCATCGACCAGGAGAGTGGCCCCGGTCCCCGGCGTGGGCTTCTCGATGAGGTGCAAGGGCGACGGCCCCTCGATCAGCGGGCGGACGAAGGGAAGGAGCAGGAGGGCGAGCGCATGCGCGCGCTCGGCCTCGGAGGTGAACGGAAAATCGCCGAGCAGGTCGTCGAGGAGCAGCGAGCGCGCGGCTGCGATATCGGCTGCGCCCGGCCGCTCGGGAATGGGCGGCAGCTCGAAGCCCGCTGGCGGTTCGTGCAGCAGGCGGGTTGCCGGGTGATATCCGCGTTCGGTGACGAGTTCGCCTGAGCGGCCGAAGACGGGTGCGGCCACGATGCCGGCGAGCACCGGCAGGTCGGGATTGGGGGTCGCGAGCAGAGCCTTGACGAGTTGCATCGGTGGATGCGCGGGCACGAGATCGCCTTGGCGATTGCGCTTGCGCCAATCGATGAGGTGGGCGAGCGCGAGCCTC
>DATLYX010000023.1:0-6385 GCA_035574295.1 Xanthobacteraceae bacterium
GCCCATTGTAAACAATCCCTCCGGTGCGAGCTACCCTCGCCCGGGCGGACAGGGTTACCCGCGCCCGCGAGCAGCACTCATCTGTTCCGCGTCTTTTATTATTCTCTTGACTTAGTGGCATTCAGGTGGCGACTTGGCGCCACCGAGTCCGCAGTTCTTTGTCTGCATAGCCAAGGACACAACAGCTTTACACCTTCTGTGTTGCATTTTTACAACAAAAGAAGACCAATAGAGCCCATGTTCTTTACTATTTTTTTGGAAACAAAGGACATAGAATATTGCAGGAATTGGGCCAAAAAGTGCTTCTATTAGGCGGGCATGGCCTACCAAACTACAATTGCTCGGCCGGTTGAAACTGCCGGTATCGGTCTGCACACGGCGGTGCCGGCCAGGTTGCGGCTGTTGCCGGCTCCTGCCGGGACGGGGATTGTCTTTCGCCGCACTGACCTTGACGACTTTCAGATTGAGGCTCGTGCCGAAAATGTCGCTCGGGTCAGCTACGCCACCAGTTTAATGAAGCGTGGTGTGCTGATTTCCACTACCGAGCACCTGCTCGCGGCTCTCTATGCCTCTGGCGTTGACAACGTCATCGTGGAGCTGGATGCCATCGAGGTGCCCATCCTGGACGGTTCCAGCCAGCCTTTCATCGAACTGCTCGCTCGCGCCGGCCTGCGGCGCCAGCGTCGTCGGCGACGCTACTTGCAGGTACTGCGTCCGCTGGAAGTGGCCGAAGACGGCCGCCGGATCTGCATCTATCCCGCAGAGGAATTTTCGATCCGCTGCTTCATTGAGTTTCCTCATCCCTGCATTGGTGCCCAGCAGGTTGAGCTTTGCGTGCATCGCGAATCGTTTGCGCGGGAGCTGGCCCCGGCGCGCACGTTCGGTTTTCTGGACGACGTCGAACGGCTGCGCGCCATGGGCCTGATTCGCGGCGGGTCGCTGGAAAATGCCATTGTGCTCACCCGCGATGGCCTCCTGAACGAAGGCCTGCGTTTCCCGGACGAGTTTGTCCGCCACAAGGCGCTCGACCTGATTGGCGACCTGGCGCTGCTCGGCTGGCCGCTGCTCGGTCGAGTTGAAGCGCACAAAGCGGGCCATGCCCTGCACGTTGCGCTGGTCAGCCGTCTGCTGGCCGACCGATCGCTGTGGAAGCTGACCACTGCGGCCGAATCGGCCGGCACCGCCCGCCGCGTACCCCGCAGCCGGCACGCAGTGCCTGCCGCCCCTTGATTTGCTCCTCTGGGTGCCTGCTCCATCCTGGCCTGCTTTCGTGAGTGCGCCGTTGGGGGCCCTCGCTTTGCAAAAGCTGGACGGGCAACGCCACCCCTGCAGGACGAAATCAATCGACAGGAGCAGGCGAATTCCGTTGCCCGTGCTCGGATAGACCTCGCGCCGACGGAGATGTCGGCGTACGGTTTCTCGGCCGCGCTGCGGCTGCCTGTACGGAGAACTGCGTCGGCTTTTGCTGTGGCGGCGGGGGTGTTTCTGCGCGGGTGGCCGGCGGGCTGCGGGTCTTGCGGAGGCTGGTTTCGCTCTGGCGTGTGATCAGCGCACGCGGTAGCGTCCGCCGCCGAGGAATTCCACGAGGCCCATATCGCGCAGCCGCTGCAGTTGCTGGCGAATCTTTGGCCGGATGTGCCGGTTCTGCGGATGCAGCGCAGCCAACTGCTCCTCCAGGGCATAGACATCCTGCAGTGAGAACAAGTCTTTGCCCAGTCTGCGAATCGCATGGAGAACATCGAGTGTCCAGCCTCGCGCTTCAGCATCGAGACGGGTCAGACCGACCAGCCGGCGATACGCTCGCCGGACTTCGCTGGGGTTCGCCGCTTTGCCTTCAGTCACCACAGGGATTCGCGCGTCCGCAGGAATCGAAGAAATCACAATGTTGCATCCGACCCAGCCGGCCCGCCGCGCGGTTCTTTGCAGCGGTTTTCTCTGTTCGATGCATGAGAGTGAGAAAGCATAAGAGGGAATCAGCAGCACGTTCTGCACTCGCCAGCCGGATGGGTCGTACTGCAGTGCCCACAGGTTCGGCACGCGATTCGCCCGAATCGCTTCCACCATCGTCTGATACGCTGCGTCCAGAATCCGCATACCGATCGGTTTCGACTGGCTCTTTAGCTGAAATATGGAGCTGCAATGAGCACAGAAAAAATCCACGACTGGCGTGCTCTGTTTGCAGGCTTGCAGATGGTCTGCATCGCAACTGGGGCAGTACAAATTCTCCGCGGCCCAGGTCTCCGTGAGGAGGCGGGTGCGCTGCGATGGGCTTTTGTAAGCTTCAGCGAGATGGACCGGCAGGCGCAGTTGCACGCAGAAATTAGATCATTTTCCCACCGCAAGATAAATCTCCGTTTCGGTCTTGATAACGCAGAAGATGTCTTTCCCCGCCTTTGGACTGTTGCGGAACCGCTCCCAGGCTTCTTCCATTGTGCGCGCGGTCACGGAGAAAATCACTTCGCGCTCATCTGTGCCGACGAAGTAAAACATCCGCTCCTGTTGCATGAGTTTCGTCAGCGGCCTGCTCGTCATGCCGTGCCTCGTGCGCGATCGTGATCGATCCACGGGTCGGGGCACGAGATCAAGACCTTTTGTGCAGCAAACGAAGAGATCTACCTGGACAAGCTCTGCCACGATGCGCCTCTGTGCCAGATCCGCACAGTCGCCGGACTGCTCGATAGCCCAAACCATGCGCGATAAGCGCAGAGCAGCGACGGCGGTGGTGCCGGAGCCGAGAAACGGGTCGAGCACGACATCGCCTGCGTTGCTTGAAGCGAGGATCAGGCGGTGCAGCAAGGCTTCGGGCTTTTGCGTCGGGTGGGTCTTGCGGCCGCAATCCTGCTTCAGCCGCTCGGCGCCGGAGCAGATCGGGAACAGCCAGTCCGACCGCATCTGCAAATCGTCGTTCAGCGCCTTCATCGCCTCGTAATTGAAGGTGTAGCGCGCCTTCGGTCCCATCGCCGCCCAGATCAGGGTCTCATGCGCGTTGGTGAAGCGCCGGCCGCGGAAGTTCGGCATCGGATTCGACTTGCGCCAAATGATGTCGTTCAGGATCCAGAAGCCGAGGTCCTGGAGAATGGCGCCGACGCGAAAAATATTATGATAGCTGCCGATCACCCACAGGCTGCCCGACGGCTTCAGCACGCGGCGGCAGGCTGAGAGCCAGTCCTTGGTGAAGGCGTCATAGGCGGCGAAGCTTCCGAACTTGTCCCAGTCGTCGTCGACGGCGTCGACGCGACTGTTGTCGGGGCGGTAAAGCTCATTGGCGAGCTGGAGGTTATAGGGCGGATCGGCGAAAACGAGATCGACCGCCGCTTCCGGCAGGAGCTTGAGCTCCTCGATGCAATCGCCGACGATGATCTCGTCGAGCGGGAGCTTGGCTCCCCGCTTGTCCCCCACGCCCATGCCGCCGCTCTTGTTACGCAATACTGCACGCACCTCGCGAATGAGGCGGGTTCATGCTGCGGGATATGGGGTAAAGGCCGCCTTAACCCGATGAGGAATTGGCGCGCCAGCCAAGCCATGCCACAACCGGGGGCGGTCTGTGGAGTAGATCATGCGTCAGCGGCTCGATCGCCGGAACATCATGCGCGGGGCGCTTGCGTTGGCGCTGCTGCCGCAGTTTGGCGCCAGGGTTTTCGCGCAGGTGGGGCAGAGGGGAGGGTCGGAAGCAATGAGCAAACACATCGTCATGCTGCACGGCGCCAACGAGGGCGGCTGGTGCTTCGACCGGTTTCGCGCCGTGTTCGAGTCCCTTGGCTGGACTTGCCATGCCCCCGACCTGATCGGTCATGGCGGGAGGGCGACTGCCGACGCCAACGCGCTCGCAGGGGTCGGCATGGCGGAGTATCGCGCCGAGCTTGAGGCTTTCCTCGACACGCTGCCGCCGAAGCCGGTTCTCCTCGGCCATTCCATGGGCGCGATCCTCGCCCAGCAACTCGCGGCCCAAGGTCTCGCCCGCGCTCTCGTCCTCATCGCGCCGGCGCCCCGCGCGGGCATCTTGCCGCAAACCGATGCCGAGAAAGAGCTTGACCAAAACCTGATGGCGCTCGGCCCGTTCTGGAAAAGCGTCATCAACCCCGACTTCGACCTCGCCAAGATCTATACGCTCAATCGCGTGCCGGCAGGCGAACAGCGCGCCGTCTTCGATAAATTTGGACCCGAGTCTGGGCTCGCCTTCTTCCAGATGTTCTTCTGGATGTTCGACCGCGCTCGTGCGACCGCGGTCGACACGGCCAAGGTCGAGTGTCCGGTGCTTTGCGTGGCGGGCTCCGACGACGCCCTCATCTCGCTAGCCAGCGCCAAGGCGACCGCGGCCGCCTATCCGGATGCCGCCTTCTGGACGCTCGAGGGGCACGGCCACATGCTCGTGCTCGAACCGGGTGCGGAGGACATCGCCCGCCGCATCGCCGCGTGGATCCCTCGCTAGTTCTCTTCAGGCAGAGGAAAATCCGCGCCGGTCTCGAGCAGTCTTAGTGCGCGCTCGATCGGCGAGAAGGACCGGCGATGGTGAATGCAGACGCCGTGCTTCTTGATTGCCTCCGCGTGTTCCCTGGTCCCGTAGCCTTTGTTGCTGTCCCAGGCGTAACGCCGGTAGCGCCGCGACAGCTTCACCATCATGCGGTCGCGCGTGACCTTGGCGACGATCGAGGCCGCGGCGACGGAAAGCGAAAGAGCATCGCCGCAAACGACCGCGCGCGCCTTGCAGGGAAACCGCTTCGGAACGATGTTGCCGTCGATGATGGCGGCCCCGGCCGGCACCTGTAGGCCGCGATAGGCCTTGCGCATACCCCATAGGCTCGCCTGCAGAATATTGATGCGGTCGATCTGCTTCACCGGACCGATCGCCACCGAGACGATCGAGGTCGCCATGATTTCGGCGTAGCGTTCCTCGCGTTCCTCAGCGGTGAGCTGTTTCGAATCGTTCAAGCCTTGCGGGATACGGTCCGGATTGAGGATCACGGCGGCAACCACCACGGGGCCCGCCCAGGGCCCGCGTCCGGCCTCGTCGATGCCGGCGACCGGGCCGCCATATTGGTCCATCAGCGCCGCTTCGATCTCGAAACTTGGCTCCGTCTGGACCGGTAAGCTTTGCGCGGGAAGTCCCATGCGGCGGACTCTCGCGCAAACCGCGCTTGCTTGGCAACTCGTTCGAAGGAGAACGCCCTTCCGCTGTGGAAAAGCCTAGAAAAGCGTGAGCTGCTGTCCCGGCAATGCCGGCGGCGTGAAACGATCGGTCCGCAGCGCGACCGACTCCTGGTTGAACCCGAGCCGCTCGGCCGCGATCTCGAATCTCCGCCCGATCATCCAGGCATAAGGGCCGTCGCCCTTCATGCGCTCGCCCCATTTCGCCTCGTAGAGCTTGCCGCCCCGCGTCGACCGCACGAGCGACAGCACGCGCTTGGCGCGGTCGGGACAATTGGCCTTCAGCCACTCGCTGAACAGTTCGCCGATCTCGAGCGGCAATCTAAGCAGCACATATCCGGCCTGCCGCACCCCTGCGGCGGCGGCACGCTCGAGCACGCGCTCCATCTCCATGTCGTTAAGTCCCGGAATGACGGGAGCGAACATCACCGAAGCCGGAATGCCAGCATCAACGAGCCGCTTCAACGCCTCCAGACGCTTCTCCGGCGTGCTGGCGCGCGGCTCCATGGCGCGGGCGAGCTTACGATCGAGCGTCGTCACCGATAGCGCAACCTTCACCAGCCCGCGCCGAGCCATCGATTGCAAAATGTCGAGATCGCGCAGCACGAGAGCGGATTTCGTCACGATTCCGACCGGATGATTGGCCGCACTCAAGACTTCGAGAATACGCCGCATGATGCGGTAGCGCCGCTCGATCGGCTGATAAGGATCGGTGTTGGTGCCGATGGCGATGGTGCGGACCTGATAACCTGGCTCGGCCAGCTCGCGCTCCAGCGCCTGCGCCGCGTTGGTCTTGGCGAACAGCTTGGTTTCGAAATCGAGCCCCGGCGAAAGCCCGAGAAAGGCGTGCGTCGGCCGCGCGAAGCAATAGATACAGCCGTGCTCGCAGCCGCGATAGGGATTGATCGAGCGGTCGAAGCCGATGTCGGGGGAGTCGTTGCGGGTGATAATGCGTCGCGCCGGTACTTCCTGCACTTCGGTCGCGAGCGCGTCGAGCTCGGCGAGCGAGTCCCAGCCGTCATCGGCGGGTTCGTAGGCGATAGGTTCGTACCGGCCCGAGCGGTTGGTCTGCGCCCCCCGGCCATGCCGGCGCCCCGCGGCGACGCCCCCCGCTTCGAGGGGAAAGCTCTCCGAATCGCCGATTTTTCTTATGGCTATGGACATGCCGCCTATATAGGCGGGGGTTTAGAACAAATCAAGAACAAACAATTCTTACCGGTGCGGCGATTGCTGGGCAACG
>DATLYX010000024.1:0-13982 GCA_035574295.1 Xanthobacteraceae bacterium
GGATTGATCCCCTTGGCGGTCCCGGTTCAGCAGCGCACCGCTCCGCTGCGCTCCGCGCTGCGCTGCGCCCGGGACACGAGTCGATCTTCAGGTTGCGCTGCGCTCAGGACATGATTCAATCTTAAGTCATCACGCTATAGCCACCCTTATGCTGCGTGATGATGCGGCAGATTATCAAAAGTGGCATAGACCAGAATGTTAACGTCGAGCAGGATCACTTGAAATCTTTGCCCTCGGCGAGGGCCAGCGCTTCGGCCACATTGTCGAGAGGACTCAGTGCGCCCCCCGAGCTGTAGGTCGGTGTGCGAAACGGCTTGCGGCGCTTGAGCGGAGACTTCATGTCCCGCAATGTCCCGCAGGCCCCGTCGAAGCGCGTCGTTTATGAGTTCCTTCAACGTGATGTTGCGCTCGTGCCGAAGCCGCAGCAGCTCCGCTGCGACATCGTCATCGATTGTCAACGTGGTTCGCATACATCAAAACATAAATTGATGTCCTGATATCAAACCTGCCGGCCGCGCGTTCTAGTGGGCTTTTTTCCAGTGGATTTTGCGCTGCCCCCCTTCCTCCCCGCCTTTCTTCCTTTCCCCTTCCTCCACAGCTCCCCGCTCGCCAGCCGCGCTCCCTCGGCCAGCGCGTCGAGTTTCGCCCACACGATGCTCGGGTGCACCTCCTTCGAACTGGCGAAGGTGGCAAAGCCGCAATCCGAGCCGGCGATCACGTTCTCCCGTCCCACCATCCTGGCGTAGCGCAGGATCCGCTCCGCGATCAGCTCCGGGTGCTCCACCAGCACGGTGGAGTGGCTGATCACGCCGGGGATCAGGATCGCATCCTTCGGCAGCTTTGCCTCCCCCCAAATCTTCCATTCGTGCTCGTGCCGCGGGTTCGCCGCCTCGAACGAGAACGCGCCGGCGCGGATGCGCAAGATAATGTCGATCAGCTCCTTCACTTCGAGATCGTGCACGCGCGGCCCCATGTTGATGCCGTAGCAGGTGTGATGCCGCACCTTCTCGCGCGGAATGCCGCGCAAGGCGTGGTTCAGCGCCTCCACGCTCTTGGCCGCCCATTGGCGGCAATCCGCGATGGTCGCAGTCGGGTTCACGAGGTAGTAGGACACGAGCCGCGGATCGTCCACTTGCAGGATAAACCCCGCGTCCACGATCGCTCTGTATTCCTCGCGCATCGCCTCCGCGATCGCGAACAAATACTCCTCGTCCGTGCGGTAGTAGAGATTGCGGTGCCATTCCTGCACATTGCCGGGCGAGATCGACGGCATGAACACGTCGGCCACGTTCACCCCGATCAGCGCGTCTTTGAGATTTTTGATGTCGCGCGCAAGCTGCGCGTGACCCTTGTAGGTGATTGGGCCGGTGCAGACCATGCGGTTCTGCCGTGCCGCCACGTGGCCCTGCGCATAAAATTCAGGGAACGACAGCGCCTCGCGCGAGCCCGCCCACGGACTCCTCGGCTGCGCCTCCTTGTCGATCTCGAAGCCGTTGAGGCGCTCGTTGACGTAGGTCAGAAAGCTCGGCTTGGAATATTCGCCGTCGTCGATGATGTCGATGCCGAGCTCGACCTGCCTGCGTACCACCTCTTTCACCGCCTCGCGCACGCGCGCGGCATGGGCTTCGTCGTCCACCGGCCGGCCTTCCTCGCGCGCTGCGATGGCCGCAAGAATTTCCGGCGGCCGCGGCAGCGAGCCTGCGTGCGTGGTGAGAATCCGTTCCGTGCTGCGCTGCATGGTGACCTCCGGGAGTGATTGGCCTCGGTGGCGGTTGTTTCATTTTGGCCGAAAATTCGTGCCGGCAAAATCCATTGCGCCGGTCGTGTTGGCACCTGAGTTTCGCCCAAATCTCTGTTTCTAATCGAAAATAATCGAAAATCGCCACGGCCCTGGCCGACTCGGGGCCGCTGCGCTACAAGGCAGTCGGCCAACGAGGGGGACATTCATGATTTCTCGCAGCATCGCAATCGTGCTGATCGGTGCGGGCCTTGGCGGCTGCGCCGGCGGCGTCTTCGGCGGCCCGAAGGAGGACACCGGCACCTTGCTCGGCGCCGGCACCGGCGCCCTGATCGGTTCGCAGATCGGCGGCAGTCCCGGCTCGCGGGTGGCCGCAGGGGTTGCCGGGGCTCTGATCGGCGGTCTGATCGGCAATCGCATCGGTGCGGCCATGGACGACGAAGACAAGCGCCGCGCCTATGCGGCGCAGATGGAGGCGTTGGAGCGCGGCCCCTCCGGTGCACCCGTGGCCTGGCGCAACCCGGACTCCGGCCGGTACGGCAACATCGTCCCCGGTCCAGCGTTTCAACAAGATGGGATGACGTGCCGGCCTTACACGCACACCATTTACATCGGCGGCCAGCCGCAGGTGGCGCGCGGCACCGCCTGCCGCAATCCCGACGGCACCTGGCAGCCGGTCGGCTGATGGCGACAATTGGGCCAGGGTGAACGGGGCGAACGTAACAGCCTGCGCACTGTAAGCCTTTATGAGTTTTTAAGGCGCTCCGATTATTCACAAGGCGTTTGCGCAACGCCGGGTGCCGCAATGTTCGGCCACAACCTGCCCGTCGAGCGGCTGCGGGAATATCTCCTCGCCCTCAAGCCGGAGGCGCTCGCGCTGCTGGTGACCGAACTCGAACGCGGTCTCTTGCGCGGCGACGATATACCGGGCGCCGAGCTCGTGCTCAACGAGTTGCGCCGCACGTTGCGCGAAACCGGACAGCGTGTGCCGCGCGTCGGCAATCCTGCCCGCCTTTTCTACCGGCCGCTGGAGCCGTTCCTGGTCGACGATGCGCCGGAGCGTCGACACCGCGCCCGCGTGGCGCGCAAGGCGCTCACTCCGGTCTGGCAATGGCTCTGCAACTTCGCCATGAAGACCGAAGCCGAGTCGTACATCGACCTGGTCGAGCACGCGCTCATTGCCGGCGATGACGCCACCGCGGCCAGCCTTGCCCGCGAGTTCCAGGACCGCGCAGGTCCGCGCATGCTGGAAGTGTTGCAGCAGGTGAAAGGCGACGACCGCGCGCGCCGGCGCCTCGTGCTGCAGATCGGCACGCCGCACGCGCTCGACGATGTGCGCACCATCGGCGAGGTGCTCTCCGCGCGCGACCGCCTGGCGGCGCTGGCCGCGCAGTTGCCTGGCCACATCAAAACGCTTGCCGGTCCCACGCTCGACAGTGCCAGGGCCGTGCTTGACGCCGCACTCGCCCGGCATCCCGAAATCTTTCCCTATGGCCTCGTTCTCGTGATGAGCCGGCTTGCCGCGCCCTGGCAGTTGATCCGCCTCGCGGTTGCCGCGGCTGGAAGCGACGCGGCGGCGCGCGTCGCCGAGACACCCTATGCGCTGTGCGCCGATATTGTGCTCACCGAGATCGAGCGCTTGGTGGCGGAACTGACCGCCGACCTGCGCAGCGGCCGCGGCGTTGCTGTGTCGGCCCTGCTCAAGGATGTGCACGACGCGATGCGCGGCTTCCGCACCGAGATCGATTTGTCCGCCGACGTGCCGTGGGCCGGCCGGCACGCCGCCATTCTCACCCAGATTTCCGAGGCGCTGACCGCCGTGATCGAGCTCATCCCCGGCCGCGTGCGCCGCCTGTTGCGGCCGACCGCGGGGGTGACGGTCGGCGGTGTGCTCAACGCCGAGGATGTAGTTGAAACCGAGGCGCTGGTTGCATTTGTGACCGCCTGCCGCCATTACGCCGGCGAGCTTGCGGTCAACGAAGTCACGCTGCGCACGTTCTCGGAGCTGCAGCAATATCTCGACACCGGTACCCATGCGCTGCTCGACGCGCTGCGCAGCGCAAGCCCCGTCGAGCGCGGTTTCCGGCAGTCGCAGGTCGACGCCGCAGTGCGCTTCTGCGCTCAGTTGTTCGGCAAGGAATACGCCGCGCTGCTCGCCAAGGCGGCCGAGGTCGCCGCCCAGGACACCGAGCGCAAGGCCGCCAAGGCGTAATTTCCGCGCCTTGGCGGCGCGAAATCGGTGTCTTGGTAAATCCGGGTTGGCGCGTGTGATGCGATGAGGTCGGGATGTCCCGGATGCGCCGATGAAGTTGGCGTGTCCCGGATGCGGTGCAGCGTGAGCGCGAAGCGCGAACGGTGCACCGCTGGTCCGGGACCGCCAAGGGCGACATACGAAGGGCGACGTACGAAAGGCGGCGTATGAAAGGCGACGTACGCAGGGCGACGTCTTGCGGTGCCCGCGGTTTATGCGGTTTCAGGGATTGATGCCCTTGGCGGTCCCGGGACTGCAGCGCACCGCTCCGCTGCGCTCCGCGCTGCGCTGCGCCCGGGACACGAGTCTGCAGGCTGCGCTGCGCCCGGGACACGAGTTGGTCGTCAGACTCCGCTGCGCCCGGGACACGAGTCGATCCTGAGTCATCACATGGCACAGCGTGAAATGCAGTGCGATAATGTCGGCTTGTCCCGGATGCGCCGATGAAGTTGGCGTGTCCCGGATGCGGTGCAGCGTGAGCGCGAAGCGCGAACGGTGCACCGCTGGTCCGGGACCGCCAAGCGTGACATACGGCTTTCGTGCTGACGAGCGGCGGTGGGGAGGGACTCCGTTCAATCATTTATTCCTTCCGAGATGTCTTGTACTCCTCCCGACATGTCTCGGCGTCGCGAACTAAAAGAGATCGGGGGCTATTTTGCCGCTTCGGGCCATGAGGTAAACCCTTGGCCATGACGTTGTGGTTGGTTTTCGCCCTGATGACCGCGGCGGCGGTTTTCGCCGTGCTCTGGCCGCTGAGCCGGCGCACGGAGATTGCCGATGCCGGAGACGTGGCGATCTACCGCGCCCAGCTCGACGAGATCGAGGCCGACCGCGCGGCCGGTCGCATCGGCGAGGAAGAAGCCAGGGCCGCGCGCATCGAGGTCTCCCGCCGCCTGCTTGCGGCCGCTGACCGGCCGTCGATGGCTTTCAGCGAGTCGCCGTGGTGGCGGCGCGCCGTTGCGCTCGCGGCGCTGGTGCTGTTGCCGCTCGGCGCCGTCTCGCTGTATCTGGTGCTCGGCTCCCCGCACATTCCCGGGCAATCGATCGCCGACCGCCGCGGCCCGCCCAGTGAGCAGGATTCCATCCTCGATCTCGTCGCGCGCGTCGAAGCGCGCCTTGCGGAAACTCCGGACGACGCCCGCGGCTGGGAGGTGATCGCGCCGGTGTATCTGCGGCTCGGCCGCTTTGCCGATGCCGTCAACGCGCGGCGCCATATCTTGCGCCTCCTGGGACCGAGCGCGCAGCGCGAGGCCAATCTCGGCGAGGCGCTCGCGGCCGCGGCGGGGGGCGTGGTCACGGCCGATGCCAGAGCCGCGTTCGAGCGCGCGCTCGCGCTCAATGCCGGCGAACCCAAGGCGCGTTTTTTCATCGGACTTGCCGCCGAGCAGGACGGCAAGCCGGCGGAGGCCGCCGCCATCTGGCGCGGGCTGCTGCAGGACGCGCCGCCCGACGCCCCGTGGATCGATTTCGTGCGTGCGGCGCTGGCGCGCGTTGAGGCTGGGTCGTTACCGAATGAAAAGGAGATCGCCGAGCTTCCCCCCGGAGAGCGGTTGGCCATGGTGCAGAGCATGGTGGCGCGCCTTGCCGAACGGCTGCAACGCGACGGCTCCGATGTCGAGGGTTGGCTGCGGCTGCTGCGCTCCTACATGGTGCTCGGCGAGCGCGACAAGGCACGCGCCGCCGCGGCCGAAGCGCGCCGGGCGCTCGCCTCCGATCCCGAGAAGCTGCAGCGCGTGAACGAGCTGATCAAGGGACTGGGCTTGGAAGGATGAATTTCGGGAGCCGCCGTTAGTGAACGTTACAGACCCGCTCGAACGCCCGGTGCCCTTTGCCCCGCCCCATCATGCGCTTCGCGCGTGGGGGAAAGCGAGTGGACTGCTGTGATGAAAGCATTTGGTCCATGATGACCCGCAAGCAGCGCCGTCTTGCATTGATCGGAGCCTGCCTCGCTGTGGTGGCGGTGGCGGTGGCGCTCGTGCTCGGTGCCCTCAAAGATTCCATCGTCTTCTTCAATTCGCCGACCGACGTGGTGGAGAAGCAGGTGGCGCCCGGCACGCGCATCCGGCTCGGCGGGCTGGTGAAGCCAGGCAGCGTGGTGCGCGGCGACAATCTTGCGGTGCGCTTCGAGGTCACCGACGGCAACCGCACCATCGAGGTTCGCTACCAGGGCGTGCTGCCAGATCTGTTTCGCGAAGGGCAGGGCGTTGTGACCGAGGGCGCGCTCGGTCCCGACGGCGTCTTTCGCGCCGATTCGGTGCTTGCCAAGCACGACGAGACCTATATGCCGAGGGAAGTGGCCGATGCGCTGAAGAAACAGGGCCACTGGAAGGACGATTACGGCAAGCAAAACGCCTCCCGCTGCCGGCAGGCTCAGCTCCCGGCTGACTGCGCCTCCCCGCCGGTGAAAAAATAGATTATCATTATCAATAACTTGCTGCCTTACTGAAATTTAACCCGCCGGCCATTCATACGTAAGGCGCGCCTTCCCATGTTCTGCCGCGAATACCCCCGCTGCTCCGTTCCGGAAGGGGGCCAGCATTGCGTGGAGAATTCCTTGATGACCGAAAGCCAAACCCCGAACGCGCGCCGCATCACGGTGCGTCGTCTTGCGCTCACCAGCACGGCGATCGCCGCCTTGGCCGCCGGTGCACTCGTGGTGGCGCCGAGCCTTGTGCCGCGCGGCCAGAACGTGCTGGCGCAGTCGCAGAGCGTCGCGCGCCCCGTCGGCTTTGCCGACATCGTCGAGCGCGTGAAACCGGCGGTGATTTCCGTGCGCGTCAAATCCGAGCGACCGCAAGCGAACGCTGAGTCTCCGTTCCCGCCTGAGTTCGACGAATTCTTCCGCCGCGGCGCGCCCCAGACGCCGCGCCGCACCATCACCGGCCAGGGCTCCGGGTTCTTCATCTCCGCCGACGGCTACGCCGTGACCAATTACCACGTGGTCGACAAGGCCACGAGCGTCGAGGTGAAGACCGACGACGGCAAGACCTATTCGGCAAAAGTGATCGGCGTCGATCAGCGCACCGATCTTGCGCTCATCAAGGTGGACGGCGGTCCGTTCCCCTATGCCCGCTTCTCGGATCGCGTGCCGCGCGTCGGCGATTGGGTGATCGCGGTCGGCAATCCCTTCGGGCTTGGCGGCACTGTGACCGCGGGCATCGTCTCCGCACGCGGCCGCGACATCGGCTCCGGTCCCTACGACGATTACATCCAGATCGACGCGCCGGTGAACAAGGGCAATTCCGGCGGCCCGACCTTCGACGTGGACGGCGGCGTGATCGGCGTCAACACCGCGATCTTTTCGCCGTCGGGCGGTTCGGTCGGCATCGCCTTTGCGATTCCCGCCGAGACCGTGAAGACGGTGGTCGCCCAACTCAAGGAGAAGGGCTCGGTGCTGCGCGGCTGGATCGGCGTCTCGGTGCGGCCGCTGACGCCTGAGCTTGCCCAGGAACTCAACCTCAAACGCACCGAAGGCGCCTATGTGGCCGAACCGCAGCCCAACAGCCCGGCCGAACGCGCCGGCATCCAGCGCGGCGACGTGATTCTGTCGGTCAACGGCACGCCGGTGAAGGATTCGCGCGATCTGGCCAAACGCATCGGCAACATGTCGCCGGGCACCAAGGTCAACCTCGTGGTGTGGAGCAAGGGCAGCGAGAAGAACCTGTCGCTCACGCTCGGCGAGTTGCCGAACGTGCAGGAAGCGCGCGCGGCCCCGGCCGAGCGCGATCTGCGGCCGCCGCGCGGGCGCGACGACGATCGGCGCGGCGAGCGGCGCCGGTTCCGTGACCAGGACGAGCGCCCCGGCGCCGATCCGGACCAGGGCGGCGAGCGTCGCGATTTCGACGGGCCGCGCCAATTCGGCGATCGCCGTGACGAGTTCCGCGACCGGGCCTGGGAATTCTTCCGCCGCGAGTTTGGCGACCGCTTTGAGCAGTTCCGCGACCGCTTCGGTCAGCGCGGCGACCGCGAATTCGGCCCCGCTCCGCGCGCCGAGCGCGGCGACCGGCAGCGCCTTGGGCTGTCGCTGCAACCGGGCGAAAACGCCGACGGCGTGGTGGTGGCCGCCGTTGAGCCGAACAGCCGCGCGGCCGAGCTCGGGTTCAAGGCCGGCGATGTCATCGTCGAGGTCGACGGCAGGGCGGTCTCCTCGCCGCAGGAGGTGCGGGACGCGCTGCGCAACGCGCGCGCTGACGGCAAGAACAGCGTGACCGTGCGGGTCAAATCGCAGGAGGGGATGCGCACGATCACGATCCCGCTACGCCGCGCCTGAGCGGGCAGAATTGGTGCGTTCCGTCGGCATTCGTCGCCCCCGCTGGCGGTTCGGACCTGGGGGAACGGGCCTTGCGGCCCGTTCCCCGCGAAATCCGCGGATCTCACGGTCCGGCCCCCGAGTCCCCGCCGGCCAGAGATCTGCCGGGGGGGCGGCGGAGCGATCCGCCGCCCCTCGCAAGCCGCCCTGGCGGACTCGCCGCCGGATTGCGATATAGATTGCACGCTCGAATGCGTTGAACTGCGTGGGGCTGTCCATGCGCCTGCTCGTCGTCGAAGACGACCGTGACGCGGCTGACTACATCGTGCGCGCCTTTGCCGAGGTCGGTCATATTGCCGACCGTGCCGCCGACGGAGAGGAGGGCCTCGCCATGGCCCTCGACGGCAAGTACGACGTGCTGATCATCGACCGCATGCTGCCCAAGCGCGACGGCCTGTCGTTGATCGGCGAATTGCGCGCCAAGGGCGTGGAGACGCCCGCCCTCATTCTCTCCGCGCTCGGCGATGTGGACCATCGCGTGCAGGGCCTGCGTGCCGGCGGCGACGACTATCTGCCCAAGCCCTATTCGTTTTCCGAGCTCTTGGCGCGCGCCGAGGTGCTGTCGCGCCGCAGCATCGGCCGCGGCGAGGAGACCGTCTATCGCGTCGGCGATCTGCAGCTCGACCGGCTGTCGCACGAGGTCAAGCGCGCCGGCAAGAAAATCGACCTGCAGCCGCGCGAATTTCGTCTGCTCGAATATCTGATGAAACACGCCGGGCAGGTGGTGACCCGCACCATGTTGCTGGAGAATGTCTGGGATTATCATTTCGATCCGCAGACCAACGTCATCGACGTGCACATTTCCCGGCTGCGCGCCAAGATCGACAAGGAGTTCTCGCCGCCGCTGTTGCATACGATCCGCGGCGCGGGATACGTGATCCGTGACGGCACTCGGTAAACTTTTCCGCACCACCGCATTCAAGCTGACGCTGGTCTACCTCACCGTCTTCGCGGTGTTTGCCGCCTCGCTGATCGGCTACTTCGCCTGGAACACCCGCCGGCTGGCGACCGAAGACATCATGCGCACGGTCGAAGCCGAGTTGAACGTGCTCAACATTATCTATCATCGCGGCGGCCTGCGCCGGCTGCTGGACATCGTGGAGAACCGCGGTCGCCGGCCGGGATCGCATCTCTATCTTGTCACCCTCCCGACCGGGCAGGCGATCGCCGGCAACGTCAGCAGCCTGAGTCCTGGCGTGCTCGACAACGTCGGTTGGACCGAGACCGAGTATCGTCGGCTCGACGACTTCGACCGCGCCGTGCAACGCGCGCTCGTGCGCGTATATGAGTTGCCCAATGGATTTCGCCTGTTGGTCGGCCGCGATCTTGAGGAGCGCGAGCGGTTGTACCGCATCATCGTCGACACCGGCCGCTGGTCGATCGCGCTGGTGATCGTGCTCGGGCTCGCCGGCGGCTTCTTCGTGGCGCGCCGCGTGCTGCGCCGCGTCGACGCCATGACCGAGACCACGCGCGGCATCATGGCCGGCAACCTGTCGGGCCGGCTGTCGGTCACCGGCTCCGACGACGAGCTCGACCGGCTGGCGGTGAATTTGAACGCCATGCTCGAGCGCATCGAGATGCTGCTCAAGGGCTTCAAGGAGGTGTCCGACAACATCGCCCACGATCTGAAAACGCCGCTCACGCGCCTGCGCAACCGCTGCGAGGAGGCGCTGCGCACCGCCAAGAGCGAGGCGGACTATCGCGCCGCGCTGCATTCCACCATCGAGGAGTCCGACAATCTGATCCGCACCTTCAACGCGCTGCTGATGATCGCCCGCGCCGAGTCGGGGCAGGCCGCCACCCCGATGGCGGAGTTCGACGCCGCCGACATCGCGCGCGGGGTGGGCGAGCTGTACGACCCGCTCGCCGACGACAAGGGCATCGCGCTGAAAGTGGACGCCGCCGCGCCCGCTCCGGTCAAAGGCAATCGCGAGCTCATCACCCAGGCACTCGCCAATCTCGTCGACAACGCCATCAAGTACGGCGGCACACCGCAGGCCAACGGCGCCGAAATCGTGATCCGCGCCCAAAGCGAGGGCGACCGCATTTTGCTGAGCGTCGCCGACAGCGGGCCGGGAATCCCCGCGGCCGACCGCGGCCGCGTGGTGGAGCGCTTCGTGCGTCTGGAGCAAAGCCGCACGCAGCCCGGATCGGGCCTCGGGCTCAGCCTGGCCCAAGCGGTGGCGCGGCTGCACGGCGGCGAGCTCAAGTTCGAAGACAACCGGCCCGGGCTCAAGGCGGTGCTGGCGCTGCCGCGCAACGGCCCGCCCATCCCGCTCGCCGTGCATTGACGCGGCTCACGGGGGCACTGGCACAGGGCGCTGGCAAAATGCAAGCGTGCGTTCCTGCGGACGCGGGGATTGTTGCGGCGGGTTGCTTCACTTTCCGGGGCCGCCGCACGATAATCCCGGTCTCATGAGCAAGCCAGCAAAGCGGGCGGCGGCGAAACCCGCGCGCGCCAGTGCGCAAACCCTTGCTTCCGCCATTGATGCCGCGCCGCGCCTGGCTTCGCCCAAGACGGCGCGGGCGCGCGTCGCCGAATGGCTTGCCGGCCTTTCGCGCAACGCCGCCGGCAAGGCGCTCGGCCGGTTGATCGAGGACACGCCCAGGCTTGCCGCGCTCATGGCCGGCGTGGCCGAATCGTCTCCCTACCTGTGGAGCCTTGCCACCGAGCGGCCGGCGCGTCTGCTTGCGCTTCTGCAGTCCGATCCCGCCGCGCACCTTGACGCCCTGATCGAAAAGACCGGGCGCGCTGTCGCCGCCGCGGACGACGAGACCCAAGCCATGCGTCTGTTGCGTCGCATGAAGGCGGAAGCCGCGCTTCTGATCGCACTCGCCGATCTCGGCGGCGTCTGGCCGGTGATGCGCACCGCCGAGGCGCTCACCGCGCTCGCCGACGGCGCGATTGCCGCGGCCGTCCGCTTCCTGCTGCGCGACGCCGTGCGGCGCGGCAAGCTCAAGCCGGCCGATCCGGAGGCGCCGGAGGCGGGCAGCGGTTTCGTGGTGCTCGCCATGGGCAAGATGGGCGCCCACGAACTGAATTATTCGAGCGACATCGATCTCATCGTTCTGTTCGATCCTGATGCGCCCGCGCTCGTGGACAAGGACGACGCCGCGGCTTTCTACATCCGTCTCACGCGCGCGCTGGTGAAGCTGATGCAGGAGCGCACCGCCGACGGTTATGTGTTCCGCGTCGATCTGCGGCTCAGGCCCGATCCGGCCTCCACCCAGATCGCGGTGTCGCTTGCCGCCGCCGTCGATTACTACGGCAGCGTCGGCCAGAACTGGGAGCGCGCGGCGCTGATCAAAGCGCGCGTCTGCGCCGGCGATAGGGCCGCGGGTGAGAACTTCCTGCGCGAGATCGCGCCCTTTGTCTGGCGCAAATATCTCGACTATGCGGCGGTGGCCGACATCGAGGCGATGAAGCAGCAGATCCACGCCTACCGCGGCCATGACGAGATTGCGGTCGAAGGCCACAACATCAAGATCGGCCGCGGCGGCATCCGCGAGATCGAATTTTTCGTGCAGACCCAGCAGCTCATCGCCGGCGGCCGCAATCCGGAGCTGCGCCTGCGCCAGACGCTGGCCACGCTCGACGCGCTGACCGCCGCCGGTTGGATCGGCGCCGCCGCCCGCGACGAACTCGGCGCGGCGTATCGGTTCCTGCGCACGGTCGAGCATCGTCTGCAGATGGTCGCCGACGAGCAGACCCACACCCTGCCGACCGAACCCGCCGCGTTCGCGCAGTTCGCCCGCTTCGCCGGCTTTGCCGACCGCGACGATTTCGCCGCGACGCTGCTCGCTCACCTGCGCAAGGTGCAGCATCATTACGCGCAACTGTTCGCCGAAGCGCCCAGGCGCGACGCCGAGCCGCTGCGCTTTCCCAAGGACGGTGACGATCGCGCCACGCTCGATTGGCTGAGCGCGCACGGTTTCCAGAAGCCGCTCGAAACCTCCGCCATGGTGCGCGGCTGGCTGTCCGGCAGCTATCGCGCGCTCAAAGGGGCGTTTGCGCGCGAACAGTTCGCCGAGTTGCTGCCGGTGCTGCTCGGTCGGCTGGCACGGCAGGAGCGCCCCGACGCCGCGCTCGCGGCCTTCGATCGTTTTCTCTCCGGATTGCGCGGCGGCGCGCGGCTGTTTTCGCTGCTGCGGCAGAATCCGGATCTGGTGGCGCTGGTGGTGTCCACGCTCGCCATTGCCCCGCGTCTGGCCGACGTTCTGGCGCGCCATCCGCAGGCGATCGATACGTTGCTCGATCCCGCCTTCTTCGGCGCCTTGCCCGACGAGGCGAGGCTTTCCGATCAGCTTGACCGCGCGCTGGCCGAGGCGCGCAGCTACGAGGACTACCTCGACGCCGTGCGCATGTTCGGCCACGAGCAAATGTTCTTGATTGGTACGCGCATCCTGTCCGGCACCATTTCCGCCGCCCAAGCCGGCGAAGCTTTTGCACGGCTGGCCGACGTCACCATCCGCGCCGTGCATCGCCGCGTTGAGCAGGAGTTCGTCGCCCGCCACGGTCGCCTGCGCGGTCAGCAGATTGCGCTGCTCGCCATGGGCAAACTCGGCGGCCGCGAGATGACCGCCGCCTCCGATCTCGACCTGATCATCGTTTACGATTTCGACGGCGCGCACCCGGAATCCGACGGCGCGCGGCCGCTGTACGGCAGCCAGTATTTCGCCCGCTTCACGCAGCGCCTCATCAGTGCGCTCACTTCGCCGACCACCTACGGCGCGCTGTATCAGGTGGACATGCGGCTGCGCCCCTCCGGCCGCTCCGGGCCGGTGGCCACCAGTCTTGAGGCGTTCGAGAGCTATCAGGAAAACGAGGCCTGGACCTGGGAGCATCTGGCGTTGACGCGCGCACGCGTGGTGTCCGCCGCGCCCGGCTTTGCCGCCCGCGTCGAGAAGGTGGTGCGCAAGGTGCTGTGCCGGCCGCGCGACCCGGCTGCGGTCGCCCTCGATGTGCGCGAGATGCGCGAGGCCATCGCGCGGGAAAAGGGCGACAAGATCCGCTGGGATCTCAAATACGCCGCCGGCGGGCTGATCGATCTCGAATTCATCGCCCAATACCTGCAGCTCGTCCATGCCGCGCGCCATCCCGAGCTGCTCGATACCAACACCGGGCGCGTGCTGGAGAAGGCGGCGCAGCTCAATGTGCTGACGCCGGAAGCGGCCGAGGTGTTGCGTCCGGCCGTGCGCCTCTACCACGACTTGACCCAGCTCTTGCGGCTGTGCCTGTTCGAGCCGTTCGATCCGAAAACCGCGGATCATGGGCTGTTGGCGCTGCTGGCGCGCGCGGCCGACCTGCCGGATTTTGCCACCCTCGACGCCCATCTCGCCGACACCCAACGCCGCGTGCGGGACATTTTCGTGCAACTGGTCGGGGCGGCGTGAGCCCAAGACGCCGGATTCAAGACGCCGGATTATTATGTTATGACGCCGGCCCGTTATGACGCCGACCCATTATTACGACGGCACATTATTACGACGGTCCGTTATTACGACGGTCCGTTATTACGACGGTCCGTTATGATGCCGGTTCCCCCCTCTCCCCGCGAAGCGGGGAGAGGGTGCCGAGCGAACGAAGTGAGCGAGGCGGGAGAGGGGGCGTGCGCGCGGATCACTGCTCATGGAAAGCGGGAGAGGGGGCGGCCGTGCCCTCTCCCGGCGCGTGCGTCGCTTCG
>DATLYX010000025.1:0-20310 GCA_035574295.1 Xanthobacteraceae bacterium
GGCGACGACCGAGCCGTGGGTGAGCGGCACGGGAAGGCCGGCTTGCTTCGCCGCGTCCTCGGCCTTGCGCGCGGCGATGCGCGCGGCATCGACGCGGCTCATCTGCCCCGCGCCGATGCCGACGGTGGCGCGATCCTTGGCATAGACGATGGCGTTCGATTTCACGTGCTTGGCCACGCGGAAGGCAAAGCGCAGGTCGGCCAGCTCCTTTTCGGTCGGCGCGCGCTTTGTCACCGTCTTGAGCTGCATCTCATCGACCACGGCGGCATCACGGCTTTGCACCAAAAGGCCGCCGGCCACCGATTTCACCATCAGGCCGCCTGCGCGCGGGTCGGGCAGGCCGCCGGCGAGCAACAGCCGCAGGTTCTTCTTTGCGCCGACGATGCGGATCGCCTCTTCGCTTGCGTCGGGGGCGATGATCACCTCGGTGAAAATTTCCGTGATTTTTCTTGCCGCCTCGGCATCGAGCGGGCGATTGACCGCGACAATCCCGCCGAAGGCAGACACCGGGTCGCAGGCCAGCGCCTTGGTGTAAGCCTCCAGCAGATTTTCCCCCTCGGCCACGCCGCAGGGGTTGGCGTGCTTGATGATGGCGCAGGCGGCGGTGCGCTCGGGATCGAATTCGGCGACGCACTCGTAGGCCGCGTCGGTGTCGTTGATGTTGTTGTAGGAGAGCTGCTTGCCCTGCACCTGGCGGGCGGTGGCGACACCGAAGCGCACCTCGGGCGTGCGGTAGAAAGCCGCGCTCTGGTGCGGGTTCTCGCCGTAGCGCAGCACTTCGACGCGCACCCCGCCGAAGGTGCGGTAGGCGGGCGCAGGTTCGGAAAGCGTCTGCGCGAACCAGTTGGAGATCGCGGCGTCATAGGCGGCGGTGCGGCCAAAAGCCTTGGCGGCGAGCGATTTGCGGAACGCAAGGGTGGTGGCGCCTCCGTGCTTCTTCAATTCGTCGAGCAGCGCGGCGTAGTCGCCCGGATCGACGAGAACCGCGACGTCGGCGTGGTTCTTGGCCGCGGCGCGGATCATGGCCGGGCCGCCGATGTCGATGTTCTCGATGCAGGCCTCGAACGCCGCGCCGCGCGCGATGGTGGCTTCGAACGGATACAGGTTCACCACCAAAAGATCGATCGGCCGGATGCCGTGCGCGCGCATGGCAGCGGCGTGCTCGGCATTGTCGCGCATGGCAAGCAGGCCGCCGTGCACCTTCGGGTGCAGGGTTTTCAGGCGCCCGTCCATCATTTCGGGAAATCCGGTGAGCTCGGAGACATCGACCACGGTGAGGCCCGCAGCTTTCAGCGCGCCGGCGGTGCCGCCGGTGGACACGAGCTCGATGCCGTAGCCCGCAAGCGCGCGGGCAAACTCCGCCAGCCCAGTCTTGTCGGATACCGAAAGCAAAGCGCGGGTTACGCGGCAGAGGTCGGTCATGATGCGATCAACGGCAACTCGGGTTCGTCTCCGCGCGCGCGGCGCGCATCGGGTGCACCCGCAGTAACATGGGTGAAGCTCCAATGCACGCGGCCGGCGGCCCGCGTATGGCCGTAGATCACGATCTGCACAGTGCGGCGCGGGCCGTCCGGCCCGCCGAGATAGACGCTGTCCTCGATCTCGACCGCGTGGTCGTAGGCGTCGAAGTTCCACACCTCCTTGTTGGGCAGTACCAGCATCGCGCCGCGGCCGTCCGCCAACCGGTTCGCCTTGACCGTGGGGTGCAGGTGGAAGCGCACGGCAAAATCGTCGCGGGTGTCGTCCGCTCGGCGCCCTTCGGCGGCGGACAGAAAGATGTCCTCGCCGTCGAGCCGGCTGCCGTCCGGCGCGAGCATCAGCGTGCGCTGGTGCACGACCTGGAAACGGTCGGCATAGCCGTCGTGGGAGGCGCGCAGCACGATGGTACCGTGCTGCTCGTCGCGACTGACCGTCACGTTCCTGGGGCCGCCGATGATCGGGGTGCCGATCAGCTTGCGGAAGGCGCTGGATTCGAGAAAACGACAGGATGAGGTGTCGTCGAGCACCGCCGTTGAATGGGCGGCGGTGGCGCGCGTCACCTGCCGCCAGGTCTCCCGGTTGATGGCGGGAAGGCCGCAGTTGACCACGATGCGGTGCTGGCGGGAGGACAGCTCGAAGGATAGACACCCGGCGTGCGCCTCGTGGCTCAACGCCAGCGGCGGAGGGGCGCCGGTGTCCATGAGCACGAGCAGGTTTTTCGTCTCAAGCCGCTGGTAGCCGGAGTGCGGCGCATTGGTCGGTGCGGCGCCGCGCGCATCGTCATAGCGCAGGACGGTGGCAACGAGATCGGGCGCGGTGGGACCCATGCCGTTGAAATGCGCGAAATTGCCGTCCCCGTGCCGGAAGAAGCGCAGCATCGGCATCATGCGGTCGATGGCATTGTTGAGTGCGGCCGGCGGCGGCACGTTGCGGGCGGCAAAGGCTTGCCGCAGCGGCAACAGGTCGAGCAGGATCTCGACCAGAACGCCGGGGTTGCGGCTGATGTGGCCGCCGTCGGGCAGGATCTGGCGCTCCAATTGTGCGGACAGGAGTTGGATGGCGTTGCGCAACTGGCGCATCTGACCGGCAAGGCAGAGCGCGCCATAGGCGAGCGCAATCACCGCTTCGAGTCGCGGCAGGCCCTCGCGCGTGTCCTTGATGGTTCGGCGCAGGTAACGCAACTGACGCGAAATGGAGCGCAGGAAGCGGCGGTAGAAGCGGTCGTCGGCGTCGTGCAGGATCAACGGCGCGTGGCTGAACCAGGCGATCAACCTCCGCGCCAAAACATCTGGCCGCCAGGCGATGGGGTGCCACGCCCCCTGCAGGGTGATCCATTCGTCCACCAGCGCGCGCGCGTTGGCGCGGGTGATGCCGGATTCGGCGGCGCGCAGATGACGCAACCAGCCGAACGACAACAGCTCCACTGCCCATTCATCTGACGGCGGAATGATCTCGAACGGCGAGCGGCCGTCGCAGATCACCACCTTGCCGGCAAAGGCAAAACGGCCGGCGTAGACTTCGCTCGCACGCGTAGTGTCGGCGGTGCGCAAATCCTGCGGCGCGATGACCAGACGATCGGCCCGGCCGGGAATGAAGCTCCAGCGCAAGAGCGGGTGGCTGCGAAGCCGGCACAGCGCATTGCGCAGGCCGCGCCGCACCAAAAGCAGCGACAGCCTGGTTCCCTCCGCGATCGAAACCCCGACCATGGAAGCGCCTGCCTCTCTCAAGGGGCCTCCGCCGCAGGCCCCGGGGCAGATATAGATAAGGGAAGGTTAACGTCCACCGAACCGGCGAACCCTCGGCAAAGTCACCCCTTTTCGATACGGGCGGCGAAGAAACCATCGAGCCCCCGCAGCCGCGGGTCCGCCGAATCAGCAAGGTGGCAGGGCAGCGTGCGCAGGTCGCCATCGCGGTTGATGAGTTCGGCAAGCCCGCCGATTTCGGCCGGCGCGATAGCTTTGCGCCGCAAATCGGGATTGCGCGCAAGTTCCGCGGCGACGATGTGCTCGCCTTCTTCCGGTTCGAGCGAACAGGTGCTGTAGACGAGCAGGCCTCCGGGCTTGAGCAGGCGGACGGCTTGCGCGAACAGCGCCCGCTGCAAGGCGGTCAGGGGTGGCAGGTCGGACTCCGATTTCAGCCACGGTATGTCAGGATGCCGCCGGATGGTTCCGGTGGCCGAGCAAGGTGCATCCAGCAGGACGCCGTCGAAGGGACCGTCCTGCCAAGTGGTTGCGTCGGCGGCGACGGTTTCCGCATGCAGCTTCAGCCGCGCTAGATTTTCGCGCAGGCGGGCAAGGCGTGGCGGCGACTGATCCACGGCCACCACGTGTGCGCCGGCATGGGCAAGCTGCGCGGTTTTGCCGCCCGGGGCCGCGCACAGATCGGCGACGCGCAATCCGCGCATGTCGCCGAGGAGCTTGGCGGGCAGGGCAGCCGCGGCATCCTGCACCCACCATTCACCTTCGGCATAGCCCGGCATCCGCGTCACGGGGCCGCGCGGCACGAGGCGGACCGAGCCCGTGGGCAGGACTTGGCCGCCGAGCAAAGCCGCCGTTTCCGCGGGATTGCCTTTTACAGTGAGATCGAGCGGGGGTTCGGTGGCATGGGCCGCGGCGATGGCGCGCGCGGTCGCTTCGCCGTAGGTCGCGGTCCAGCGCCGCATCAGCCATTCGGGGGTGTCGAGCGCAAGGAGATCAATGCCGGCGATGAGGGTGTGGCGTTCGCGCGCAAGGCGGCGCAGCACCGCATTGACGAGGCCGGCATAGGGGGCGGCGCGGCGGTCGGCGCGCACGAGTCGCACCGAAAGATCCACGGCGGCGTGATCAGCGACATCGAAAAACAGAATCTGGGCAGCTCCCAGCAAGAGCGCGCTTTCCAGCCGCGGCACTTTCGCCGGCAACCCGCGCTCCAGAAGCTGCGCCAGCACATGACGCAGGGTGCCGAGCCGGCGTAGCACGGTGGCGGCCAAACGTCGTGTCAAGGCGCGGTCGCGCTCGGACAAGGCACGCAGCGCGGCTTGATCTTCCAACTGTTCGTCGAGGGGGCGCTTGCGTTGCAGAACGCCGTCGAGGATATCGGCGGCGATGCGACGAACAGTGAGACCGGGAACGGATGCCGACATGAGTCGATTGCGGGTTGCGTTCGGCTCCGCTTATAGCGAATCCGGTCAGAGCGAATCCGGGCTTGCCGCGACCATTTGCCCTAGGCACGAAATCCGGCACACCGCACGCTTTGCGCGGTCCATCAAATTGTGCTCCAGCGGAGGTTATTTGCCCTTGCGGCGCAGCCGCACCACCACGTCGATGCGGGCGATCTCGTAGCCCTCGGGCGGGCTCGGAAGCTTGTCGACAACCGTTTCCGCCGCCGGGATGTCCACGAGCGCGTGCTCGCCTTCGATGAAGAAATGGTGGTGATCGGTGGTGTTGGTGTCGAAATAGGTCTTGGAGCCGTCAACGGCGACCTGACGGAGCAATCCAACCTCGGTGAACTGGTGCAGCGTATTGTAGATGGTCGCGAGCGACACCGGCACCTTGGCCTTGTTGGCCTCCTCAAACAGCATTTCCGCGGTCAGATGCCGGCCCCCCTTGGAGAACAACAGCCAGCCGAGAGCCATGCGCTGCCGCGTCGGGCGCAGGCCCACCGCCCGCAGCATCTCCCGGACGTCGTGCCAAGGACAGCCGTTCAGGGTCGGCGGCTGCGAAGCGGGCCGGCTCTGCTCGAGGGCGCTCGATACGACGACGGTACGCGAAGGGGTCATCAGCCGCCCAGACTTTTACCTTGGAATCGGTCTAGATTGTTGCAATTGCAATCATATCCGACCTTCTGCGCGACATGCAACTCTTTCGCAACAGCGCCCCAATGCGCGTCCGGTGTCAGCCGCCTGCCTGTGCAATCGGGGTGAAACACTGCTGGCCCCTGTTTTTGCGGGCAAAATCGCGTATATGGTAATGCAGAGCGCGAAAGCGGCACCAAACCAGCCAAAGGATCAGAGCCAGCATGCAGGAACGCCGCAGCACATTTGAATTCGAAGATCTCCTCGCCTGCGGCCGCGGCGAGCTGTTCGCCGACGGCCCGCAACTGCCGCTACCGCCGATGCTGATGTTCGACCGGATCTCGGAGATCGCCGAGAAAGGAGGAGAATACGGCAAGGGGCTGGTGCGGGCGGTGCTCGACCTGAAGCCAGATCACTGGTTCTTCCCCTGCCACTTCAAGGGCGATCCGGTGATGCCCGGCTGCCTTGGGCTTGATGCGCTTTGGCAACTGCTCGGCTTCTTTCTCGGCTGGCTGGGGTCGCCCGGCAAGGGCCGCGCGCTCGGACTCGGCGAAGTCAAGTTCACCGGCCAGGTGCTCCCGTCCGTCAAACGGGTGATCTATGGCATCGACATCAAGCGCGTTATGCGATCCAAGCTCGTGCTGGGAATTGCGGACGGCTGGCTGCAGGCCGACAATTCGGTGATCTACCGCGCGTTTGACCTGAAAGTCGGGCTGTTCCGCGACACCCAGGCGCTGCAGCCGAGCGAGGCATGAACGACGCATTCCGCCGGTCCATCCGCCGGCCGTCACGGCCAGCTTGGTCGTCTTGCGCCGACGGGGTGAATTGTGGCCTATCAATCCTGCCCGGGGCCGGGGCGATATGCGGATGAGGCATGCATGAGACGGGTTGTCGTGACGGGGATGGGGATCGTCTCGTCCGTCGGCAACAATACCCAGGAAGTTCTGGCCAGCCTGCGCGAGGCAAAATCCGGCGTCGTGCGGGCGCCGCAATACGCCGAGCTCGGCTTCCGCTGTCAGGTGCACGGCGCGCCGACGCTCAACCCCGAAGACGCCGTGGATCGCCGTGCCATGCGTTTCCTCGGCGGCGGTGCGGCCTGGAACCACGTGGCCATGGAGCAGGCGATCCGCGACGCAGGGCTCGAGCCGCACGAGGTGTCCAACGAGCGCACCGGAATCATCATGGGCTCCGGCGGCCCCTCCTGCCGCGCCATCATCGAAGCCGCCGACACCGCGCGCTCCAAGGGGCCGAAGCGGGTCGGGCCGTTCGCGGTGCCGAAAGCAATGTCGTCGACGGCGTCGGCGACGCTCGCCACCTGGTTCAAGATCAAGGGCGTGAACTATTCGATCTCGTCGGCCTGCGCCACATCGAACCATTGCATCGGCAATGCAATGGAAACCATTCAATACGGCAAGCAGGACATCATCTTTGCCGGCGGCTGCGAAGAGCTCGACTGGTCGCTCTCGGTGCTGTTCGACGCCATGGGCGCGATGTCGTCGGGCTTCAACCAGACGCCGGAGAAAGCCTCGCGGCCTTACGACAGGGACCGTGACGGCTTTGTGATCGCAGGCGGCGCCGGCGTGCTGGTGCTCGAGGAGCTCGAACATGCCAAGGCGCGCGGCGCAAAAATCTACGCGGAGGTCGCGGGCTACGGCGCCACCTCGGACGGCCACGACATGGTCCAACCCTCAGGTGAAGGCGCGGTGCGCTGCATGCGCATGGCGCTGGCCGGCGTTAAGCCGCCGGTGGACTACATAAATCCGCACGCGACCTCGACGCCGATCGGCGACATCAAGGAGATCGAGGCGATCCGCGAGGTGTTCGGCGACAGGTGTCCGGCGATCTCGGCCACCAAGTCGCTGACCGGCCACTCGCTGGGGGCGGCCGGCGTGCATGAGGCGATCTATTCGCTGTTGATGATGAACAACGGCTTCATCTGCGAGAGCGCCAATATCGAAAATCTCGATCCTGCCTTCGCCGACATACCGATCGTGCGGGAACGGCGCGACAACGTGAAGCTCGGCTGCGTGCTGTCGAATTCGTTCGGCTTCGGCGGCACGAACGCGTCCATCGTTTTCAAACATTTGGACGCTTGATCAGGCGGACGATCCACGCCAGGACCAAACACGGACCCGATTCCCGACGGCGGCATCTCGACTCTGTCGCGCCCCCGGGGTTATGGATTCCGGCACCCGCTGGCGCGGGCGGAATGACAAGGGAACGCAGAAATGCCGGGACTGATGGACGGAAAACGCGGGCTGATCATGGGGGTGGCCAACGACCACTCGATCGCCTGGGGAATCGCACGGGCGCTCGCTGCGCACGGCGCCACGCTTGCGTTCACCTACCAGGGCGAGGCGCTGGGCCGGCGCGTCAAGCCGCTCGCCGAGTCGGTCGGCTCAAAGATCGTGCTGCCGTGCGACGTGGAGGACCTCGCCTCTGTCGATGCGGTGTTCGCAGAGCTCGCCCGGCAGTGGGGCAGCGTGGATTTTCTGGTGCACGCCATCGGCTTCTCCGACAAGAGCCAGCTCAAAGGACCTTACGTCAACACCACGCGCGAGAATTTCGTGCGCACCATGGTGATCTCCTGCTTCTCCTTCACCGAGGCGGCAAAGCGCGCGGCCGAGCTGATGCCGAACGGCGGCGCCATGGTGACGCTCACTTACAACGGGGGCCTGCGCGCGATGCCGAACTACAATGCCATGGGGCTGGCCAAGGCCGCGTTGGAGGCCTCGGTACGCTATCTCGCGGTCGATTTCGGCCCGAAAAAAATCCGCGTCAATGCCATCTCCGCCGGGCCGATCCGCACGCTCGCCGGCGCCGGCATTGCCGATGCGCGGGTGATGTTCGCGTTCCAGCAACGGCACTCGGCGCTCGGGCGCGGCGTGACGCTCGATGAGCTCGGCGGGGCGGGTGTGTATCTCCTCTCCGATCTGTCGACCGGCGTGACCGGGGAAATTCATTTCGTCGACTGCGGCTACAACATCATCGCCATGCCGCACCCGAGCACGCTGCCGGCGGAGAACAACAACGCCAAGCGGGATGCGGCCGAATAGGAATGCGATGGGCGATCCGCTGTATCACGACGAGGTGCAGGCCGAGCGCATGGCGAACGACCCGCAGATCGTGGCAACGGTGGCGCGCACGCAACGGATCAAGGCCGCGATCGGACTCGCCGCGCTGGCGCTGCTCGCCGCCATTTGGCTGGTGTGGCGATGGGAATAACCTGCTGATGAGGCCGACATGCCGGCGGCGCTGGAACGCAACTACGACGGGATCATCATCGGCGCCGGCCACCACGGGCTCGTGCTCGGCTGCTATCTCGCCAAATGCGGGCTCGACATTCTTTTGGTGGACCGCCGGCTTCGCTACGGCGGCGGCTTGTCGACCGAGGAGGTGACGGCGCCGGGCTTCTATCACAATCTGCATTCGATCAATCATTTTCACATCAGCGAGACGCCGTGGTTCAAGGACCTCGCGCTTGCGGATCGGGTGACCTACATCACGCCGCGCTATGAATTCGGCCAACCGCATCTCGACGGCTCGGCGCTGGTGTTCGGCCGCGATCTCGAGGAGACATTGGCGAATGTGGCGCGCTTCTCGAAGAAGGACGCCGCCACCTTCCGCGAATGGAACCGCAAGGCAGAGGAAATCACGCGGCGCATCTTTCTGCCCGAACGCTATTCCGAGCCGCTGCCGCAGGAGGAGCGCGAAGCGCTGTTGTCGAAGAGCGCGCTCGGACGGGATTTTCTGGCCGTCACCAAACGACAGCCGTTCGACGTGGTGCGCGAATTGTTCGAGAACGAGCACGTGCAGCTCTTGTTCCTGTTCAAGGTTTCGCTGTTCGGCACCTGGCTCGTTGACACGCTGTCGAAGACGAGCCCCATGGGCTCGGTGATCCGGGCGTTCGATCTGGACAGCGGCTATCAGCTTTGCCAGGGCGGCTCGTTCAATCTTGCGCGCGGGCTGATGGAGACCTTCATCCGGGCCGGCGGAACATTTGCGCCGCAGGTGAGGATCGAACGCATCCTGCTGGAAGGCGGCCGCGCCACCGGGATTACGCTTGCGGACGGCCGCACGCTGCGGGCGCGGCAGTTTGTGGCGAGCACTCTCGACGTACACCAGACGTTCGAAGACCTCGTGGGCCGGACACAGCTACCGGCCGCGTTCCTGCAAAGGCTCGACAAATTCCAATACACGAGCTGGTCGATCTTCGGGTTGCATCTGGCGCTGCACGAACCGGTGCGCTTTTACGCGGAAAAATTCGACCCCAACATCTTCCGCACACTGAAATGGAGTTTGGGCGCGGAGACCATGGAGGATCTGTTGTCGGCGCACATGGACGTGGCGGCCGGCAAAGTGCCGAAGATCGTGCAGTTCGGCTCGGGGCCGCTCTCCGTGCTCGATCCCACGCAGGCGCCGCCGGGCAAGCACACGACCTATGCCTGGCATGTGATGCCGCTCGATCCGGACATCGGCGGGCAGAGTTACGAAGATTTCAAGCGCGAGTTCGCCGAGAAAATGATCGAGGTGTGGGCGCGCTATGCGCCGAACATGACACGCAAGAACATCATCGGTCAGTACGTTTACACCGGCCGTGAGTATGTGGCGGAATTCCCCGAGATGCGCGGCGGCGACATTTTTATGGGCGCCTTCTCGGCCGAGCAGGTGATGTACAACCATTTCGGCTACCGCTCGCCGATCGAGCGGCTGTACATGGCGGGCTCGGCCGCGCACCCGGGCGGCGCCATCTCCGGCGGTGCCGGCTACATTGCGGCGGGTCTTATTGCCCGCGATCTCGGTTTGAAGCTGTGGTGGAAACCGTGGGATGCGCGCGAGGCGCTCGCGCGCACCGCCGACGGCCCGTGAGCCTGAGGCCCGGCGGCGGTCGGGGGCCAAAGTTGCGGCATTGTTCGGGCCGCATTTTCAGACGGCGCAAGAGACGAGGCCGGGATTGCTCCCGGCCTCTTTTTTCACATCGGAGGGCATGCCGCCGGCCCTCCAACCTCCGTCCGGCTTAGGCGCGCGGAAGGTCGAAGCGGTCCGCGTTCATCACCTTGTTCCACGCGGCAATGAAATCGCGCACGAACTTCTCCTTGCAGTCGTCCTGGGCGTAGAGCTCGGCAATGGCCCGGAGCTGGGAGTTCGAGCCGAAGATCAGATCGACGCGGGTTGCGGTCCACTTCAACTTGCCGGTCTTGCGGTCGCGCCCCTCGAACACGTTCTGATCTCCCGACGCCGGTTTCCACTCGGTACGCATGTCGAGTAGGTTGACGAAGAAGTCGTTGCTCAACGTTTCGGGACGCTCCGTGAACACGCCGTGCTGGGACTTGCCGTAATTGGCATTCAGCATCCGCATGCCGGCCACCAGCACCGTCATTTCCGGCGCGGTGAGCGTGAGCAACTGGGCTTTGTCCACCAGAAGCTCCTCGGCCGGAACGGGGACCTTGGTTTTGAGGTAATTGCGGAACCCGTCTGCGACCGGTTCGAGCACCGCGAAGGATTCGACATCGGTCTGCTCCTGCGAGGCATCCATGCGGCCGGGGATGAAGGGCACTTCGACGTTGTACCCGGCCTTCTTCGCCGCCTGTTCGACGGCAGCAGCGCCGCCGAGCACGATGAGATCGGCGAGCGACACCTTTTTGCCGCCACTCTGCGCGGCGTCGAATTCGCGCTTGAGGCCTTCGAAGGTTTTCAGAACCTTGGCCAGCTCCGCCGGCTGGTTCACCTGCCAATCCTTTTGCGGCGCAAGCCGAATGCGGGCGCCGTTGGCGCCGCCGCGCTTATCCGAGCCGCGGAAGGTGGAGGCCGCCGACCAGGCGGTATAGACCAGCTCGGGGATCGTCAGGCCCGAAGCCAGAATTTTGGCCTTGAGCGCGGCGATGTCGCGGGCATCGATCAACGGATGGTTGACCGCCGGGATCGGGTCTTGCCAGATCAATTCCTCGGCCGGCACCTCGGGTCCCAGGTAGCGAACGCGGGGGCCCATGTCGCGGTGGGTGAGTTTGAACCAGGCGCGCGCGAATTGATCCGCAAACTCGTCCGGATGCTCAAGGAAGCGCCGCGAGATCTTTTCGTAGGCCGGGTCGTAGCGGAGCGACAGATCCGTCGTCAGCATGGTCGGCCGATGCTTCTTGTTCGGATCATAAGGATCCGGGATGATCTCGGGGGCGTTCTTGGCCACCCATTGCCAGGCGCCCGCCGGGCTCTTGGTCAGCTCCCATTCATAGCCGAACAGGTTCCAGAGGAAGTTGTTGCTCCACTGGGTCGGCGACGAGGACCAGATGACCTCCGGGCCGCCGGTGATGGTGTCCGGACCTTTGCCGGAACGGAAGCTGCTGATCCAGCCGAGACCCTGCGCTTCGATGGGCGCGGCCTCTGGCTCGGGACCGACATGGGTCGCGGGACCGGCGCCGTGGGTCTTGCCGAAGGTATGGCCGCCGGCGATGAGGGCGACGGTCTCCACGTCGTTCATCGCCATGCGGCGGAAGGTTTCGCGAATGTCGCGGGCCGCCGCGATCGGGTCGGGCTTGCCGTTCGGACCTTCGGGGTTCACGTAGATCAGGCCCATCTGGACCGCCGCGAGCGGATTCTCCAACTCGCGGTCGCCGGAGTAGCGCTTGTCCTCGAGCCAGATGGTTTCCGACCCCCAATAGACGGATTCATCCGGCTCCCAGGCGTCCACGCGGCCGCCGCCGAAACCGAAGGTCTTGAAGCCCATCGACTCAAGCGCGCAATTGCCGGCCAGAATGATCAGGTCGGCCCAGGAGATCTTGTTGCCGTATTTCTGCTTGATCGGCCACAGAAGCCGCCGCGCCTTGTCCAGATTGGCGTTGTCCGGCCAACTGTTGGTGGGTGCAAAGCGTTGCTGACCGGTGCCGGCGCCGCCGCGACCATCGCCGATGCGATAGGTGCCCGCTGCGTGCCAGGCCATGCGGATGAAAAGCGGACCGTAGTGACCGAAATCCGCCGGCCACCACTCCTGCGAATCCTTCATCAGCGCGTAAAGATCTTTTTTCAGCGCCTTGAGGTCGAGCTTCTTGAACTCCACCGCATAGTTGAAGGAGCGGTCCATGGGATTGGACAGCGGCGAATTCTGATGGAGGATTTTGAGATCAAGCTGGTTCGGCCACCAGTCGCGGTTCGATTTCGCGCTCACGACGGTGTGCACGACCGGGCAGCCGCCCGGCCTGTCTTCGGTCTTTGCATCCATGTTTTCCTCCTTGATCTTCGATCGTGTCTTCGGGGGCTCGTTGATGCGGTCGCGCGCATCGGGATCGGTCTCAAACTCCTCTAACGCCTGCCATTGAATAAGTCTAATTGGATTGTCTGAGCGCCTCGATAAGCCTATCTTATCGAGCATGCCGACCCTCAAGCAGTTGCGTTATCTTTTGGCCCTGTCGCAGCATCGCCACTTCGGCCGGGCGGCCAAGGCCTGCGCCATCACGCAGCCGGCCCTGTCGATGCAGATTCAGGACCTGGAGGCCGAGCTCGGGGCTGCGCTCGTCGAGCGGCGGCCGGGCGAGGTGATCCTCACCGAGATCGGCCGCGAGGTGGCGCGGCGGGCCGGGCAGGTGCTGGCGGCGACCCGCGACCTCGAAGAATTCGCGCGCCACCGCGGACGGCTGCTCTCCGGCCGGCTGCAATTCGGTGTCATTCCTTCGCTCGGACCGTATGTGCTGCCGAAAATTCTGCCCGCGTTGCAACAACATCATCCGGATCTGCGCGTGGAACTGCGCGAGACGCAGACCCACACGCTGATCGAGGAACTGGCGCACGGTGCGCTCGATGTGGTGATGCTCGCGCTGCCGGTCGGAGATGGCGAGATCGAGACCGCGCCGTTGTTCGAGGATCCTTTCCTGTTGGCTGTGCCGGCGAGCGACAAGCGGCCGGCGAATGCGCGCGTGAACGCGCGGGACATCGACCAGGAACGGCTGATCCTGTTGGAAGAGGGGCATTGCCTGCGCGATCAGGCGCTCGAATATTGCAGCAACGGAGGGCGCGACGTGAGCCTGGGGGCCACCTCGCTTGCCACCGTGATGCAGATGGTGGCGAACGGCTACGGCATCACGCTCTTGCCGCGGGTGGCGGCCGAGGTGGAGGGGCGTGACAAGCGGGTGAAGCTGTTGCGACTCGCCGAGCCCGTACCCGGCCGCACCATCGGGCTTGCCTGGCGGCGCACCTCGCCGCGCAAGGCGGACTTCATCGCGCTCGGGCAGTTGGTGACCGAGACGCTTGGGTTTTGCGGCGCGCGAATGCGCGGCGGCGCCGGCAACGCCGGGTGACAAAAAGGGCAGCCCGACCGGCTGCCCTTTGCTTTGTCGCTCCGAACGAAGCGCAGTCACTCGCCGCCGACCACCTCGCGCGGCTGCTCCTGGCTGCGCTGCGCCTCGCGCTCGGCCTTTTGCTTGGCTTCGAGATCTTCGCCGGTCTTCTGGTCGACCGCCTTCATGGAGAGGCGCACCTTGCCGCGCTCGTCGAAGCCCAGAAGCTTCACCTTCACCTTGTCGCCTTCCTTCACCACGTCGGTGACCTTCTGCACCCGCTGCGGCGCGAGCTGGCTGATGTGCACCAGGCCATCCTTGGCGCCGAAGAAATTCACGAAGGCGCCGAAATCCATGACCTTGACCACGGTGCCGTCGTAGATCTGGCCGACCTCGGGCTCGGACACGATCGATTTGATCCAGTTGATCGCGGCGCGGATCGATTCTCCCTTGTTGGACGCCACCTTCACCGTGCCGTCGTCGGCGACGTCGATCTTGGCGCCGGTCTTCTCCACGATCTCGCGGATCACCTTGCCGCCGGTGCCGATCACCTCGCGGATCTTGTCGGTTGGAATCTTCAACGTCTCGATGCGCGGCGCATGCTCGCCGAGCTCGGCGCGGTGCCGCGATATCGCCTTGGCCATCTCGCCGAGGATGTGCAGGCGGCCCTCCTTGGCCTGCGCCAGCGCCGCGCGCATGATCTCCTCGGTGATGCCGGCGATCTTGATGTCCATCTGCAGCGAGGTGATGCCGTATTCGGTGCCGGCCACCTTGAAATCCATGTCGCCGAGATGGTCCTCGTCGCCGAGGATGTCGGAGAGCACGGCGTAACGCTGGTTCTCCTTGATCAGGCCCATGGCGATGCCGGCGGTGGGCCGCTTCAGCGGGACGCCGGCGTCCATCAGGGCGAGCGAGGTGCCGCATACGGTGGCCATCGAGGAGGAGCCGTTCGACTCGGTGATCTCGGAGACCACGCGGATGGTGTAGGGGAACTCCGCGTGCGGCGGCAGCATGGGATGTATTGCGCGCCAGGCGAGCTTGCCGTGGCCGACCTCGCGGCGACCGGGCGAGCCGAGCCGGCCGGTTTCGCCCACCGAGAAGGGCGGGAAGTTGTAATGCAGCAGGAACGTCTCTTTGTAGGTCCCCTGCAGCGCGTCGACGTACTGCTCGTCCTCGCCGGTGCCGAGGGTGGCGACCACCAGCGCCTGCGTCTCGCCGCGGGTGAACAGGGCGGAGCCGTGCGTGCGCGGCAGCACGCCGACCTCGGCGACGATCGGCCGCACGGTCTTTACATCGCGGCCGTCGATGCGGCGGCCGGTGTCCAAAATATTCCAGCGCACGATCTTCGCCTCGAGGTCCTTGAAGACCGCGGCGATGCGCAGCGGGTCATGCGGCGATTGCTGCCCTTCGGGGAAGTAGTGGGCCATCACCTTGGCCTTGGCCGCTTCGACGGCGGCGTGGCGCTCCTGCTTGCCCGGAATGGCGTAAGCGGCGCGCAAATCCTGCTCCACGAGGCCGAGCATTTCTTTCTCCAAAGCGGAGTTGTCCGGCATCTGGAAATCGCGCGGCTCTTTGGCCGCCTTCTCGGCAAGGCGGATGATGGCGTCGATCACCGGCTGATAATGGCGGTGACCGAACATCACCGCGCCCAGCATGATGTCCTCGGACAGCTCTTTGGCCTCCGACTCCACCATCAGAACCGCATCCTGCGTGCCGGCAACCACGAGGTCGAGAGCGCTTTCCACCATCTCGTCGATCTGCGGATTGAGCACGTATTCGTTGTTGATGAAGCCGACGCGCGCCGCTCCGATCGGGCCCATGAACGGCACACCGGAGAGGGTGAGCGCGGCGGAGGCCGCCACCATGGCGACAATGTCGGGATCGTTTTCCAGGTCGTGCGAGAGCGTGGTGACGATGACCTGGGTATCGCAGCGGTAGCCTTCGGCGAACAACGGCCGGATCGGACGATCGATTAGGCGGGATACAAGCGTTTCCTTTTCAGTGGGGCGGCCTTCGCGCTTGAAATAGCCGCCCGGGATTCGCCCCGCAGCGTAGAATTTTTCCTGGTAATTGCAGGTCAGCGGCAGAAAATCGACGCCTTCCTTGGGCTGCTTCTCGGAGACGACGGTGGCCAGCACGGTGGTCTCGCCGTAGGTGGCCAGCACGGCTCCGTCGGCTTGGCGCGCGACCTTGCCGGTTTCCAGGGTGAGCGTGCGCCCGCCCCAGTCGAGTTGCACACGATGAACGTCAAACATTGCGGTCTCTCATGGTTTTGCGCGAAGGGCGAGGGCCATGAGCAAGACGGCGAGCTGCTGCCGGCGACGCAGCGGCGCAAACCCGCGCGCAGCGCATTGTCGCGTCTGACAGCAGCCGGCGATCCTGCCATGGCCTTCATGCCTCCGCGGAGGCGAACCGGTGCATTGGCCGGTCCATAGTTGGGCAGCTCATGCTGCCGGTGAATACGCGCGTGCTCGCGCACGCAAAGCCAACTCAACGACGAATCCCAAGCTTTTCGATCAATGACCGATAGCGCGCCTCGTTAGTGCGCCGGAGATAATCGAGCAGCCGACGACGTTGAGATACGAGCTTGAGCAACCCGCGTCGCGAATGATTGTCCTTGACGTGAGTCTTGAAATGCTCGGTGAGGGCCGCGATCCGCTCGGAAAGGATCGCCACCTGCACCTCGGGCGAGCCCGTATCGCCGGATTTGGTTGCGAAAGTCTTGATGAGTTCAGCCTTGCGGCCGGGGGTGATCGACATCGTCAATCCCTTCATTGCGCCGGCGCGTTCCGTGCAGGCCGGCCAGGTTGAACACGCGCTTGGGCACGATCTCGCCGCGTTCCACTTGGCAAAGGGCGACAAGGCGGCCCGCCGCGGTCGCGTAGACCGTGCCCTGCAGCACGGGGGCATCACGCCCGCGCAGCAGGACGGCTTGGCCCCGTTGGAGCCTCGCCGCATCCGCCCGACTGACGGCCAGCGCCGGGATGTCGTCCAGCGCGGTCTCAACGGGCAAAAGCGCACCGGCAAGGTCCGCCTCGCCGGCGGCTGCTCTATGGCACATCGCGGCAAGTTGTTCCAGCGAAATCAAATCGCGCTCGGTAAACGGCCCGACCGCCTGCCGACGCAGGGCTGCCACATGGCCGAAACAGCCGAGCGCGCGTCCCAGATCGCGGGCGAGCGCGCGCACATAGGCGCCCTTGCCGCATTCGGCGGCAAATTCGGCACGGTCGGGGTCGAGCATGGCAAGCAGGCGGAGGCGGTGGATCTCCACCGGCCGGGCCTCAAGCTCGACCGGTTCGCCCTCGCGGGCAAGATCATAGGCGCGTTCGCCCTCCACCTTCACTGCGGAGAAGCGCGGCGGCACCTGCATGAGCGTGCCGGTGAACCGTGGCAAGAGCGCACGGATTTCGTCCGCCGTGGGGCGGCGGTCGCTGGTTGCGGTGACCGCGCCGTCGGCGTCGTCGGTGTCGCGCTCTTCCCCCCAGCGCACGGTGAAGCGATAGAGCTTGCGGCTGTCCATCACGAAGGGCACGGTCTTGGTCGCCTCCCCGAGCGCGATGGGAAGACAGCCCGAGGCCAGCGGATCGAGCGTGCCGGCGTGGCCGGCGCGCTTGGCTTTGAACAGGCGTTTGACCGCACCGACCGCGTAAGTCGAGGTCATGCCGACCGGCTTGTCGAGCACCACCCAGCCGTGTACGTCGCGCTTCTCGCGGCGGAACTGCTTCTTGTCTGCGATTGCGGCGTGCTCAGTGTTGTCGCTTCCCCCTCGCCCCATCTCTTGTCCCTCTCCCGCTAGCTGGGGAGGGTTAGGGATGGGGCTCCTTGAGCGAATGTCCCCTCCCGGCTCGTTTGGCGCGCCGGCCTCCTCCACAAGCGGGGGAGGTGAAGAAGAATGTTTCGCTTGATTCGTCATTCGTTGTTTTTCTTCTCTTCGAGGTCGCGCCGGACGCGCGGCGTTCGCAAAAGCTTCTCGATCCGTTCCGCTTCCGCGAATCGGTCGTCGATGCGGAAGCGAATCTCGGGGGCAAATTTCAGGTTAATGCGGCGCGCGATCTCGCCGCGCAAAAAACGCCTGTTGCGGTTGAGCGCGGCTAGCACTTCCTCCGAATCGCGGCCGCCAAGCGGCATCACATAGATGGTGGCGAGCTGCAGGTCGGCGGTCATGCGCACTTCCGGGACGGTGATCATATGGGTCTCGATCACCTCGTCGTGCACCGCGCCGCGGGCGAGCATCTCGGAGAGCGCGTGTCGCACCAACTCGCCCACGCGCAACTGGCGCTGGGAGGGGGCGGAACCGGTGCGGTCGCGCTGAAAATGGCGAGGCATGGCGCCCTTTCCTTCTCGGCATGGCCGGGCTTCTGCCGATCGGCTCGCTTATGGATGCGTAGCGCTCTCCTAAGCGGGATGCCCGGGACAAGCCCGGGCATGACAGTGAATAGGCGGATGTGCCCACCACGCCCGTCCTGAGATTCGGACTCACAGCGAGCGTTGCACCGTCTCCACCCGGTAACATTCGATCGTGTCGCCGACCTTCATGTCCTGGTAGTTCTCGAAGGCCATGCCGCACTCCTGGCCGGCGACCACTTCACGCACGTCGTCCTTGAAACGCTTGAGCTGCGACAGCTTGCCTTCGTGAATCACCACGTTGTCGCGGATCAGGCGGACGCTCGCGCCGCGCTCGACCTTGCCGTCGGTGACGCGGCAGCCGGCGACCTTGCCCACCTTGGAGATGTCGAAAATCTCCAGAATCTGCGCGCTGCCGAGCGTGGTCTCCCGCGTTGTCGGCGCAAGCAGGCCGGACATCGCCTTTTTCACGTCGTCGACGAGGTCGTAGATGATGTTGTAGTAGCGGATTTCGATGCCGTCGTGCTCGGCAAGCTCGCGCGCTTCTTTATGGGCGCGCACGTTGAAGCCGATGATGACGGCGCCCGAGGATTTGGCAAGCGTCACGTCAGACTCGGTGATGCCGCCGACGCCGGAATGGATGACGCGCGCGGACACCTCGTCGGTGCCGAGCTTCTCCAGCGCGCCGGCGATGGCTTCGACGGAACCCTGCACGTCGCCCTTGACGATGAGCGGAAACTCCTTGCGCCCGGCGGTCTTGAGCTGGTGCATCATCTGCTCGAGCGAGCCGCGCACGCCGCGCGCGGCAAGCTTCTCGCGCTTCTGACGGGCGCGATAGTCGGTGAGCTCGCGGGCGCGGGCTTCGCTTTCCACCACGGCGAGCCGGTCGCCGGCCTCGGGGATGCCGTTGAAACCCAACACCTCCACCGGAACCGAGGGGCCGGCTTCCCGCACCGATTCGCCGGTGTCGTTCATGAGCGCGCGCACGCGGCCCCATTCGGCGCCGGCGACCACAATGTCGCCGACGTGCAGCGTGCCGCGCTGCACCAGCACGGTCGCCACCGGCCCGCGGCCGCGGTCGAGCTTGGCCTCGATCACGGTGCCCTCGGCCGGACGGTTGGGATTGGCTTTCAGGTCAAGGATCTCCGCCTGCAAACCGATCATCTCCAGCAGGCGGTCGAGATTGATCTTTTTCGCAGCGGAGATTTCCACGTCGACCACGTCGCCGCCGAGCGATTCCACCTGCACCTCGTGCTGCAACAATTCGGTGCGCACACGGTCCGGTTTGGCGTCCGGCTTGTCGATCTTGTTGATGGCGACGATGATGGGAACCTTCGCCGCCTTGGCGTGATTGATGGCCTCCACGGTCTGCGGCATCACGCCGTCGTCGGCGGCGACCACCAGCACCACGATGTCGGTGACTTTCGCGCCGCGCGCGCGCATGGCGGTGAACGCCGCGTGGCCGGGGGTATCGATGAAGGTGATCTTGCCGTGCGAGGGCGAGCTCACCTGATAGGCGCCGATGTGCTGGGTGATGCCGCCGGCCTCGCCTTCGGCCACGTTGGTGGAACGGATGGCGTCGAGCAGCGTGGTCTTGCCGTGGTCGACGTGGCCCATGATGGTGACCACGGGCGCGCGCGATTGAAGACTCGCCGGATCGTCGGCGACGTCGAAGACGCCCTCCTCGATGTCGGATTCGGCGACGCGCTTGACGGTGTGGCCGAGCTCTTCGGCGATGAGCTGCGCGGTGTCGGCATCGATCACGTCGTTGATCTTGGCCATCTGGCCCTGCTTCATCAAGAGCTTGATCACGTCGACGGCGCGCTCGGCCATGCGGTTGGCGAGTTCCTGGATGGTGATGAATTCGGGGATGGTCACCTCGCGCGAAATCTTTTCCCGCGGTTCGGCGGCGGTGTGCTCCTTCAGCTTGCGGCGCGTGCGGCGGATGAAAGACGCCTGCGAGCGCTCGCGCTCCTCGTCGGCCTCAAGCGCGGTGACCACCGTCAGTCGGCCGCGCGGCTTGGCGATACGCTCGCGGCTCGGGCGCGGGGCGGCAGGGCGGGCCGCGGCGCCGCCGCGCCTGAACGAACGCGGTGTTTCTTCTTCGTCGGCTTCGGGCGCCAAGCGCCCCGCAGGGGGGCGCGCACCCGGTACGGCCTCGGCGCCGAAGCGCTTCTTGGCCTCCTGCTCCGCCTTGCGCTTGGCCTCCTCTTCCTGCTTGCGGCGCTCCTCCTCCTCGCGCTTGCGCGCTTCGGCCGCGGCGCGCTCCGCGCGCGCGGATTCATCGAGGGCGGCGCGGCGGGCGGCTTCCTCCTCGGCAATGCGGCGCTCTTCGATCTCGCGCGCGCGGGCGTCGTCGAGCGCATGCGCGCGGCGGGCCCGTTCCTCTTCAGTCAAAGTGCGCAGCACCACACCGGACGGCTTGGGTGGAGGCGCGGCCGGGGCGGGCGT
>DATLYX010000026.1:0-2203 GCA_035574295.1 Xanthobacteraceae bacterium
TGACCTGCACCACGCCTTTGGCCTTTTCGTCCGGCCCCTGGATGACGGCGCAAGGGCTGCCGCGGCGGTCGGCATATTTCATCTGCGCGCCGAATTTTCCCTGGCCGAGATAAAGCTCGGCGCGGATGCCGGCGTTGCGCAGCGTCGCGACCATGCGCTGGTAGTCGGCGATGCGGTGCTGGAGCTGTTAGGCGGATCGCGCCGGAAGTCCTGAAAGTGACGGGACTGACCCAGGACATCCTGGTGATGGACGAGGCCGCGCCGCCTCCTCTTCAACCGCATCACGGGCGTGCAGACGGGGACCGGTCGCGTCATCAGCTATCACTGCGCCCAGTTCGTCCGCTTTCGCCGCGCAAGGTGATCAAGTTCCGATCGGTGATCGACAGTTTCGACGCCGCCGAGCAGATCCTCGGTCATCCCATTGACCTCAGGCTCGCCGACAACCCGTTGCCGCGCGACGACGCCAGCCTTGCCGCAGTGCTGGCATAGGCACTGGCCGAGCCCGCCGTCGGCGGGCGTAACGGCGCGGCAGGAAGCGCGCTTACGCCGCCTGGTGGGTGGACCAGCCGAAATCGGCGAGGATGCGCTCGCCCGAGCGCCGCAGTATGGCCTTGCGTTCTGCCAGCCGCGGGTAGAGGAGATTGCCGTTGCGTTTGACCGCGCGGCCGGCGACCAGCACCGTGTCGACGTTGGCGACGCCCGCCTGCATCACCGCCGAGGCGACCGGGTCGTGTACCGGGAACAGGTTGAGGTCGTCGGCGCGCAGCAGGATGATGTCCGCCTGCTTGCCCGGCTTGAGCGAACCAATGCGGTGGTCGATCCCCACCATTCTTGCGCCGTTGATGGTCGCCCATTCCAACGCCTGGCGGCAGGTAACGGGCATCTCGAACGGCCGGCTGCCGGTTTCCGCCAACAGCTCGGTGATGCGGCGGTTGCGCTCGTGCTGCAGCGTGATGCGCATGGCGCTGAACATGTCGCCGCGCGCCGAGGGCTCGACGTCCGAGCCGATCGAGACCGGCGAGCCGCATGCCTGAAGGACGCCGGTCAAGGGATCACCGTAACCCATCTGCAGCTCAATTTCGGCGGTGACCGTGAACTGGCCGCCGCGATCGGCGATGGCGCGGACGGTGTCGTGATCGATGTCGTTGCCGTGCACGACGTTGAACTTGGGTCCCACCAAATCTTCCTTGAGCAGGCGGGCGAAGCCGTCCGGCTGCATCGTGGTGCCGCCGCCCACATGCATGCTGGCGAGCAGGTCGAATTCGCGTGCGAGCAGCACGTCGTGCCGCGTCACCTCCCAGATCGAGTAATAGGGTCCGAGGATGGCGAGCCCGAAGGTGACCAGGCCCTCGTCGCTGGCAAAGCGTCCCTTGCGCAACCGCTCGACCTCCGCGCGCGGCATGGGCACCTCGCTGAAATGCTTCTGCCCCGGCTTGGGGTCGGGCTTGGGCGAGCCGTGCAGGAACACCGCGCGCGCGCCCGACTCCGTTAGGCCCTCGATCGCCGCGTTGGTATGCTCGGGCGTACGGTTGCAGTGGCACCAGTCGACGAGCGTGGTCGTGCCGCTGTTGAGCTGGTTGAGCGCGCCCATGAGGTTGGCGATGTAGACGTCCTCGGGCCGGTAGTAGCCGGCAAGCCCGCGGTGCATGGACTGCATGTAGCGCGCCACCGTCCAGTCAGCGGCCACCCCGCGCAGCGCACTCTGCCAAGTGTGGACGTGGGCGTTGATCAGGCCGGGCAGCACGATCATGCTCGCAGCATCGATGGTCTCGGCGCCATCGGCGTCGAGCGACGGGGCGATCGCAGCGATCCTGTCGTCCTCGATCAGCACATCGCCGCGCAGATCCTTGATCGCCGGGTCCATCGTGACGATTGACCCGCCCTTGATAAGAACGCGGCCCATGGCGTTTTCCTTTTGCGCAAATACCTCGCCTGTAACGACATTTTTTACACGATCGGCTGCGGGTGTAAACGTCGTGGGGCAGCGCGGCCAAGATGCCTTCGATAGGACGTTACTTCACGCCGTGGCGGGCGAGCACGGCGCGCACGGCGTCGAGGAGCTGCGCCTCGGGGACTTCGCGTTGGGCCTCGGCCTGTTTTTTCAAATGCTCCTCGCGGCCCTTCTCAAGCTTGGCCAGCTCGGCGCCGAGGATGAGATCCTTGACCTGCACCACGCCTTTGGCCTTTTCGTCCGGCCCCTGGA
>DATLYX010000027.1:0-48495 GCA_035574295.1 Xanthobacteraceae bacterium
TTCCGCATCGGCGGCCGCCGCGCGCAGGATGGAGCGCACCTCGTCCTCGACCGACCGGCCGTGTTTGGCCGCCCGCAGGCGCAGCCGCTTCTTGGTGCCCTCATCGAGCTGTCGGACCGTCAGCGAAGGCATGGATTTCCACAAGATTGCAAAGCGTTATAAGTGATATGATAGCAATGCAATCAATGAAATCAAGATCCTGCCGCCTACCGCAGCACCGCGATCGTCACCACCGCGAGCAGCGCGGCGATCACCCACAGCGCAATCGTCGTCCAGCGATTGCGGCGCGCCTCAGCGGCACCGATCGCCTCCACGGTCTCCGGCGCAAGCACGAGGCCGTTGCGGGTGATGGCGTCGAGCTGCTCGATTAGCACAGCGCCGCGCGACATCAGCGCCGGCACCCCGAATAGGGCGCGCCCCATGTCGGCCGCGCCTTGCGCTGCATCCTCGATCCGGCCGACCGGTCCGAGGTGCCGCTCGACCCATTCCCGTACCACCGGCTCCGACACCTTCCACATATCGAGCTTGGGGTCGAGCGACCGCGCCACGCCTTCCACCACCACCATGGTTTTCTGCAGCAGCAGCAGTTCCGGCCGCGTGCGCATGTCGAACAGACCGGTCACTTCGAACAGCAGCATCAGCAGCTTCGCCATGGAAATTTCTTCGGCGGTGCGGTTGTGGATCGGCTCGCCGATGGCGCGGATCGCCTGCGCAAAACTCTCCACCGAATGGTGCGGCGGCACGTAGCCCGCTTCGAAGTGCACCTCGGCAGTGCGGCGATAGTTGCGCGTGATGAAGCCGTAAAGAATTTCCGCCAGGAACCGTCGCTCCTTGGGTCCGAGCCGTCCCATGATGCCGAAATCGACCGCGACCAACCTGCCTTCATGATCGACAAACAAATTGCCCGGATGCATGTCGGCGTGAAAGAAGCCGTCGCGCAGGGCATGGCGGAGGAAGGTCTGGATCACGGCGGCGGCAAGCCGCGGCAGATCGAAGCCCTTGGCCTTCAATGTCTCCCGGTCGGAGAGCGGCGTCGCTTCGATCCACTCGAGCGTAAGCACGTCCTTTGCGGTCCGATCCCAGTCCACCGCCGGCACGCGGAAATCAGGATCGTCCCTGGTGTTCTCCGCCATCTCGGAGAGCGCCGCTCCTTCCAGCCGCAAATCCATTTCCACCGCCACCGTGCGCTCGAGCGTGGCCACCACTTCGATCAGGCGCAGCCGCCGCGCCTCCGCGGAGAGCGATTCCGCCTTGCGTGCCGCGTAGGCGAAAGCATCGAGGTCGATGCGGAAGCGCCGCGCAATGCCCGGCCGCAATATCTTGACCGCGACGTCGCGCGGGCCGGCGCCGGTCGCGATTTCGGCCCGATGCACCTGCGCGATGGAGGCCGCCGCCACCACCGGCCCGAATTTTACGTACAGCGCATCGAGCGGCTTACCGAGCGCCGCTTCCACCGCGGCTTCCGCTTCCTCCTGCGGGAACGGCGCCATCTTGTCCTGCAGTGTTTCCAGATCGCGCGCGAGCGCAACGCCCACCACGTCGGGTCGAGTTGCCAAAAACTGCCCGAGCTTCACGTAGGTCGGTCCGAGCCTGGTGAGAGCGGCGGCGAGCCGATGCGGCGCACTGACCGTGCTCGGCCGTTCGATCAGCCGCGCAAGGCGCAAGCCGAGCCGGGCCATGGGCGGCAGCGGCTTTAGGTCGACCAGGCCGAACACGCCCTCCCGCGCCAGCACGAATCCGGCGCGGCCGAGCCGCATGAGGTGAGCGACGCCGAAGATCACGACGATGCGTCCGCAAAAAAATACGCCACCATCACAGCCGCCAGCCGGAGTGCAGCGCGACCACGCCGCCGGTCAGCGCGCGATAGCAGACGCGGCGGAAGCCTGTGCCGCGCATCATGTCCGCGAAGCGCTCCGGCGGCGGGAACCGCCGGATCGACTCGACAAGATACTGGTATGCCTCGGCATTGCCGGCAACGTAGCGCCCGAGCGCCGGGATCACGTTGAACGAGTAGAGGTCGTAGAGCCGATCGAACCCCGGCACGTCGACGGTGGAAAATTCCAGGCACACAAAATGTCCGCCGATTTTCAGCACGCGAAGCGCCTCGGAAAGCGCGGCCTCTATGCGCGGCACGTTGCGGATGCCGAACGCGATGCTGGCCGCATCGAAACAGCGATCCGGAAACGGCAAAGCTTCGGCGTTGCCCTCGGCGAATGCCAGATGAATGCCGGCCTCCTCCGCGCGCGCCCGCCCCACCGCCAGCATGTCGCGGTTGATGTCGACGACGGTAGCACGCGTTCCCGATCCGCCCATCGCCAGCACCCGTTGCGCCACGTCGCCGGTGCCGCCGGCGATGTCGATGAGGTGAAACGGCCGGCTGCCGCGCGGCGGATTGATCGCGCTGGCAAGGGCATCCTTCCAGGCGCGATGCAGGCCCCCTGACATCAGATCGTTCATCAGGTCGTAACGCCGCGCCACAGAATGGAACACGTCGTCCACAAGCCGCTGCTTGGCTTCGAGCGGCACCTTGCGAAAACCGAAATCCGCGTCCTGCGCGCGCGCGTTCTTGGGCATCCGCCATTGTTCCCGTATCGCCGCGGGACCATAGCGCGGTCTGCATCACGGCGCCATGGCGGTCGCGTCATGCTGTCGCGCGGGAGGAAAACGATGTGCCAAATCAGAACGCGGGTCTTCACTGCTTTCCGCGTTTCTCCTTCTTGGCCGGCGATTTTTTCGCCGCTTGCCGGTCGCCTGATGCTGGCCGATATTGCGATCCATGCCGGAGCTTCCCGAAGTCGAAACCGTCCGCCGCGGCCTTGCGCCGGTGATGGAGGGCGCGCGTTTTCTCGACGTGCAGGCCAATCGCGGCGATCTGCGCTGGCCCCTGCCGAAGGATTTTGCGCAGCGCCTGCGGGGACAGACCGTCACCCGTCTCGGTCGCCGCGCCAAGTATCTTCTCGCCGAGCTGTCCTCCGGCGAGGTCTTATTGATGCATCTCGGCATGTCGGGTTCGTTCCGCGTTGTTCGCGATGCCGCTCAGTCGACGCCGGGGGCCTATTATCGCGAGCGTTCGCAGAGCAAATCCCACGACCATGTGGTGTTTCGCATGTCGTCCGGCGCGCGCATCATTTTCAACGATCCGCGCCGTTTCGGCTGCATGAAACTGATCGCGCCGGGCAAGCTCGGCGAGGAGCCGCTTCTGCGCGCGCTGGGGCCCGAGCCGCTCGATGCATCATTCGACGCCGCGCGGTTGGCCCGCGCCTGCCGGGGCAAGCGGACGAGCCTCAAGGCTGCGCTGTCGGACCAGCGGGTGGTGGCGGGGCTCGGCAACATCTATGTCTGCGAGGCACTGCATCGGGCAAGGCTTTCGCCCAAACGGACAGCCTCCACGATTACCACGCGCGACGGTGCCCCCAACGAACGGGCCCAAACGCTGGTGCGCGCCATCAAGGCTGTGCTCAACGATGCCATCCGGGCCGGGGGTTCTTCGCTGCGCGATCACCGCCGGACCGACGGCGCGCTCGGCGATTTCCAGCACCGGTTCCGCGTCTACGACCGCGAGGGCAGAAAGTGCCCGACCCCGGGCTGCAAAGGGATCATCAAGCGCGTCGTGCAGGGCGGCCGTTCCACATTCTTCTGCCCGTTGTGTCAGCAGTGAACTTGTCACGGTCGGCTCGGCAATGACATCGTGGCGAACCCCGCAGATTTGCGCGAAAGGCGATCGGTCATGTCCTACGAACATATCCTCACCGAAATCCGCGGTCGCGTCGGGATCATCCGGCTCAACCGCCCGCAGGCGCTCAACGCGCTGAACGCCAAGCTGGTCGCCGAGCTTTCCGCGGCGATCGACGGTTTCGAAGCCGACGACAACATCGGCTGCATGATCATCACCGGCTCGGAAAAAGCCTTTGCCGCCGGCGCCGACATCAAGGAGATGGCGGAAAAATCCTTCATCGAGGCCTATAGGGGCGATTTCGCCGCTGCCTGGGATCGCGCCGCGCACGCTCGCAAGCCCATCATTGCTGCCGTGGCCGGTTACGCGCTCGGCGGCGGCTGCGAGCTTGCCATGCATTGCGATCTGATCATCGCCGCAGATACCGCCAAGTTCGGCCAGCCCGAGATCAAGCTCGGCGTCATCCCTGGCATCGGCGGCACGCAGCGCCTCACCCGCGCGGTGGGAAAATCCAAGGCCATGGATCTCATACTCACCGGCCGCATGATGGATGCCGCGGAAGCCGAGCGCGCGGGGCTTGTGGCACGCGTGGTGCCCGCCGCGCAATTGATGGATGAAGCCCTCAAAATTGCCGAGACCATCGCCGCCATGTCGCTGCCGTCGGTGCTGGCGGCGAAAGAGGCGGTCAACCGGGCGTTCGAGACGCCGCTTGCGGAAGGCATCAGGTTCGAGCGGCGGATTTTCCATTCGTTGTTTGCGACGGAAGACCAGAAGGAAGGCATGGCCGCCTTCATCGAGAAGCGCCCGCCGAAGTTCAAAAACAGATAGCCAGCTACTTGCGCACGCAGATGATGCGCACCACGGACGCCTTGGCGTTGTCCCATCCCGGTTGTCCGGAGGCGGGCGCGACATAATTGGCTTCCATGAAATTGCGGATGGTTTCCGCGGGAATGATCGTGGCGCGCGGGGCAACCGGCGCGGTTGAGGCGACCTGCGTCGTCGGCATCACGACCATGCCGTAGAAGCGGCCGTACCTGTCGATCGCGGCCGCTCCGGAGAACCCCGCCGGCGGCGCCTGACTGAGCATGGTTTCAGTCCCGCGGATCGAGGCGATGTTGACGAGCTGCACCTCCATGGCCGAGACCGCCGAACCGCCGCCCTGGGATTGCGGATCGGCAACGCCGACGAGCGTCAACTCCGAGCCGCTCGGCGGCTCACTCAACAGCGCCAGCGGAACGAGCTCCTCGGCGCCATACACGCGCAGCAACGAAAGCTCCTTGCTCTGCGCGATACGCTCGGCGCGGCCGAGTCCGGGGATCATCACGCTCTCGCAGCCGTCCGTCACGTGCAGATCGGAGACGATGTGCCCTGCGGCGCTGACCACGAGGCCGGTCCCATAATCCACCTTTCGTCTCGGCGCGGTGCTGCTCTGCGCGCTGGCCGCGGCCGGGAACGGCTGAAAAGAATGGGCGAGCGCCGGCACCAGCGGATCCATGGCGCCGTCCATCGCCTGATCGTAGAGGATGGTGATGCCGCGGATTTCGCCGTCGCGGGCATGGGCGCGCACGTGCATTTTTTTGAGCCCCTGCATGCCGATGAGCACGAAGTGATCGTCCCGGAGCGCCTCGTGCGCGATCTTGCGCTCCACCGGTTCGCTCTTCTCTTGCTCGAACAGCCGCGCAAGGCTCATCTCGCGTGCATTGAAGCGGAAAGTCTCGATCCGCACCTGGCCCTGGGCCGAACTCCACAGGGTGCCCGTCTTTCCGCTGCTCATGTGGGGCACGAGTTTGGTCGGCAGCCCGACTCGTGCGCCGGTGGCTGGATCGCTGACCATCTGCCAGCCGACCTGCTCCTGCAGGGGGCGCACCAGGGCGGAGAGCGCCTGCCGCTCCTGCGGATTGAGCACCCCCGTCTGCCGGGTCTTGTTCTGGCGCTGGAAGGCCCGCACCGCGGCGACCAACTGCTCGCTGTATTCGCCGTTGATCGGGCCGCGATAGTGGCCGGCAAAGATCAGGTCGAGCTGAATGCCGATCCGATCGGGCAGCGGAATAGCGGCATAGGAGTCGCGCAATGAGACCGCAGGCTTGGGTCGCTGGGATGGGGCTGTTGCGGTGGCCGCTTCTCCCTGGGATCCGGTGACCGCGGACCCTTCGGGCAGGTAAACTGGGTTTGCGTTGGCGGAGGCCGCCCAGGCTGGATTGGACGCCAGCCCCGGCACGCTCAACAGCACGGCCAGCGTCGCACCTTTCACCTGCATGAGTGACGCCCTTTGCCCCTCTCTTCTGCGAAATACCTAGCTGAAGCGGCCTGCCGAGAAAATGCGCTACATTTGCTTCAGAAGGCCCGCTTGCGCCCCGTTAACGCTTTTCGCCAGACCTGATGAAATCGCGCAACAATGCTGACGCCTGAGGAAATTGAACGTTACGCGCGCCATATCGTGCTGCGCGAGGTGGGCGGACCCGGGCAGGCCCGCCTCAAGCAGGCGCGCGTCTTAATCGTGGGTGCGGGTGGCCTCGGCGCGCCGGCACTGTTGTACCTTGCCGCGGCCGGGATCGGCACGCTCGGCGTGGTGGACGACGATGCGGTCAGCCTTTCCAACCTGCAACGCCAGATCATCCATGGCACGCCGGACATCGGGCAGCCCAAGGTGGCGAGCGCGGCCGCAGCCATTCGCCGGCTGAACCCGCATGTGACGGTGAACACCCATGCCGAGCATTTGGGTGCGGACAATGCCCTGGCGTTGATCGGCGGCTACGACGTCGTGGCCGACGGTTCGGACAATTTCGCCACGCGCTATCTGGTGGCCGACGCCTGCTATTTTGCGAAAAAGCCGTTGGTCACCGCCGCGGTGGGGACCTTCGACGGGACGCTGACGACGATCCGCGCCCACGAGCGCGCCCCAGACGACCGGCCGAACCCGACCTACCGCTGTCTGTTCCCCGAGCCCCCGCCGCCGGGCACGGTGCCGGCCTGTGCAGAGGCCGGAATTCTCGGCGCGCTCACCGGGGTGCTGGGGTCGCTGATGGCCTTGCAGGTGATCCGCGAGATCGTCGGCTTCGGCGAGGGGCTGGTGGGGCGGCTGTTGATGTTCGATGCGCGCGCCATGCGCTTTGAGACGGTGAGCTACCGGTGGGATCCGAACAATCCGCTCACCGGCGAGCGCCCGACCATCCGCGATTTGTCGGCTCACCGCTCGGATGCGGCATGACGGCGCATTTAGCGCGCGTTAACCCGAAGCGGCAGAAATAACCCGCATGCGCGCCATCCGTTTGTGCATGCTGATGCTGCTTGCCGCCGGTGCGGCCGCAGCACAACCCAACGAACCGATCGGTCCATCGAGCGGCCTGCCGCTGCCGCGCTTCGTCAGTCTGAAGGCCGACAAGGTGAACATGCACGTCGGCCCCGGCAAGAGCTATGAGGTGAAGTGGCGCTACCAGCGCGCCGGCCTGCCGGTGGAAATCACCGGCGAATACGAAAACTGGCGCCGCATCCGAGATTTCGACGGCACTGAGGGATGGGTCTATCATTCGCTGTTGTCAGGCCGGCGCACGGCGATGATCATGCTGCGCAACAAGGATGAATTCATCGCACTCCACGCCCGGCCGAACGTCGAGAGCGCGATCACCGCGCATGTGCAATCGGGTGTGGTGGGAACCGTGCGGCGCTGCGCGAACGGTTGGTGCCGCCTTTTCGGCGACGGCTTCGACGGCTGGCTGCCGCAGGAAAGGCTCTGGGGCGTCTATCCCAACGAGTCGGTCGATTAGCATCATCGGCCGGCCGTGTGCTCGCGTTCCCTCTCTCACAAGGGGGGAGGAAAATGAATTCGCGGCGGATAGCGCAACAAACTCCGTTCATCCCCGAACAAGCGGGGGTCCAGGAGGCCAATGATTGTGTGCATGAGTTCCTAGCCCTGCGTCCCCCGCTTGCTCGATTGCAGGGGATTGGGAGCAATTGCCGTCGTCCGGAAGAAACCGTAATATTTGTAGTGCGGCGCTGCTGCATCTGGGGGTGGAACTCATGCTGATACGTCGTATTGCGACCGTGGCTGCAGTCGCCACCCTGCTTGGTCCCGCCGGTCTCGCGCAAGCCCAGTCCGACAACGAACGGGAAGAGCTGCTGCGCGGCGGCGCGACCCGGAAGGGCGTCTACAACATCTTTGGCTTGGACGGCACCGGCCTCGGCCGAACCACCGTGCGTTATCGCAGCAAGTACCCGCCAGGGACCATCGTCATCGACACGGCAGAGCGGCGGCTTTATCTCATTCAAGCCGGTGGCACGGCTCTGAGCTACGGCGTCGGTGTCGGCAAGCTTGGCTTCCAGTGGAAAGGGACGCACAAGATCACCGCAAAAAAGGAAAACCCAAGCTGGACAGCGCCGCCGGAGATGATCGCACGGCAAAGGGATGTGCCGCGGTACATGAAGGGCGGCGACGGGGAAAATCCGCTCGGCACGCATGCGATGTATCTTGGCAGTACGCTCTACCGGATCCACGGCTCGAACGATCCGGATACGGTGGGCGAGGCCTCCACGGCCGGCTGCTTTCGGATGAGGAATACGGATATCGCAGATCTCTACAAGCGGGTACCGGTCGGTACGACCGTTGTCGTGAAGTAAAGCGACCGCAACAGCGCGCTCGACGCCGTGACGCCGCGCGGACAAGTTCTACAAGGTCGGCGACTCCTTCCAGTTGCCCCATAGCGCGATTCACAATGAAGGCGCGGAAATGCCCGCCCTTCATGCAATCGATCGGGCCGGCTTTAACCCCAGGGCCCGCGCGATGCGCCGCCGCCCCATGGGCCGAAGCCGGCCATGATCGGCGCGGCGCTGCGATAGCCGCTCTGCCCCATCTCCGCGGCGAGCCGCTCCAGCGCCGCAATCCGGTTCTCCGGCGCCGGGTGGGTGGCGAACAGATTGTCCATGCGTTCGCCAGACAGCGGGTTGACGATGAACAGATGCGCGGTGGCCGGGCTTTGCTCGGCGGTTTCGTTCGGCACCTGCTGGGCGATGTTGGAAATCTTGCGCAACGCCGAGGCGAGCGCGAGCGGCTTGCCGCTGATGCGACCGCCCAGATTGTCCGCGGCATATTCGCGCGTGCGGCTGATCGCCATCTGCACCAGCATGGCCGCGATCGGCGCCAGGATCACCATCGCCAGCGTGCCGATCAGGCCCATGTGGTTGTTCTCGCGGTTATGACCCGCGAACATGGCGAAGTTGCCGAGCATCGAGATCGCGCCGGCAATCGTCGCGGTGATGGTCATGATCAGCGTGTCGCGGTTGTAGATGTGGGCAAGCTCGTGCGCGATCACGCCGGCGACCTCATCGCGGTCAAGTGTCTCCAAAAGGCCGGTGGTCACCGCCACCGCCGAGTTTTCGGGGTTGCGGCCGGTTGCAAACGCATTCGGCTGCGGATTGTCCATGATGTAAACGCGCGGCATCGGCAGGCCGGCGCGCTGGGCAAGCTCGGCCACCATGCGATGCAGCTCCGGCGCGGTGGCGGCATCGACCTCTTGGGCGCCGTGCATGGAGAGCACGAGCTTGTCCGAGTTCCAGTAGGCGAACAGGTTCATGCCGCCGGCGATGACGAGCGCGATCAGCGCACCGCTTTGGCCGCCGATCAGAAAGCCGACCCCCATGAACAGCGCGGTGAGCGCCGCGAGCAGAAGTGCCGTTCGAAAGTAGTTCATCGTACTCTGGCGCGGGAAGGCTGCCGGCTTCCCGCCGGGCGGAATGTTGGGGGTCCTGCCCGCGCGCACAAGAGCCTGCGGCAGCAAGTCGTCAGCGGCGCTGTCTTGACGGCACGGCTGGAGAGCGCATGCTAGTCATATGCCCGAGCATTCCTCCTCCGCGGGGAAGCCGGCGACAGACCAGCAGCCCCGCAAACCGCTCAGTCCGGCCGCCGAGCGCGCCTTGGCCGAGGCCGCGGCCCGGCGCGCGCTGATCGACGAAAAGGCGAAGGGGTGGCCGAAAGAAGCGGGCGGGCCCCAAGGTCCTGAGCCCACGCGCTACGGTGACTGGGAACGCAAAGGCATAGCGTCCGATTTCTAGCCGAATGTACCGCAACCTTGGGATTAACCATCAATAATAACAATCCTAGATAGAGGGTTGCCTTGCCGGCGGGTGGCCGCTAATCTAGGACTATGTTCTCAGTTGCAAGGAATTTATGCTCTGCGCGCCGTCCGATCCCCCTTGCCCTGGTCCTGACGCTGGCACTGGGGTTCGGCCTGGGTTTGATCCTTGGCCCTGCGGTCACGCGCGGACAACTCGGCAACGCGCCATCGGACGTTGCGGTTCCTGCAACACCGGCACAGGCGTTGCGGCCCGGCCAGCCAGCGGAAGTCTTGCGTGTCATCGACGGCGACACGTTTGAAGCGCGCGTGCGCGTCTGGCCCGGCATCGAGATCACCACGAGAATCCGCCTGCGCGGCATCGACGCGCCGGAAGTGAACAATCCGCGCTGCCAGGAGGAGCGGATGAAAGGGAACGCCGCGCGCGAGGCGCTGCGGGCGATCCTCGACGAGGGCGATGTGCGCGTGAGCGGCGTTACGCTCGACAAATACGGTGGCCGCGTGCTGGCGGATGTTTCCACGCGCACAACACCGGACGTTTCAACCGCTCTGCTCGGCGCGGGCCACGTGCGCAGCTACTCCGGCGGGCGCCGCGACGGCTGGTGCTGAAGGCCGCAGAGCCCGGTCAGGATTCGGCGGCGGCCTTCGCTGCGTCCTTCCGGTTCTGCCGGTTCTTGATCAGATCCTCCACCACCGCGGGATCGGCGAGCGTGGACGTGTCGCCCAGGTTGGAGAAGTCGTCCTCGGCAATCTTGCGCAGGATGCGGCGCATGATCTTGCCCGAGCGGGTCTTCGGCAACCCCGGCGCGAATTGGATCAGATCGGGTTGCGCGATCGGGCCGATTTCCTTGCGCACCCATTGCACCAGCTCCTGGCGCAATTCCTCGCTCGGTTTCTCGCCCGCCATCAGCGTCACATAGGCATAGATGCCTTGGCCCTTGATCGGATGCGGATAACCGACCACCGCGGCCTCCGAACACTTGGGGTGGGCCACGAGCGCGCTTTCGATTTCCGCCGTGCCCAGGCGATGGCCGGCCACGTTGATCACGTCGTCCACGCGGCCGGTGATCCAGTAGTAGCCGTCTTCGTCGCGGCGGCAGCCGTCGCCGGTGAAATACTTGCCAGGAAACTGCTTGAAGTAGGTGTCCACGAACCGCTGATGGTCGCCGAACACGGTGCGCATCTGCCCGGGCCAGGAATCGGCAATGCACAGATTGCCGGTGGCCGGACCCTCCAGCACCTTGCCCTCGCCGTCGACGATTTGCGGGATGACGCCGAAGAACGGCCGTGTCGCCGAACCGGGCTTGAGCTTGGTGGCCCCCGGCAGCGGCGTGATCAGGATCCCGCCGGTTTCGGTCTGCCACCAGGTATCGACGATTGGGCAGCGGCGGTCTCCGACCACGCGGTGATACCACTCCCACGCTTCCGGATTGATCGGCTCGCCGACCGAGCCGAGCAGCTTCAGCGACTGGCGCGAGGTCTTCTTCACCGGTTCGTCGCCCGCCTGCATCAGCGCGCGGATCGCCGTCGGCGCGGTGTAGATGACGTTGACCTTGTGCTTGTCCACCACTTCCCAGAACCGCGAGACGGTCGGATAGTTCGGCACACCTTCGAACATCATGGTGAGGGCGCCGTTGGCGAGCGGCCCGTACACGATATAGCTGTGTCCGGTGACCCAACCTACGTCGGCGGTGCACCAGTAGACGTCGCCGTCGTGATAGTCGAACACGTATTGGTGCGTGAGCGACGTATAGACGAGATACCCGCCGGTGGTGTGCAGCACGCCCTTCGGCTTGCCGGTCGAACCGGAGGTGTAGAGGATGAACAGCGGGTCTTCGGCATTCATCTCCTCGCACGGGCATTCCGCCGGCACGATTTTGGCGATGTCGTCGTAATAGAGATCGCGGCCGCTCTTCATCGGAACCTGCGCGCCTGTGTGCCGGACCACAAGGATCGTGGTGACGCCACCGGCTTTCTCGGCTGCGATGTCCGAATTCGCCTTGAGCGGAATTTTGCGGCCGCCGCGCACGCCCTCGTCCGCGGTGACGATGATGTGGGATTTTGCGTCCTCGATGCGGCCGGCAAGGGAATCCGGCGAAAATCCGCCGAACACTACTGAATGGATGGCGCCGATGCGCGCGCAGGCGAGCATGGCGTAGGCGGCTTCAGGAATCATCGGCAGATAGATGGTGACCCGGTCGCCTTTCTTGACGCCGCGCGCCTTCAACACGTTGGCGAATTTTTGCACTTCGGCGTGCAATTGCCTGTAGGTGATTTTTTTGTCGACCTGGGGATCGTCGCCTTCCCACAGGATCGCCACTTGGTCGCCGCGTTTGGCGAGGTGCCGGTCCACACAGTTGTAGCAGGCGTTCAGCGTGCCGTCCTCGAACCATTTGATCGAGACATTGCCGGGACCGAAGGTCGTGTTCTTCACCTTGGAGAACGGTTTGATCCAGTCGATGCGCTTGGCCTGCTCGGCCCAGAACCCGTTCGGATCCTTGATCGAACGCGCGTACATTTCGCGGTATTTGGCGTCGTCGATGAATGCGCGGCGGCTCCATTCCGCCGGGACGTCATAGACCTTTTCGGACATTGGCTTCCTCCGGGCCGCGTTTGCGCGGGATATTAGGCAGCACCCCAATCAGCGACAAGCCGGGGCAGCGGTGCCTCTCGACAGGGAAATTTTGCGACGTCGTGTCAGCGGGGCCCGATCCAACCGAGGATCGCCCCCATGATGAGGAGCACGCCGAGCCAATGGCCGGCGTCGATCACCGTGAGCATGGGCTTGCGGCCGGGGAAGGCGTTGTTGACCATCACCGTGGTCAGCACAAATCCGGCCCAACACAAGGCAGCGGAAATCACGCCGGCGCGCACCGTCCAGCCGGCAAGGTGCAGCAACAGGCCGTACAACACATAGGCCATGACGAATTCCGCGACGAACGACAGGATGAAGGGCCCCGCCTGCGCGATGCGGCTCTTTCCCGCCGCGTCCTGCCTGATCTCCTCAGCGGTGGTGCCGAGCGCCGCAAGCCATGCCTTGCCAAGCACGCCGTAATAGGCCGCGCCGAACAGCCACGCCGTCGCGGTGGCGATAACGATCGCGAGATAGTTCACATACAGAAAGCTCGTCATGGTGCCTCATTTCAGCCCGCCCATGCGGCAGACGATTTTCCATTCCTGCGCAGTCACCGGCTGCACAGACAGCCGCGCATATTTGGCGAGCGCCATGTCCTTCAGCCGCGGCTCCGCCTTCACCGCGGCAAGCGTGACCGGCTTGGGCAGCGGCGTGACGGCCTTGACGTCCACCGCCACCCACGGCTCGCCTTCTCCTGCCGTCGGGTCCGGGTGGTGTTCGCGAATGACCTCGACGATGCCGACGATCTGCTTCTCGTCGCCGGTATGATAGAAGAACGCGCGGTCGCCCTTCTTCATGGCCTTCAGATTGCTGCGCGCCCGGAAGTTGCGCACTCCGCTCCAGACTTCGCCCTTGGCTCCTTTCTTGACCTGATCGTCCCAGGAAAATTCCTCCGGCTCGGTCTTCAAAAGCCAATAGTTTGCCACCTGCAAGCCTCCCGCAGCGATGATCCGCATCCGCGCAGTCACATCTCCGTACCCACCGGCCGCGCGAGCAGCGACTCGATCGCCTGATCGACGCTCAAGCGACCCGCCAGCACGTCGGCCACCGCCGCGGCGATCGGCATCTCCACATTGCGGTCGCGCGCCATCTCGAGCAGCACTGGCGCGGTGAACGCGCCTTCCACAAGCGCGCCCTTGCGGGGAAGGTCGTCGGCCGCTTCGCCGCGGCCGAGACTGACGCCAAAACTGAAGTTACGCGACTGCGGGCTGGAGCAGGTGAGAATCAGGTCGCCGAGGCCGGAAAGCCCGGTCATGGTCTCCGGGCGCGCGCCGAAGGCGCGCCCAAAACGCATCAATTCCGCAAAACCGCGTGTGGTGAGCGCGGCGGCGGCGCTGGCGCCAAGCCCGCGGCCGGTGACGATGCCGGCGGCGATGGCGAGCACGTTCTTGGTCGCGCCGCCGATCTCGACCCCGCGCCGATCGGTCGATTGGTAGGGCCGAAAGCGCGGCGTGGCGAGCGCCTGCGACAGCGCCGCTGCGGTCTGCGCATCGTCGGCGGCGAGCGTGACCGCGGTGGGGAGCCCGCGCGCCACGTCGACGGCGAAGCTCGGTCCCGACAGAATGGCCGGCGTGGCCTTCGGCGCGCATTCCGCAATCACTTCGGTCATGAATTTGCGGCTGCCGCGTTCGATGCCCTTGGCGCAGGCGATCAGCGGCGTGCCGGGCACAATCAGCGGCGCGAGCGCGGTCGCCACCGCGCGCGTGGCCTGGGCCGGCACCGCGAGCAAAATCGCCTCTGCCCGCGCGGCTTCCGCGAGCCCGCGCGTAACGACAATGACGTCGTCGAGGCGCACGCCGGGCAGGAAGCGACTCTCGCGCCGCGCAGCCAGCCGTTCGGCGTTCTCCGCCTCGTGCTCCCACAGCGCAACTTTTCGTCCTGCGCGCGCGGCGGTCATGGCGAGCGCGGTCCCCCAGGCGCCTGCGCCCAGCACCGCGATGCGATCGAATGCCATGCGACTCTCCGCCTATTGCGGCCGGGCGCGATAGCCCGGCTGCGACCGCACACGGCTCACCTCATCGAGTGGCCAGCGTGCGCGCGGCGCAAAGTCCAGGCCGTCGATGAGCCCGCGTGCGAGCCGTTCGGCGCCTGCCCAGGCGATGATGGCGCCGTTGTCGGTGCACAGCGCCGGCGGCGGTACCACGAGCACGGTGCCGGCCTCGAACGCTGTGCGATGCAGCGCCTTGCGGATCGTCTGATTGGCCGCCACCCCGCCGGCGGCGACCAGCGCGCTCGGCGGGCCGAGCGTTGCCTTGAACAGGCGCAAACCCGTGCGCAGCCGGTCCTCGATCATCTCCACCACCGCCTGCTGGAACGAGGCGCACAGGTCGCAGACGTCCTGGTCGGACAAGGGCGCGATCCTTTCCGCCTCAAGCCTGAGCGCGGTCTTTAACCCGGAGAGCGAAAAATCCGGCTCCGCCCGTCCCATCATGGGCCGCGGCAGCGCAAAGCGCGTCGGATTTCCGCGCAGCGCCTCCTTCTCCACCTGCGGCCCGCCCGGATAGCCGAGACCGAGCAGCTTTGCGGTCTTGTCGAACGCCTCGCCGATGGCGTCGTCGATGGTGGTGCCGAGCCGCACATAATCGCCCACTCCGCGCACCGCGACGATCTGCGTGTGCCCGCCGGAGGCGAGAAACAGGCAGTAGGGAAAGGGCGTCGCCTCGGTGAGGCGGGCGGTCAGCGCATGCGCCTCCAGATGATTGACCGCGATCAGCGGCTTGTTGTTGACGAGCGCGATGGCCTTGGCGGTGGTGAGGCCGACGATGACCCCACCGATCAGCCCCGGGCCGGCCGCCGCTGCCACCCCGTCGATGGCCTCGAAGGTGCGGCCGGCGTCGGCCATCGCCTTTTTGATCACGTGGTCGAGCGCCTCCACGTGCGCCCGCGCCGCGATTTCCGGCACCACCCCGCCGAATGCAGCGTGTTCATTGACCTGCGACAAGACGACGTTGGAGAGGATTCGACCCGGCTGCTTGTCGTCCACCCGCAGCACCACGGCGGCCGCGGTCTCGTCGCATGTTGTCTCGATTCCGAGTACAACCATGAGGCCTCCGGAGCACGACCCGGAGCTGGCTGAAGGTCATGCTCTTTGCATGCACAACCGCCTAGCATTGTGAGGCCGCGTGCCGCAATCCTCGATTCTTCTTCGGCTTGGAACGCGCGGCAGCCCGCTCGCGCTCGCCCAGGCGCGCATGGTGCAAGAGCGCCTGGCCGCGGCGCACGGGTTTGCCCCCGAGCGGATCGCCATCGAGACGATCCACACCACCGGCGACCGCGTGCAGGACCGGCCGCTGGCCGAGCTGGGCGGCAAGGGCCTGTTCGCCAAGGAGATCGAGGAGGCGCTGATCGCCCGCCGCATCGATCTCGCGGTGCATTCGGCCAAGGATCTGGCGGCGCTGCCGCGCGGGCTGACGATTGCCGCGTGCCTGCCGCGCGAGGACCCGCGCGACGTGTTCGTAAGCCGGCGCGCCAACGATCTTCTTGCGCTGCCGCCGGGCGCGGTGGTGGGCACGGCCTCTCCGCGGCGTCAGGCGTTGGTGAAGCATCTGCGACCTGATCTTCGCGTGGTGCCCTTGCGCGGCAACGTGGAGACGCGGCTGCGCAAGCTGGCCGAAGGCGCCGCGGACGCCACCATTCTTGCGCTCGCCGGCCTGAAGCGGCTCGGCATGGAAGCCGCGGCCACTTCGATCTTCGCGATCGACGAATTCTTGCCGGCTGTGGGCCAGGGCGCCATTGCCGTCGAGATCCGCGCAGACGACCATGCCACAGCAGCGCTGCTCGCGCCGATCGACCATATGGAAACCTCCATTGCGCTCGCGGCCGAGCGCGCCATGCTGACCGAGCTCGGCGGCACCTGCCGCACCCCCATTGCCGGCCACGCGATCGTCACCGCGGCCTGCATTCGCATTCGCGGGCTGATCGCCAAGCCGGACGGGTCACTTACCTTCGAGGCCGTGCGCGAGGGCGCCGCCAAGGATGCAGCCGCGCTCGGCGCCGATTTGGGCCGCGAGCTCAAATCCCGCGCCACGCCCGATTTCTTCGGAAGCCTTTAATGCGCCTGCTCGTCACGCGGCCCGAAGACGAAGGCCGGCGCACCGCCGAGATGCTGCGCGCGCTAGGTCACGAGGTATTGCTCGCGCCGCTGTTGCGCATCGAGCCGATTCCCGATGCAGATTTCGGGCCGCCGCCGTGGCCGGGCGTCTTGATGTCCAGCGCCAACGCCGCGCGTGCCGTTGCCGCCCACCCGCGCAAGGGCGAACTGGTCGCCCTGCCGCTGCTTGCGGTCGGCGACCGCACTGCCGAGGCCGCGCGCGAGGCAGGTTTTATGGATGTGACCTCCGCGGGCGGCGAGGCGACGGATCTCGCGCGCGCGGCGGCAACGCGCTTTGCCGGCTGCAAAGCGCCGCTGCTTTATCTTGCCGGGAGAGACCGCGCACGCGATCTGCCCGCCGCGCTCGGCGAATTGCGGGTGCGCACCGTCGTCGTTTATCGCGCGATCAAGGTCGAGCGCCTGCCGTCGGCGGTGCAGGCGGCGCTCGCGGCCGGCCGCCTCGACGGCGTTCTGCATTATTCGCGCCGCAGCGCGGAAACCTATCTGGCCTTGGCTGATGCCGCCGGGCTGCGCGCGAAGGCCTTGGCGCCCTTGCACTATTGCCTGTCCGCGCGCATCGCCGCGGCGCTGGCCGACGCGCCCGAAGTCCGCATCGCCGCCGAGCCCAACGAAGCGGCCTTGCTGCGGTTGATTGCAGGACGCTGACGCCACCTTGCCGTCACAGCCCGCGCGCACTATGCCCTGGCTTGCGCTTGCGTCTTCCAATACGCTTTCGCAAAAATTCGGGAGGCCCTTGCAAATGGCGAGCAAACGCAATCCGTCCGAGCCGGCGGGGCCGCAGCGCCAGTCGCGGCGGTCGCAGACCATTGAGCTTGGGGCCACCGAAGTCTCGCGCGAGACGGCCGCCCCCTCTTCCGAATCGCCGTCCGGGACGACACCGCCGCGCAACGTCGCCTGGCTCCCGCCCGGCAACGCCGGCGTCCTGGTGGCGGCATTTGCGGTCGGGGCGGCCGGTGCCTTGCTTGCAGTCGGGTTGCTCTCGCTCGGGGGGTATTTGGGCGGCGGTTCCACCGCGCTGGAAAATCGGCTGTCGGGGATCGAGGCGCAAATCCGCGAACTTTCCATGCGCCCGACCGCGGATCGCCCTGACAATCGCCCCATCGAGGCGCTTGCCTCCCGCATCGAACGTCTGGAGAAAGGTGCGGTCACAGCCTCCTCGCCGCTGTCGGATCCCGCACTCGCCAATCGCCTGGCCTCGGCGGAAAGCGCGACCAAGGCCTTTGCCGACGACATCGGCAGCCTCAATCGCCGCGTCGATGACCTCGCGGCGACCGTGCGCGAACTGCGCAACCGTGCGGAGACAACCGAAACCGCGATGGCCGAAATTCAGAAGGCGCTGCGCACGCTGGCGCCCGGATTCGACAAGAACGAAATCGAGGCGATGGCGAACCGCATCGCGGCGCTCGAACGCGCCGCCGGCACCATGGAGACAGAGCTCGGCAGGCGCGCCACCGTGACCAGCGACCGCGCGGTGCGGCTTGCGCTGGCCACCTCCGCGCTGCGCGCCGCCGTCGAACGCGGCGAGCCGTTTGCCACCGAGCTCGCCGCCGCACGCCCGCTGACCGATGACAACGCTTTTGCTGCGCTTGAACCGTTTGTCGCAACCGGCGTGCCGAGCACGGCCGCGCTGGCGCAGGAACTGTCCACGCTCATTCCGGCCCTGCGCAATGCGCTCGGCGCGCAGCCGGTGGAGGGCGGGTTTTTCGAACGGCTGAAGGCGAACGCCAGCCGGCTCATTCGCATCCGTCCGGTCGATGATCCCGGCGGCGACGAGCCGGCCGCCCTGATCATACGCATCGAAACGAAGGCCGCGAGCGCCGATCTCGCCGGCGCCCTTGCCGATCTGGCCAAGCTGCCGGAGCCGGTGCGCGCTCCGGCCAAACCTTGGATCGAGAAAGTTCAGGCGCGCAACGCCGCCGTCCAGACCAGCCGCCAACTTGCCGCCGACGCCATCCGCGCCCTCGGGAAGGTGACCCATTAGAATTCGGACGCAGCGATGATCCGCGTCATCATTTATCTCGCGCTGGTCACGCTGATCGCGCTCGCGGGCGCCTGGATCGCCGATCGGCCCGGCGAGGTGGCCATCACCTGGCAGGGCTGGCGCATCGAGACTTCCGTCGTCGTCGCCGTCCTCCTGCTGCTGCTCCTGGTGATGATCCTGATGTTGGCGTGGTCGCTGCTGCGTGCCATCTGGCGCTCGCCGCATCTGGTGGGGCGTTTTGTCGATCGGCACCGTGCCGCACGCGGCGAGCGCGCCATCTCGCAAGGATTGATCGCGGTGGGAGCCGGCGATTTGCATGCGGCGCGCAAGTTTGCCGCCGAGGCGCGCCGCTTCAAGCCGCAGGAGCCGTTGGCGCTCCTGTTGAGCGCGCAGACCGCGCAGCTTGCCGGCGATCGCGCGGCGGCCGAGCTTGCCTTCCGCAGCATGGCCGCGCGCGCCGACACCAAACTGCTCGGCCTGCGCGGGCTGTTCATCGAGGCTCAGCGCCGCGCCGATCTGCCCGCCGCGCGCGGCTATGCCGAGGAAGCCGCCCGCACCGCGCCAGCGGTGGCCTGGGCCGGACAGGCCGCGCTCGAATTCCGCTGCGCCGCCGGCGACTGGGAGGGCGCGCTCGCCATCCTTGAACGCAACATGCACAACAAGCTCCTCGACCGGTCCACCTATCGCCGCCAGCGCGCGGTGCTGCTCACCGCCGCGGCGCTCGCCGCCGAGGAGGCCGACCGCGACCGCGCGCGCGCGCTTGCGCTCGAAGCGGTGAAGCTTGCGCCCACTCTGGTTCCGGCGGCGGAGCTTGCCGCACGCCTGCTGTTGGAGAAGCGCCACCAGCGCCGCGCCGCACGCATCATCGAGCGGGCATGGCAGGCCAATCCGCATCCCGACCTTGCCCAGGTCTATGCCTATCTGCGCGTAGGCGACTCCCCGCGCGATCGTCTGGCGCGTGTTCAGGCGCTTGCCGCCAAGGCGCCCGGACATGTGGAGAGCGCAATCGCCGTGGCACGCGCCGCCATCGATGCGCAGGAGTTTGCGCTTGCGCGCAGCGCGCTCAAGCCGTGGCTCGATCACCCGACCCAGCGCGTGGCTGAACTGATGGCCACCCTGGAACAGGCGGAGAGCGGCAACGAGGGTCGGGCGCGCGAATGGATCGCGCGCGCCCTGCGTGCGCGCCGCGATCCGGCGTGGACCGCCGACGGTTTTGTGTCCGAGCGGTGGCTGCCCATATCGCCGGTGAGCGGCAAGCTCGACGCCATGCAGTGGAAAGTGCCGCTCGCCGCGCTTGGTACGGCCACCGTCATCGAGCCCGAACGCGAGACAATCGCCGCGCCGAGCAGCGCGCCCGCCAAGCCCTCGGCCGAGACTCCGAGCGGAGAAGCCGTCCCGGACAAGGGTGAACGACCGCCGTCATCCGATCAGGCTGAGGCAAAGGCTGAGCCGAAGCTTGAGCCGAAGGTTGAGCCGGTGATTCCGCTGATGCATGCGCCCGACGACCCCGGTCCCGAACCGCCGCCGGACCGCGAGCCCGCGCCTGCGCCGGCGGGCGATAGATGGTGGCGCCTACGGCTATTCAGATGATGACGCAAACGATTGATTTCCGATACGTTCCTCGTGCATTTCCGATGCGTCTCGTTTGCGGGAGGCTTTATTTTCCACCCCGCCGCTGCTACCTAGCACCCATGGCCGCAGTAGCTCAGCGGTAGAGCATCCGCTTCGTAAGCGGGTGGTCGGGGGTTCAAATCCCTCCTGCGGCACCACTTGATTGCGTCGATCATTTTGCCGGGCAGCGCGATCGTTCAATTCGATCGGTTCAAGAATCCAACAATGCAATCAAACCGCGCAGCAGAGCCTCCGGCGACGGCGGGCAGCCTTTGATGTGCAGATCGACCGGCACCACTTGCGACACGCCGCCGACGCAAGCATAGCTGTCGGCAAAAATTCCGCCGTTGAAGGCGCAATCGCCGACGGCGACCACCCATTTGGGATCGGGTGTGGCGTTGTAGGTACGTTCCAGCGCCTCGCGCATGTTCCGCGTCACCGGCCCGGTGACCATCAGCACGTCGGCGTGCCGCGGCGAGGCGACAAAGCGCAGGCCGAACCGTTCGAGATCGTAGAACGCGTTGTTCAGCGCATGGATTTCGAGCTCGCAGCCGTTGCAGGAACCGGCATCAACTTCGCGGATGGCGAGGCTGCGTCCGAGCTTGCGGTGTGCGGCGCGGTCGAGCTTTTGCCCAAGGTCAGCGAGCGCCGCCGCGTCGGGCGGCGGGGCGGCATCGGTGACCGGAGTGCGAAGCAGATTTTTCAGCAGAATTCGGCGCATCCGTCCGTCCTACAGGTCGTGCCCGGAATACGAGCAGTTGAACGATTTGTTGCAGAGCGGAAAGTCCGCGACGATATTGCCTTCGATCGCGGCCTCGAGCAGCGGCCACTGAAACCACGACGGGTCGCGCAAATGGCAGCGCGCGATCGTCCCGTCGCCGGCGATGCGCAGCCACACCAGCACGTCGCCGCGGAACGCCTCTGCGAGCGCCATGCCCTCGCGAACCTCTCCGCGGCTCGCCACATCGCATCGGATGGCGCCGGCCGGCAGGCGATCGATGATCTGATCGATCAGGGACATGCTCTGCTCGACCTCACGGATGCGCACCCATACGCGGGCGTTGACGTCGCCTTCCTCCAACACCGGCACGTCGAACCTGAGCTCGTCGTAGGGCGGATAGGCCAGCGTGCGCCGGACATCGAAATTTCTGCCGGAGGCGCGGCCGATATAACCGCCGGCACCGAACTGCCTGGCCAGCGTCTGGGACAATATTCCGGTCGTGACGGTGCGATCCTGCAGCGAGGCCGTGTTGTCATAAATCTCGATCAGCTCCGGAAACCGGCGTCGTACATTCTGCAGAAGCCAGCGCAAGCGCGCGATGCCGTCCTGTGCCAGATCGACCGCGACGCCGCCCGGCACCACGCAATCCATCATCAGGCGATGGCCGAAACAGGCCGCCGCCGTGCGCAGGGTGCGCTCGCGCAAAATTCCGCATTGCGCGTGCATGATGGCGAACGAGGCGTCGTTGCAGATGGCGCCGATGTCGCCGAAGTGATTGGCCAGCCGCTCGAGCTCGGCCATCAGCGCCCGCAAATAGCGGGCGCGCGGCGGCGCCTCGATGTCCAGCGCGGCCTCCACGGCGCGCGCATAGGCGAGCGCGTAGGCGACCGTGGAGTCGCCCGATGTGCGGCCGGCGAGGCGGGCGCCTTTTTCGAGCGAGGCCCCGGTCATCAGCGACTCGATGCCCTTGTGGACATAGCCGAGCCGTTCTTCGAGCCGCACGATCGTCTCGCCGTTGGCGGTGAAGCGGAAGTGCCCCGGCTCGATGATGCCCGCATGTACCGGCCCGACCGGAATCTGGTGCAGGCTTTCGCCTTCCACCGGCAGGAACGGGTAGTTAACGCGCGCCGATGGCGCGCTGCGCGCGCCCAGCGGGTGGCGCACGTTCCAGACGCCGAGATCGAGCCAGGGCCGCAAATCCGGCGCGCCCTCCGGCACGAGGCCATAGAGGTCGCGGATTGCGCGTTCGAGGCGGATCGCCGGGGTGTGTTGCGCACCGACCGAAGGGAAGATTCCTTCCCGGCATTCGATGGTCGCCACGGAAATCTCGGCCGGCTCCGTCAGCAGCGCCATATGCACGGAACCCTCGTCGCCCCAAAGACCGAGCAACGTCGTGCGGCCTGCGGCGAGCTCGGCTGCGATGCCGCGCCATTGTTCCGCATTCACGATGATACGCGGCCAGGGTCGGTGCGCGCCGACGCGCCGGCCTTGGGAAACGATCTCGCGCACGTTCGTCATCGTGTCTATCCGAGCAACCTTGCGACGTTCTGGAACCACGACACCACCGCTGGCGGCATGTAGATGCCGGCGATGAACACGAGCGCCAGGTGGGAATACATGGGGATGTAGGACGCCGTCGCCTTGCTGCGCGGCCCCCGCGGCTCACCGAAAGCGATGCCGTTCAACCGCAGAAACAATGCACCGAGCGCGACCAGGATGCCGAACACGAGCAGGATCGCGAGCCACGGATAGCGGGCAAAGGTCGAGCTGATCAGCAAAAATTCGCTCATGAAGATGCCGAGCGGCGGCAGTCCGGCGATCGCCACCACGCCGATCACGAGCCCCCAGCCGAGTGCCGGATTGGTTTCCGTGAGGCCGCCCATGTCCGCGATCTTCTGCGTGCCCTTGACCTGGGCGATGTGGCCGACCGCAAAAAAGATCGCAGACTTGGTGAGCGAATGCATGGTCATGTGCAAGAGGCCGGCGAAGTTGGCGAGCGGGCCGCCCATGCCGAAGGCGAAGGTGATGATGCCCATGTGTTCGATGGAGGAATAGGCGAACATCCGCTTGATGTCGCGCCGGCGGTACAGCATGAAGCTCGCAAAAATCGTCGAGATCAGCCCGAGCGTGACCATCAGCGGCCCCGGAGCGACGGCGTCCGGGTTGAGCGCGAGCAGCATCTTGAATCGCAACAGCGCGTAGAGCGCGACGTTGAGCAGCAGGCCGGAAAGGACGGCGGAGATGGGGGTCGGCCCTTCCGCATGCGCATCGGGCAACCAGGCGTGCAGCGGCGCGAGCCCGACCTTGGTGCCGTAACCGAGCAACAGGAACACGAACGCAAGATTGAGCAGCGCCGGATCGAATTTGGCCGCCTGGGCGACGAGTTCCGTCCACACCATGGCCGATAGGCCCTCGCCGATTACCGGCAACGCCGAAAGATACACCAGGATCGTCCCGAACAGCGCCAGCGCGATGCCGACGCTGCCGAGGATGAAATATTTCCAGGCCGCTTCCAGCGCCTCGTGCGTGCGGTAGATGCCGACCATCAGCACGGTGGTGAGCGTGGCGAGCTCGATCGCCACCCACATCAGCCCGATGTTGTTGGCGACCAGCGCCAGATTCATCGCGAACATCAGGGTCTGATACATCGCGTGATAGAAGCGCAGGAACGTCGGCGTCAGACGGCCGATGTCGAGCTCGTGGCCGATATAGGTGGCGCTGAACACGCTGGTGGTGAACCCGACGAACGTGGTCAGCACGATGAACGTATTGTTGAGATCGTCCACCAGGAGATAGGGGCCGGGAGCGGGCCGCTCTGCGAACAGCGACAGTGCCGCGAGAAACGTCGCGAGTGTGGCGAGCACATTGAGCCGCGCGGTCATGCGATAGCCCGGCAGCACGGCGAGAACGGCCGCGCCGGCGGCGGGGATCACCAGAATGGCGACCAGAGCGTCGAACGGCAGGCTCACGGACGCTCTCCCCGGAACCGGTCGAGCGCGTGCACATCCACCGTGTCGAACCGCTCGCGGATGCGGAACAAGAAAATACCGATGACGATGAAGGCAACCAGAATGGAGAAGGCAATGCTGATCTCGACCACGAACGGCATGCCCTTGGCCCCGGTCGCCGCCAGCACGAGGCCGTTCTCGATCGACATGAAGCCGACCACCTGGCTCACCGCGTTGCGGCGCGTCACCATCATCAACAGCCCGAGCAGCACCACGGACAGCGCAAACGCGAGATCCTCGCGCGCCAGCGGATCGGCTTCCATCGTCACACGCAGCATCACCACCATGGACAGGGCGACAAGCCCCATGCCAAGCAGCATGGTGGCGCCCACGCCGACGACGTTTTCGATCTCGCGGTGAATGCCGAGCCGCACGATGATCCGGTGCAGCGCGACCGGGATCACGATCGCCTTGAATACGAGCGCAATGGCGGCGGTGACATAGAGGTGATGGGCGCTCTGCGCATAGGCCTGCCACGCGACCGAAAGCGCCAGCACCAGCGCGTGCAGCGCAAACACGTTGAGCAGCGCGTAGAGGCGATCCTGATAGAGCTGCATGAGGCTCAACAGCACGAGACCGCCGGCCAGCATGTGAGCGACATCGAAGACAAAACCGCGCATGCTACAGGCTCCGCGATACAAACAGAAGAAGGGTCGCCAGCAAGCCGAACATCAGCGCCACGCCGAGAAATTCAGGTACGCGGAACACGCGCATCTTGGCGATCGCGGTCTCGAACACCGCGAGCAGGCCGCCGATGACCGCTAGCTTGCCGAGATAGGCGGCGACACCGATGACGAGCGCCTGCGGGCCGGCGCCGGCCGGCGCCACGCCCCACGGCAAGAACAAGCAGCCGATCAGCGAGGCGTAGAGCAGGAGCTTCAGCTCGGAGGCAAGATCGATCAACGCCAGGTGCCGCCCCGAATACTCCAGCACCATGGCCTCGTGCACCATGGTCAATTCGAGGTGGGTGGCCGGGTTGTCGATCGGTATGCGCGCATTCTCGGCGATTGCCACCATGATCAGCGCGAACAGCGCAAGCCCGAGCGAGACGCGCAGCCCCACCTCGTCCGAGGCCATGAAGGACACGACGGTGGACAATTGGGTCGATCCGGCGATCAGCGCCAATGTGAACACAGCCATCAGCATCGCCGGTTCGGCGAGCGACGCGATCATCACTTCGCGGCTTGAGCCGATGCCGCCGAAGCTCGTTCCCACGTCGAGTCCGCCGAGCGCCTGGAAGAAGCGCGCGCTGCCGAGCAGCGCGGTGATGGCGATGAGGTCGGCGGTCCAACTGAACAGCAGCCCGCCCTGAAACGTCGGAATCAGCGCCGCGGCGACCCAGGTCGCGGCAAAGACGAAATAGGGGATCATGCGGAACAGCCAGGAGGCGTTCTCGGCCAGCACCGCCTCCTTGCGCAGCAGCCGGATGAGGTCGCGATAGGGCTGGATCAACGGCGGGCCGCGCCGGCGCAGGATGCGGGCCTTCACCTTGCGCGTGATGCCGGTGAGGAGCGGCGCCAGCACGAGCACCAGCAGCATCTGCGCGCCCTGCATGGCGAGGTCGAGGATCACGGCCATATCGCGAGCACCAGGAGCAGCGTCACCAACGCGGCAAATACCAGACTGAGGTACTGCCGGATGGTGAGAAATTGCAGTCGATTGAGCCGTTCGGACAGGTTCTGGACCATTGCCGCGACCGGCGCGTAGACCGTCTCCCAGATCAAATCGCGCAGCTCGACCGTCAGGCGCGCGGCGCGCATCTCGCCCGGCGGCGGCATGTCCGTGTGCTCGCGCGCGCGAAAGACCACGGAGCCGAACACGCGCCGGATCGGCTGGGCGAAGCTGTCGGCGGTGTATTGCGTGCTTGGGCTTGCGTCCGGATACCCGCAATCCCAGGGCGGCGCGCGGCGCAGCCGGTCGGAGGCAAGCCGGTGAATCGCAAATGCCGAGAGAAAGCCCGACGCCAGCATGAATGCGAACACCAGAAGGCCGTTATAGGAGCTGCGGCTTTCGGCGATGGGCACGATGGAGAGCCATTCGACGCTCCGCTGCACCGGCATGCGCTCTCCGACGAGACCTCCGACCACGGGTGCCAGCGCATCGATGAAGAGCCCCGGCAGGATTCCGCCGACGAGGCACAGCGCGGCAAAGAAGAACATCGCCGCGCAAGAGGCAAAGTCGGTTTCTCTCGCGCGCGCCGCGGCGTCGCTGCGCGGCCGACCCAGGAACGTGATGCCGAACGCCTTCACGAAGCAGGCCGCAGCGAGCGCGGCCGACATCGCCAACACGGCGCCAACCGCCGGGACGAGAAATTTCAGGCCCCACGACGGCAGCTGCGGGCTCAGCAGGATGGCCTGGAACGTCAGCCACTCCGAGACGAAGCCGTTCAGCGGCGGCAGCGCAGAGATGGCGGCGCAGCCGACCAAAAAGACGAATGCCGTCTGCGGCATGCGATGGATCAGACCGCCGAGCCGCTCCATGTCGCGTTCGCCGGTGGCGGTGAGCACCGCGCCCGCGCCGAAAAAGAGAAGACTCTTGAACAGCGAATGGTTGAATACGTGCAGCAGTCCGGCGGTGAGCGCCAACGCCGCCGCTGCCTGCATGCCGTGCGCCCTGAAAGCGAGCGCAAGGCCAAGACCAATGAAGATGATCCCGATGTTTTCGACGGTATGATAGGCGAGCAGGCGCTTGAGATCGTGCTGCATCAGCGCATAAAGCACGCCCATCACGCATGTCGCGCCGGCGAGCGCGAGCACGAGCAGGCTCCACCACCACGCCGGCGGGCCGAGCAGATCCAGGACAATGCGCACGAATCCGTACACCGCGACCTTGGTCATGACCCCGCTCATCAGCGCGGAGACGTGGCTCGGTGCAGCGGGATGGGCGAGCGGCAACCAGACGTGCAGCGGCACGAGCCCGGCCTTGGATCCGGCGCCCACCAATGTGAGAACGAGGACAAGGGCGGCAAACCCCGGCGAGAGCTGAGCATTGCGAATCTGGGCGAAGGCGTAACCGCCGTCCGGACCGGCCAGAAGTCCGAAGGTCAGGAGCAGCGCCAGGGTCCCGACGGTTGCCATCACCAAATACACGTACCCGGCATGCAAGTTGTCCGCCGCACGATGATGCGAAACGACCAGCGCCCAGGACGTGAGCGACATGAACTCCCACGCGATCAGGAAAGTGAAAGCGTCGTCGGCCAGGATCACGAGATTCATGCCGGCCAGAAACAGCGGGTAGAACGGCAGCACACGTTGCGGCTCGGTTTCGTGCCGGCCGTATCCGAGCGCGAACACGCTTGCCGCCGCGGCGCCGAGGTCGATGACCACGAGGAAGAAGGCGCCGAGAAAATCGATTCGAAAATGCGCGCCGAGCCAGGGCAATCCGAGCGGCAGGGTCAGGCTCACGGGCGCGCGGCTGAAGAGCAGGTGATCCGCCGCCGCGATCAGCAGGACCAGCGAAGCGGCAAGGCTTGTGACGTAAACGATTCCGGCGGCCCACCGGGCCCGCGCCCACAACACCGCGAAGATGGAGAGGGCAAGCAGCACCGCGACGGACAAAAGGGCCGCTGTCATTGCGATGGCCTCTTCAATCGGACGCCACGTCCGCCGCCGGCGCTCACCGCGTTGTCGGCAATCAGCTCAATGCCAGCGGCATCGAGGGCCGAGACGAGCTTCATGAGCGAGTCAACATTGCCGCGGATCACGCCGTCGCTGGCTTCCATGCGCTGGATGGTCGGCAGCGAGAGGCCGGATTGCGCCGCCAGCTCCCGCTGGTCAATGCCGAGCAGAGCGCGGGCGGCGCGCAGTTGCGAGGCCGTGATCATGGAGATCGAAATTGGCAGGTTCCATATAGTGTTTATGCCATTTAACACATTGAAATTAATGTATCAACAATAATCAGCGATTGAACAATCATTAATTGCATAAACAATCTCTTCAACCGCGGCATTTTCGATTGCAGATTGCTCGCGTTCGCGGTGCTGCATGCGCCCGTACGCCGGTCGACGATGGGGACGACGCGCCCGCCCAATGGCGCCGGCGGCCATAGGTTCTGGCTCGATCGGATTCTGCCCTATATTCGACTGTCGTTGCTCCTTGCACGGCAACGCGGGTGCCATCCTTCCTCATCGGCTACAGTGAAAGGCCAGTCGGTCGCGACACGTCCTCCTTGGAGACTCTTGCAATGAAAGCTGCAGTCGTTGGCGAGAACAGGGTCGAAATTCGCGATATGCCGAAGCCCGAGCCGAAGCCGAACGAGGTGCTGATCCGCGCCCGTGCCTCGAGTCTCAACCGCGCCGATCTTCTGGTGAGTCTCGGGCAGCGACACGGCGCCATCGGCGGTGTCGGCGCGCGCCTGGGCCTTGAGTGCGCGGGCGACGTGGAAGCGGTCGGCAGCGAGGTGAAGGGCATTCGTCCCGGCGACCGGGTCATGGCTTCGGCGCCCGGCGGCTACGCCCAGTATGTGGTGACCGACTGGGGTCGCGTGCATCGCATTCCGGCGAACAACATGACCTATCAGCAAGCCGCCTGTTTTCCGGTAGCGCTGCAGACCATGCATAACGCCATCGTCACCGCAGGACGGCTGAAGCGCGGCGAGACGCTGCTGATCCAGGGGGCAAGCTCGGGCGTCGGTTTGATGGGCCTGCAGATCGGCAAGCTGATGGGGGCCGCGCTGGTCATGGGCACCTCCACCAATGCCGAGCGGCGCGCGCGGCTGAAAGATTTTGGCTGCGATCTTGCGCTCGATACCACCGATCCGGCCTGGCCGGAGCAGGTGAAGAAAGCCACCGGCGACAAGGGCGTCGATCTGATCGTCGATCAGGTCTCGGCCGGCGTGGCCAACCAGAACCTTGCCGCCGCGGCCCTTCTCGGCCGCATCGTCAACGTCGGCCGCCTCGGCGGCAAGAGCGGCGAATTCGATTTCGACCTGCATGCGCTGAAGCGCATCGACTATGTCGGCGTCACCTTCCGCACCCGCACGGTCGAGGAGGTGCGCGAGATCAACCGCCTGATGCGCGCCGATCTATGGCCAGCGGTCGAGGCGGGCAAGCTGTCCTTGCCCATCCACAAAATCTTTCCGCTCGAACAGGTCGCCGAGGCGCTTTCCATGATGCGCGCCAATCAACATTTCGGCAAAATCGTTCTGACCATCGACTGACTGTCGTCTTTGCTGTCGGAAGGGAGGGAATGTCGTGGCGCGGAAATCCCGGGCATCGCATTCCGACCGTGTGCCGCGCGCGCACGGTCGCTATGACTACTCGCCCATCATCGACCGGCCGCCACTGCGCTGGCCAAACGGCGCGCGCGTTGCGATCTGGGTGATCCCCAACATCGAGCATTTCTATTTCGACCGGCCCGCACATGCCATCGCCCATGCCTCGCGTCACCTCGTTCCCGACGTACTCAACTACGCCTGGCGCGATTACGGCGTGCGCGTCGGCATCTGGCGCATGATGGAGATCATGCAGCGCTACGGCGTCCGCGGCACGGTCGCGCTCAATTCCGATTGCTGCCGGGAATATCCGCGCATCATCGAGGAAGGCAAGAAGCTCGGCTGGGAGTGGATGGGCCACGGTACCAGCAATTCGATCCTGCTCACCGGACTGCCGGAAGCCGAAGAGCGCGCCCTCATTCGGGAGACGGTGTCGACCATCAGAAACAGCGTCGGCGTGGCGCCGCGCGGCTGGCTCAGTCCCGGCCTGAGCGAGACCGTGCGCACGCTCGACATCCTCGCCGAGCACGGCATCGAATACATCGGCGACTGGACCAACGACGAGCAGCCCTACCCGATGCGCGTGAAGAAGGGGACGATGTATTCAATCCCCTATTCCTCGGAGACCAACGACATACCCGCGCTGTTGGAGCTGCGCCTCAGCCCGGAACGCTTCGGGCAGATGATCTGCGATCAGTTCGATGTGCTTTATGAGGACGGCGCCAAGACCGGCCGGGTCATGTCCATCTGCCTGCATCCGTTCCTGGTCGGCCATCCCCATCGCGCCAAATATCTCGACCGGGCGCTCGCGCACGTCACCTCGCGGGAGGAGGTGTGGCTCGCCACCGGCAGCGAAATCATCGACTGGTACAAGAAGTCGCAGGCGGCGTAGCACGCCGCACGCGCTTCTCGTGCGCCGACCGCGCTCCGCGATCACTGCTTGAACCGCTGGCCCATGTGCTCGCGGAAGAAGCGGACCAGCTCCCCGATGTCCTTATCTCCCCAGCCCTGCGCCACCGCAGCCGACAGCGAGGCGAGCACGCCCGCGGCGAGCGGCATGGCGGTGCCGTCCAGGGCGCCGGTCGCCACCGCCGACATGATGTCCTTGCGCAGCGTTTTCAAGTCGAGCGTTATGTCGGCCGGCTCGCCCATGAGCAGGCCCTTCTTGCTCGCAAGCCAGGCGTTGGCCGTGGGCGCTTCGCTCAGCACCTCGATCATCTGCGGGAGCTTGAGCCCTTCGCGCTCGCCGAGCGCGAGCGCCTCGGCCAAGGCCTGAATGTAGGCGGCAAGCCCGAGATTGGCCGCAAGCTTCATGGCATAGCCGGCGCCGTTCGGGCCCATATGCACGATCCTGCGCGTGAGCAGCTTGAGCAGCGGTTGCGCCCGCTCGACGTGCGCGGGACGGCCGCCCGCAAGCGCCAGAAGCTTGCCTTCGCGCACGCTCGGGATGGTTCCGAGCACCGGCGCCTCGATCAGCGCCGCACCGGCCGCCTCCACCACCGGCGCGAGTTCGCGCCCGGTCATGGGTTGCAGCGTGCTCATCTCGATGAACAGCTTGCCGCGCACCTCCCCGCGCAAAAATCCGTCCTTGCCGCGAAAGATGCTGCGCACCCCGTGGTCTTCAGTGATGATCGAGATGATGCTATCGGCGGCTTCGGCGACCGCCCGCGGGTGTTCGGCAAGGCGCCAGCCTTGCTGTGCGGCCGCTTGCATTGCCCGCGGGTCGCGGTCCCACGCCCTCACCTCGCAGCCGTTTTCGCTGAGCCGCGCATAAATGGCACGGCCCATGCGGCCCAGTCCCACCAGCCCGACCTTCATGACGCGATCCGCTCCCTGAGGCATCGCCGGCAATCTCCAGCATCGCCTCACTTAAAGCAGACGGATCGCTTGCGCGCGAGACCTTTGCCGCGGTCCTTAGCCGCGTCGCTCCGGCACATCGTTGGTCGGCGCGACCTCGACGTTCACGTTGCGTTTTGCGCCGTCTCGCTCAAGCGTGATTTGCACCTGACGGCCGACCGGCGTGAGCCCGACGGTGTTGCGCACCTGGGCCGCGCTGCGCACCGGAACCCCGTTGATGGCGACGATCACGTCACCTTTGCGGATGCCGGCGCGCTCCGCCGCCGATCCCGGCACCACCTCGGCGACCAGCGCCCCTTCCGCTCCGCTCCCTCGACCTGGCGGCAGATCCTGGATCGACACGCCGATCCGGCCGCGCCGCACCTGGCCGTGCTCGATGATCTGCTCCATGACGCGGCGCGCCATGTTGATCGGCACGGCAAAGCCGATGCCGATATTGCCGCCGCTCGAGGAGAGGATCGCGGTGTTGATGCCGATCAACTGGCCGCGCATGTTGACCAGCGCACCGCCGGAGTTGCCCGGATTGATCGCCGCGTCGGTCTGGATGTAGTCCTCGTACCCCTGTTTGCCGAGCCCGGTGCGGCCGAGCGCGCTGACGATGCCGGAGGTCACGGTCTGCCCGAGGCCGAACGGGTTGCCGACCGCGAGCACGAAATCTCCCACCTCCAGCTTGTCGCTGTCGCCCATGGGGATCGCCTTTAGGCCGCTGGCGCCTTTGAGCTGCAGCACGGCGATGTCGGTGTCGGGGTCGCGGCCGACGATGCGTGCCTCAAAACGCCGGCCGTCTTTCAGCGTCACCTGTACGTTGGAGATTCGCGCCACCACGTGGTTGGCGGTGAGCACATAGCCGCGCTGCGCGTCGACGATGACCCCCGAGCCCGTGGCCTGGATTTCCCGCTCCAATTGCCGCGGCAGATCGAAGAACTGCCGGAAGAACGGATCGCGATAGAGCGGATTGTCCTCCCGCACCCGGCCGCGCACGGAGATATTGACGACGCTCGGCGTGATTTCGCGCACGAGCGGTGCCAGAGAGGGAAGGCCGCTTTCCGCCGGCTGCGCCTGCGCTAGCACGGCCGGCTGGGCGACAAGAAATGCAATACCGCATGCAATACCGACGGCGCTCGCGAGCCTCAGTCGATATCGCTGCCACGTTCGCAAAATTTTCAGCCTGTGGGTCATGATGGCACCCGATCGCTGTTGCAAGTCCCCTTCAACTCAAAGCTTCCGCGCGCAATCGCGCGGGCTCCGCGCGGCCGACGAAATCCGTCAATCCGCGCAGTTCTTGTGCACGGCCTTGTACGCGGCGGTCCCGCGCCGCTTCGTTGTATTCGGCCAAAACGCCGCGGTAGATGCGCAAATAGTCCCGCGCCATGCGCTCAACCGTGAAGCGGCGCTCGAATACCGCGCGTACCTGCGCGCGATCGAGCATCGCTATGCGCTCGACGGCCGCAACCGCCTGCTCGATCCCGTCCACGATGAAGCCCGATGTTCCATGCTCCAGGATTTCGGGCACCGAGCCGCGCGGAAACGCAATGACCGGAGTCCCGCAAGCCATGGATTCAATGACCACCAGGCCGAACGGTTCCGGCCAGTCGATCGGAAACAGCGTCGCCTGCGCCTCCCCCAAAAACTTGCCCTTTTCCGCCTCACTGATCTCGCCGAGGAATTCCACGTTGGCGTGGGCCTCGACCATCGGCTTGATCTTGTCGTCCCAATAGTCCTGGTCGGCACGGTCGACTTTGGCGGCGATTTTCAGCGGCATACCTGCGCGTACGGCGATCTCGATGGCGAGATCCGGCCGCTTTTCCGGCGAGATGCGGCCGAGAAACGCCAGATACCCGCCGGAAGGTTTTGCCACGAACGGCAAGAGATTGCGCGGCAGGCCGTGGTGCACCGTGCCGACCCAGTTCACGTGCGGCAGATATTTGCGCTGATCGTCGGAGATGGCGACGAGCGGAAGCTCGTTGAACACATCGTAGAACGCCGGCAGGTCGGGCAGGTCCAGCCGGCCGTGGTGCGTGGTCACGGCAGGGCTCCGGAACACGCGGGTCAACGGCGCGTGCAGAAAGTCGATATGAAAGTGCAGAATGTCGAATTCGTCGGCGCGCTGCCGCACGCGCTCCAGCATGACCATGTAGTAGGGCAAGGGATCGCGGGCGCGCGGATGCAGCCGCAGCGCCACGTCGCAGCAGCTCACCAGTTTTGCGGCGGTCTGCGAATCGCCGCTGGCGAACAGCGTCACGTCATGGCCCTGCCGGCACAATTCTTCGGTGAGATAGGAGACAATTCGTTCGGTGCCGCCGTAAAGCTTGGGCGGCACGCGCTCGACGAGCGGCGCAATCTGAGCAATTCTCAAGGCAACACCCCTTTGAACCGTTCAGCTTGTGTCACAACGACAGCGGACGGAGAGCCGGAGCTCCGCCCGTTTGCCGAAGTCGAATTCGCATAGAGCCCTGCAGGGCGAGACCCTGATCCCGGGCAGATGAAAATTAGGGAGCGGACGGTCGGCCTCAAGACCTTCTCAACAAAAAATGAGCGCCGCCATGCCCGGACCGCAACCCGCCCCGGCCGGCGCCAGCAGGGTCATGATGCTCGCAGGAATTTGACAACCCATATGAAATCGGGTTCTGCAAGCGGCTCTGCCAGTCTGAAATGATCAGAGCGCGCCTTGCCGCGCCATCGGCGCGTCGCAAAAAGATACTTGAATCGGCGCGTATTCCGATTCGTGCCAATCGTGCGTCATGTCTGCTGACCCGCATGTCACCCGCCCGCACCGCGACCCGCTCGCCGAGGATTGGACGGAGGCGGACAGGTTCTATATCCCCGTCACCGCCCCGGTGACGCGGCCGCGCCGCACGTTGAAATACGGCGACACCTTCATGGTGGTGGACAGCCATGCCGACATCGGCGCGTCCCCCGGCGGACCGGACGGGCTGTTCCACCGCGATACGCGCTTTCTTTCGCGCCTTGAGCTGTTGGTGAACGGCCTGCAGCCGCTGCTGCTCGGCTCCACTCTGCGCGACGACAATGCCGTTCTCTCCGCCGATCTGAGCAATCCCGATCTGTTCTTCGACAAGCGGCTGATCCTGCGCAAGGATACAGTCCACATCGTCCGCACGCTGTTTCTCTGGCGAGGTGTCGCCTATCAGCGCATGCGGTTGCGCAACTACGGCGACCGCAAGGTATCCATTCGTCTGCGCCTCGGTTTTGCCGCCGATTTTGCCGATCTGTTCGAGGTGCGCGGTTTGCGGCGCCCAAAACGCGGCTTTGTGAGTGCAAAAACGCTGCACTCCGACCGCGTCGTTCTCGCCTATCGCGGGCTCGACAACGTGCTTCGCACCACGACGCTGACGTTCGATCCCGCGCCGACCGAGTTGGAGATCGACAGCGCGTCCTATGCGATCGACCTCATGCCCGGCGAAGCGCAGTCCTTGTTCCTGACCATCGGCTGCGATCGCACCGAGGAACGCAGCCCGGTTCCGTTTCTGCGCGCGATTCACGCGGCTCGCCGCGAATTGCGGGCCGCCGCGCAGGACGTCGCCACGGTTGAGACCTCGAATTCGGTCTTCAATGAAATTCTCTGCCGGTCGATGGCGGACTTGCGCATGCTCGTCACCGATACGCCGGAAGGGCGCTATCCCTACGCCGGCATTCCCTGGTACTCGACGACCTTCGGCCGCGACGGATTGATCACCGCGCTGCAAATGCTCTGGCTCGATCCCGGCCTCGCGCGCGGCGTGTTGCGCCGGCTCGCCGCCTATCAGGCGAAAACCGACGATCCGCGCACCGAGGCGGAGCCCGGCAAAATCCTGCACGAGATGCGCAGCGGCGAGATGGCGGCGCTGCATGAGATTCCGTTCGGGCGGTACTACGGCAGCGTGGACGCCACACCGCTGTTCGTGCTGCTGGCCGGCTTGTACGCCGAACGCACCGGCGATGATGAGTTGCTGCGCGAACTGTGGCCGGCGGTGGAGGCGGCGCTGCGCTGGATCGACGGCCCGGGCGACGCCGACGGAGACGGGTTCGTCGAATACGAATATCGTGGCGGCCGCGGCTTGATAAATCAGGGATGGAAGGACTCCGAGGACGCAATTTCTCATGCCGACGGCACGCTGGCCCAGGGACGCATCGCCCTTGCCGAGGTGCAGGGCTATGTGTTTGCCGCAAAGCGCGTGGCGGCCCGCTGCGCCCGGCGGCTCGGTCATGCTGAGCTCGCCGAGAAGCTGGAGTGCGACGCCGATTTCCTCGCCGAGCGGTTCAACGCGGCGTTCTGGTGTCCTGAACTCGAGACCTACGCGCTCGCGCTCGACGGCGCCAAGCGCCCCTGCTGCGTGCGCAGCTCCAATGCCGGACAGGTGTTGTTCACCGGCATCGCGCCGCCGGATCGTGCCCGCCTCATTGCCGAGGGTCTCATGAGTCCGCGGCTGTTCAGCGGCTGGGGCATCCGCACGCTCGCCAGCGACGAGGTGCGCTATAATCCGATGTCCTATCACAACGGCTCGGTCTGGCCGCACGACAATGCGCTGATAGCGCTCGGGTTTGCGCACTACGGGCTGCGCGGCCCCATTCACCGCGTGTTCCAGGGCCTGTTCGATGCCGCCGCCTATATGGATCTGCGGCGGTTGCCCGAGCTGTTCTGCGGCTTCCGCCGTGAACGCAACCGCGGGCCCACGCTGTATCCGGTGGCCTGCTCGCCCCAGGCCTGGGCCAGCGCCACGCCGTTCACGCTGCTGCAGGCTTCGCTCGGCCTGCAATTCGACCCCTCCGCCGGCGAAATTCGCCTGCGCAATCCCTCGCTGCCCGCCTTTCTGGACGAGGTGGTGCTCCGCAAGTTGCGGCTCGGCGCCTCCAGCATCGACGTCAAGGTGCGTCGCCACCGGGGAGAGGTTGCCGTGGAGGTCTTGGAAAGCCAAGGCAAGATTCGCCTGTCCATTCTGCACGAACGATGAGGCCGGCCACTGGCGTTCACCACCGTGTTCCGACAAGATATCCAGCGCACGCCGCTCAGCCGTTGCGCGACGAAGGAGGAGCCCATGATCGCGCGATATTGCCGTCCGCTCATGCTTGCCGCGGCGTTTGTCGCAGGCAGCATTCCGGCCTTTGCCCAGAGCCTCGAAAGCCGCCTGGTCATCATCACGTCGTTCTCCAAGGACCTGACCGTCCCCTTCGCGCAGGCCTTCGAGAAGAAATATCCGGGCACCAAGGTCGAGGTGCAGAACCGCAACACCGCGGCGGCCGTCGCGTTCATCCGCGAGACGCGCTCCAATCCGCCCGACATTTTCTGGGCCTCGGCACCCGACGCCTTCGAGGTGCTCAAGAAGAATGCGCTGCTGCAAAAATACCAACCCCAAGCGACCGGTATCGCGGACAAGATCGGCGCCTATCCGGTCAACGATCCTGGCGGCTTCTATTTCGGCTTCGCCGCCTCCGGCTACGGCATCATGTACAACACGCGCTATCTGCGCGCGAACAATCTGCCGCCGCCGAAGGAATGGGACGATCTCAAGAAGCCGATCTATTTCGGTCATGTCGGCATTTCGGCGCCGTCGCGGTCCGGCACCACGCATCTGACCGTCGAGACGATCCTGCAGGGCGAAGGCTGGACAAAGGGCTGGGCCACGCTGTTGGAGATCGGCGGCAATCTCGTGCAGGTGTCCGACCGCTCGTTCGGCGTGCCCGATGCGGTGAACAGCGGCCAGTATGGCATCGGCATCGTGATCGATTTCTTCGGTCTCTCGGCCAAGGCGTCGGGCTTCCCGGTCGAGTTCGTCTATCCTTCGATCACCACCATCGTTCCCGCCAACGTCGGCATCATTGCCAACGCCAAAAATCCGAAAGCGGCCGCGGCCTTCGTTGAATTTCTTCTGTCCGAAGAGGGACAGCTCATACTGCTGGACCCGAAGATTCAGCGCCTGCCGGTGCGGCCTGCGACCTATGCAAAGGCGCCGCCCGGCTATCCGAACCCGTTCAAAGACAAGTCGCTCGGTGCCAGGGTGAACTTCAACGCCGATCTGTCCGAGAGCCGTTACGAGCTGTTGAACTCGCTTTATGACCGGCTCATCACCTTCCGCCTGAAGGAGCTCAATGCCGCGTGGAAGGCGATCCACGAGGCCGAGAAGAAGCACGGTGCCGGAGGCAGCGCGGAGGCCAAGCGCCTGATCGCGGAGGCTCGCAGGCTCGCCACGTCCGTTCCGATCTCCGAAAAGGAGGCGAGCGATCCGGCGATTTCCGGCGCGTTCCAGGCAGTGAAGCCCGGCCAGAAAACCGCCGGCCGGCAGGCTGAATTCGAAGAGAAGTGGGATGCGTTCGCGGTGAAGAACTATGCCGAAGCCAAGGCGCTCGCGGATAAGGCCCTTGCCGCGCGGTGACGCCTTGGAGGCCTGACACAAGCAGGACTGCGTGGCTGAATTTGCGATCAAGGCGGAGCGAAGATGGCTCGTCATGAGCCGCGATCTGGCGGCGAGCCGCGCTCAGCTTGCCGTGCTGCTTTTCGTCGCCGTGTTCTTGATGGCCTTCCTTGTCGTTCCGCTGCTCCGCGTCATCATTGTCGCATTCACCGGGCCGGAGGGCGGGTTCAGCCTGGTGCATTTCGGTGACTTCTTTCGCACCGCGCTGTTGCGCGAAGCGTTCTGGAATTCGCTCTACGTTGCGGCGATGACCGTGGTGCTGGCGAGCCTGATCGCCGTGCCGCTCGCCGTCATTCTCGCTCGCTTTCGCTTTCGCGGCGCTGCTCTCATTCACACGCTCGGCGTTATTCCCTTGGTGATGCCGCCCTTTGTCGGCGCCGTCGCCATGCAGCTCATCTGGGGGCGCAACGGCTCGATCAACCTTTTGCTCAACGACGCCTTCGGCATCCGCATTCCCTTCATGGAAGGCTTAAACGGCGTGATCTTCGTCGAGGCGCTGCATTATTTTCCCTTCATCCTGCTCAATCTCGCCGCCGCGCTGTCGAATATCGATTCGGCCATGGAGGAATCCGCGCAGAATCTTGGCGCCCGCGGCTTCGCCCTGTTTTCACGCATCGTCTTTCCTCTCGCCCTGCCCGGTTATGTGGCGGGCGCGGCGCTGGTGTTCGTAAAAGTCTTCGACGATCTGGCGACGCCGCTTTTGCTCAACGTAACCAATATGCTGGCGCCGCAGGCCTACCTGAAGATCACCTCCGTCGGCATCACCGACCCGATGGGTTACGTGATCTCGGTCATCATGATCGTCTGCTCGCTCGGCGCCATGCTTCTCGCCGCCCTCCTGCTCAAGGGCCGCGATTTCGCCACCCAGCAGCGCGGCGGCGGCGGACTTTCGCGGCGCCGGCTCGGGCCGTGGGGCACGCGGCTTGCCACGATTTTCGTCGTGCTCACCCTTGCGGTCGTGCTGTCGCCGCACATCGGCATTCTTTTGTTGTCGATTGCGACGGTGTGGTCCTTTGCCGTGCTGCCCGACGCCTACACCTTTGCACATTACGTCACGGTCTATCGCGAAGCCGGGCCGCTGATCGCCAACACCGTGCTCTATTGCGGGCTCGCGGCGTTGATCGACGTGGTCCTCGGCGCCATGCTGGCCTATGTGGTGCTGCGCTCGCGTCTGCCCGGTCGTCGCTTGGTGGAGCAGGTGGCGATGTCGGCCGTGGCAGTGCCGGGGCTCGTGCTCGGTATCGGCCTGTTGCGCACCTATTACGACTTCAGGCTGCCGTTCTCCGGGGAGTCGCTCGGAACCTTCTGGGGCATGCTGGTGATTGCCTATGCCGTGCGGCGACTGCCCTATGCGTTGTCCGCCGCCACCGCGGCCTTGCAGCAGCTCCACGTGAGCCTCGAGGAGGCGGCGGAAAACCTCGGCGCCGGAAAACTCGGTGTGCTGCGCCGCATCGTCGTGCCGTTGATGGCCGGCGGCTTGCTCGCCGGCTTTGTCACGAGCTTCGCTACCGCCGCGGTCGAGCTTTCGGCCACGCTTCTACTCGTCGCCAGGGCGCCGGACGCGCCGCTGTCTTACGGCATCTACGTTTACATGCAATCGGCGGCCGGCCGCGGACCGGGCGCTGCACTGGGCGTGATTGCGGTCGTGATCGTTGCCGTTGCGACCTATTTTGCCTATCGCCTCGCCGAGCGCGAACGCGGCCGCAAATCCCGCGAGCTGTTCTGATGCCCGGCGTTCGCATCGTGCACGTGTCGTTCCGCTATGACGACACGCCCGTGCTCGAGGACATCGACCTTTCCGTCGAAAAAGGCGAGTTCTTCGCTTTCCTCGGGCCTTCCGGCTCCGGCAAGACCACGCTGTTGCGGCTGATCGCGGGCTTCGGCGTACCCACAGCCGGCCGCATCCTGATCGGCGAGCGCGACGTGACCGCACTGCCGCCTTGGAGCCGCAACGTGGGCATGGTGTTTCAAAGCTATGCGTTGTGGCCGCACATGACGGTGGCCAAAAATGTGGCCTTCGGTCTGGAACGCCGCCACCTGCCGCGCGCGGAGATTGCCGCGCGCGTGCGCGATGCGCTGGCGCTCGTGGGCCTGGCGGAGCTTGCCGAGCGCCGCCCGGCGCAGCTCTCCGGCGGGCAGCAGCAGCGCGTGGCGCTCGCGCGCACGCTGGTGATCGAGCCCGACGTGCTGCTGCTCGACGAGCCGCTCTCCAACCTTGACGCCAAGCTGCGCGGCGAAATGCGCGCCGAGCTGAAAGCCCTGCAGCGCAAGCTCGGCATCACCGCGATCTATGTCACCCACGACCAGGAGGAGGCGAACGCCATCGCCGACCGCATGGCGGTGCTCGATGCCGGCCGCATCCAGCAGGTCGGCGCGCCGGCCGAGCTTTACGACCGCCCTGCGAATCGCTTCGTGGCGACCTTCCTCGGCACCGCCAATTTGATCGAGGGTCGCATCGCCGACGGTTGTTTCATTGCCGAGGAGTTCGCGCTCAAAGGGATCGACGGTCCTGCGGGGCCGGCCTGCATCGCGATCCGGCCGCAGGACATTTCCATCGGCCGCGAACCTGCCACCGTCGGCGCCGTGGTGACCGAGCGCGAATTTCTCGGCGGCATCATTCGTTATCGCACACGCACGCGGAATCGCGACATCATCGTCGACGTGGCTCACCGTCGCGACGCCGAGCATTACAACGTCGGCGCTGCCGTAGGGCTCGCCATCGACCCCCGCCGCGTTGCGGTGTTGCACGAATAGCTTCCGACGCCCCTTGCGCGCCGGGAAGTCCATCTATCGCTTTGCCAAGGCGCGGTTATTTCGCCTGTTTTCGCTGCGGACCGCGCGGCGAGCCGTCAAGTTGACAAAGTTTGACGAGGCCGGGACACTTTCAGCGCCGCTCGCCGCCCGCGGCGTTGCTTGAAACCACAAACCTGTTTGCGCCGCGGCGGATGGTCCGGCCTCAACAGGAGAAACCCCATGCGGACGTTTCGAATTCTGTTTGCGTCGGCTGCGGCGCTCGCCCTTGCGCTGCCGCTGATGTCCGGCGCCGCCGTCGCGCAAAAAATCACCATCGGCAAAGTGCTTAGCGGCAACGGTTTCCACATCCCGAGCTACGTTGCCATGGACCGCGGCTTCTACAAGGAGGAGGGGCTCGACGCCAGCTTCGTGGTGCTCACCGGTCGCGCGCTCGTCACCGCGGCGCTGGCCGGGCAGGTGGATCTCGTGCCGATCCCCTCCGGCGGCGCGCAGGCGGCGCTGAGCGGCGCCGAGATTCGCTACATCGTCGGCGAATCGCTGAAATCGCAATGGCTGATTGCCGCGCGGCCCGACATCAACAAGGTCGAGGATCTCAAGGGCAAGACGGTCGGCTACGGCCGCGCCGGCGCCGCCGATTACGACGAAGGCGCCGCGGTTCTCCTGCGCGTGTACAAGATGGAGGTTGGAAAGGATTACAAGGTCATTTCCTTCCCCGGCGAGACCGAGCGTATCGCCGCCCTCGTCAACGGCGACATCCAGGCGGCGCTCATCTCGGTTCCGCACGCGCCCAAGGCGGTCAACGCCGGGATGAAGATCCTGGTGCGCACCGGCGACCACATCCAGCGCGCCGGCGGCACGTTCTGGACCCGCAAGGCCTTCGCTGACCAGAACCCCGAGGCGATTAAGAAGTTCATCCGCGCCATCGCCAAGGCGGTGATGTACTACCGGGAGAACAGGGCCGGATCGATCCCGATCCTGCGGGCGCATCTCGGCATCGACAACGACAAGGACGCGGGCATCGTCTGGGATCAGACTTACAACACCTTCGGCGCCGAGCTGCCCAAAGATCTGTTCCGCGAGATATTCGAATCACGCCGCCAGACCATGATCGCGGCCAAGCAGTGGCCGGCCGACAAGCCGCTGCCCGATCCGGAGCAGTTCCTGCTGCGCTCGCTGCTGGACTCGACGCTTGCGGAGATGAAATACGTTCCGACCAAGCTCGGCCCGACGAACTGATACCGGCGGGCTTTTGAACCGATCCACCCTCATGCTGAGGAGGCCGCGGAACGCAGCCGTCTCGAAGCATGCGGGCGGCCTCATGGTTCGAGACGCGGCCTTCGGCCGCTCCCCACCATGAGGCCGATCGAGTCTTTTCATTGGCGCGGGCAGTATCATCCCGTCATTCCGGGACGGCGCAAAGCGGACAATGCTACTGCGCCACCGCTTCCGGCGAGGCGATTTCCAGATCGAAGGCGGCGGCGAACAGCGCGCGCGTATATTCGTTCTTCGGCGCCTTGAACACCTCCGCCGCCGGGCCGGCCTCGACCACCTTGCCCTGACGCATGACGATCACTTTACTGGCGAGCGCGGCGATCACTTTGAGGTCGTGGGAAATGAACATGTAGGTCAGGTCGTGGCGCTTCTGCAGGTCGCGCAGCAGGTCCACGATCTGCGCCTGGATCAGCATGTCGAGCGCGCTGGTCGGCTCATCCAGCACGATGAAGCTCGGCTCGAGCACGAGCGCGCGCGCCACCGCGATGCGCTGGCGCTGGCCACCGGAAAATTCGTGCGGATAGCGGAAACGGGTCTCGGGATCGATACCCACGTCCTTTAGCGCGCGGATCACGCGGCGTTCCCGCTCCTCCTCCGACATCTTCGGATGATGCACGGTGAGCCCCTCGGCCACGATGTCGGCGACCGACAGCCGCGGCGAGAGCGAGCCGTAGGGGTCCTGGAACACGATCTGCATGTGCCGGCGGTGCGGCCGCATGGCCTTGAATCTCAGGCCCTGCAGCGGCTTGCCCATGAACGCGATCGGGCCGTCTGACGACACGAGTCTCAAGATGGCAAGCCCGAGCGTGGTCTTGCCGGAACCGGATTCGCCCACCACCCCGAGCGTCTCGCCCTTGCGCAGTTCGAGGCTCACCCCGTCCACGGCTTTGATATGGCCGACGGTGCGGCGCATCACGCCGCGCCGCACCGGAAACCAGACCTTCAAGTCCTCCGTGCGCACCACGAGCGGGGCGGCCGGATTGAGCGGCGCCGGCTCGCCCTTCGGCTCGGCGGCGAGCAGGGCGCGCGTATAGGGATGCTCCGGCGCGGCGAACACGCGCTCCACCGGTCCCTGTTCCACGATCTCGCCCAGCCGCATGATGCAGACGCGGTCGGCCATCTTGCGCACGATGCCGAGGTCGTGGGTGATGAACATGATCGCCATGCCGAAGCGGGCCTGCATGTCTTTCAGCAGTTTGAGAATCTGCGCCTGCACGGTGACGTCGAGCGCGGTGGTCGGCTCGTCGGCGATGAGCAGGTCCGGATCGTTGGCGAGCGCCATGGCGATCATCACCCGCTGGCGCTGGCCGCCGGAGAGCTGGTGCGGATAGCTGAACAGCCGCTGCTCCGGATCGGGGATGCCGACCTGGGCGAGCAGCTCGATGGTGCGCGCGCGCACCTCCTCCTGAGTCGTGACCGAGCCGTGCAGGATGAGCGCCTCGCCGATCTGCCGCGCAATGGTGTGCAGCGGGTTGAGCGAGGTCATGGGCTCCTGAAAGACGATGGTGATGTCCTTGCCGCGCACCCGCTGCATCTCGCGCTCGGACAGCGCCATCAAATCGCGGCCCTTGAACAGGATGCGGCCGGACGGGTGGCTCGCGGCGGGATAGGGCAGAAGCTTCATAACCGAGAGCGCGGTGACGGACTTTCCCGAACCGGACTCGCCGACCAGCGCCACGGTCTCCCCCTTCCTGATGTCGAAGGAGATGCGGTTCACCGCGAGCGTGCGCGCGGCGCCGTGGCCGAAGGCCACGGACAGTTCCTGGACGGACAACAGGGGCGGGGCGCTGGCGTCCATCATCACACAAAAATTTTCCGCGGATCGAAGGCGTCGCGCACCGCTTCGCCGATGAAGATCAGGAGCGACAGCATGATGGCCACGGTGAAGAAGCCGGAAAGCCCGAGCCACGGCGCCTGGATGTTGGCCTTGCCCTGCGCCAACAGCTCGCCGAGCGAGGGCGAGCCGGGCGGCAGGCCGAGGCCGAGGAAGTCGAGCGCGGTCAGGATGGTCACCGACGAGGACAGAATGAACGGCAGCATGGTCAGCGTCGCCACCATGGCGTTCGGCAACAGATGCCGGAACATGATGACGCGGTTGGTGACGCCGAGCGCACGCGCGGCGCGGATGTATTCGAAATTGCGGCCGCGCAAGAATTCGGCGCGCACCAGTCCCTCGAGCGCCACCCAGGAAAACAACAGCAGAATTCCCAGCAGCACGAAGAAGCCCGGCACCAGAACGGACGAGATGATGAGCAGAAGATAGAGTTGCGGCACCGACGTCCAGATTTCGATGAACCGCTGCACCAAAAGGTCGGTCCAGCCGCCGAAATAGCCCTGCACGGCGCCGACCACGATGCCGATCACCGAGGAGATGGCGGTCAGAATCAGCCCGAACAGCACCGAGATGCGGAACCCATAGATCAGTCGCGCCACCACGTCGCGGCCCTGGTCGTCGGTGCCGAGCCAGTTGTATTCGAGGTCGCGGCAGCCGCTGAGCCCCTTGCGCTTGACCACCGGCGCGCATTCCTCCTCGGTGAGCAGCCAGGTGGGCTTCGACGGCGCCGGCGTCGGCAGGTCGAGATTGTGGGTGTCGTAGGAGTAGCGGATGAGCGGCCATACGATGTAGCCGCCCTTCTCCGCGATCTGCTTCTGAATCTGCGCGTCGCGGAAATTGGCCGCGGTGTCTTTGAGCTCATCGGTGGTGCCGAAATCCTCCTCGGTATAGGTGAACAGCGCCGGAAAGAAATATTTGCCGTCGTACTTGACGAGGAACGGCCGGTCGTTGGCGATGAACTCGGCAAACAGCGAGATGAAAAACAGCACAAGAAAAATCCAGAACGAATAGAAACCGCGACGGTGGGCCTTGAAATTCTGCCAGCGCCGCTGATTGATCGGCGAGAGCGCGAAGCGGCGCCGCTTGCGGCGCGCGGTCACGGCTTCCGGACCGAGTGCGGTGCGCGCGTCCATCTCACACCTCCCGCGTCTCGAAATCGATGCGCGGATCGACCCACATGTAGGTAAGGTCGGAGATCAGCTTCACCACGAGCCCGATCAACGAAAAGATATAGAGATTGGCGAAAACGACCGGATAATCGCGATTCAGAATGCTCTCGAAGCTAAGCAGCCCGAGCCCGTCGAGCGAAAAGATGTATTCGATGAGGAAGGAGCCGGTGAAGAACGCGCCGATGAAGGCACCGGGGAAGCCGGCGATGATGATCAGCATCGCGTTGCGGAACACGTGCCCGTAGAGCGTGCGCCATTCGCTGCATCCCTTGGCGCGGGCGGTGAGCACATATTGCTTGCGGATCTCGTCGAGGAACGAATTTTTGGTGAACAGCGTGGTCACCGCAAAGGCGTGCACGCCCATGGCGGTGATCGGCAGCACCAGGTGCCACAGATAGTCAAGGATCTTCTGCCACCAGGACAGTGAGGCCCAGTTCTCCGAGGTCAGCCCGCGCAGCGGGAAGATGTCGAAATAGGAGCCGCCGGCAAACAGGATGATGAGCAGCACGGCGAACAGGAATCCGGGGATGGCGTAGCCGACGATGACGACGGTGGAGGTCCAGACGTCGAAGCGCGTACCGTCCCGCACCGCCTTGCGGATGCCGAGCGGGATCGAGATCAGGTTGCTCAGAAACACCATCCAGATGCCGAGCGAGATCGAGACCGGGAGCTTTTCCTTGATCAGCTCAAGCACGCTCACGTCGCGGAAATAGCTCTTGCCGAAATCGAAGCGCAGGTAATCCCACAGCATCTTGAAGAAACGCTCGTGGGCGGGCTTGTCGAGGCCGAACTGCTCCTCAAGGCTTTTCAGGAACGCCGGGTCGAGGCCGCGCGCGCCGCGGTACTTGGAGGAGATGGCGTCGGCCGGGCCGCCGGTCTGGAGCTGTCCGGGCTGGGTGAAGTCGCTGCCCTGGCCGCCGCCGGGGATGCGCGACTCGGCCCCGGTGGCGGAGCCGGAGAGGGTGGCGATGATCCGCTCCACCGGGCCGCCGGGCGCGAATTGCACCACGGCAAACGAAATCAGCATGATGCCGAACAGGGTCGGGATCGCGAGCAGCAGGCGGCGGATGATGTAGGCAACCATGGCGGGCAGCTTAGCCGTTCCTGTGGCGCACGATTAGGGCGACGAGGCGGTCGCGGACGGGGGCGCGGCGGCGTTAACCTCTCTGCTCGATCCTGGCCGCCTTCTCTCGATCGTACCACCAGGTCTCTAACACGCCGCGGGCATATTTGGGCTTTTGCGGCGGGCGGCCAAAGACGTCCCAATAGGCGATCCAGTGCGACGCTTTGTACCAGTGGGGAATCCAGTAGCGGCCGGCGCGGATCAGCCGATCCAGCGCCCGGCAGGCGACGACGAGGGAGGCGCGGTTTTCCGCGGCGATCACGCGCTCGATCATGGCGTCGATCGCCGGGTCGGCGATGCCGGCGAGATTCTGCGAACCGGGCAGCTCGGCGGCCTGCGAGGAGAAGTAGGAGCGGAGCGAATCGCCGGGCGTGCTGGAGAAGCTGAAGCGCTGGATGGCGACGTCGAAATCGAAATCATTGCGGCGCTTCTGCATCTGCGAGGCATCGACGATGCGCAAGCTGGCTTCGATGCCGAGCACCGCAAGATTCTTGATGAACGGCATATGGTGGGGCTGGAACGACGGTTCCTCGATGAGAAATTCGATGGCGACCGGTCGCCCTTGCGGATCGCGCAGCACGTTCCTGGTGGTGGCCGATTTGAGGCCCATGGAAATCAGCAGGCGGTCGAAGAACCCGGGCGGGTTCGCCGGATCAGCCTCGCTGCGCACGGTGTAGCCGGCTTCGCGCAGGAGCTGGATCGCACGGCGCAGGAGCGCGCGATCGGCGCCGGAGCCGTCGGAGACCGGCGGCACGAACGGTTCGGAAAACACTTCGTCGGGCACCTTTCCGCGGAACGGTTCGAGCAGCGCCAGCTCCTCCGCGCTCGGCAGGCCCACCGCCATCATCTCGGAATTCTGGAACACCGAATGGGTGCGCTGGTAGGAGCCGTACATGATGTGCTTGTTGGTCCATTCGAAGTCGAAGGCGTAGATGAGCGCCTCGCGCAGGCGGCGGTCCTTGAACTGCGGCCGGCGGGTGTTGATGAACCAGCCCTGCGCGCCGGACGGCGTCTCGTCGGGCAACACCTCGCGCTTGACGCGGCCGTCGCGCAGCGCGGGGAAGTCGTAGCGCGTGGCCCAGATGCGCGAGGTGAATTCCTCGCGGAACAGATAATTTTTGGCGGTAAAACCCTCGAAGGCGACGTCGCGGTCGCGGTAATATTCGAAGCGCACCACGTCGAAATTGTACATGCCGCGCGCGACCGGCAGGTTCGCGCCCCACCAGTCCTTCACGCGCTCGTATTCGATGAAGCGGCCGACCTCGAAGCGGGCGACCTTGTACGGGCCGCTGCCGAGCGGCGGCTCAAGCGTGGTGGCATCGAAAGTCCGCTCCGCGTAATAGGCGCGCGAGAAGATCGGCAGGCCGGCGAGGAACAGCGGCACATCGCGGGCGCGATTGGGCGCAAAGCGGCAGAGCACGGTCGTCGCATCGAGCGCTTCGGCGCCGACGAAATCGCGCAGCAACTGGGTGATGATCGGATGGCCCTTTTCTTTCAGGATGGCGAGCGAGAAGGCGACATCGTGGGCGGTGAGCGGGCTGCCGTCGTGGAAGCGGGCCTCGGGCCGGAGGCGGAAACGGTAGGTCAATCCGTCGGCGGAAATGCGCACGGCGCGGGCGGCAAAGCCGTACATGGCGTCCGGCTCGTCGTCGGCACGCGCCATCAGCGAGGCAAAGGTCAATTCCAGGCCCTGCGCGGCATCGCCCTTGAGGATGTAGCTGTTGAGCGAGTTGAAGGTGATGAAGCCCTGATTGAACAGCCGGCGCGGGCCGATCTGGGAAAAGACGCCGCCCTTGGGTGCGTCCGGATTCACATAATCGAAATGCGAGAAATCAGGCGGGTATTTCAGCTTCTCGCCGGGAAAGGCGGAAATGCCGTGTTGCTCGATCTCCGCGGCTTCGGCGGCTGCGGCTGGCGCGACCGATTGCGCGGCCGCCCGCCGGCGCGGCAGGCCGATCGCCGAAAGCGCGCCGGCCGCGACCACCAGGATGCGGCGGCGCGAGATCACTGCCGGCTTCCCACCCGCGCGGCCTTTTCCGCATCCCACCACCACACGATGGGGAACGCGGAGGCGGCGTATTTCGGCAACTCCGGCGGACGCGAGAAGCGGTCCCAGCGCGCGGCACGGACCTTATCGTAGGTCCATTGCGGAACCACGTAGTGGTTCCACAACAGCACCCGATCGAGCGCCTTGGTGGCGGCCACGAGCTCGGTGCGGTCCTTGGCGTAGATCACCGCCTCGATCAGCGCATCGACGGCTTGGTTCTTGATGCCGACGAGATTGCGCGAGCCCGGATCGTCGGCGGCTTTCGAACCCCAGTAGTCGAGCTGCTCGTTGCCCGGCGACAGCGATTGGGCCCAGGATCCCACGACGATGTCGAAGTCGCGCTGGCGCAGGCGATTCTGGTATTGCGTGGGATCGACGGTGCGGATCGTCACCTCCATGCCGAGCCGCTCGAGCGACGGCTTGTAGAACAGCACGAAACGCTCGGAGTTCGGGTCATCGACCATGAACTCCACGCGCATCGGCTCGCCGTTGGGCCCGCGCAGCACGCGCTTGGTGATGGCGCGCTTGAGCCCGAGCGCGATCATGACGCGGTCGAACATGCCGGGCGGATTGGCGGGATCCACCTCGTCGCGCACGCTCCAGCCGGCCTCGCGCAGGAGCCGCGTCGCCTCGCGCAGGTTGTTGCGGATCGCCTCGGGCGAATCGACCACCGGGTTGGTGTAAGGGGTGGTGAACACCTCGGGCGGCACCTTGTCGCGCACCTTCTGCAAAATCTCCAGCTCCTTGCCCTGCGGCAGGCCCGAACTTGCGAGTTCCGTGCCCTCGAAATAGCTGGCGATGCGCCGGTACTGGCCGAAGAAAATCTGCTTGTTCATCTCCTCGAAATTGAAGGCGAAGTTGAAGGCGCGGCGCACGCGCGGGTCCTTGAATTTGTCGAGCCGGGCATTGAACACGAAGGCCTGCATGATGCCGCGGCTGCGGATGGGGAATTCCTCCAGCACCACGCGCTTGTTCGCCACGGCGGGGAAGTCGTAGGCGGTGGCCCAATTCTTGGC
>DATLYX010000028.1:0-20711 GCA_035574295.1 Xanthobacteraceae bacterium
GGGGCCGTGCTTGTGGACGAACACGTCGAACCCGAGCAACAGCGCGCAAATGGCGTAAAGCGCCCACACCAGGCGATCGACGTTGCCCGCATGGTCGAGCCAGTACGCAGGCTCTCCGGGAGGGCGGCGGTGCGCGGACGGTTGCGGCTGCTCGGCCATGATCGTGCTCCCTCACTCAGCCGCCGGCGAACAGGCGGGCCAGCAGCGCCTCGATCCGGTCAGGCGCGAAGAACAGCGCCACGCTGGCGAGCGCGGTAATGGACAGCGGTATGACGCAAGCGAGCGGCGCCTCCGCGATCTTGACCGGCGCGCCGCCGGGCGCGCCCGGCAGCGGCAAAAAGAACGCCCGCGCCACGATCGACAACAGATAGAGCACGTTGAGCAGCGAGCTCAACATCAGGGCGCCCACCGCCACCATGTAGCCGCGGTCCGCTGCCGCCAGCGCCAGCATCCACTTGCTCCATGTGCCGCCGAGCGGCGGCAGCCCGATGATGCTGAGCGAGGCGATAAGAAACGCGAGCATGGTCACCGGCATCAGGCGGCCGATGCCGTCGAGCTCGGCAATCTCGGTCTTGTGATGGGCCACATAGATCGCGCCGGCGCAGAAGAACAACGTGATCTTGCCGAATGCGTGCATGGCGATGTGCATGCCGCTGCCGACGAGCGCGAGCGGGGTGGCGATGACCGCGCCGAGCACCACATAGGCGAGCTGGCTCACCGTGGAGTAGGCGAGCCGTGCTTTCAGATTGCCGCGCGTGAGCGCGATCACCGAGGCGGCCACGATGCAGGCGGAGGCAAGATAAACAGCCCAACCGTTGACGCCTGCGGCGGACAGGGTGTCAAGGCCGAAGGTGTAGGCCGCCAGCTTGGCGATGGTGAACACGCCGGCCTTCACCACCGCCACCGCGTGCAATAGCGCGCTCACCGGGGTCGGTGCCACCATGGCGGCCGGCAGCCAGAAATGCAGCGGCATCACCGCCGCTTTGCCGACGCCGAACAGGTAGAGGCCGAGCAACAGCGCGATCGTCGGTGCCGCTGCCTTGCCGCCGAGCACGCCGCCGGGCACGAAATCCACGGTGCCCGCAATCACCCAGGTCGCGATGATCGCCGGCAGGAACAGTACCAGCGAGCCGCCGAGCAGCATCAAAAGGTAGAGCCGGCCGGCGCGCATCGCCTCGTTGTCCCGCCGGTGCGCAACCAAGGGATAAGTTGAGATGGTCAGCGCCTCGTAGAACAGAAACAGCGTGAACAGGTTCTTGGCGAAGGCAATGCCCATGGTGCTGCCGAGCGCCACCGCAAAGCAGACATAGTAGCCGGTCTGCCGCGGCTCCTCGTTGCTGCGCATGTATCCGATCGAGTAGATCGAGTTGACGATCCACAGCAGCGACGCCACCAGCGCAAACAGCATGCCGAGCGGCTCGACCTGGAACGCCAGCGCCAGGCCGGGCAGAACCTCGATGATCTGCACGTGCGGCCGCGCGCCGGCCAGCACCGGGCCGAGCAGACCGAGCACGGCGAGACTCAGCACGAGCGCGGTCACGATCGTCACGGTTTCCCGCAGGTTCGGTTGGGCGTGGAACAGCGGGATGACCAGCGCGCCCAAGAACGGCGCCAGGAGTGCGACCAGCACCAGGGTCTCGGGTGCAAGATTCATCGCAAGCCCCCGAGCAAGGCTTTTGCCACCGTCGCCGCGATTCCCGCAGTCCATTCGGTATCGAAACCGAAATAGACGGTCGCCGCCGTCAACGCGAGCACCGGCGCGAGCATGGCCAGCGGCGGGTCGGCGGCATTCGCGAGCTCCGGTCCCGGCTCGCGCAGCCAGGCGATTTCCAGCACCCGACCGACGTACACGAGCGCAATCAGCGAGCTGCCGACGATCAGGAACACCAGCAGCCACCAGCCGCGGTCGAAAGCGCCGACCGCAAGATACCATTTGGAAATGAAACCGGCGGTGCCCGGCGCGCCCACCAGCCCGAAGCCGGCGACGGCAAAGGCGGCGACCGTCAGCGGCATCTTGCGGCCGATGCCGGCGAGCTGCTCGAGCTTCACCGTGCCGATGCGGTAGGCCATGGCGCCGACCGCGAGAAACAGCGCCGCCTTCATCAGCGCGTGATTGACCACATGCACGAGCCCGCCGGTCAATCCGGCCTGGTTGGAAAGGCCGATGCCGAGCGTGATGTAACCGATCTGCCCCACCGACGAATAGGCCAGCATCCGCTTCAGATTGGCCTCGAATACCGCGATGAACGAGGCGATGAACATCGCCGCCAGCGACAGCGCGATGATGATCTCGGCAATCGGCAGGGCATTGATGTCGATGGCGACGCCGAACACCGAGAAGACGTAGCGCACCAGAAGATAGATCGCGACCTTGGTCGCGGTCGCCGACAGAAATGCGGTGGCCCACGACGGCGCGTAGGCATAGGCGTTGGGCAGCCAGCTATGCAGCGGGAACAGCGCAAGCTTCAAGCTCACGCCGACGGTGATGAAGGCGAGCGCGGCGATCACCGCGCGCGCATTCTCCGCCCAGACCGGAGCAAGCCGTCCGGCCACGTCCGCCATGTTGAGGCTGCCGGTGAGGATGTAAAGCAGGCCGATCCCGATGACATAAAACGTCGCCCCGATCGTGCCCATGATCAGGTATTGGAACGCCGACAACAGCGCCCGGCGGTCGTGGCTGAGCGCGATCATCACATATGTCGACAGCGAGGAGATTTCGAGGAACACGAAGGCGTTGAAGGCGTCGCCGGTGATGGTGATGCCGAGCAGCCCGCACAGGCAGAGCAGATACATGCAGTAGAACCACGCCTGCCGATGCTCCTCCACTTCGCGGGCGATCGAGCGGTGCGCGTAGGGCATCATCACCGCGCTCACAGCCGACACCAACACCAGCACAAAGCCGTTCAGCGCATCGATGCGGTATTCGATGCCCCACGGCGGCTCCCAGCCGCCGAGGTGATAGGAGATCGTGCCGCCCGTGAGCGCCTGCCACAGCAGCGCGATCGAGATCAACGGCATCAACCAAGTGACGATCAAGGCCAGTGCGAAGGCGCTGCGGCCGCGACGCATGAATGCGACAAATGCCGCGCCCAACAGCGGGAGCACGACCTGCAGGGCCGGAAGGTGCGGCCAAACCGCTTTCATGCGTCGGAATCCTCGGCGAAGATTTCATCCTCCTCGATCGTGCCGTAGGCTTCGTTGATGCGCACGACGAGGGCAAGCCCGAGCGCGAGTGTGGCGACGCCGACCACGATCGCGGTGAGGATGAGCACGTGCGGCAAAGGATTCGAGTAAACGGTGAACGCCGAATCGAGGATCGGCGCCGTGCCGCCGAGGATCTTGCCGGGTTCGATGTAGAGCAGAAAAACGGACGTCTGAAAAATGCCCAGCCCGATCAGCTTTTTGATCATGTTGCCGCGCGCCACGACGATGTAGAGACCGGTCATCATCAAGAAAATCGTGACCAGGTAGTTGTAATGCTCGATCAGAGTCCACAGGGTCGACATCAGCGGTTCCGTTCGACGAAGGCGTAGAACAGGGCGATGATCGTTCCGCTCACAGTCACGAGCACGCCGAACTCGACGATGAGAATGCCGTACTCGTGGCCGTAGGCGGGGGTGCGGGAGAAGCCGGTATATTCCAGGTAGTTGTAGCCGAGCAGCAGGCCGGCGACGCCGGCGCCGGCGAAAATCAAGAGCCCGAGCGGGATCAACCGGTCCACCAGCCCGTGCGGCGCGATGCGGTGCGCCGTCGCGAGGCCGAACGTGATGGCGACCAGGATCACGGTGCCGGCGGCAATGACGCCGGCCTGAAAGCCGCCGCCAGGTCCGTAGTCGCCGTGGAACTGCACGTAGAATGCAAACAAAAGGATGAACGGCAGGATCAGCTTGGTGCCGATCCGAATGATGAGATCGAGGCTCATTGGGCCTTGTCTCCGTCGGCGAGGCGATCGCGGCGGCGCCCGCCGCGCAGCAACAGGATCACGCCGATGCCGGCGGTGAAGATCACGGTAACCTCGCCGAGCGTATCGAAACCGCGGTAGTCGGCTAGCACCGCGGAGACCACGTTGGCCACATTGGTCTTTTTGATCGACTCGGAGAGATAGCGCGGCACCACATGCTTGTGGATCGGTGCATCGGCGGTGCCGAACGGCGGCAGCGTCAGCGTGCCCCAGATCAGAATGGCGCCAGTGACCGTGGCCACCATCAGCGGCAGGACCCGCGTGCGCACCTGCCGGATTTCGACCGTCTTGATCAAGTGCAGCGTGGCCAGAAGGATCACCGTTGACACCCCGGCGCCCACCGCCGCCTCGGTCAGCGCCACGTCCACGGCATCGAGCACCAAAAACACGCTCGCCATCAGAAAGCTGTAGATGCTGGCCAGGATGACGACGGCAAACAGGCTGCGCCGGCGCACGATCGCCACGGTGACGACCGCCAGCATCGTCAACAGCGCCATGTTGATCAGCGCTTCTATGACGGCCTCCTCTCGTTGGCGAGATCCGCGGCGCGGGCGGCGCGGCGGTCCTCCGTCAACAGCGGGGCGATGCGCTCGTGCAGGCAGGCCTGCGCCAGCGCATGCGTGACCACCGGGCCGATGAAGAAATAGACCGCAAGCAGGAACACAAGCTTCAGCGTCACCAGGCTGAATCCGGCCTGCAGCGCCATGCCGAGCGCCAGCAGTCCGATGCCGAGCGTATCGATCACGCTCACCGCGTGCATGCGGGTGAAGATTTCCGGCATGCGCACGAGCCCGACCGCGCCTGTGAGCACAAAGAACGAGCCGAGCAGCACGAGCACCCAGCTCACCACGTCGATCACGAGCGTCATGCGCCGCCCTCCCGCTCCGGATCGTAGGCGAGGTCGCCGTGCCGGAAGAATTTGAGCACGGCGAGCGTGCCGATGAGGTTGAGCATGGCGTAGGTCAGTCCGATATCGAGGAAAGCAGGACGCCCGGTGAGAAAGCCGAACACCGCCAGCAGAAGGATCGCGAGCGTACCGACCGCGTTTCCGGCCAGCACGCGGTCGAACACCGTCGGCCCGCGAATGGCGCGCGCAATCGCCAGCGCCAGCGCGACCAGGATGGCGGCAGCGGCAACTGCGAACATCACGAACTGCCCTCGAACCGGCTGACGCGGCGGTCCATGCCGCCGGCTTCGAGATCGAGCGCGTTGTCGCGCACCAGTGCATGCACGGTGAGCCGGTTGCCGCTCACCGCGACCGTGATCGTGCCGGGCGTGAGCGTGATGGAATTGGCATAGGTCGCAAGGCCCGCCGTGGTCTTCTGGCTTGCGCGCACCACCGTCATGGTGGGCGAGATCGGGAGCTTGGGATGGAGGATGATCTTGCTCACCGCCCAGGCCGACTTGACTATCTCGCGCACGAGCCACGGCCAGTAGGTCACCGCGCCGCGCAGAAGCTCCAGCGGATGACCTTCGCCGTCGGCCACTCGCATGCGCCGCGCCACGAGCACGCAGAGGGTCGTGCTCGCCAGGCCGAGCACGAGCAGCATCGGTTTGAAGTGTCCGGAAAGCGCAAGCCAGAAGGCGAACAGAAAGCCCGCCAGACTGAGGTACCGCATTTCAATCCCCGTCCGCTTTCCCCGCCAAGCCCCCGCCGAACACCGGCAGACGAAGCGCGCCCCTCTGCGAGGCCCGTTCTCGCCAAGCCTTCTTTATCCCGATCGCCGGGCCGCGGCCAAGCCGCCGTTGGCTGCGAGACGACAAAATAGCGCGGCTTTTTCCAAAGCAATCGGGGTCCAAAGCAGTCGGGGTCCGCGCATCAAGCGAAACCGCCGTCCGTGGCGTTCGGCGGGAACACTGTGCAACGAGCCGGAGATCGGGGCGTGGCCGTCAGCGAGGTCGAAAAGGACGACCGTAAACACTGGAGCGGGCGAAGGGAATCGAACCCTCGTATGCAGCTTGGGAAGCTGCCGTTCTACCATTGAACTACGCCCGCAAGCGTCTCTTGCTTGTTAGGCTCCGAATTGGCTCCGCGATATTTATCCCACTCGGCAGGGAATGCAAACCGGTTCTGCCCCTGTGCGGCGCTCTCGCCAAATGCACGGCGGCCTTACTCTCAGCCGCAACTTCCTGCCGGATCACCTTCCTGCCGGATCTGCGAAGAAACGCAAGCGCCGTTGATCACGGACACCGCGCCGCGCCGTCAACGGAAAGGAATTTTGCGGTGGTCGAATCGACGGGAATACCTGCGCGCGCCCGGTTCGCTTCGGTTTCCCACTCGCGATCGCCGGGCGCCAGCACGCGCTCCCCAGGGCGCGGCCGCACGGCGCGCAGTCTTGTCAGATAACGCCCCATGGCGCGATCGTAAGCGGCGCGGCCGACAAAACGCTCCGGATCGAGCGCGAGGCAAAAATGCCCCAGGTTGCGCGGGGTGTGAAAATTTTGCGTCTGAAACATCGGGATCATGTCGGGATCAAGCGTACCGCCGGTCAGCGCCGCAGAAAAAATCGTCACCAAGCCGGCAAGGCCCGCTCCCTTGTAACCGAAATCGATGCCGCCGAGCGGAAGCAGCATTTGCGCTTCGGCGGGATCGACAGTGGGATTGCCCTGGCCGTCAGCGGCCACGCCAGCGGGCAGTGGCACACCGGCGGCGCGGGCCAGGACCACGCGATTGTAGGGCATCGAGGAGGTCGCCATTTCCAATAGCCATGGCCGGCGGCCGGTAACGGGCGCCGCCACGGCGAGCGGATTAGTCCCGTGAAAGGCGCGGCTGCCGCCGTGCGGGGCGACGACGCTGTCGGTGTTGGTCGTGACCAGTGCGAGGTAGCCGCTGTCGGCACCGGCAACCGCGTAAGCGCCCCCGGCGCCGAAATGCGAGGAGCGAAATACGCCGACGGCGCCGATCCCGCTTTCCCGCGCAAGGCCGCAGGCAAGATCCATGGCCGCATAGGTCGCAGCATGGCCGAGGCCGTCGTCGGCGTCGATCATGGCGGTGCTGGGACCGGTGCGGCGGACTCGTCGGTTCGGCCGCGGGTTGATGCGACCGGCGCGCAGCATGGCAACGTAGTGCGCCGTCAACCGCACGCCGTGGCTGTCGAAGCCCATACGCGAGGCGTAAAGCAAAGCGCGCGTGCAGCCCGCTGCCGAGTCGTCGTCGGCGCCTGCGCCTTTAAGGGCGGCAGTCACCTTTTCGCGCAGGACGCTTTCGGGAACGAGGATCTGATCCGGCATGGTGTGGTTTGCACCTGCGCCTGACACTCAAATCCCGCTCGCCAGATAGCCGCCGTCCACGTTGATGACGACGCCAGTGACGAAGGCGGAGGCCGGAGATGCAAGATAGACGGCCGTCCCCACCAGTTCCTCGAGCTCGCCGAAGCGACCCATGGGCGTGCGACGCAGCGCGCTGTCGCGCCGCTCCTGGCTCATGGCCTTGCGCGACAATTCGGTGGGAAAGAATCCGGGCGAGATCGCGTTGACGCGCACGCCGCGCGCGGCCCATTCGGCGGCCAGCGTCTTGGTCAGTCCGATCACGCCGTGCTTGCTCACCGCGTAAACGGCCGCGCGCGGAAAGCCGCGGTGCGAAGCCATCGAGCCGATGTTGATGATGGAGCCCGAGCCGCGCGCCAGCATGTGGCGGCCGACCTTGATGCAGGTAAAGAATACGCTGCGGATGTTGACGGCCATGATGAGTTCATAATCCGCAAGCGTAAACTCCTCCGCCGGTTTCAAAATCGTAATGCCCTGGCACGGCACCAGAATATCGATGTGGCCAAGCTGCGCCAGCGCATCGTTGAGCAGGGTTTCCAGCGCTGCGTCGCTCGAAACATCCGCAGTAAACCCCAATGCGGAGGCATCGCGGTCGCGCAGGGCGCGGGTCACCGCCTCCACCTTTTCCGCCGTGCGGCCGGCGATGGCAACGCGCGCGCCGGCTTCCTGCAGGCCGAGCGCCAGGGCGCGGCCGATGCCGCTCGAGCCGCCGATGACGAGGGCGTTGAGGCCATGCAAGGCAAACGCCTGCGGCCAGGCGCTCTTATGCGGAGCGTCGACAAACGGCTGATTCATCGGTCCATCCAAATCGAGCGGAGAGAGCCTGCGTCCGTTCCAGCAGCGGCGCGCGCAACTCTTTCAGGCGCTGGCGCGTCAGCCTGACCTTTGGTCCAACAATGCAAAGCGAGGCGATGGCGTGGCCGGTATAGGCAAAGATGGGCGCCGCCACACAGCGGATGCCTTCGTAATGCTCCTCGTCGTCAAGGGCATAGCCAACTGACCGGATGCGCTTGAGCTCGGTCTCAAATGCGGCGGCGCTCGTGATGGTGCGCGCCGTGAAACGTTCGAAATTTATTTGCGAGACGATAGCGGCGCGTTCAGCCGGCGGCAGGAACGCCATGATCGCCTTGCTTACCGCTGTGGCGTGGATCGGCCGATTGGCGCCGATCTCCTGCGCCACGCGAAACGGATTGCGTGGGTCGCATTTGGCGACGATGGTCACTTCGCCGTTGCAATAGGCAGCAACGCTTGAGCCCTCACCGGTGAACGCCGTCAACTCGGCGGCGACGGGTTCGGCGATCTGGCCGATTTGTTCCGGCGTCCACACCCGCGCTGTGAGGCGATACAACTTGGCCGTCAGCTCATAGCTGCGGGTGTGCGGATCCTGGCGAAGATAACCGAAGCTCACCAGCGTCTGCAGCAGGTGATGCGCGGTGCTGCGATGCAGCGCCGTGCGCCGGACGGTCTCGGCCAAAGTGGCGGAACCGCCGCTGGAGGCGACCGTTTCGAGGATGCGCAGCCCTCGTTCAAGCGATTGGTGGGTGGGGCGCGGGGTGTCGAGTTGTTTCAACATATGAGAATTAATTGACAGTTCTGTTTGACAGTTCAGACTATGACCACGGTTGCGGCTGTCAAGCGCCGAAGCGAGGTTTTTCGGGATCCGAACATCCGCGCAAGAGGCGCCGCGCAACGGCCGATCATCGCGGCCGGCGAAACGATCGGCCGCAGCAAGAGGGAGGACTTCAATGACACGCCACGCAATGGCTTCGGTTGCCGCGTTCTGCGTTGGACTACTGATCGGGAGCGCGCCGGCCTCGGCGCAGCAAGCCAAAGTCCGCCTCAACATGGCGAGCACGTTTCCCGGCAGCATGGTGCTGATCGGAGATGCCGCCAAGAAGCTGGGCGACAAGGTTCGCCAAGCGTCCGGCGGCGAGATCGAGATCCGTTTCAACGAGCCAGGGGCCTTGGTGCCGGCGGCGCAATCGGTCGATGCGGTGTCGCAGGGCTCGGTGGATGCGGCCTGGGCGGGCGCCGGGTGGTTCGCCGGCAAGGACTCCGCCTTCAACATGTTCTCCTCGGTGCCGTTCGGACCGGGGCTCGGCGAATACCTTGCCTGGATGTATCACGGCGGCGGGCTCGCCATGGCGCGGGAAATGTTCGGCAAATACGACATCCATAACATTCCCTGCGCGTTGATCCCGCCGGAAGCCTCAGGTTGGTTCCGCAGGGAGATCAAATCCGTGGCGGATCTGAAGGGCCTGAAGATGCGCTTCTTCGGCCTCGGCGCCAAGGTGATGGAAAAATTCGGCGTCGCCACCCAGCAACTGCCGCCGGGCGAAATCTTTCAGGCGCTGCAGCTCGGGACGATCGATGCCACCGAATTCTCGCTGCCCGCCATCGATCAACGCCTGGGATTCTTCCAGGTGGCAAAATTCTATTATTTCCCCGGATGGCATCAGCAGGCGACCTTCTTTGATCTGATGGTCAACAAGAAGAAATGGGATGCGCTGTCGTCGCAGCACAAGGCGATCATCGAAATGGCCTGCGGCGATTTGATCCGCGAGACCATGGCGGAAGGCGAGGCAGCGCAGTGGCGGGCGATCAAGGAGATGCAGGAAAAGGGCGGCGTGCAGGTCAGAAAATGGCCGCCGGAAATCCTGGCTGCCTTTGAGAAAGCGTGGAACGAAGTGGTGGCCGAGGAATCCGCTAAAAATCCCAATTTCAAGCGCGTATGGGATTCCTATGCCGGTTTCCGCGCCAATTATGCGATCTGGAAGAACCACGGCTACTTGCAATAAGCTCGGATCGGCACAACAGCATTGCGAAGCCGGCTATGCGCAGCCGGCTGCTGCGAGGGCGGACATTTAAGTCATGGAAACCCTTCTCGCAGTGAGCCGGCTGTTCAACAGCGTGAACCGCGCTGCGGCCTCGGCCGCAGGGTGGTTGTTCCTGGTCCTTGCCGGAGTCGTGGTTGTCGATGTGGTCACCCGCAAGTTCGGCTACCAGATCCCGCAATTCGGTTCGACACGGTTGCAGGAATTGGAAGGCCATCTGCACGCTGCGCTGTTCGCGCTGTGGTTCGGCTTTGCGTATGCAAAAAACGCCCACGTCCGCATCGACATCGCGCTCGGCCGGGCCGGCCCGCGCGCGCTCGCCAAGCTCGAATTTTTCGGTTGCGCGTTCTTGGCGCTGCCGTTCACCCTCATCGCCGCCTACTTCGCCGTTTACTACGCCTGGACGTCGTTCCGCCACAACGAGGCTTCGGTCTCGGCCAGCGGCCTGCCATACCTGTTCATTCCCAAAACCGTGCTGGCGATCGGCGTGGTCCTGCTCGCGTTCGCCGTTATCTCCATCATGCTGCGCGCCATGGTGTTCCTGTGGGGACCCGAGCACCTGCGCGAGCAGGCGGCGATTACCACCTACCGGATGGGGGCGAAGCCGTGACCGCCTGGCTCGCGCAGCACCTGTCGGTGCTGATGTTTGTGGTGCTCGGCGTGGCGCTGTTCAGCGGCCTGCCGGTCGGTTTCGTACTGGGCGGTGTCGGCATTGTGTTCGGCGTGCTAGGCATCCTGTTCGACCAATTCCAGCCCATCCAGTTTTTCAACTTTCTGCCGCGGGTGTGGGGCGGCGTGGCGGCCAACCCGGTGCTGGTGGCGATCCCGATGTTCATCTTCATGGGCATGGTGCTCGAACGCAGCGGCATCGCCCACGAATTGCTGCACTGCCTGCAGGTGCTCACGCGCGGGGTGCCCGGCGGGCTTGCGATGTCGGTCACGCTGATGGGAACGATCATGGCTGCCACCACCGGCATCGTCGGCGCCTCGGTGATCATGCTCACCCTGATCGCACTGCCGTCGATGATCGAACGCGGATATCAGAAGGAGCTCGCGGTCGGCACCATCGCTTCGGCCGGAACACTCGGGATTCTGATCCCACCGTCGATCATGCTGGTGGTAATGGGGGATCTGCTGCAGGTGTCGGTCGGCGCACTGTTCGCCGCGGCGCTGCTGCCGGGACTGTTGTTGTCCGTTCTCTATCTCGTCTATATCGGTACGATCTCGTACTTGAAGCCGGCGCTCGCCCCGCCGCTGCCGGTGGAGATGGGACCGAAGTCGCGGCGCGAATTCTGGACTTTGGTTGCCAAAAGTTTCTTCCCGCCGCTGTTTTTGATCGCGCTGGTGCTCGGCTCGATCTACGGCGGCTGGGCGACGCCCACCGAGGCCGCCGGCGTCGGCGCAGCGGGCGCGCTCCTCTTGGCCATGGTCCGCCGCAAGCTCGATCGCACCACCTTGCGCGAGGTGATCGAGCAGTCGGGATTGACCAATGCAATGGTGTTCTTCCTGTTCTTCGGCGCGACGATGTTCTCTTACGTCTTCCGCTCGCTTGGCGGCGACGATGTGGTGAAGGAACTGCTGGCGGCCGTCGGCATCGATACGCCGTGGAAGATTCTCATCTTCCTGCAGATCCTTGTCTTCCTACTCGGCTTCTTCTTCGATTGGATCGAGATTTCGCTCATCGTGTTGCCGATCTTTGCGCCGATCCTGGCGGGGCTCGATTTTTCCGCCCATATCGGATCGGGGCCCGGCATCGTGTTTCTCACCTGGTTCATCATTCTTTTGGCGGTGAACTTGCAGACTTCGTTTCTCACCCCGCCGTTCGGCTTTACGCTGTTCTGCATGCGCGCCACGGTGCCGCCCGATGTGGCCATGGCGCATATCTACCGCGGCATCGTTCCTTTCGTCGGGCTGCAATTGATCGGGCTTGCGGTCACCATCGTATTTCCCGAATTCGTACTCTGGCTGCCGCGCGCCGTCGGCATGCTGACTTGAATGTCGATGCGGTCACAGAGCCGCGCAAAGTGCGCTGAAGGCGCACGCCGATCATTGCCGCATGAAGCTCAGCGTGCAATTGCGATCGTAAGGCCGGCCCTGATAGGTCACCATGTGCTTGCCGTCGAGCGTTGCAGCACCGGCCACGAACTTGCCGCGGTAGCTCGCCTGCAGCGAGTCGCGCTGTCCGGTCCAGCCGCCGCTGAGCGTGATGGTGCCGTCCGCGGACACCGAGCCGGAACCGGTCTCCTTGCCGACCACCGTTTTTCGGTTCGCGCCATAGAGCGCGCGCGAATAGGAGACTTTGCCGTTCGCAATCCTCAGCTCCACCGGCTCGGTGTCGAGCGGCGCATCGGTGAACGGCAGCTTGGCGCAATTGAGCACGCCGCGGTACCGGCCGTCGAACGACTGCGCCGCCGCATCGGCTAAATAAAACGCGCCGGCCGCGGCAATCGCCATGGTCGTCGCAAAACGCCTCGCTGCGCTCATGTCACGTTGCAACACCGGTTCTCCAAGGCGCGCTCATCGTCAGGCCCGAAAATGCTTGGACAACTTGAGTCCCTGGTGCTGATAGTTCGAAGTCTTTCCCTGGCCGTAGAGCACGTCCGGGGGCTCGGCAAGCTCCTCGTAATCGAGCCGTCCGACCGCCTGCCCGTGTTCGAGCACGAACGGCACCTCGTGGCTGCGCACTTCGAGCACTGCGCGCGCCCCCGGCTGGCCGCTTTCCGTCATGCCGAAACCGGGATCGAAGAAGCCCGCATAGTGCACGCGGAACTCGCCCATCATCGGATCGATCGGGATCATTTCCGCGGCGAGGTCGCGCGGGATTTGCACCCGCTCGCGCGAGGCGAGGATGTAGAACTGGTGCGGGTCGAGGATCAGCCGCCGGTCGGCGCGCGGCCGCATCGGCTCCCAGAAATCGCGCCAGTCGTAGCGCCCGACCTCGTCCACGTCGATCACGCCCGAATAGCGCTGCGCGCGATAGCCGATCAGGTTGCCGCCTTCCCCGGCTAGATCGACGCTGAGCACCACGCCGTTGCGCAGCACGAGCTCGCCGTCCACCAGCGGCTGCGTCTCATGGCGTTCCATGAGCTCGCGGTCCGTCAGCGAGAATTTCTGGTTCTCGCTTTGCTTGGGGTGACGCCGCCGGAACCGCATCTGATTTAAGCGCGAGCCCTTACGGACGCGGATCGAGAAACTGCACGGCGAAATCTCGGCGTAGAGCTTGCCCTCGTATCTGCCGTGCACGCTGTCGAACACGTCGCTGTAGTCGGCGATCAGCCGCGTGAAGATGTCGAGCCGGCCGGTGGAACTTTTCGGATTGGCGAGCGCCGAGATGCTCTCCGGCAGATTGAGGTGCTCCAAGAGCTCCACCACATAGACGCACCCCTTCTCCAGCACCGCGCCGTGTTCGAGGTTGATCTCGTCGTAGCTCAGCGCCTCGAGCTGCTCCTGCACGGTTTTGGCCCGCCCGGGCAAGAAGCTGGCACGGACGCGATAGGCGCGGGCGCCGAGCCGCAAATCGAGACTCGCGGGCTGGATTTGCGACTCCTCGATGTCGGGCGCCGCCTGCACCAGTTTTCGGTGTGCGATCACCGCCTTGATGCGTTGGCAGGGCAACAGGCCGGCTTTGGTGCCGAAATCCGCGAGTGGACCGGTTGCTTCGAGAAAGGCCCCGGTGTGCGTGGGCGGCTTGAGGATGCGGACGGCCATCGGCAGGCTCTTCGGCGCGCGGGTTGCTGACGCAGATTTAAAAACAATTATGGTCTGAACGCGCGATTGACGCCATCGGCGATCCACCGTATGAATGCAATTATCCCGTGGTCATTTGAGCCGGCCGGCTTGCAGCCACGTTAAACAACTCGCTAAAAGGCCGGGGGACGTACGAAACCCGGCTTTGGGATATTCCCTCGGCCGGGATTTTTGTTGGCGAATGGAGCCTGTGATGTCCGCGTCCGCAACCAAAAAATACCGCCCCGAAACCCGCCTCGTCCAATCCGGCATCCTGCGTTCGCAGTTCGGGGAAACCTCGGAGGCGCTCTTTCTCACGCAGGGGTACGTGTACGAGAATTCCGCGCAGGCGGAGGCCCGGTTCAAGGGAGAAGACCCGGGCTATCAGTATTCTCGGTTCGCCAATCCAACGGTCAGCATGTTCGAGCAGCGCATGGCTGCGTTCGAGGGCGCGGAGGCCGCCCGCGCCGTGGCGACCGGCATGGCGGCGGTCACCATTTCGCTGCTCGGCCAGCTCAGGGCCGGCGACCACGTGGTGGCCTCGAAGGCGCTGTTCGGCTCCTGCCGCTATATCGTCGAGGAATTTTTGCCGCGCTACGGGATTCCGTCGACGCTCGTCAACGGCACCAACCTCGACGAATGGAAGAATGCCGTGCGGCCCAACACCAAGGCATTCTTCCTGGAGTCGCCGACCAATCCGGTGCTGGAAGTGATCGATATTGCGGCGGTGGCCAAGATCGCACACGAGGCCGGCGCAAAGCTCGTGGTCGACAACGTCTTCTCCACGCCATTGTACCAGAACCCGCTCGCGCTCGGCGCCGACTGCGTGGTCTATTCCGCCACCAAGCACATCGACGGCCAGGGCCGCTGTCTCGGCGGCGTGATCTTGGGCTCGGAGAAATTCATCCAGGACCACGTTCACGTCTTGATCCGTCAGACCGGTCCCTCCATGTCGCCGTTCAACGCCTGGGTTTTGCTCAAAGGTCTGGAAACCATGGCGGTGCGGGTGCGCCGGCAGACCGACACCGCGGCGACCGTTGCGGTGGCCATCGCCGACCATCCGAAAATCACCCGCCTGATCTATCCCGGCCGGCCGGACCATCCGCAGGCCGAAGTCGTCGCCCGCCAGATGCGCGGCGGCTCGACGCTGGTGGCCTTCGAGGTCAAGGGCGGCAAGCGCGGCGCCTTCCGCTTTCAGGACGCGCTCAAGCTCGTGCGCATCTCCAACAACCTGGGCGATGCCAAGAGCCTGATCACCCATCCGGCGACCACCACACACCAGCGCCTCACGCCCGCCCAGCGCGCGGAGATCGGCGTCACCGACGGGCTGGTGCGATTGTCGTGCGGCCTCGAACACCCCGACGACATCGTCGAGGACATTCTGCAGGCGCTCGAGGCGGCCTAAATTTAGTTTAGGGAACGTTGCGCGCGGAGACGCTGGTGGCCGTGTGCGCCGGCCGCGTGGCGGCCTCGGCGATGGCGGCGCCGAGCAGCTTGGCTATGCAGGCGTAGCTCCAATCGTTCATGTGCAGCTCGTCCGGCGATAAGAACGTGCTGAACGGGATCCGCTGCGTCACGTGCCAATAACGCATCACCGCGAACCGATCGAAGACATTGACGTGCGACTGGTTCGCCGCTTCGGCGATGATCCCGAGCATGAACTCAGTCTGCGCCTTGGCCAATACCTTGGGCGCATATTGCGGGTTCACCACGATCAGATCAGCGTTGAGTGCCTTGAATTTCCGCATGCCTTGCTCGATCACCAGCATCGCCTCGGTGATCGTGCGGTTGCGCAACAGCGAATTGGTGCCGAACTGCCAGAGCACGAGATCGGGTCGGTCCTCGGCCGCCTCGGCGTCGAATTTGGCGAGCATGTCCTTGATTTCTGTGCCGCCCACACCGCGGTTTTTCATCGTGATCGGGCGAAACGGAAAGCGCATCCGCAGATCGACCAACAACCGGCTCGGATAGCTCGCCGCCGGCGAGCTTGCCCCATCGCCGGCCGTGGAGGAGGAGCCGATGGCCACGATCGAGAGCGGCCTGCCCGCAAGCAGCTTCCGCCCCGTGTGCTTGAGCGGCCAGACGAACCGCGCGCTGTCCGCTGGTGCGGTGCATGGCGTTTGTGCTTGCGCGGCACGCGCGGGGGTGGCGACGGATAACGCTGCCGCCAGCGCGGCAAGCATCGTCAGTGCTGCGAATCGTAAGTATGACAATTTCATTGCGGCGCTTTTTTCCCGATCCCGCTCAAACGCGCCGCATCGATGATGAGAGCGGCCAGCGCGCGGCCGATGCAATCATGCACCCGCTTTGCCACGGCAAAATCCCTCGTTGCGGTGTGAAGATTGATGATGCCTGCCTCGTTCCAGTAGCGCATGATGGCAAGGCGGTCGAACAACGGCACTTGGCGTTCGCGCGCAACCCAACGCATGCTTTCCGAGTATGCCTCCACGGCCACGACTCCCTCGGTGCGTGGATTATACTGCATGTTGACCAGAACCACATCGACGCCCGCCGCTTTGAGCTTTTCCACCCCTTCGGTCAGGCTGGCGAGAAATTCCCGCGGATTGACGCCCTGGATCGCGTCGAACGTCCCGGTTTGCCAGATCGCCAGACTCGGTTTCTCCTCCTCGATCACTTTGTCGAAGGCTTTTACCATCTTCTCGGCGGGCTGCCGCGGCCGGGCGAAGACCGAAACGTTAACCGTGATCCCAGGGAGGCTCTCGCGCATGGCCGCTTCGAGGCGCGCCGGGTAGGCATCGGCCGCCCCGCCGGAACCGCCGAGCGTGGAGGACGCGGTTCCGAACACCACGATCTTGAGCGCATTGGTCTTGGCGACGACATCCCTGACCTGGTCGAGCAGGCTGTCGCCGTGCATGAAGTAGCCGGGGGCGCCGCAGCCCTCGCTCGGCACCGCATGGGCGCCGCCGGCGCCGATCAGAATCGCCGTCAGAACCGCGCACGCGGCTCTCATGCCTGCCCCCCTGCGGGATCGACCGCTGGCGTTTTCTTCGCCGTTCGGGATCCTCGCTCCAGCGATTTATACCAGGAAATCAGCGCCGCAACCCCGGTCATCACCGCTATCCCGACAAGGCTGACGAGCACCTGCATGAAATAGCCGCCGTAGAACTCGACGATGACGAAGTGCCCGGCAAAGGAGAGAAACACGCCGAGGCAGAAGATTTCCAGCGAATGCTGGCCGCAGAGGATCGCCGGCTTGAACAGCGGGGAGCCGAACCCCCTCCAATTCAGCGGCAAGAAATACACGGTGACCGCCGCCAGCGCCAGGAAATGCGAGAAGCGCAGGATGTCGAGGTTCGTTTTGTCGATCGGGTACATCCATTCGCGAAGCCAGGACGGCACGTAATAGGCGAACCGCGGAAAGTGCCATGTGAGCGCGATCGCGAAGGCGAACGCAAGATATGCGACCGCGATCGAGATCATGACCGGCGAACGCAGCACCCGCGCCAACCGTTCGGCGCCGCCGAGCGCGCACCATGCGCCGAATACGAACAAGAGCTGCCAGGCGACCGGATTGAAGAACCAGTGGCCGCTTGGATACGACTTTAAGTTCCAGCCGAACTGCCAGTTGCCGGCGTAGATCAGAACCGAGAGCGCCAGCGCCAGGGTGGCGTTCTTTTGCAACAGCCACAATATCGGCGCAAAGAACAACAGCAGCATGATGTACAGCGGCAGGATGTCCATGTAGCTCGGCTTGAACGCGAGCAGCAGCGCCTGAATGATGGTCTCGTCCGGCCGCTGCATGAAATCGAGCGCCCTCACTTCCTCCGCGTAGATCGGGTTCTCCAGGTTCGAAGCCGTCTGGAAGTAGGCAATCTGCGCCATGAAGATCGCGAACAGGAACACGTGCGCCACGTAGAGCTGCCACACCCGTTTCAGAATGCGCGCGCCGGCGACGAGGAAACCTTGCTCGCGCATTGCCCTGCCGTAGACGAAGGCCGCGGTATATCCCGAGATGAAGATAAAAACCTCGGCCGCGTCGGAGAAGCCGTAGTTGCGCAGGGTGAACCAGTTCACCACGTTGTTCGGAATGTGATCGACGAAGATCAGCCACAGCGCGATGCCGCGAAACAGATCGAGCCGCAGATCGCGGCTGCTGGCCATGACCGGCGGCGCGGCGAGCTCCCGCACGCGCAGGGTATCCTTATCGCGGGTTGCGCCGGCGATGACGTCGGCCGATACCGCGGCTCCTGATGCAGGGGCGGAGCCGGCCGCCTGTTCGCCGCCCGCACGGTTGCCACGCAGGGTGTTGACGCGGCGCGCGAGACCCCAATTCTTCATGGCAGGACCCTCCGTCTGACGTCGGCCGATACCGCCGGGCAAAAGCTCGGAGCGGAGGTATGACAGGACGGCGCGCTGTCGCGCGGCAATTGTGCGGAGGACATGTTACAGGTTATTGATCGCTGGCGCGGCCCGACCGGCCGGCAGAGGTTGCCATGTATCGCGCCGTCACCCACGCCATCGAAGTCACCGTGACGCCACGCTTCCTGCCGGAGCGATCCTCGCCCGACAACGGCTACTATTTCTGGGCCTATACCATCGCCATCACCAATCGCGGCGACGAGACCGTGCAGCTCAAAACGCGACACTGGAAGATTACCGACGCGCTTGGCCGCCTGCAGGAGGTGCGCGGCGCCGGCGTGGTGGGGGAGCAGCCGGTGCTCGCGCCCGGCGAAACCTTCGAATACACGAGCGGCGTGCCGCTGCCTACGCCGTCCGGCTTCATGCGCGGCACCTACGGCATGGTCACCATGAGCGGCAAGAGCTTCGATATCGAGATCCCGGCGTTCTCGCTCGATTACGAAGGCGCCAAGCACACCATCAATTGACATTTCAGCGTCCCGTCGTCGGCAGGCAGCCGCGCAGGCGGCCAAGGGCGTGTCGCGGCATGATCGCAAGCACCGCACCGCCGCCGTCGGCAAAATCCTGCAGCGCGAGCACGCGCTCTTCCGGCAAGGCGACGCAGCCAGCCGTGCCGCGGGTCGGCGATCGCCACACATGAATGAAGATGCAGGACCCCGCCTTGTTCGCAGCATCGGTGGGATAATCCACCAGAAGACCGTGGCGGTACATGGGCAGCGCCTTGCCCATGTTTTCCGCATGCACTTTCGGGCCGACCACTTCGCGCGAGGTGATGGTGTTGTAGGCGGGTGAGGATGGATCATCGACACACACGGTGTCCTCCCTCACCCGAACGTGCCCCGGCCGTTCCGACGGCACGATGCCGAACGTCCGACCGATCGGATAGACGCCGGCCGGCGCGCGCTTGTCGCCTTCGATCTTGATCGGCTCGCCCGCGCGCGCAAGGTGGCGGAACGTGTGCGCCCATGCCATGCCTGCGCGCCCGATCACCGCCGGCTCGGGCGGGCCGAGCGACCGCCACGGGTCGTTGATCGACGCCCGCTCAAACAACTCTGCCGTCGCAGCCGTGGAATTCATGCCTTGCGCCGTGACCAGCACGAGCCGTGTCGCCGCATTCATGGCTGGCGGACACTCCTGGGCAGCGACCGCCGCCGGACCAAACCACATCGCAAGCACGAGGAGGATCCGGCGAGAACCCATGCGCATCCCGTCTTTCTGCGGCGCTATCCGGCGTGTCCGCCCGTAACCTCCTCGGGCGCGAAGGTATAGTGGGCGCTGCAGAACTCACAGGTTACCGAGATTACACCATCCTGGACCATATGGTCACGGTCCTCTTGCGGGAAGCTGCGCAGCATGCGTTCGACATTGGCGCGCGAACACGAACATTCGGCGCGCAGCGGCCGGTATCTGAATACGCGCACGCCGCGTTCATGAAACAGCCGGTAGACCAGACGCTCGCTGGAGAGCTGCGGATCGATCAATTCGAGATCCTCTACCGTGGAGATCAAGGCTCGCCCCTCGCTCCATGCCTCGTCTTCGGCCAGCACGTGCGGTGCAGTCCCGGGCGGCGCATCGCCCGGATCGAAATCCGCCTGGCGCGCCCGCTCCGGCGCGATCGGCAGAAATTGCAGCAGGATGCCGCCGGCGCGCCAACGCCGCTCGGAGCCGGGCGAAAATTCTTCCGCCACGGCAAGCCGCACGCGCGTCGGGATCTGCTCGGAGCGGCGAAAATACTCATGCGCGGCGGCTTCGAGATCGCCTCCGTCGAGCGCTACGACCCCCTGGTAGCGGCTCATCTCAGGCCCTTGGTCGATGGTCATGGCAAGATGACCGCGGCCGAGCAGCGCGCCCGGATCGTCCTTTCCGTCGGCCGTGGCTGCCGCAACCTGCGCTGCGTCGAACCGCGCGCAGGCCCGCACCTTCCCGCCGCTGCGGAAATCGATCACCAGCATGCGCACCGGTCCGTCGGTCTGCGTCTGCAAAATGAAACGACCCTCGAATTTGAGGGTCGATCCGAGCAGCGCGGTGAGCACGACCGCTTGGCCTACCAGTTTGGACACCGGCGCCGGATAATTGTGGCGCGTCAGGATTTCATTGATGGACGGCCCGAGCCGGACCACCTGCCCGCGCAGCTCGAGCGCCCTGACCTGAAACGGCAGGATGGTGTCGTCGGCAGGGGTCGCTGCCGGCTCGCGGATGGGAACCGTGTCGGGCCTGTTCATGTCCGCCTAATGTAAGCCGGCCTGGAGCGAAATCGAGCCCCTCCTCGGCGGGGCGGACCTCCGGGCAGGAGCTGATGCCCCCGGCTATTCGCGACATCTTGCGGATCGGTTCTCTGATCGATCCCGCGCCCACTTCATCGGTGCGCCATCGGTGCGCCATCGGTGCGCTGCGCAATGCGTCAAGTTGGACGTTAGAGCGGTTCATGTCTTGATTGAATCGGGTGGGGATTCCGGATCAGGACGATTTGTGATTCAAGATGCTGGCTGGGGCGGAGGCCAGCATCCGATGACCCGACCTCTATCCAATGACCTGCGTGAGCG
>DATLYX010000029.1:0-11086 GCA_035574295.1 Xanthobacteraceae bacterium
CGCAGGGAGCGGCCGGTCGTATTGCCGGCGGGCGGTGGCCCTGAGCGTCCCGGGATCATGCGTGCGAGGCACGACCGCAGGCGCCGCATCCCGTCCCGCTCTAACGACGCCTCGCGAGAACGCCCTCGACGGACGGAACGCGCGCAGAGATGGCGATGGAATTTGGCGGAAATATGACTATATTCCTAGGAAATCAGTTGTCCTTTTGCACTGCCGACGCGCTCCGGCGGCCCGCAGAAGCGATTTCAATTTCTTGTCACAGAGTCGGGGCAGTCAACGACCCGGCCGGCGGGCCCCCGCTCAGGTAAACCGTAAATGCAGCACAGCGCGCTGCGCCGCGCAGGGGCCCCTTGGCAATCGACCCTCGGAAAGTTTAAGAGGATCATACGGGTGCGCGCAATGCGCGACGGGATTCTCGACCCTTGCCGCCGAATACGATCTGAAAGAGGCTGACCGATGTCATCGACCTTCGACACCGTGGCCAATATCATCGCCGAGACCTGCGACATTGCACGGGACACGATCAAGCCGGAAAGCCATGCCATCGACGATCTCGGCATCGACAGTCTCGACTTTCTCGACATCGCCTTTGCCATCGACAAGGCGTTCGGCATCAAGCTGCCGCTCGAGCAATGGACCCAAGAGGTCAACGACGGCAAGGCGACCACCGAGCAGTATTTCGTGCTGAAAAACCTCTGCGAGCGCATCGACGGCCTGGTCGCTGCCAAGGGCGCAGCGTAACCGAGGGCGCATGCGGCTCGAGTATTTTCAGCTCATCGATCGGATCACCGCGCTCAACCTCGCCGAAAAGACGATCAGCACCGAGGCGGTCGTGCCCACCCAGAGCACGATCTTCGAGGGGCACTTCCCCGGCTATCCGTTGATGCCGGGGGTGCTGCTGATCGAATCCATGGCGCAGACCGCGGGCTGGCTCGTGGTGGCGCTGAACCGGTTCGAACGCATGCCGTTCCTGGCCGCCCTCAAGGAGGTGAAGCTGCGCACCTTCGTGCAGCCGGGCGCAAAACTCGCGCTTTCGGCCAAGCTCGCGCACGACGGCTCGGGGTTCGCGGTGACCGAGGCGCAAGGCAAAGTCGAGGGTAAAATCGTGTGCGAAGCGGAAATCACGTTCCGCATCACACCGTTCCCCAACCCTGAGTTCCGCAAATTCATGGAAGAATTTGCAGCCCGTATCGCGTTCCCAAAAGAGGCGCTCGCCAATGCCTGAGGCGCGCGAAGCGTGGATCACCGGCATCGGGATCGTGTCCTGCCTCGGCGAAGGGCCGGAGGCGCATTGGCAGGGGCTCAATGCCGGGGCGGTGAAGGTCGACACCAGAACCTTCGCGCCCTATGTGGTACATCCGCTCGCGCCGATCGACTTCGACAAGCAGATCCCGAAGAAGGGCGACCAGCGGCAGATGGAACCGTGGCAGCGCATCGGCACCTATGCCGCCGGCCTTGCCCTCGATTCCGCCGGCGTGAAGGGCAAGGGCGAAATCCTGTCGCGCATGGACATGATCGTGGCCGCAGGCGGCGGCGAGCGCGACCTCGCCGTGGACAGCACGGTGATGACCGGTTTTCCCAAAGCGGAGAAGCCGGACGTATTCCAGAACGAGCGGCTGATGAGCGATCTGCGGCCGACGCTGTTTCTGGCCCAACTCTCGAATCTCCTGGCCGGCAATATTTCGATCGTGCACGGGGTCACCGGCTCCTCGCGCACCTTCATGGGCGAGGAGGCGGCGGGGGTGGATGCGGTGCGGATTGCGCTGGCGCGCATCGTTGCCGGACAGAGCGAGATTGCGCTGGTCGGCGGCGCGCACAACGGCGAGCGGCAGGACCTTTTGCTGCTTTACGCGCTCGGCGGGTTCAACCTGAAGGACAAATTCACGCCGGTGTGGGAGCGCGGCCCGCGCGGGGGCATCGCGCTGGGCTCGCTCGGCGCGTTCCTGGTGGTCGAGGAACGGCAGCATGCGGAGCGCCGGGGCGCAAAGCCCATGGCGCGGCTCGCCGCCGCTGCCTCCGATCGCAGCAACCGCCAGCCGGGGCAGATCAAGGCGGCGCTCGCGCGGTTGTGGTCAACCATCGCGGCACGGCTTGAGAGCGGCCGCTTCGTCGTCATCTCCGGCGCCACCGGCGCGGAACCCGCCACCGGCGAGGAGCGCGCCTTCCTCGCCGAGCGTCCCGAGGTTGCGGTGCGCGCCACCGGGAGCTATCTCGGGCACGGATTCGAGCCGCAGTTTCCCATGAACGTTGCGCTCGCCGCGATTGTGGTGAGTCATGGTAAGCTGTTTGCACCGAACGACCGCTCGAACGTGGAACGGCCGTTCGACGGCCCCGTAAGCCAGGTCGTGGTGACCGGCGTCGGCCACTGGCGCGGCGAGGGGCTGGCGCTGGTGGAAGCCGTAGCCTGAAGGAGCCAAACATGTCATCCGTGCGCGACAAAGCCGGCCGGCCGGTGGTGGTGGTCACCGGGTTCGGCGTCGTCACCTCGCTCGGCGCCGGCAAGACCGACAACTGGAACAAGCTTATTGCCGGCGAGTCGGGCATCCACGACATCAAGCGCTTTGCCACGGACGGGCTGAAAACACGCATTGCCGGAACCGTCGACTTCGTGCCGGTGGAGCCGCTGACGGCACCGGCGCTCTCCGAACGGCTTGCCGACATGGCGGCGGAGGAGGCGGTCGCCGAGTCGGGCATCGGCCGCAAGGGGGATTTTCCGGGGCCGCTGTTTCTTGCGGTGCCGCCGATCGAAATGGAGTGGCCGCAGCGACATGAGCTTGCCAAAGCTTCGGGGGCCAACGATGCGGTCGACTACAATGATCTTCTGCGCGCGTGCGAAACCGGCAAGTTCACGCACTATCATCGGCGCTTTCTGTTCTGCTCGGTGGCCGACTCGCTGGCGGACAAGTTCGGCACCAAGGGGTCGCCGATCTCGCTGTCCACCGCCTGCGCCTCGGGCGCGACCGCGATCCAGCTCGGCGTGGAGGCTATCCGGCGCGGCGAAACCGATGCGGCGCTGTGCATCGGCACCGACGGCTCGGTCAACGTGGAGTCGCTGATCCGCTTCTCGCTGCTTTCGGCGTTGTCCACGGCCAACGAGCCGCCGCAGGCCGCGGCAAAACCCTTCTCCAAGAACCGCGACGGGTTCGTGATGGCGGAAGGCGCCGGCGCGCTGGTGCTGGAGAGCCTTGAGTCGGCCAGGGCGCGCGGCGCCAAGGTGCTGGGCGTGATCGAGGGGTGCGGCGAGATGGCGGACGCCTTCCACCGCACCCGTTCCAGCCCGGACGGCAAGCCGATCATCGGCTGCATCCGGCACGCGATCGCCGATGCGGGCCTTGAGCCGGACGACATCGACTACATCAACCCCCACGGCACCGGCACGCCGGAAAACGACAAGATGGAATGCCTCGGCGTGATGGCGGTGTTCGGCGAGCGCGCCAAAAGCGTGCCGATCTCCTCCAACAAATCGATGATCGGCCACACGCTGTCGGCCGCCGGCGCGGTGGAGGCGGTGTTCACCCTGCTCACCTTGCAGCACCAGCGGCTGCCGCCGACCATCAATTACAACGTGCCGGACCCGACGATCCCGCTCGACGTGGTGCCCAACAAGGCGCGGGACGCCAAGGTGCGCCATGCGCTGTCCAATTCGTTCGGTTTCGGCGGCCAGAACGTCTCGCTGGTGATGGGCTGCGAGCCGGCCTGATGCAATGCGTGCACTGACCCTCGTCGGCGATCGCAAGCTCGAGCTCGCCGAAATGCCCGAGCCCCCTGCCCCGGCGGCGGACGAAGTGCAGATCCGCATCCGGGCGGTGGCGCTCAACCATCTCGATCTGTGGGGCTATCGCGGCATGGCGTTCGCCAAGCGCAAGCTGCCGGTGGTGGTGGGCGTGGAGGCCGCGGGCGAAGTCGCCGCCGTCGGGTCGGGCCTGACGACGTTCAAGCCCGGCGACCCTGTCGTCATGTACGGCGGTCTCACCTGCGGCAAGTGCCCGGCCTGCCTCGAAGGGCGGGACAATCTGTGCGAGAACGTGGCCGGGATCATGGGGTTCCATGTGGACGGCTTTGCACGCGATCTCCTCAACATGCCGGCGCGGCTCGTGATTCCGGTGCCGCCGGGCGTGAGTCTGCGCGATGCCGCCTGCGCGCCGATCGGTTTTGCCACCGTGCAGCACATGCTGTTCGACAACGCCAAGCTGAAACCCGGCGAGACGATCCTTGTGCAGGCGGGCGGCTCAGGCATCGGCACCGCAGCGATCAAAATGGCGAAGGCCATCGGCTGCACGGTGATCACCACGGTGGGCGACGAGGAGAAGGCGGAAAAGGCAAAGGCGATCGGCGCCGACCACATCATCAACTACCGCAAGGAGCGGTTCGAAACCATCACGCGCAAGCTTACCAACAAGAAGGGCGTGGACGTGGTGTTCGAGCACGTGGGCGGCGAAGGTTTCAACGGCTCGCTGTTGGTGCTCAAGCGCGGCGGGCGGCTCGTGACCTGCGGCTCGACCGCCGGGCCAACGGTGCAGCTCAATCTGATGCAATTGTTCCAACAGCAATATCGGATTTTTGGCTCGTTCGGCGCCTCGATGCGCAACATCCGTGACAGCCTCGCCAAAATGGCCGCTGGCCTGAAGCCGGTGATCGACACCGAGGTGCCGCTCGCCGAGTTCGAGCGCGGGCTGCGGCGGCTGGAGAGCCGCCAGGTGTTCGGGAAGATCGTCGTGCACTTCTGACGGGATGCCGAATGGCGGATCGTTCGGCACGGGGACTCAAGCGACGCCTCAAGGCGGCGTTCGATGCGGCGGTGGGCGGCATCACCGTGCTGCTGCTGAGGCTGGTGCGGCTGACGAGCCGCAAGCGGATGGCGGATATTGCCGCCGCACTCCTGCGCCGGGTCGGGCCGTGGCTGCCGGAGCATCGGGTCGGCCGGGCCAATCTGGCGGCCGCGTTCCCGGAAAAATCGCCGGAGGAGATCGAACGCATCCTGCGCGGGGTGTGGGACAATCTCGGCCGCGTGGCGGTGGAATTCGCCCACCTCGACCGGATCAAGACCTACGATCCGGACACCCCCGGTCCATGGGACATCGAATACGACGACGCCACCCACAAGCGGTTCCACGCGCTGCGGCTCGACGGCAAGCCGGCGCTGATCTTCACCGCACATCTGGCGAACTGGGAGCTGTCGGCGCAGGTCGCCTCCACCTACAAGCTCGATGCGACGGTGCTCTACCGCCGACCCAATCTCGCCGCGGTGGCGGACGCGGTGATCAAAATCCGCGCCGGCAGCATGGGGACGCTGGTGCCGACGGGGCTCGATGCGCCGGTGAAGCTTCTGCGCGCGCTCGAGGCCGGCAGCCACGTGGCCATGCTGGTCGACCAATACGCCTCGCAAGGCGTGGACGTCGTCTTCTTCGGCCGCAAGACCAGGGCGAACGCGATGCTGGCGCGGCTCGCGCGCCATATCGACTGCGCCATCCACGGCGTGCGCATCGTCCGGCTGCCAGGGCACCGGTTCCGGGTCGAATTGACCGAGGCGATCGCGCCGGCGCGCGACGCAAACGGCCGCATCGACGTGCAGGGCACGATGCAGATCATCACCTCGGTCGTCGAGCAGTGGGTACGCGAGCACCCCGAGCAGTGGCTCTGGCTGCACCGCCGGTGGCGATAGCGACGGCCGCGGCGGCCAAGCGCCTCACCTCCCGGTCTTGATCCGGGTCCACATGCGGTTGATCAGGCGCTGGGTTTTCGGATCGTGCGAGGCCACGGTGTAGAGCTGCCGCATGGTCTCGGGGTCAGGATAGATGGTGCGGTCGTTGAGAATTGCGGGGTCGATCAATTTCTGGCTCGCAAGGTTGCCGTTCGGGTAGTGCAGATAATTCGTGTTTCTGGCCGCCACCTCTGGCCGCAGCATGTAATCGATGAATTCGTGCGCCTCGGCCACGTTTCTGGCATCGCGCGGGATGGCAAAATTGTCGAACCACATCTGCGCGCCGCCTTTCGGGATCGCGTAGCGGATCTCGACACCGCTTTTCGCCTCGGCGGCGCGCTTCTGCGCCTGCTTGATGTCGCCGGACCAGCCCACCACAAGACAAATGCGGCCGGTGGCGAGCGCATCGAGATATTCCGAGGAATGGAATTTGCGTACGAAGGGACGGAGCTGCGTCAAAAGGTCGGCGGCGCGTTTGAGCTCGGCCTCGTTCTTGGTGTTCGGATTGAGTCCGAGGTAATGCAGCGCGGCGGTGAGAATGTCGTCCGGCGAGTCCAGCATGTACACGCCGCAGTTGCGGAATTTTGCCAAATTCTCGGGCTTGAACACCATGTCCCAGGAGGCCATGACCGCTTCGGGCCGCACCTCCGGTCCGAGCACATCGCGCACGTGCTTGAGGTTGTAGCCGATGCCGGTGGTGCCCCACATGTAGTTGACCGCGTATTCGTTACCGGGGTCATAGGCGGCGAGCCGCGTGGCAATGTCAGGCCAAACGTGCACGAGATTGGGCAGCTTCGACTTGTCGAGCTTCTGGAACACGCCGGCCTTGATCTGGCGTTCCAGGAAATAGGCGGTGGGCACCACCACGTCGTAGCCGGATTTTCCGGCGAGCAGCTTGGTTTCCAGCGTGTCGTTGGAATCGAAGGTGTCGTAGCGCACCCGAATGCCGGTCCGGGCGGTGAAATCGGCGAGCACGCCCTGCTCGATGTAGTCGGACCAGTTGTAGACGTTGACCACGCGTGCGGACGGCGCCTGCGCGGCGGCCGGCACGAAAACGGCCATGGTGGCAAGCAGAACACAGGTCAGCGAAATTGTGGCCTTAGGCGGCATTGGCCGGCCTCCTTGCCGGGGCTTGCGGGCAGTTCCGCAGCACGGGTCGGCCCACAGAAAATCCAATAAATTCAATCTTTTTGCCATAAACAGTCGGCTCCTCAAAGCGGAGCGGCGCGGCACGCATAGCATTAACTTGTGACTGTCACCATCGCGCCGAAACGCAAAATTTTCTGCTGCAACAGCGGGGCCGGTACCCTACCCTTTCCCGCGCGGGGCACCCCTCCGGTGCCGGGGGAGATGAGATCCATCTGATGGTTTCAAGCGTACTGATCGACTTCGACGGCACCGTCACGCTCGAAGATACCACCGACCTCCTGCTCGAACGGTTCGCCAGCCCGCTTTGGCAGAGCATCGAACAGGAGTGGGTCGCAGGCCGCATCGGATCGCGCGAATGCCTGTCGCGGCAGATCGACCTCGTGCGCGCCACCCGGGCCGATTTCGAGGCGCTCGCCGACGAGGTGCCGGTGGACCCGGCATTCGCCGACTTCGTTGCCGCCGGCCGCGAGCTCTCGTTGCATATGGTGATCGGATCCGACGGTTTCGAGCCGCTGATCTCGCGGGTGCTGGCGCGGATCGGCGTGAAGCTGCCGGTGGCCAGCAACCGGCTGATCGCCTGCGCGGCCAACCGCTGGCGCGCCGAGTTCCCGCATTATCTCGGCGACTGCCGCTCGCAGAGCGGCAACTGCAAATGCGCGCTGTTCAATTCCGGGTCGACCGTGTTGGTCGGCGACGGCCGCTCCGATTTCTGCGCAGCGCCGCAGGCGACGCTCGTGCTCGCCAAGACATCGCTCGCGAGGTACTGTCGGGAGTCCGCCATCGAACATGTCGCGATCGAGGGTTTTGCCGATGCGACGCGCGCGCTCCGCGCTTTCTGCAAAGCGCAAGATCGCGCGGCGGCCGCGACCGCGCAGCAGAGCGGAGCATTGCATGCTTGAGCGGACACCGCATTCCGCAAGCGCAGAAGCGGCGGGCGAGGCCGAGCTGCTGGAACTCGAGCGGCTCTACTGCTCGCACGGCGACACCGTGCACTACACCGAACCGCCGAAGCTGTTCGAGCGATGCAAGGGATCGTTTCTGTACGATGCCGAAGGCCGCCCGTATCTCGATCTGCAGATGTGGTACTCGGCGGTCAATTTCGGCTACGGCAATCCGCGCCTCAATGCGGCGCTGAAACGGCAGCTCGAAAAACTGCCGCAGCTCGCGAGCCAATACCTGCATCGGGAGAAGATCGAGCTGGCGGCCTGGCTCTGCCGGCGCGCGGAAGCCACCTGGGGGGAGAAAGGCCGCGTGCAGTTCAACGTCGGCGGCTCGCAGGCGGTGGAGGACGCCATCAAGCTCGTGCGCAACGCCAAGGGCGGCAAGGGGCTGATGTTCGCGTTCGAGGGCGGTTACCACGGCCGCACGCTCGGAGCGTCGGCCATCACCTCGTCGTACCGCTATCGCCGGCGCTACGGCCATTTCGACCGCGCGCAGTTCGTGCCGTTCCCCTATCACTTCCGCGGGCCGCGCGGCATGAGCAAGGAGGAATACGGCGCGCAGATCGTGCAACAATTCGAACGGCTGTTCGAATCCGAATATTACGGCGTGTGGGACGCCAAGGCCGGCGAGGCGGAGTTTGCCGCATTCTTCGTCGAGCCGATCCAAGGTACCGGCGGCTATGTGATCCCGCCGAAAAATTTCTTCGTCGATCTGAAGAAGGTGCTCGACCGCTACGGCATTCTGCTGGTGGTGGACGAAATCCAGATGGGCATCTACCGCACCGGCAAGCTGTGGTCGATCGAGCATTTCGGCGTGGTGCCCGACGTGCTGGTGTTCGGCAAAGCCATCACCAACGGCCTGAATCCGCTGTCCGGCATCTGGGCGCGCGAGGCGCTGATCAATCCGCAGGCGTTTCCGCCGGGCTCCACCCACTCCACCTTCGCGTCAAATCCGCTCGGCACCGCGGTGGCGCTGGAGACGGTGAAGATGCTGGAGGAGGACGATTTTGAGACCAGCGTCGCCGCGAAAGGCGCCTATCTGCTCGACGGCCTCAAACAGCTTCAGCGCCGGCACGGGATCATCGGCGATGTGGACGGGCTCGGCCTGGCGTTGCGGGTGGAAATCTGCGCCGAGGACGGCTACACCCCGGACAAGGAAACGACCGACCGTCTGGTGGCGGAGGCGTTGCGCGCGGACCTCGAGGTCGGGGGCAAGCGCTACGGCCTCGTGCTCGACATCGGGGGCTACTACAAGAACGTCATCACGCTCGCGCCGGCGCTGACCATTTCGCAGTCGGAAATGGATCTGGCACTCGCGCTGCTCGACCGCCTGTTCGAGCGCGTGCGATAGGGGACCGCATGGACACGGCATTGAGATGGCTGGGAGAAGAGATGCGGCAGTGGTCTGAGCGTTTGGGACGGTTTGCGTGAGCAACAAGCGAGGCGATCACAGTCTCCTGTTCAGGGGTAATGCCGCGCGCGGGCGAACCGGCGTGCTCCTGATTCACGGTCTGGGCGGAACGCCGCTCGAGCTGAAGGCGGTCGCGCGCGGGCTTGCTGGGCGCGGCTGGACGGTGGCGTGCTGCCAACTCGCCGGACATTGCGGGACCGAGGAGGACCTGCTCGCCACCACCTGGGCGGACTGGTTCGCCAGCGCCGAGCGGGCGATGGCCGATCTTGAAGGCCAATGCGACACCCTGGTGGTGGGCGGACTTTCCATCGGAGCCGTGCTGGCGCTGCGGCTTGCCGCGCTCAACCCCGAGCGCGTGCACGGCACGCTCCTGCTCGCGCCGACGCTCTGGTACGACGGCTGGGCGATACCCTGGTATCGCTTCATGCTCAAAATCGCATTCCGGTTGAGGTTCATCAAGCGCATGCGCTTTGCCGAGCGGCCACCGTACGGGATCAAGGACGAATCGATCCGCACCGTGGTGGCCGGCGCGATGCTGGCCGGAAAATCGGTGGAGGCGGGACTCACCTGCACCCCGCTCGGGGCGCTGCGCGAAGCCGATGCGCTCGTGCGCGACGTCGTGCAGCGCCTGCCTGCGATCAAGACGCCGGCGCTGATCGTACATCCGCGCGAGGACGACATCTCCGACCTGTCGAACGCCATCTACCTGCAGCGACGACTGGGCGGACTTGCGGAATGCGTGGTGCTCAACGACTGCTACCACATCGTCACGGTCGACCGGCAGCGCGACATCGTAATCGACCGCGCCGCGCATTTCGTGGAGTTCATCGAGCGCCGGCGAGCGGAAGCGCGGGAGGGCGAAGCGCGCGTCGTGCAGATGACGAAGGCGTAAAGCTTCCGGCGCAGCGCCACTCGCGCGCGTTATCCTCAGCTTTCGGTCGGCAGCCCGGCGGCCTTCCAGGCGAGGATGCCGCCGGCCAGATGGGCGTCGTAGGGATAGCCCTGCTCCTGTGCCGCCTGCGCGGCAATGGCGGAGCGGCGGCCGGAGCGGCAGGCAAACACCACCTCGCGACCCTGCGGATCGGGAATCTGCGCCGGATCGAAGGCGGACATGGGCAGGATTTCCGCGCCCGGGAAGCGCTCGACCGCGATCTCGTTCGGCTCGCGCACGTCAACGAGCAGCACGCGGCCCTCGGCGAGGCCGCGCGCCACGTCCTCGGGTAACAGGTTCCGCACCTTGGGGGCGTCGGGGTCGGTCATGGGTCGCTATGTAATGCAGGGCGAGAAAGAACGCCAGGACGCCTGCGGGGTAGCTGCGGAACGCAGCGGGGCGACAGCCGGGGAAACATCAATTGACGCCGAAACGTGCGAAATCGTCGACGATGGTGGCGCGGATTTTTTTGGCTGCCTCGATGTCGGCGGCGGCGCCCTGCTCGTCGCCCTTCTTTTGCCTGGCGATGCCGCGGCCGTAAAGCGAGTATTCGTTGCGGGGCTCGAGCTTGAGGGCGGCATCGTAGTCGGCGATGGCTTTGTCGAGGTCGCCCAGCTTCAGATAGGCGAAGGCGCGACTGTCGAGGGCGTCGGCGTAGTCGGGCCGCAGCTTCAGCGCCGCGTTGCAATCGTCAAGCGCGGCCTGCAAGTCCCCGACGATGGCGCGCGACCAGCAGCGGCTGTTGAAACGCTGCGCGGTGGGCTCGAGCCGGATCGCTTCCGAGTAGTCGGCGATGGCGTTGTGATAATCGCGCCGATCATAAAGCGTATGGCCGCGCTCGTAATAGGCCCTGGCCAGGCCGGCGCGGTAGTCCGCAGCGCCGGCCTCGAGCTTCACGGCCGCGGTGTAGTCGGCAATCGCGCGCTCGTAGTCACGCTCCGCCAGGTAGGCGG
>DATLYX010000030.1:0-55738 GCA_035574295.1 Xanthobacteraceae bacterium
GGCCGCCGTTATGCTGGTTCCGCGGCCGTTTGCCGTCCTCGGCCGCGCGCCGTATCAGACCGCGCCACTCCCGCGCGCTCCGCCGTCCGCCTGAAGCTTCAAGCCACAAAACCCTTCGTGCAACGGCGCGCCATCACGCGCGCATTTTGGAGCTTCTTACACATGCGACTGGCATTGCTCATAGCGGCCGCGCTTGCGCTTTCCCTGGGCGTTGCGCAGGCCCACGACTACAAGATCGGCGATTTGGAGATCGCCCATCCCTGGACGCGGGCAACGCCGAAAGGGGCGAAGGTGGCCGGCGGCTATCTGAAAATCACCAATCGGGGTGCGGCGCCCGACCGCCTTGTGAGCGCCCGTTTCGAGCTTGCCCCGCGGGTCGAGATTCACGAGATCGTGCGCGCGGCCGGTACGGCCTCCATGCGCGAGCTGAAGACGGGTCTCGAAATCAAGCCCGGCGCGACCGTTGAGTTGAAGCCCGGCGGCTATCACATCATGTTCATGGACCTAAAACAGCCGCTCGAACGGGGCCAGCGCGTCAAGGGTGCGCTGACCTTCGAGAAGGCCGGCACGATCGAGGTCGAATTCACCGTGGAGGCCGTGGGCGCGCCTGCGCCCGGCGCACATGGCCATTAATTAAGGTCTGATGCGAGGAGGTCGGCATGTCCCGGATGCGGTGCAACGCGTGCGTGCGGCACCGTTGCCCGGGACACGGCTCAGCCATCCCTGCGACTATTGACCGGGCTCAGGCCCCTTCGCGGAACGGCAGCTCGGCCTCTTCGGGCACCTGCGCGTGGAACACGTTCAGCGTCATCGAAATCAGCGCGTAGTAGCCGAGGATACCGACGAACTCGACCATCGCGTCGTCGGTGAGAAATTGCCGCACGCGCGCATAGGTGCGGTCGCTGACGCGCCGGGTGCGGTAAAGCTCGCGGATGAAGTCATAGATCGCGCGTTCGTCTTTGGGCGCGCGCTTCGGCGCGCGACCCGCTTTGATGTCGCGGATGGTTTCCGGTTTGACGCCGGCGCGTTCGGCCATCGGCGCGTGCATGAACCATTCGTACTGCGCCCGCCAGTGCTGCGCGGTGACCAGGATGGCGAATTCGGAGAGCCGCGGCGGCAGCGCGGTCTTGAAGCGGCAATGCGCGCCGAGCGCCTGCGCCAGCATCCCCATTTGCGGCGCATGCAGCCAGATGGCGAACGGCCCCGTGAGCTTCGATCGCACCCCGCGCGGCCCGGAGAAGATGGCATCGCGCAGCGCGCGCTGCGGATCGGTCATCTGGTCGTCGGCGATGTCCTTGAGTCGGTAAGGCGGGCGTTTGGCAGGGCGCTTGGCGGGCATGGGTTCAACCGCGGCTGGATTTGGGCTAGGGTCTAGAATGATGATGGATTGGAGCATGAACGGAAGACCGGCATGACCGTCATGTATCACGCGGGCAATCGCGCGCTGCAAGATCAATTCGACAGCCGGCGGATTGCCGACCGTCTGGAACAGAAGCTGACCCGCACCGCATTCACCGAGGACGACAAGGCCTTCATCGAGAGCTGCTTCTATTTCTTTCTCGCCACCGCCGATGCCGACGGTCGCCCCGACTGTTCGTTCAAGGGCGGCAGCCCCGGGTTTGTCCGCGTCACCGGCCCCGCGGAGCTGGCATGGCCCGACTACGACGGCAACGGGATGTTCAAGAGCCTGGGGAATATCATGGTGAACGCCAACGTGGGGCTGCTGTTCATCGATATGCATGATCGGCCTCGTCGGTTGCGGATCAACGGCAGCGCCCGCATCTCGCGCGATGACCCGCTGCTGGCCACGACCGTCGGCGCCCAGCTCATCGTGCGGGTTGCCGCGCGCGCCATCTTTCCCAATTGCCCGCGCTATATCCCCAAATTCCAACTCGTGGAGCCGTCGATTTATGTTCCGAAACCGGGGTGCGACCCGGTGGAACCGGCGTGGAAGAGTTTTGACAGCTTCAAGGACGTGATCCACCCGCGCCAGCCGACATATCGCGGCGAGCCCTGAGCATCGGCCGCAAGTTCGCTGGCTGGCGATCTTACGTGCCCACTGCGAGCGGGGCGTGCATCTTGCGCAGCGCCGCGATCACCGAGAGCGCGACGTTCTTGCCGGTGCGGGGATTTTCCGACGGCACATTCTCGATCGACAGCGTGAACCGCGCCGAATCCGAATCCACCTCGATGGAGTGGCAGTTCCTTTCCACCCTCGGGTCGGCCCAGATGTCGATCATGGTGCGGTCGGGCCCCACGCCAGCGAGCGAGAGCGCCGCGGCCACGTTCACGTTGGCGGGGAACCCGGCGGCCGCCTCGCGTGCGGTGCCGCTGAATACGAGCTTTGCCTCGTTCAAACCTTCGACCGAGATGCCGTTCTTCACCAGATAGGGCGCGCCTGCCAGCCCGTTCGGCGGTTTGCGCGTGGTCATGCGCACCGAATGGATCGTGCCCTCGGCGGCCGCGGCGACTGCATCGAGCCCGAGCAGCGCGCCGGTCGGCACCAGGATTCGGCCGCCGCGCGTCTTTGCCAGCTCGATCAGGTCCGGCCGCGGCAAAAGCGCGCCGCAGCTCAGCACCACCACCTGCTTTCCCGCCTCCAGCATGGGTCGACAGATGCGCTCCAGCATCGCCGCCGGAGCACATTCGATGGCGATATCCGCGAGCTTGGGAAATTCTTCCAGCGGGACGACGGGGCAATCGATGCGCTGCTCGGCAAGCCACGCGCGTGCCTTCTCTTCGTCGCGCGCCGCCGCGCAAGCAAGACTAAGCCCTGGAATTCCCTCATTGAGTCGACGGGCGACCGCGCGTCCAATGGCGCCAAGGCCGGCAATGGCAATACGGCTCTCGGGCATGCTACAACCTCCCTGGTGTTATTAGCACAAAAGAATCCTCCACGCGGCCGGTCGAACTCGCGGCCTGCTTCTACCGCAAGTGCCCATGGACACAACAGGAGAGGTCTGATGCTCAAGGCAGTGATTGGGGCGGTTCTGGCTGCCACTGTGGTTTCCGGCAGCGCGCTGGCCCAGGATTATCCCACGCGGCCGGTGACCATGGTGATCCCGTTCGCCGCCGGCGGACCCACCGACGTGCTCGGCCGCGTGGTTGCGGTTCGCCTGGGCGAAATTCTCGGCCAGCAGGTGGTGATTGAGAACGTGGGCGGCGCCGGCGGACAGACCGGGTCCAAGCGCGTGGCCGACGCGCCGCCCGACGGCTACACCTTCGTGCTGGGCACCGTCGGTACCCACGCGCAGGGGCAGACCCTCTACAAGCGACCGCTCTACAATTCGCTCACCGATTTCACCCCGGTGGCGCTGCTCGCCGAAGTTCCCATCGTGCTCATCACGCGCAAGGATTTGCCGCCGAACAATTTCAAGGAATTCGTCGCCTACGCCAAGGCTAACGACACCAAGATGCAGTACGGCTCCGCCGGCGCGGGCTCCGCCTCACATCTCGCCTGCGTTCTGCTCAACTACGTGCTCGGCACCAAGATCACGCACGTGCCCTACCGCGGCACCGGGCCTGCGACGCAGGACCTTTTGGGCGGCCGCATCGATTTCCTCTGCCAGGCGATCACCGCGGCAAAATCCCAGATCGACGCTGGCAACGTGAAGGCGCTGGCCCTGCTCGACGCACAGCGGTCGCCGGCGCTGCCCAACGTGCCGACCGCGAAAGAGCAGGGCACGCCGGGTCTCGAAGCCTACACCTGGAACGCGATTTTCCTGCCCAAGGGCACGTCGCCTGCGTTGGTCAATAAGCTCAACGCCGCGGCGGTGCAGGCGATAAAGTCACCCGACGTGCGCGACAAGCTCACCGCGCTCGGCGCCCAGGTGGTGACCGACGACCGCGCCACGCCGCAGTATCTTGCGCGTTTCCTCAAGAGCGAAATCGACAAATGGGCGGGCCCGATCAAGGCCGCTGGCGTGACGGTCGACTGACCGCAATCGCATCCAGCAAAAGCACACGTCGCGCGGTGGGTGGTTTTCATGCCTTCCCGAACACGCGCTTGAAGATCGTGTCCACGTGCTTGAGGTGATAGCCGAGGTCGAAGTTCGCCTCGATTTCTTTGGGTGAGAGGTATTTCCCCACGTCTGGATCGGCCTTGAGCAGCGCAAGAAAATTCTCGCCCTTCCACGCCCGCATGGCGTTCCTTTGCACCGCGCGATAGGCATCCTCGCGCGCCATGCCCTTTTGCGTCAGCGCAATCAGCACGCGCTGCGAATGGATCAGGCCGCCGAGCCGGTCGAGGTTCTTGCGCATGTTCTCCGGATAGACGACGAGCTTCTCGATCACGTCGGCGAGCCGGTTCAGCGCAAAATCCAGCGTCACCGTGGCATCGGGCCCGATCATCCGCTCCACCGAGGAGTGGGAAATGTCGCGCTCGTGCCACAGCGCAACATTCTCCAGCGCCGGAATGACGTAGCCCCGCACAACCCGCGCAAGACCGGTGAGATTTTCCGACAGCACCGGGTTGCGCTTGTGCGGCATGGCCGAGGAGCCTTTCTGCCCTTCGGAAAAATATTCCTCGGCTTCCAGCACTTCGGTCCGTTGCAGATGTCGGATTTCGGTGGCGAATCGCTCAACCGAGGAGGCGAGCACGCCGAGGGTGGCAAAATAGAAGGCGTGCCGGTCGCGCGGGATGATTTGGGTGGACACCGGCTCGACCGAAAGCCCCAACTTTTTCGCCACATGCGCCTCCACCCGCGGATCGACCTGCGCGAAGGTGCCGACCGCGCCGGAAATCGCGCAGGTCGCCACCTCTTTGCGCGCGGCGAGCAGCCGCTCGCGGCCGCGCGCGAATTCGGCGTAAGAAGAGGCGAGCTTGAGCCCGAACGTGGTCGGCTCCGCGTGGATGCCGTGCGAGCGGCCGATGGTCGGCGTCATCTTGTGCTCGAAGGCACGGCGCTTGAGCGCCTTCAGCACCCTGTCCACATCCGCGATCAACAGGTCCGCGGCGCGCACGAGCTGCACGTTGAAGCAGGTGTCGAGCACGTCCGAGGAGGTCATGCCCGCATGCACGAACCGCGCTTCCGGCCCGATGATCTCCGCAAGATGCGTCAGGAACGCGATCACGTCGTGCTTGACCTCGCGCTCGATCGCCTCGATGCGCGCAACGTCGAATGTCGCCTTGCCGCCTTTGTCCCAAATTTTCTTTGCCGCCGCTTTCGGGATGATGCCGAGCTCCGCCATCGCGTCCGCAGCGTGCGCCTCGATCTCGAACCAGATGCGAAAGCGCGTCTCCGGCGTCCAGATCGCCGCCATCTCCGGCCGGCTGTAACGCGGGATCATCAGGCGGCCTGCAACAGGGTCTGCACCTTCGGCCACGGATCGGGCGAGAGGTTTTTGAACGGCGCCCAATCGGCATCGCGCATGCGCTCGAAGATGGCGGCTTTCACCGTCGGCCGTTCGCGCACGCGCGCCCACCAGTCGGCGATCATCGGATAATCGGCCCACAAGCCGGAAAGCTTGAGCAGTTCAAGCCGCAGAATGTAGGGTATCACCGCGCATTCGGCGAGGGAGAAGGCGTCCCCAGCAAGATACGGGCTTTGCTTGAGGTCCTCCGCCATCCACGCCAACAGCTTGCGGTGCTGCACCAGCGCATAGCCGACGTATTCGGAATCGAGCCCGTGCTCGATCACGCTGCGCTTGTATTCGGCTCGCTGCTTGAGCGGTGACTTGTTGATTTCGGCCATCCACTGCTCGCGCGGCATCTTCAGGAAATTGGGGCGGAACGCCGTGGCAAAGGTCAGGATGGTGCAGGAATTGTGCACGTATTCGTCGATCAGCTTGTTGTAGAGGCGCACGCGGTGCCGCTTGAGCGGCGACTTTGGCATCAGCGGCGGCTCGGGAAAGGTGTCGTCGAGGTAATACAGGATCAGCGAAGACTCGATGATCACCTGCCCGTCGTGCACCAGAGTCGGCACCACGCCGTTCGGATTGAGCTTCAGATACTCCGGGTCGTTCTGGTCGCCGCGCAGGGTGAGCAGGTGTTCCTTCGGCTCCTGACCCTTTTCCTTCAGCGCCATGCGCACCTTCTGCGCGCAGACCGAATTGATGTTGTGATAGAGTTCCAGCATTTTGCGCCTCCCTGTCACGCCGCAATCCGTTCCCGATTGTGCGGCTGGCCGAAATCGACCGGCGTGCCCTTGGGGATGATCAGATTGGGATTCACTTTCGGGATCGAGTAGTAGTTGATCACGTAGTAGCGCGGCTTCACCGTCTCCGCGACGCCCGGCACCTGATACAGCTCGCGCATGTAGTTCGACAGGTTCGGAAAGTCGGCGATGCGTTGCCGGTTGCACTTGAAGGCCGAGAAATAGGCGACGTCGAACCGCACCAGTGTGGGAAACAGCCGCCAGTCGGCTTCCGTGATCTGGTTGCCCACGAGATAACGCTGCCGCGACAGCCGCTCTTCGAGCCAATCGAGCGTCTCGAACAGCGCGTCGTAGGCCGCGTCATAGGCGGCCTGGGTCTTGGCAAAACCGCAGCGATACACGCCGTTGTTGACGTTGTGATAGACGCGCTCGTTCACTGCGTCGATTTCCGCTCGCAGTGCCGGGGGGTAGAAATCGGTTTTGTCGCCGGTGATGGCGTTGAACTCCGAATTGAACATCCGGATGATGTCCGACGACTCGTTGTTGACGATGCGCCCGGTCTTCTTGTCCCACAACGTCGGCACCGTGCATTTGCCGGTGTAGTTTTTCTCGGTCGCGGTATAGGCCTCGTGCAGGTAGCGGAAGCCGTTCACCGTATCCGGCGTGCAATCCGGGAACGCAGGATTGGCCTCGAACGTCCAGCCCTGCTGCTTCATGCCGGGTATGGCGTAGGCGACCGAGACGATGCCGTCGAGTTTTTTCAACGCGCGATAGATCAGCGTGCGGTGCGCCCACGGGCAGCCGTGGGCGACGTAGAGGTGGTAGCGGCCGGGCTCAGCCTTGTAGCCGGATGAGCCGTCGGCGGTGATCCGGTCGCGAAACCGGCTCTCGACCCGCTTGAATTCGCCGCCTGCACCGGTCTCCTGCGGCAGCTCGCCGTCGGTCCATTTGCCGTTGATCAACACGCCCATTCAGGTCGCTCCTTCATAGATCTCGTCGGCCGTCGTCGGGCAAATTACACCGCAGGGCCATACTCCGTCAGGCCGCTTCCCCGCGGGCGAGCGCCGCCGCATTGCGGATCGCCGCGATATTGGCCTTGTATTGGCCGCCTCGGAACACAGCGGAGCCCGCGACCAGCACATTGGCCCCGGCGCGGGCGACCATCCCGGCATTCTCCGCCGTCACGCCCCCGTCGATCTCGATGTCGATCGGCCGCGCGCCCACGAGCGCAGCCACGCGCCGGAGTTTGTCTTCGGCCGCCGGAATGAATTTTTGTCCGCCGTAACCCGGATTGACCGACATCACGAGCACGAGGTCCAGGATGTCGATGACGTGCTCGATGGTTTCCACCGGAGTGGCCGGATTGAGCGTGACGCCCGCCTTCTTGCCGAGCGCCCGGATCGCCTGCAGCGAGCGGTGCACATGCGGGCCGGATTCGACATGCACCGTGATGATGTCCGCGCCGGCCTCGGCGAAGGCGGCGAGATGCGGATCACACGGCGCGATCATCAGGTGCACGTCGAGCGGCAGCTTGGTGAGGGGCCGGATCGCCTTCACCACCTCCGGGCCGAACGAGATCACCGGCACGAAATGGCCGTCCATCACGTCGAGATGCACCCAGTCGGCGCCCGCGGCTTCGATGGCCCGTACCTCCTCGCCGAGGCGGGCAAAATCCGCGGCCAGGATCGATGGCGCGATTTTCAACGATCGACCCATAAAAACCCTCCGGCGATGCGGTTTTCGCGTAACACGGGCCGCGGACAGGGGCAATGCGCGGCCCGCCGACGCGCACCTTCGCCGGTTTGCCTGTGAATGGCGCCAGCGCCGGAAGCGCCTATATTGAAGCCGACGATTCTTTGCGCTTCGGCTCCGGCTGCAAGGGCTTAAAACAAGAGACGTTCCATGGCCAGAACCGATGCGATCGTGCTTGGCGCCGGCATTGTCGGCACCTCAATTGCGCTGCATTTGCGCAAGCGCGGGCTCGCCGTGGCGCTGATCGACGTGCGCGGGCCGGGGGAGGGGACCTCCTACGGCAATGCCGGCGTGATCGAAGGCAATACCCTGTTCCCGCACACCATCCCCAAAGGCCTCGGCTTGCTGCGCGTTGTGTTCAAGCGGGCGCCCGAAGCCAATTATCACTTTGCCCACCTGCCCTGGGTTGCCGGCTGGCTGTGGGCCTATCGCCGGCACACGCAGCTTGCCGGCCTCATGGAGTTCGCCAAGCTGATGCGGCCGCTGTTCGCCGTGGCGCTGTCTGAGCACGAGGTGCTCATGGCCGAAAGCGGCGCAGACCGCTATCTGCGCAAGACCGGCTGGATCAAAATCTATCGCCGCGAAGAAGCGTTCAAGGCCACCGAGCGCGAGCGCGAGCTGGCAGCGCAGCTCAAGTTGCCCTTCCGCGTGGTCGATGCGAACGGCGCCCGCGCGCTCGAGCCTGCGCTCGGGCAAGGTATCCATTGCGGCATCCATTGGCAGGCGGCTGCGAGCGTGAGCGATCCCCTGGCGGTGACACAGGCCTACGCAGCGCGCTTCGTCGCCCTCGGCGGCGCCCAGCTCACCGGCAACGCGCGTACGCTGAAGCGCAGCGGCAATGGCTGGCGCGTGCAGGCCGGGCAGGACGAGGTCGAGGCGCCGATCGCGGTGATTGCGCTCGGGCCGTGGGCGCCCGACGTTCTGGATCCCATGGGCATCCGGCTGCCGCTGGCGGTGAAGCGCGGCTATCACTGGCATTTTCAGCCGCGCGGCAATGCCGGCTTGAGCCGGCCCGTAGTCGACGTGGAGAACGGCTATTGCGTTGCGCCCATGGACAAGGGCCTGCGCATCACCACCGGGGCCGAGTTCGCGCGCCGCGACGCGCCGGCCACCCCCGTGCAGTTCAACCGCCTGCTGCCGAGCGCAAGGCAGCTGTTTCCGCTCGGCGAGCCGCTGGAACTGTCGCCCTGGATCGGTTCGCGGCCCTGTTTTGCGGATTCGCGGCCGGTGATCGGCCCGGCGCCGAAACACCCCGGCCTCTGGCTCGCCTACGGCCACGCCCATTGGGGCCTCACCCTCGGTCCTGCGACCGGCCGCCTCATCGCCGAGATGATCACCGGCGCGCAACCGTTCTGCGATCCGAAGCCGTATTCCGCCGCACGCTTCGCGGCGTGAGCGCGATGTCGCGGGTTACTTCACCCCGTATGCGATCAGCGCCTGCACCACGTCCGGCCGCAGTTGCCGCGCCTCCGCGATGTCGGCTTCGCCGGCAATTTCAAGACCCTTTTTCTTCTTTGCCACGCCGCGGCCGTAGAGCGCCGCCGCGTTGGCCGCCTGCACCTTCAGCACCGCGTTGAAATCCGCGATCGCCTTGTCGAAAGCACCGAGCCTGAGGTGGATCAATCCGCGCCGCTCGAGCGTCGCGGCGTCGTTCTTGAAAAGGCGCAATGCCTGCTCGCAGTCGTCGAGTCCCTGCGGCAGCTCGCGGCCGCTGATGGCGCGCACATAGCAGCGCTCGCGCAGCGCGAACGCAGGCTTCGGCGTGAGCTTTATGACCTCGCCGAGATCGGCAATCGCGTGTGCATGGTCCGCCTTGCCGAGATAAGCTCTCGCGCGGTCTTGGTAGAAGGCGGCATTGCGCGGCGAAAGCCAGATCGCCTCGGAAAAATCCTTGATCGCGCCGTCGAGGTCGCCCTTGGCGGTGCGGGCAAGCCCGCGCCCGTGCAGCGCCTGCACGTTGTCCGGCTCGTTTTTCAGCGCCAATGAGAAATCGGCGGCAGCGCGGTCAAGGTCGCCCTTGGCGAGATAGGCGCGGCCGCGCGCCGTGTAGGCGGCCGCCAGCGCGCGTCCGGTCTCGTGTCCGCCTTCGATCAATTTGGTACAGCTCTCGATCATGCCGTCCGGCGGGCCGCCCAATCTGACGTTGCACTGCACGCGCGGCGGCGGTTTTGGCGGCCGCGGCAATCCCTCAGGCCGTTTGACGTCCGGTACCACGGGCTTTGCCGGCCGCGGCACGAACACGTCAGGCTTCTCCGGCCGCGGCACGAACGAATCCTGCGCCGGCAATCGGCTTGTCGGAAACGCGGCAAGTGCGCATAGGCATCCGGCGAGCGCGATGCTGCGGGCGATCGAATGACGCAACGCTGCGGCGCGTGTCACGGTCCGCCCGTCTCCGGCCAGTTGAGCACCTGCGCAAGCGTCCTGCCCAAGATCCATTCCTTGTCGGCTTCCGACAGAAAATCGAGGCCGCGCGAAAAATGCTCCAGACACTCGCGGTAGGTCGAGGTCAGTCGACTGAGGTCCGCGCCCCAGAGCATGCGCCGCGGCCCAAAGACGTCGTAAATGCGGCGCAGATAGGGTTCGATGTCGGGAAACGGGAATTTTTCCCGGGAAAAGCACGGCGCCGAGGAGACATTGACGAACACCTTCGGATGGCGCGCGAGCTTGAGAAGGTCGTCGAGATCGGCGAACGCCTCCGCGCCGTGGCTGTCGAGCCGGCAACCCATGTGTGGGATCAGGATGGTGAGCTCCGGATGCCGCTCCGCCACGGGCTTCAGCTTTCGCGCCATGCCCGGAACCAACGCCATCACTGGAATTTTTCGCATCTCGCATTTGGCCCAGAACCAGTCGAGCGAGCCGTCGTCGAGCCAGTCGGAGTACGGCTTCACATGAAACGACATCCGCACCCCGAGCATGTGCGGCTGTTGCATCCAGGCGTCGAGTTGGGTCGATGCATCCGGCGCCTTGGGGTTGAACCGGCCGACCACCGCAAAGCGGTCCGGATATTTTTTTGCGATGCCGAGGGCATAACTGTTGTCGTCCCCGGTCCATGTAGGCGGCACGATCACCGCCCGATCCACACCCGCTGCCCTCATTTCCGCCAACATCTCGTCCGGTCCAAATCCGTTCGGCCTGTGCGGCTTGCGCGGAAATCCTTTCGGCCAAGGCTTTTCCAGCGTCTCCGCCTCCCACAGGTGGACTTGGACGTCGGTGATCATCGGGCTCTCCTCTTGCACGCTTTGCCTTTGCGTCAGCCAGCGTGCGGCGCGCCGTCGCGCGGGTTGAAGGCCGCCGTTGCCGCCGATAGACTGGCCGCACCGATTGCGGCCCTTTGCGGCCGAAAGTCCGGTATATAAAACCGGCCAAAGCTTCGGGGACAAGGGAGACGGCCATGGCTGAACTTCGCAAAGTGAAGGCGTCGATGATGAACGCCATTCACGACCTGCCGCTGCTGGTGGCGCGCGACGAAGGTTTTTTCCGCGACGAAGGGCTCGACGTGGAAATTCTGAAGACGCCCGGCACCGGCCAGCACGGCTCCGACCATCAGGCGCTGCGTGACAACGTGTTCAAGCGCACCATGGAGTCGCTCTACGAGCAGGGCCAGTGCGACCAGTTCCGCATGTGCGAATGGGGCATCATGAAGCGCGCGGTTGAGTCCAACGTCGAGGACGGGCATCGGCCGGCCAAGATCGTGGCGCTCGGCTCCGCCATGTCGTCTTTCGCCATCGTCACCGATCCGCGCTTGAACATCTATGAGCCGGAGCAACTCAAGGACGAGCCGATCGCGGTCAGTCCCTACAACGGCTCGCACTTCACCATGCTCAAGATGATGGAGGGATTTGTCGGCCGCGCGCACATCAAATGGACCAACCTCGGCACCCACAAGGAGCGTCTCGATGCGCTGCGCGCCGGTAAGGTGAAGGCGGTGAGCCTGATGGAGCCGTGGATCAGCGTCGCCGAGAAGGAAGGCTGCCGCGTGCTGATCGAGTCGCATTCCACACGCAGCGAAGCTGCGGGCGACGAGCTGGACGGCCCCACCTTGGCAAAAATGTTCCGCGCCGAGGCGCGCGCCGCCGAGGCGATCCAGAAGAACCCGGCCAAATACGCCCACTATCTGCTGGAGGAGGCCGGCGGCCGCATAGAGCTCAGGGACCTGAAACTGTCGCGCATCCTCAACGCGCCGCCCGCGCCCTACACCCGCGAGCGCTTCAACGACAACTACAATTGGACCGTGAGCTGGGGCTTGGTGCCGCCCGGCGCTACCTACGAAAAGACCGTGGACAACCGCGCCTGGCAGTAGGCGCGCGCCCATTGGTGCTGGGTAACGGACTTAAGAGTTAAGAAGCGCGCGGCGCGGCAGGTCGCCCATAGGCGTCTTGACTGCCGAACTTGTCTTTCCACGCCGGCAGGGCGTTGGCGAACGGCAGCGCGCGCGCCTCGTAGATGCCGCGCGCGATGGCCCGCGCCACCACGTCCGCCGCCAGCGCGCCGAGCTCCGCCAAGGCGCCGATTGGATCGGTGAGCGGCCGCACGCCGGTGGCTGCCGCGAACACAATGTCCCCGTCGAGGGGGGTGTGAATCGGCCTGATCGCCCGCGCAAGGCCGTCCTGCGCCATCATCGCGAGCCGCCGCACCTGCGGCTTGGTCAGCGCGGCGTCGGTGGCCACCACCACGAGCGTCGTGCTCTCGCCGGGTCGCCCCTTGGTGCGGAACGTGAGCGCCCCCTTCGGCATCGGCGAGGGCAGGCCGCAGCCGCCGAATTCGGCATCGCGTTCGTAAGGCGCCGACCAGAAATGCGGGCCGCCGGCAATCACTGCGCTGCCCGCGGCATTGACCGCGGCGAGCGCCCCGACCGTCGTGCCGTCCGGCAACTGCGCCGAAGCGGACCCGAGGCCGCCCTTGAGATCGACCGTGGTTGCGCCAAGCCCTGCGCCCACGCTGCCGAGCGCGAATTCGGTCGCGGCCGCCGCGGCCGCCGCGTAGCCGAATTCGCGATAGGGCGGATAACGGCCCCAGGCCTTGTCTCCGCCGTTGAGCAGATCGAACAGCACCGCGCCGGGCACGATCGGCACCTTCGCCGCGCGAACCGCAAACCCCCGGCCGCGTTCGGCGAGCCATGCCTGCACCCCGGATGCCGCATCGAGCCCGAACGCCGAGCCGCCCGAGAGCGCGAGCGCATCGATGCGTTCCACCGTCATGGCCGGATCGAGCAGGGCGCTTTCCCGCGTTCCCGGCCCGCCGCCGCGCACATCGGCCGCCGCGACCGCAGGCTCATCGAAAATCACCACCGTCGTTCCCGACCCAAGCCGCGCGTCGTCGGCATGGCCGACGCGAATCCCCGTCACATCGGTGATGAGGTTGCGGCCGCTCATGGTCTGTCCTCCGCTCGAAAACCGCGCGCTTTCAGCACCCGTCGCACATGCGCCGCGGCCTCATCGAGCGTCGCAGCATGCACGAACAGCGCACGGTGCTCCTCCGTGAACCGCTCGATGGGCCCGAGCAACGCCACGCGGCGCGCCTCGCGCGGCCGTTCGCGCTCACCGAGATATTCGGCCGACATGTCAAGCTCGTTGCGCGTTCCGCTGTTGCCGGGCAAGGCGATGATCGCATCCGCGCTCAGGACATTGATGTGATTGCGCCCCGGTGTCGTGCACCAGTCCTCCACCCTGGGTGGCAGCGGTGTCATGATGGAAATCTCGACGAAACGGTTCGGATAAGGCCGCCCGTCGTTGTCGCGATGGGGTTGATCGAACGGACCGTCCGGGTGGCGCGGAATAATGCCGATGCAGAATCCCGCCCGCTCTGCCACCGCAACAAAACCTTCCGAGGCCGCCTCCATGACGCCGTATCCTCCGCCGGTGAGCAGATGCGCGCCGAGACGCGCCACGCGCGCACCCGCCTCGCGCGCGAGCCGCGCGAGATTGTCGTCGATCGGCGTGCCCTGGCCGAATACGGCGACGATGGGCAGCCTGCGCAACATCGATTCCATCCCGGTTTCCATCCCGATTTCCATCTGAGGCGAGGTTAACATCGCCGATCACATCCCGGCGATTGTGGTCGGCCCCCGCTTGCCTTGCCAGCGACGCCGTCGCATTTAGGTGCCATGGTGGAAAATGTCACCATCGTTGCGGCGATGCTTGCGGGGCTCGTCAGCTTTCTGTCGCCCTGCGTATTGCCGCTGGTGCCCCCATATCTGGTGTATCTCACCGGCGCCTCGTTCGAGCGCCTAGCCGACGCCGAGCCCGAGCCCGCGGTGCGCCGCGAGACGGTGGTTGCCGCGCTCTTGTTCGTGGCCGGTTTCTCCACCGTGTTCGTCGCCCTCGGGGCGAGCGCAAGCCTGATCGGCGCGCTGGTGCGGGCCTATTCGCACATTCTGGCGATCGTTGCCGGCATCGCCATCATGATCATGGGGTTGCATTTTCTCGGACTGACGCGCATTGCCCTCCTGCAGCGCGAGAAACGGCTCGAGCTTCCGAAGCCGGTCGGCCTGTGGGGCGCCTATGTGATGGGCCTGGCGTTCGCCTTCGGCTGGACTCCCTGCATCGGCCCGATCCTCGCCGCGATTCTTTTCGTTGCCGCATCCGAGGCGACGGTCGCCAAAGGCGCCGGCCTGCTCGCCGTCTATTCGCTCGGCCTCGGCATTCCGTTCGTGCTTGCCGCCTTTGCCATCGAGCCCTTTGCCGCGTTTCTGGCCCGCTTTCGCCGCCACATCGTTCACATGGAGCGCGTCATGGGCGGTCTCTTGGTGCTGACCGGCATTGCCTTTCTCACCGGCTGGATCACGCAGGCGAGTTCTTGGATCCTGGAAACGTTCCCGGTGCTCGGCACCATCGGATAGCTTCCGGCTTCAGCGACAAAAAACCCGCTCCGCGAGCGCGGAGCGGGCCTGTTGCTGCAATCGGCGCGTTACGAACGGGCGCCCGAGCCGAGCTCGGAGTAATTGCCGTCCTTGCCCCAGCGGAACAGCGCCCAGTCGATCGCGTTGATGTCACCCTTCTTGTTGAAGGAGAGCGTGCCGAGCACGGTGTTCCACTTGCCGCCGCGGATCACCTCCGCGACCTTCTTCGGATCGAGGGTTCCGGCCTTGGCCACCGCCTGCGCCCACACCTGGAACGCGGCATAGGTGTAGAGCGTGTAGCCCTCCGGATCGATGCCCTTTTCCTGGAACCGCTTCACGATCGCGGCCGCGGTAGGTTTCTTGCGCGGATCGGGCCCGAAGGTGAACAGCGTGCCGGCGCCCGCCGGGCCGGTGATCGAGGCGTATTCCTTGTCGGCGAGCGAGTCGCCGGCAATCAGCACGGTCTTGAGCCCCTGGTTCCGCATGGCGCGCAGGATCTGGCCGGCTTCCTTGTGATAACCGCCGACCATGATGATGTCGATCTTGTCGCGCTTGAGTTTCGAGGCAAGCGCGGTGAAATCGCTGTCGCCCTTGGTGTAGGAGTCGTTCAGCTTCTCCTTGATGCCCGCCTTGTTGAGCACCTTTTTCACTTCGGTGGCCAATCCCTGGCCGTAAGTGCTCTTGTCGTGGACGATGGCGATGTTCTTGCCCTTGTAGTTCTTGATCAGATAGTTGGCGATGAACGCTCCCTGCTGGTCGTCACGTCCGCACACCCGGAAGGTGTTCCAAAGGCCGCGTTCGGTGAACACCGGATTGGTCGATGCCGGCGAGATTTGCAGCACGTTGCCCTCGGCATAAGCCTCGGACGCCGGGATCGACGACGAGGAGCAGAAATGGCCGGCCACGAACGGCAGCTTCATCGCGGCGAATTTTTCCGCCACCGAGCGCGCCTGCTTCGGCTCGCAGGCGTCGTCGCCGATTTCGAGTTTGAGTTTTCTGCCCAGCACGCCGCCGGCGGCATTGATGTCGGCGACGGCCATTTCCGCGCCGTTTCGCATCTGCCGGCCGAAGCTGCCCTCATTGCCGGTCATCGGCCCGGCGACGCCGACAACGATTTCCTGAGCCGAAGCCGCGCCGATGAGCATTGCGCTCGTTGCCAGCGCAAGTCCTAGATGCCAAAGCCTGGTCATGCAGTTCTCCCTGATAGCGCACCCCTGAACCTGTGCCCTATAGTCGCAGCGGGGGCGCAAAGCGTCTAGGCGACATTTTCGCCGATTTTGCGAACGAATTATACGGGGGTCGTCCGGCTTTCGCTTTCTGCGCCGCCCTTGCGCGGCCGCCAGGCCCAGAGCCCGTTGCGCTCATAGAGCCAGGGATACTGTCTAACCATCTGATTTACCCGGGTTATTCGCCACGACGCAGAGCCGACCAGGATCAGATAGGCCGTATCCACGACGTAGGACGGCACCGATATGAGCGTCGCCTCGAACAGCGCGAAGTGAGTGAATCGCACCGCCCCGCCGAGCAGAATCATGTAGGCGATCACGTGTCCGTAGGGCCGCCACGTGATGGCGATGGCGCGGCCCGCAAGCCAAGCCGCGCCGCCGCCGATCACTCCGGTGACCAGCAGCACTTGCAGAAACGATTCTTCGGTATAGAGGCCGCCCATTTTGGGTCCGCTAATGCCGTCCGGCTTCCAGATAGGCCGCGCGCACTTCCGGTCGCTGCAAGAGTTCAGCGCCCGTGCCCGCGAGCGTGATCTTGCCGTTGGTGATTACATAGCCGCGGTGTGCAAGCTTGAGCGCACGATAGGCGTTCTGCTCGACCAAAAACACCGTCAGCTTGTCGCGCTCGTTGAGCGTGCGGATCGCGGCAAAAATCTGCTTGGCGAGAAGGGGGGCAAGGCCGAGCGACGGCTCGTCCAGCAGCAGCAGCCGTGGTCGGGCCATCAGCGCGCGGCCGATGGCGAGCATCTGCTGCTCGCCGCCGGACAGCGTTCCGCCGCGCTGATGCATGCGCTCCTTCAGTCGCGGAAACAGCGCGCACACCCGCGCAAAATCCTCCTCAAAATGCTTCGGGTCGGAGACCGAGGCGCCCATCTGCAAATTCTCCAACACCGTCATGCGGCTGAAGATGCGGCGCCCCTCCGGCGCCTGCGCGATGCGCAACCGCGCGATCTCGTGCGGCGGAAGCTGCGTGATGTCGCGCCCGTCGAACACGATCGAGCCTTCGCGCGCCCGCGGGTTGCCGAAGGTGGTCATCATCAGCGTGGATTTACCCGCGCCGTTGGCCCCGATCAGCGTCACGATTTCCCCTTCGTTGACGTGCAGATCGACGCCCTTCAGCGCCATGATGCTGCCGTAGAACGTTTTCACCCCGCGGATGTCGAGCAGCGGCTTGGTCATGCGCCGGCCTCCACGATCCGCTCGGCTTCCTCGTCCTCCGCGCCGAGATAGGCGCCGATCACCCGCGGGTCGTTGCGCACCTCGGCCGGTTTCCCGTCAGCGATCTTGACCCCGTAGTCGAGCACGATCAGGTGGTCGGATATCCCCATCACCACCGACATGTCGTGCTCGATCAGCAGGATCGAGGTGCCGTGTTGCGCGCGAATGAACAGGAGGAATTCGTTGAGCTCGGCGCTCTCGCGCGCATTGAGACCGGCCGCCGGCTCATCGAGGCAGAGCAGCACCGGATCCGTGCACATCGCCCGTGCGATCTCCAGCCGCCGCTGCTCGCCGTAGGGGAGCTGTCCGGCCATGTCGTCGGCGCGGGAGAGCAGCCCCGTGCGGTCGAGCCAATAGCGCGCCTTGTCGATCGCGGTCCGTTCCGCTGCGGCATATGATTTGAGACCGAACAGGCCGCCGAGCGTATAGCCGGACGCCACCATCAGCCGGTTGTGTTGCGCCACCACCAGGTTCTCGAGCGCGGTCATGCCGGGGAACAGCCGAATGTTCTGGAAGGTACGGGCCACGCGCGCGAGCTTGGCAATGCGGAAATCCAGCAGTTGTTCCAAGAGGAACGTCGTTCCGTCCGGATGCACCAGTCGGATCATGCCGACGGTGGGCTTGTAGAACCCGGTGATGCAATTGAACACCGTGGTCTTTCCGGCCCCGTTCGGTCCGATCAGCGCCGTGATCTCGCCGCGTCTGGCGACAAAGCTCAGGTCGTCGACGGCGACCAGCCCGCCGAAGCGCATGGTGAGGTGCTGGATCGTCAGGACGTCCGCGGAGCTCATGACGCAGGCTGTTTCAAACCGGCTTGAGCGTTTGATTGCTGCGCCAGCAAGAGGGAGGGTGTGCGCGTCGCCACCAACCCGCGCGGCCGCCAGACCATGATCGTCACCATGGCCGCGCCGAACAAGAGCATGCGGTACTGCTCGAACTCGCGGAAGAATTCCGAAGCGCCGAGCATGATCAGCGCCGCAACCGCGATGCCGAGCTGCGACCCCATCCCGCCCAGCACCACGATGGCCAGCACCAGCGCCGATTCGCTGAAGTTGAACGATTCCGGGCTGATGAAGCCCTGCCGGGTGGCGAAGAACGCGCCGGCGAGGCCGCCGAACATCGCGCCGATGGCGAACGCGGTGAGCTTGGTGTTGGTGGTGTTGATGCCGAGCGAGCGGCAGGCGATCTCGTCCTCGCGCAACGCTTCCCAGGCGCGGCCGACCGGCAGTCGCCGCAGCCTGATTGTCACCCAGTTGGTCAGCAAGGCGAGCGCCAGAATCACGTAGTAGAGGAACACCACGCGGTGCGTGGGCGAGAATTCGAGACCGAAGGTTGCGGCAAAACCTCCTTCCCCGTCGGTGAAGGGAAGGCCGAAGAACGACGGCCGCGGAATGCTCGGGATGCCGTTCGGCCCGCCGGTGACCTCGCGCCAGTTGAGCAGGATCAGCCGGATGATCTCGCCGAATCCGAGCGTGACGATCGCCAGATAGTCGCCGCGCAGCCGCAGCACCGGAAACCCGAGCAGGATCCCCGCGAACGCGGCGAGGATGCCGGCCAGCGGCAGCCCGATCCAGAACGAGATTCCGAAATTATGGGCTAACAGCGCGTAGGAATAGGCGCCGACCGCAAAGAACGCCACATAGCCGAGGTCGAGCAGGCCGGCGAGACCGACTACGATGTTGAGTCCCCAACCGAGCATCACATAGGTGAGCACCAGGATGCCGAGATCGAGAATGTAGCGGTTGTGGTAGGAGGTGATCGGAAGCTGCAGCGCAAAGAGCAACAGCGCCCCGCCCACGGCGACGCCGCTCCACCGCGTCCACCGCGCAAGCCAGGCCGGCTGGGCGCCGCGCGATGCAAGCCACGCCTGCACCCGCTGCATCACCGACTGTTCGCCGAAGATCAGCGCGCGCAGGAAACTGCCGGCGAACACCGCGGCTACCATCAACGCCAGCGTATCGAAGCGGGTCCAGATGATCAGCGCGCCGGTCGGCCCCTGGTCGGTGCGTATGCCGATCAGGAATCCGAACAGGCCGAAGGCGATCGCCGCGGCGATCAAAGCCTGCTTCAGCGCGGCGACGACGGCGGGCGCCGGCCGGCGGATCGCAGTGTCAGTGCGCGCTGACAGGGCGTCGCTCACACCTTCTCCACCTCAGGCCGTCCGAGGATGCCGGTCGGCAGAAAGATCAGGACGATGATCAGGATCGAGAAGGCGGCGACGTCCTTGTATTCGATGGAAAAGTAGGCCGACCAGAGCGTTTCGATGAGTCCGATGAGCAGCCCGCCGAGCATGGCGCCGGGCAGCGAGCCGATGCCGCCGAGAACGGCCGCGGTGAACGCCTTGATGCCGGCGAGAAAGCCGATGAAGAAATCGATCACGCCATAGTACAGCAGGTACATGATGCCCGCCACCGAAGCGAGCGCCGCGCCGATCACGAACGTGTACGAGATGGTGCGGTCGATATTGACGCCGACCAGCGCCGCCATCTTGAGATCCTGCTCGCACGCCCGCATATCGCGACCGAGCCGCGTCTTGCCCACGATCCAGGAGAAGATGAGCATCAACGCCACCGTGGTTGTCACCACGATGATCTGGATGTTGGAAAGTTCCACCGTGAACGCCTCGGTCTCGATCAGCACGTGCGTGCCTTCGACCAGCGGCGGCAGCGGCTTGACGCGCGCGCCTTGCGCGGCCTGAACGTAGTTCTGCAGCACGATCGACATGCCGATGGCCGAGATCAGCGGCGCCAGGCGGAACGAATATCGCAGCGGCCGATAAGCCAGGCGCTCCACCGTCCAACCGTAGAGCGCGGTCAGCGCCATGGCGATCAAGAGCACGAGAAACAGCGCCAGCGGCACCGCGGTGACGCCGATGGCGACCAGTGTAAGAAATGCGATCAGGGCGATGAACGCGCCGACCATGAACACATCGCCGTGCGCGAAATTGATCATGCCGATGATCCCGTAGACCATCGTGTAGCCGATGGCGATCAGGCCGTAGATCGAGCCGAGCGTAACCCCGTTGATGAGCTGCTGGACAAAATACTCCATGCGCCCCTTTGCCTTGTGCCGACTTGCCCGGATTGCCGGTGGTTTCTTGCCGCGGCCGGCCGCCCGCGGATCCCTTGGATTTCTACCAGCGCCGCTACCGGCCGGCAACGGCCGCACGGATGTTAACGCCTGCGGCGCATCGCGCGGCGCGCGAATCAGCGCGACAGGCTCAGCGGTTCACCCCGTAAAATGCGACCTGACGAGCCGGCTCCCCTGTGTCGCAGCGAATGTTGTAGAATTCGACCCGATGAGCTGGATCGACCAACACGAGGACATGGCGGGCGCGTTTGCGGCCGCCGCCGCGACCAAGAGCGTGGACGCGCAGCAGTTTCGTGAGGCCATGAGTCGGCTGGGCGCGGCCGTGCATGTGGTGACGACCGACGGCCCGGCCGGTCGGTCCGGCTTCACGGCCACGGCGGTGGTATCGGTCTCCGACAAGCCGGCCACGTTGCTTGTCTGCCTCAATCGCGCAGCCACCAGCATGCCGGTGCTGCGCGAGAACGGCGTGTTCTGCGTGAACACCTTGCGCGCGGGCGACGAGCTGATCGCCGACACCTTTGCCGGCCGCACCAAGGTGCCGCGCGAGCAGCGTTTCGACGCCGGCCAATGGATCACGCTGGTGACGAAATCGCCCGTGCTCAAGACCTCGGTGGTCGCCTTCGACTGCCACGTCACGGAGGTCAAAGCGGTGGCGTCCCACGACATCTACTTCGGCATCGTCGAGGCGATTCATTTTGGGCCGCCCGGCGCCGCGCTGGTCTACCACGACCGCTCATACAAGCAGGTTTGATCTCGAAAATTTGTCGCCGCTCCGGGGTCGGCGCTTCATTGCGCGCGGCCGCGCGATATATTGGCGGCCCCGCAGGCAAGCAAGGAGAGACCAGCCATGCCGGAAGTCATCGTCTACGCTGTCGGCAACCGCCCGCAGGAGCAGAAGCGCGGACTGTGCCAGGACATTACCGAAGCCGTGGTGAAGAACTACAAAGTGCCGCGCGAAGCCGTGGTGGTGACGCTCGTGGAAACGCCGCGGACCGACAAATCCAAGGGCGGGGTGATGTTCAGCGACATGCAGCGCTGATCATACGCGAGGCAAATTTTTTCGGGCGCAGTGCGGCGGCATTGCGCCCGCATTATTTCCGGGTGTAATTGCGCCGATCGCTATGTGAGCGCCAGCGCCTCGCGCAGCGCCGCCGCCATCTGTTGCATGATGGTGAATTCACGGCTGACGTCGTCAGCCCCCGCAGGCGGTTGCTGCTGCGGCTTATCGCTCGGAGGATTTTCTTTTTCCTTTTGTCGTTTCAGGAACCGAATATGCGCGTTGAGCGATTCCTCAGCACTGCGCATGATCTCCCGGAACTGCTCGGCGTTGCCGCTGGTCGGGCCCGGAAACTTCAGCCGATCGCTCAACACGTTGTTCAAAGCTTCGCGCCGCCGTGCATTGATGGTAGCTTCGCAATCCGAAACGCTCACGCCCTCCATCTTGAAGCCGCGGTCGAACGATGAGGTGTTGGTGAAAGTGCCATAAAAATTCCTGATGCGGCGGCCGGGTTCGTCGCACCGCGTCTCGCGGCCGATTTGGCTGCCGAGGTACACTTCCTTCGGAAAGTGCCGGTCGATCAGCAATTTTTCCACGTCGTGTCGTTCAGTCCAGGTCACCTCGCCGGGCGTCGAGCCGGTCGCCGGCGGCGGCGTGGGAAGGGTGGGCGGCGGCGTGGCGAGCGAAGCCGCGCGATGCGCGCAGTAGCTCTCGCTGTCGGCGATCACCTTGAGCGTGTGCGCGCGGGCCAGAATGAGCGATGAAGTGGTTCTGGTGCCGCCGGGTCCGGTTCTCAGGCAATAGCGGACGAACTGGAACATGGCATAGCCGCGGGCCATGGCATAGAACGCATCCGGCCCCCAGCTCGAAAGATCGCGCCCGGCGCGCAACAGGTCCTCCGCGAGCAGGTTCAGTCTGGCGATCTTCTGCTGCTGCGCCTTTTTGAGGTCGAAGTCGCCGGAGCCCGCAAGAAGTTCGGCCAGAGCCTGCTTCAGCTCGTTGTTTTTGATGTCGACGACCGATCCGAGCTTGATCTTCTCGCTCTCCGAGATGCGCCGTCCGTGCGGGTCCTTCTCCTTGTCGATGATCTCGTCGGTCTTTTTGCGGCTGTCGAGCGCCACCTTGACCGCCCAATGCATCGAGTCGTGCTGTTCCAGCGCGCTTCTCAGATCGTCCTTGCTGTTGAGCCGCGACCGTGAATCGGCCGCTGCATTACGCAGGCTTGCCACGCGGATGTAGGACTGGATCAGCGCTTTGGTCGCTTCGTGATGTGCGGTGCGGCCGGCCTGATCCACGCGGGTGAGAATTTCTCGCGCAGCTTGCGGATTTGGCCTGAACGTGGGTTGCAGAGGCTGCGCCCTCGCCAGGCCCATAAAACTCGAACTCGCCATGAGGCCTGCCGGCAGCATGGCGAGCGCGCTACGACGCGTAATCATGGGCTACTCCCTCCCAAACACTTACTTTTCTGCTTTTTTGTTTAAGTCTAACGATTGCCGCGCGGCCGGCCAAGAGGTAGCCAGTCACCTATCGCACGATTTTCGTTGCGGCTTTCAGCGCAAATGCCGCCCTTGCCGGCACAGAAACAGAATGAGCGTCGCCGGAATCGGAAATCTTGGGACAGCAGTCCATACCTTTTCCGCAACGGGCGCGCCGCGCCTGCTACTTTGTTTCGATGGTGACGCCGCCGGGCCCGATGTTGATCTGCACGCCCCTGGGCTGCTTTCGCGCCTCATACAGCATGTAGCCGAGCACGACGATCGCCGCGACAAGCGCACCGGCAATCAGCATCAGTGTGTTACGATCGAGCGACATGGCGACGATTCTCTTCTGCATCATAGCCGTTGATGCCGGCGGCCGCGACGGCAATTCGGCTGAACGCGCTCCGCAATCCTGCCGCGTATGATGATCGCCCGCACCACAGCGTTCACGCATCGGGGCCGCGTGCGCGCCAACAACGAGGACACCGTCGCAGTCGGGGAATGGATTTCGGAAGCAGACATGCGCGCGCCGCTCAAGCTGCGGCACGAGTTGTCGTCGCCGCTCGTTTGCGTGATCGCCGACGGCATGGGCGGCCATGCCGCGGGCGAGGTGGCGAGCCGTTACGTCGCGCGGCGGCTTGCCGGCGAACCCGAGGAGCTGATCGACGCGCGCGCCGCCGCCAGGACGCTGAAGACCATCCACGCCGAGCTCTACCAGGCGATGCAGGCCGACGCGGATTTGCTCGGCATGGGCAGCACGGCGGTCGGCCTCGTGCTTGCGCCGCTCCTGGTGTGGTTCAACGTCGGCGACAGTCGGTTGTACCGCTACGAGCGCGGCCGCCTGGTGCAGATGAGCATCGACGACACCCCGCCCGGGCCGCGCAGCGGGCTGCTCACGCAGTCGCTCGGCGGCGCGCTGCCGCCGGTCGGCATCGCGCCGCATGTGGGCGAGGCGCCGCTCGCGGTGCCGGCGCGGTTTCTGTTGTGCAGCGACGGCCTCACCGACATGCTGGCGGACGACGACATCGAGGATTGTATGAAGCTCGGCGACGCCGATGCCGTGGCCGAAATGTTCGAACTTGCCATGCGCGCCGGCGGCTACGACAACATTTCCATCATCGTCGCCAGCGTTGAATAGCGCATGTCCCGGAGAAGTGGGAACCGGTTTGGCGGAAAGGATATGCATCACTTCAAATTTGCGCCGCTATTTCAGGCTGAGCACCACCGGGCCGGACACCGGATCGGTGACCCCGAGCCCGCCGCCGAGATCCTCCAAGAGATGCCGGAAGCCGTCGAGCGTCTTGATCATGTGCGGCCGCGCCGCGGCAAGCGCGTCCATGGAGTCCCACTCCGCGATGATGCAATAGCTGCGGTCACCCGTTTTGATCATGTTGACGTGACGCAGGCCCGGCCAGTCGCCGGCGATTTTTTTGTGCGCGTCGAGGAAGGCCTGGTCCTGTCCCGGCTTGACCCGGAAGCGCACGGCGTTGAATGCGGTCATGCGTGCCTCCTGTTGCTGTCGGCGCTGCAATCATGGGCGTCCGGCCGCATCTGCACAAGTCGCGCTTGCTACGCCTTTTGGCGTATAATACCGGCACGCCATTCATTCGACTTGAGCACCGATCCGTCATCCTGAGGTGGCCGGCGAAGCCGACCCTCGAAGGATGACGGGCGGTGTTCTCTCAATTGCGCGGCGGTATAATGTCGGCTGCGACATCGCCGTGCGGAGCGCCGTCATGTCCAACCAGACCGTTGTCAAACCGCGCACCAGGCCGAAGACTGCGACCAAGACCAAGACCGAGCGGCCCAAGCTCTGGAAGGTGATCCTGCTCAACGACGACTACACCCCGCGCGAATTCGTGGTGCAGGTGCTCAAAGCCGTGTTTCGCATGAGCCAGGAGCATGCCTACAAGGTGATGATGACCGCGCACACCCGCGGCGCCTGCGTGATCGCGGTTTACACCCGCGACGTTGCGGAGACCAAGGCGAAAGAAGCCACCGAGCTCGGCAAGCAGAAGGGCTACCCGCTGTTCTTCACCACCGAGCCGGAGGAGTAGAGTAGCGCGCGCGGGGCGCGGCACTGCACTGCCGAAGAGCCCAACGCCGTGCTCCATCTTTCCCCTCCGCCTTGCGGGGAGGCTCAAACCAGTTCGCGGCGCGGCATCACAGCGTCTTCTGCTTGTGCCCGCATTCCTTGCATTTGAATTCGACGCGACTCTCGCCCTTCGGCATTTTTATGCGGTTGGGCGCGCCGCATTTGCCGCACACCGCCTCGATGCGCGTGTCGGCGTGGGTGATGGTGAGACCCTTCTTCTCCAGCGCCTCGCGCACGAGCCGCTCGGTCTCCGCGCGCATCTCTTCTTTCGACAGGCCGCGTTTATCTTTTGCCATGCAGGCTTGTTAGCATAATTTGCGGCCGTAGGGTGGGCTGAGCGAAATCGAAGCCCACCGAAGCGGCCCAGCAAATTCGATTTTCCAAGAGGGTGGGCTTGGCGCTTCGCGCCTTAGCCCACCCTACGCTTGCTCCGCGCGCATCTCTTCTTTCAAGAGGCCGCGTTTGTCCTTTGCCATGCAGGCTTGTTAGCACAGTTTGCGGCCGTAGGGTGGGCTGAGCGAAAGCGAAGCCCACCGAAGCGGCCCAGCAAATTCGATTTTCCAAGAGGGTGGGCTTGGCGCTTCGCCCCTTAGCCCACCCTCTACGCTTGCTTTGCGGCCGTCGGAGAGATCGACCCACATCGTGTGTTCGTCAAAACGAACCTTCGGGCCACCGCTAATTCAGCTACACCCCGTCGTCCCGCCGCAGGTGTCGCACTTCAGGCAGGTGCCGCTGCGCACGAGGGTCCAGTTGCCGCACTGATCGCACGCGTCGCCCTCGTAGCCCTTGGCACGCGCCTCCGCGCGCTTCTCGGCCGCCTGCGCGCGCGCCTGCGCCAACGCTTCGGTCCACGCCTGTTGGCCCGGCTGCGCGCCAAGCGCCGGCGAGGGTTTTGCCTCGGGCTCCGCCTTCAGCGCCGCAGTGCCGGAAATTTCCGCGCGCGGGGCGCCCGCGTGCAGGGCGGTGACGTTCGAGGCCGCGCTCGCCTTGGTTCCCCCACCCCGGCCGGCTTCGCCGGCCGACCCTCCCCCGACGGGGGAGGGAGCAGAAGAGCCGCCGCGGCCTTCGCCGCCGCGCTCGGCCACGCCCGCACCGCTCACCACCGCGAGCTTGTCGGTGCGGGAGCGCGTCAGCCCCTTGGAGACATATTTTGAGGCAGGTCCGCCGCTGCTCGGCTTGCCTTCCTCCACCCCCTTGCCGAGCGCATCGAAGGTCGCCTCGCTCGGCTCCACATGCGCAAGGTCGAAGCGCGCAAGATACGAGATCGCAAGCTCGCGGAACACGTAGTCGAGGATCGAGGTCGCATACTTGATGGAGTCGTTGCCCTGCACCGGCCCCGACGGCTCGAACCGCGTGAAGGTGAAGGCATCCACATATTCCTCGAGCGGCACGCCGTATTGCAGCCCGAGCGAGATCGCGATGGCGAAATTGTTCAGGAGCGAGCGCAGCGCCGCACCCTCCTTGTGCATGTCGATGAAAATCTCGCCGAGTCGCCCGTCCTCGTATTCGCCGGTACGCAGATAGACCTTGTGCCCGCCCACCACGGCCTTCTGTGTGTAACCTTTGCGCCGTTCGGGCAGCCGCTCGCGCTCGCGCAGCACCGTGATGCGCTCCACGATCTTCTCCACCACGCGCTCGGCCGCCGCCGCCGTGCGCGCCACTTGCGGCTTCTCCAAGAACGCCTCCACCGCCTCGTCCTCCTCCTCGTCAGCGATGAGCTGGCTCTGCAGCGGTTGCGACAGTTTCGAGCCGTCGCGGTAGAGCGCATTGGCTTTGAGCCCGAGTTTCCACGAGAGCAGGTACGCCGCCTTGCAGTCCTCGATGGTGGCGTCGTTGGGCATGTTGATGGTTTTCGAGATGGCGCCGGAAATGAACGGCTGCGCCGCCGCCATCATGCGGATGTGGCTCTCCACCGACAGATACCGCTTGCCGGTGCGGCCGCACGGATTGGCGCAGTCGAACACCGGATAGTGCTCTGGCTTCAAATGCGGCGCGCCTTCCACGGTCATGGCGCCGCACACGTGCACGTTCGCCGCCTCGATTTCGCGCTTGGTGAAGCCGATGTGCGACAACAGGTCAAACCCCGGCTTGGCCAATTCCTCCGCCGGGATTTTCAGCACCTCGCGGCAAAAATCCTCGCCCAGCGTCCATCGGTTGAAGGCGAATTTGATGTCGAAGGCCGTGGGCAGCGCCTTCTCCACCTTCTCGATCGCCTCATCGGTAAAGCCCTTGGCCTTCAGCGTTGTGTGGTTGATGCCCGGCGCGTTCGACAGCGTGCCGTGGCCCACCGCATAGGCCTCGATCTCCGCGATCTGCGCCTCCGAATAGCCGAGCACGCGCAAGGCCTGCGGCACCGCGCGGTTGATGATCTTGAAATAGCCGCCGCCCGCGAGCTTCTTGAATTTCACCAGCGCAAAATCCGGCTCGATGCCGGTGGTGTCGCAATCCATCACCAGGCCGATGGTGCCCGTGGGCGCGATCACGCTCGCCTGCGCATTGCGGTAGCCGTGCTGCTCGCCGAGCGCGAGCGCCCTGTCCCAGGCGCGCTTGGCATGTTCGATCAGCGTCTTGTCCGGGCAGGCCGCATGGTCGAGCCGCATGGGCGGCGTCGCCACCTTCTCGTAGCCGGTCTTCTCGCCGTAGGCTGCGCGGCGGTGGTTGCGGATCACGCGCAGCATGTGCTCGCGGTTTTTCTTGTAGCCGGGGAAGGGCCCGATCTCCTTGGCCATCTCCGCCGAAGTGGCATAGGCGACCCCGGTCATGATCGCGGTGAGCGCCCCGCAGATCGCGCGCGCAGCTTCGCTGTCGTAAGGAATGGCGGTCGACATCAACAGCCCGCCGATATTGGCGTAGCCCAGGCCCAGTGTGCGGTATTCGTAGGAACGCTGCGCAATCTCGCGCGAGGGGAACTGCGCCATCAGCACCGAGATTTCCAGCACCACGGTCCACAGCCGCACCGCATGCTCATACCCCTCGACGTCGAACCCGACGACGGAGGACGGATGCCGGAGGGCGGACGACGCATCCGTCGGTTGTCGTCCATCATCTGTCATACGCCTGTGAAATGCCAAAAGATTCAGTGAGGCGAGATTGCACGCCGTGTCGTCGAGGAACATGTACTCCGAGCACGGATTGGAAGCGCGGATCGGTCCCGAGGCCGGACAGGTGTGCCAGTCGTTGATCGTGGTGTGGAATTGCAGGCCCGGATCGGCGCAGGCCCAGGCCGCATAGGCGATTTTCTCCCACAGCGCGCGTGCCTTGACGGTTTTCGCCACCTTGCCCGGCCGCGTGCGCCAGGTGAGGTCCCAGTCCCCGTCCGCCTCCACTGCCTTGAGGAACTCGTCGGTCACCCGCACCGAATTGTTGGAGTTCTGCCCGGAGACGGTCAGATACGCCTCGGAGTCCCAATCGGTGTCGTACACCGGAAACTCGATGTCGGTGTAACCCTGCTTGGCGAACTGAATCACGCGCTTGATGTAGGCGTCGGGCACGTGATTCTTGCGCGCCGCCTTGATCTCGCGCTTGAGCGCCGGGTTCTTCTCCGGCTGGAAGCAATCGTCGCCCGAGCCCTCGCAGTTCACGCAGGCCTTCATGATGGCCTTCAGGTGCTTCTGGTTGATCTTGGAGCCGGTGACGAGGGAGGCGACCTTCTGTTCCTCCTTCACCTTCCAGTCGATGAATTCCTCGATGTCGGGATGGTCGGCATCCACGATCACCATCTTGGCCGCGCGGCGTGTGGTGCCGCCCGACTTGATCGCGCCCGCCGCGCGGTCTCCGATCTTCAGGAACGACATCAGCCCGGACGATTTTCCGCCGCCCGCGAGCTTTTCGCCTTCCGCGCGCAGCTTGGAGAAATTGGTGCCGGTACCCGAGCCGTATTTGAACAGCCGCGCCTCGCGCACCCACAGATCCATGATCCCGCCCTCGTTCACGAGATCGTCGGCGATGGACTGGATGAAGCAGGCGTGCGGCTGCGGATGCTCGTAGGCCGATTTCGACTTCACGAGCTTTCCGGTTTCAAAGTCCACGTAGTAGTGGCCCTGGCTTGGGCCGTCGATGCCGTAGGCCCAATGCAGGCCGGTGTTGAACCATTGCGGCGAGTTCGGCGCCGCCATCTGCATGGCAAGCATGTAGCGCAGCTCGTCGAAGAAGGCTTGCGCATCCGCTTCCGTGTCGAAATACTTGCCCTTCCAGCCCCAATAGGTCCACGCCCCGGCCAGCCGGTCGAACACCTGCTTGCTTGAGGTCTCCCCGCCGTAGCGTTCGTTCTCGGGCAATTGCGCGAGCGCCTGCTCGTCCGCCACCGAACGCCACAACCAGGAGGGAACGGCGTTCTCCTCGACCTTCTTCAGCCGCGCCGGCACGCCCGCCTTGCGGAAATATTTTTGCGCCAGCACATCGGACGCCACCTGCGACCAGAAGTCCGGCACCTCCACGTTGTCCGCGCGAAACACCACCGAGCCGTCCGGGTTTCGGATCTCGCTCGTGGTGAGGCGGAACTTGATCTCCGCGTAGGGTGACTGGCCTGCTTTGGTGTAGCGCCGTTCGATTTTCATTGTTGCCCCATTTCCCCGGCGCGGCCGCTTGCGAGGCGGTGCGCCGACATTTCATCCTTCGGCCGGCCCTGCCTCAAGGCCGCCCGCGCATCCTTCCTGACGCCGTTCCTGTTACTTAATCCCCGGTGCCGTGCTTTGACACCGGTTCTCACGCGGCGGTTTTCCCGCTCTTTCAAGCGACAGATGCCGGCTGTTCGCCAGGACGTGCGCGCCCGGGCGACTGGGCATGTCGCGGTCTTACGAGGGATGTCCGGCGGAGACCAAAAACATACCCGCGCCGCACGAAAGGTAGGCTATGACACGCCACGCGCACGCGTCAAGAACTAGTCACAAGCTCTGAACCAACTACTAAATATTGTGGTAACGAAGTGGTTTTCAACGACTCACTCACCCCTTCGAAGTATCGGACAGATCGGCCGGATTTGGGAAGCGGTAAGCGCGTTGGGCTCCGTGGACAAGTAAGACAAATTTTCTTTCTGCAACTTCTGAGGGCGAGAAGGTAAAATAATACGCCCCTGCCGACGCCGACCGTCTCGCCCCGCAAAGCGCCATAAAATGTGAATCCTGCTGCCGTCGCGCGCTCTGGCACAAGCCGCCTCATTGTCCGCTCCGCCTCGGTAGCGGACACGATTCTCGAAAGCTGCGCAGCGACTTAAGCGGCAAGCGCCGGCTGCCTTATTCCTGATCGGCGCGGCTTGCCGCAACGGCCTCATCCTCGACCCATGCGCGCGACCGCCGAGAAATCCTGGACTTCCACTCCGGCGGCTGGCATGAACGCGCCACTTCGCCATAGGCAGCTCTGCGGCACGGCGCATGAAAACGTTTTTGCTTCGCTTTTTTACGTGGTGGAACAGCCAGACCTTCGGCACCCAGCTCTGGACCTGGCTCTACGGCGAATACGTCGGCAGCGACGAGTTCGGCAACCGTTACTACCGTACGCGCGGCCGCAAGATCGACCCGACGCTGCGCATGGAGCGCCGCTGGGTCATCTACAACGGCCTCGCTGAGCCCACGAAGGTTCCACCGTCCTGGCACGCCTGGTTGCATCACACCGTGGATACGCCGCCGACCGAGGAGAATTATCAGCCGCGGCCGTGGCAGAAGCCGCACCGGCCCAATCTCACTGGAACGCCGGCAGCGCACCGGCCGCCCGGCTCGACCCTGGTGCAAGGCCGTCGTCCGCGCGCCACCGGTGACTACAAGCCTTGGACGCCGGGGCGCTGATTTGCGTTCCGAGGGTCGGCCGAATGAGTGAGCGCCAGGTGTGGCGCCGCCGCCGTGCCGCAATCTTGCGATCAATGTGGCGCTCAGGGCAACGCTGCCTGCTGTCGTGAGGGCAGGGGGCGCAGGGCATGAGCGACCAGGACATAAGTGGCACCGAGGTATAGTGGCGCAATGTCTCGATTCTCGACCAAGCTGCTGGCTGCTGGGGCGCTGTTCCTGCTTGCGTCTCCGGCGAGCAGCCAGTTCGGCTCGATCTTCGATCCGCCGCGGCCGCCGGGAAGCATCCCGAATGAGCCCGATCTGATGCCGCCGCAACCTTTGCCGCCGGGGCCCCCGCCCGGCGCGATCAGGCCGCCCGCCGAGGTGGAACAGCGGCCGTTGCCGCCGCCTCCTGCCGCTGGTCAGGCGCCGTCCGGCGCGCGTCAACAGCCGCCGTGGGCCGCGCCGCCGCCGGCCGATCAACAGCAGCAGCAGCAACCGAACATCGCTTTGCCTGCCGAGGAGCCGGTTCCCGAACCGCCCACGCCGAAGATTGCCAATCCCACGGCGGTATTCGCCGGTCTCGACAAGATCACCGGCCGCATCACCAAGTTCGACGTGGCCATCAACGAGACCGTGCGTTTCGGCGCGCTCGAAGTCACCCCGCGCGTCTGCTACACGCGGCCGCCGACCGAGCTGCCGCATACCGACGGCTTTGTCGAAGTCGATGAGCTGACGCTGCAGGGCGAGTTGCGCCGCATCTTCACCGGTTGGATGTTTGCCGCGAGCCCCGGCCTCAACGCGGTCGAGCATCCGATCTACGATGTCTGGCTGACTGACTGTAAGGGTGGCACCCCGCCTTCGGTCGCCGTCGAGACGCCTGCCGAACCCGTGCAACGCCCCGCGCGCCAACCCCAGCGCCAGCCGCGTCCCCAGCCGCCGCGCTAAAATTTCGGCGTCTCGGCCAGCGCCAGCGCCTCCGCGCCGGAGAGCGCGCGGGCGTTGCTGAGCGCCGATATGTCGGCCTCTCCGATCAGCGCCGCATCGAGCAGCCGGCTGTATTGCCGCCGCGAGATTTCGACTGCGCCGAACGTGCGCAGGTGGTCGGTCACATATTGGGTGTCGAGCAGCTTGAACTTGCCTAGCTTCAGCCGCGCCACGAGATGCACGAGCGCCACCTTCGAGGCGTCGCGCGTGCGGTGGAACATGCTCTCGCCGAAGAAGGCATAGCCGAGATTGACACCGTAGAGGCCGCCCACGAGCTTGTCGTCCTCGTAGGCTTCGACGGTGTGGCAATGGCCGATGTCGAAAAGCCTGCGGTAGAGCCTGCGGATGCGCCGGTTGATCCAGGTGCGCGTGCGGCCGGGCGCGGGCTCGGCGCAGCCTTCGAGCACGCCGTCGATGTCGTGGTCGATGCGGATGGCGAAACGCTCCGAACGGACGGTGCGGGCGAGCCGCGCCGGCACATGGAAACGGTCGAGCGGAATGATGCCGCGGGTCTCCGGCTCCACCCAATAGAGCGTGGGGTCGTCGGCGCTCTCGGCCATGGGAAATATGCCGCAGGCATAGGCCTTGAGCAGCACTTCCGGCGTGATCTCGACGAACGCTAGGTCCCGGCTCGCCATGCACTCGCTCCGTTTCGGACAGACGCAAATGTAGCATCCCGTCGCCGCGGCCCCAAACCGGCCGCGGAGCGCAAGCCGCCGCGTCCGTTCAGGCGCGGCTCAGCCGTTCGAGCATGTTCATCGGCACCGGGAAAACGATGGTCGAGGCGCGCTCGCCGGCAATGTTTTGCAGCGCCGTCAGATAGCGGAGCTGCATGGCCTCCGGCCGCGAGGCCAGGATTTCGCCCGCCTGCACCAGCTTCTCCGCCGCCTGGAACTCGCCTTCCGCGTCGATGACTTTGGCGCGCCGGATACGCTCGGCCTCCGCCTGCCGCGCGATCGCCCGCACCATGGTCTCGTTCAGATCGACGTGCTTGAGCTCGACGATGGACACTTTGATGCCCCAGGCATCCGTCTGTTCGTCCAGGATGCGGCGGATGTCGTTGTTCAGCTTCTCCCGTTCCGCCAGCATCTCATCGAGCTCGTGCTGGCCGAGCACCGATCGCAGCGTGGTTTGCGCCAGTTGGCTTGTGGCCTCGTCGAAATGCTCGACCTGAATGATCGCCTTCTCGGGATCGAGCACCCGGTAGTAGACCACCGCGTTCACCCGCACCGAGACGTTGTCGCGGGAAATGACGTCCTGCGGCGGCACGTCGAACACCCGCGTGCGCAGATCCACGCGCACCATCTGCTGGATGACGGGAACAATGATGACGAGACCTGGGCCCTTCACCTTCCACAGCCGGCCGAGCAGAAACACCACCGCCCGCTCGTATTCGCGCAGGATGCGCACCGAATAGGCGAGCAGCAGGAGGATGAGAAGAATCGGCAGGAAAAGTCCGAACCAGCCCGGAAGAACAAACATGGCAAGCCTCCTTGTTGTTTGAGAATGTTCTCAATCAAGACGGGTTTCGGGTTTTCGGCCGCGACTATGGTTCGACGATCAAGGTAAGTCCGTCCCGCCCCACCACGCGCACGATCGATCCGGCCGGCGGTGCGCGCGCGCTGCGCGCCGCCCACACCTCGCCCTCGATCCGCACGTGGCCGTTATCCCCCTCCCAGTCGATGACCCGCGCTTTGGCGCCGATCATTTGCTCAGCGCCGGCCGCCGTGGGGCGGCGATAGGCTTGCATGGCGGCGGCGCCGACGCCGAAGACCAGCGCCGCCGTGGTCAGGGTCACACCGAGGATCAGCGGCAGCGACACGCCGATCTCGATGTCGCTGCCCGCGCCTTCGAACAAGAAGTAGGCCCCGAAGGCAAAGGCCACCGCGCCGCCGATGCCGAGGATCCCAATTCCGGGCGTGAACGCCTCGGCGACCATCAGCGCCAGGCCGAGCACGAGCAGCCCCAGCGCCCCGTAGTTCACCGGCAATGCCGAGAATGCGACCAGCGCCAGAATAAGGCAAATGCCGCCCACCACGCCGGGAACGAACGTCCCCGGGTGCCAGAATTCCATGATCAGCCCGTAGAACCCGAGCATCAGCAGGAGGAACGCCACGTTCGGGTTGGAGATCACGGCAAGCAGCCGTGTGCGCAGATCCGGTTCGATCGTGGTGGTGCTGGCATTCTTGGTGGCCAAAATTTTCTCGCCGCTTGCGAGCTCCACTTTGAGCCCATCCATCTTTGCCAGCAGCTCCTCCATGCTGGCGGCCATGAAATCCACTACGCCCTGCTTGCTCGCTTCCTCGGCGGTCAGGGTGGCGGCCTCGCGCACCGCCTTTTCCGCGAACTCCAGGTTGCGGCCGCGCATTTGCGCAAGGCTGCGCAGGAACGCCACCACGTCGTTGATCGCCTTGCGTTGCGCGGCCGTTTCGGTCTGCGTGCCCGAGCTTTTGTCGTCCTTGCCCGGCTCGCGGCGCGGCTGCGGCGCTCCCGGCAATCCGCCGATTTCGATCGGCGTCGCCGCGCCGAGATTGGTGCCCGGTGCCATGGCCGCGACATGCGAGGCATAGACCAGGAATGTGCCGGCCGACGCCGCCTGCGCCCCGCTCGGCGCCACATAGACCACGATCGGCACCGGCGAGGCGATGATCAGCTTGATCAGCTCGCGTGTTGCGGTCACAAGCCCACCCGGCGTGTCGAGCCGCACGATGAGCGCGACCGCACCTTCGTCCTTGGCCCGCTCGATCGCCCGCGAGAGCTGGCGCACCGTGGCCACCCCGATGGCCCCGGAGACTTCGCTGACGAACACCTGCGGCTGCATTTGCGCGCGCGCACTGCCGGGGCAGATCGCCGTCAGCGCGGCCGCTGCGGCCAGCATCGCACCTTGTAACCACTTGGCCACGGAAAGATATGCCGCCTTTGCCATGCCGCCTCGCACGCCGATTGATCCTGTCCGCGTCGCGTCGGCCCACTGGCCGAGCCGCATTTAATCGCGATCACCCCTGCGGCGTCCAGCGGTTGTCCCGGCCCGCGGGTTGTGCCGGCAACCGGGGATTACGGCCCGCCGTGCTTTTCGGCCAGGTACTGTTCGAGCCAGTGGATGTGGTAGTTGCCGTCCACGATGTCCGGATTGCGCACCAGCTCGCGCAACAGCGGCAGCGTGGTGTCGATGCCGTCCACCACGAACTCGTCGAGCGCGCGTTTGAGCCGCGCCACGCATTCGTTGCGCGTCTTGGCGTGCACGATCAGCTTTCCGACCAGCGAGTCATAGTAGGGCGGAATCGTATAACCCTGATACACCGCCGAATCCACGCGCACGCCGAGTCCGCCCGGCGGGTGATAGGACCGGATCGTTCCCGGCGAGGGCCGGAACGTCACCGGATGTTCGGCATTGATGCGGCATTCGATCGCGTGGCCGTGAAACTCCACGTCTTTCTGCGCGATCTTGAGGTCGCCGCCCGCCGCGGTGCGGATCTGCTCCAGGATCAGGTCGATGTCGGTGATCATCTCGGTGACCGGATGCTCGACCTGGATGCGGGTGTTCATTTCGATGAAGTAGAACTGGCCGTCCTCGTATAAAAATTCCACCGTGCCGACACCGAGATAATTGAGCTCGCGCATGGCCTGCGCCACCCGCTCGCCGATGGCGTCGCGCGCGCCGACGTTCAGCGCCGGGGAGGGGCCTTCCTCCCAAACTTTCTGATGCCGCCGCTGCAGCGAACAGTCGCGCTCGCCGAGGTGGATCGCGCCACCCTTTCCGTCACCCAGCACCTGGATTTCGATGTGCCGCGGCCGCAGCAGATATTTTTCGATGTAGAGCGCATCGTCGCCGAACGCCGCCTTTGCCTCCGCGCGCGCGGTGGCGAGCGCAGCCGCGAGTTCCGGTTCCGAATGAGCGACCTTCATGCCGCGCCCACCGCCGCCTGCCGCCGCCTTGATCAGGACCGGAAAACCGAGCCCGCGCGCGATCGCCTTTGCCTCCGCGTCTGAAGACACCGCCTCGTCCGACCCCGGCACGACCGGGATGCCGAGCTTCTTCACCGTGCGCTTGGCCTCGATCTTGTCGCCCATCAGCCGGATGTGCTTTGCGCTCGGGCCGATGAATTGGATTCCGTGTTCCTGCAAAATTTCCGCGAACCGGGCGTTCTCGGCGAGGAAGCCATAGCCCGGGTGCACCGCGTCCGCGCCGGTGATCTCGCAGGCGGCGAGCAACGAGGGGATGTTGAGATAGCTGTCCTTGGCCGGCGGCGGCCCGATGCACACGCTTTCGTCGGCGAGCCGCACATGCATGGCATCCGCATCCGCGGTCGAATGCACGGCCACCGTGGGGATCCCGAGCTCCTTGCAGGCGCGCAGCACGCGCAGCGCGATTTCCCCGCGATTGGCGATCAGGATTTTATCGAACATACACGGGCTCTCTTATGCCTCCTCCGCTTGCGGGGAGAGGCCGCCTTCCGAGCGCAGCGAAGAGGTCGGGTGAGGGGGCATTTCCGCGATTCTGAGCGCCCAGAGAGGCCCCTTGACCCAACTCACCCCGCCGTCGCGCTGGCCCGCTCCGACGGTCTCGCCGCCCCCTCCCGCAAGCGAGCAAAGCAGGCTCATTCGATAATCATCAATGGCTCGCCGTATTCCACCGGCTGTCCGTCTTCGACCAGAATTCGGGTCACGGTGCCCGCGCGCGGGGCGGGGATCTGGTTCATGGTCTTCATCGCTTCGATGATCAACAGGGTGGCACCGGCGGCCACCTGGCTGCCCACATCGACGAACGGCACCGCGCCCGGCTCCGGCGCCCGGTAAGCGGTGCCGACCATGGGCGACTTCACCGCGCCCGGATGATTGGCCCAATCCTCTGCCGCGGGAACCGGCTCCGGCGGCGCCGGGCTGGTCGGCGGCGCCTCCACTTGTACCGGCGTCGCAGCCGGCACAACCGCCTGCGGCGCTGCGTGGCGCGCCACGCGCACACGCTGCCCGTCGCGCTCGATCTCGATCTCGCCGAGCCCGGTCTCCTCGAGAAGACGCGCAAGCTCGCGGATCAGGTCGGCGTCGATCGACGGTTTCTGTTTTGCCATGGTCCTGCTCGCGCGCGTCACGGACACTACCGCCGCGATCTTGCCGCGACCATTCCGGCCAGTCCGGTGATCGCCAGCGCATAGCCGTTGATGCCGAAGCCGCCGATCGTGGCTCTCGCCACCGGCGCAACATACGAGACATGGCGAAAATTTTCGCGCGCATGAATATTGGAGACATGCACCTCGATCACCGGCACGCTCACCGCCTTGATCGCATCGTGGATCGCCACCGAGGTGTGGGTATAGCCGCCCGGGTTGAGCACGATGCCGGCCGCCTTCTTGGCGTCGGCCTCCTGGATCCAGTCGACCAGTTCGCCCTCGTGGTTGGACTGGCGGAACTCCACGGACAGCTTGTGCGCCGCGGCGGTCTTGCGGCAGAGCGCCTCGACGTCCTTGAGCGTCGCCTTGCCATAGATCTTTGGCTCGCGCCGGCCGAGCAGGTTCAAATTGGGTCCGTTGAGCACGTAGACGGTCTTTGGCATGCAGTGGTGTGGCCGCCGAGTCGCAACTTGAGCGACTTTACAGGGACCGCGCGGAAAGGAAAGGCTCGCCACATCGCACCCACAGGCGCATCGTTAAGAACTCGGCGTTCGCGCGTCCTGCCTAAGACCGCCGCCGTCATTTCGGCATGCCGGCAGCCGTCTCCTCACGCGCGGGACGCGCCTTGCGAGCGAGCCGGCCGCGATGCATCTTACTGTGGCCATGCCCGCGGCGCAGGGCGAGCGGAACATCGACCGCGGCGTGCACGGCAAGGGAGTCGTGTCATGAAAATTCCGAGGTCTGCGCTCGCGGTTGCGCTAAGCGCGCCGCTTCTTTCCGGCTGGCCTGAGCCCTCGGTCGCCCAGCAGGCGGAACGCCTTGGTTTGTTGGACATCGAGCGCAGGACCATCGCGATATTCGAAAGGGCGGCTCCTTCGGTCGTGCAGATCGCCGGGCGCCGGACCGGCGACAATCAGACGTCTGAGAACCGCATTCAGGGCGGCAGCGGGTTCATCTGGGACGCCCAGGGTCATGTCGTGACCAACGATCACGTGGTCCGCGGCACGAGCGTGATCGCCATTCGCCTGTCCACCGGCGAGGCCGTGCGCGCCCAGGTGATCGGCCTTGCTCCGACCTATGACATCGCGGTGCTGCGTTTGGTCAACCCGAAGGAAATCCCGCCGCCGCTCCCGGTCGGCACATCGTCCGACTTGAAAGTGGGGCAGCTCACCTTCGCGATCGGCACGCCCTACGGGCTCGAACAGTCGCTCACCAGCGGCGTGATCAGCGCGCTGAAACGCCGCCTGCCCACTGCGCGCGGTCGCGAGCTGACGAATGTCATCCAGACCGATGCCGCCATCAACCCCGGCAGCTCGGGCGGGCCGCTGCTCGATTCGAGCGGCCGCCTGATCGGAGTGAACACCGCGATCTATTCGCCGTCGGGCGCCAGCGCCGGAGTCGGTTTTGCCATTCCCGTCGATGTCGTGAGCCGCGTGGTGCCGGAGTTGATTCGCCATGGCCGTGTTCCCACGCCCGGCATCGGGCTCATTCCCGCCGCCGAATCGGTGGCGACTCGGCTCGGCGTCAAAGGCATTGTCGTGTGGCGGATCGTGCCCAATTCACCGGCAGCCCGCGCCGGCCTTAAAGGTGTGAACGCCGAGGCCGGGACCATTGGCGACGTCATTGTCAGCGTTGCGGGCAAACCCGCCCTGCGCATCACCGACTACACCGAGGAACTCGAACGCGTCGGCGTGGGCGGAAAGATCGAGATCACCTACCGCCGTGACGACAAGGAATACTCGGTCGAGGTGCCGGTCGTTGACACGGCGCGGCCGCCGCCGCAGCGATGACCGCTTCGGCCGAAGATCGACGGCGGACCGCGGCGCGATCCGCTGCTGCTTGCAGCACCGGCGGACGCTTCAGCAGGCGGGCCTGCCGCAGCGCGCGGTATTGACCCGCTCCCGCAGCGCCGCGATGCCGACCGCGCCGATCACCACGTTCGGGCCGATGACGTAGCTCGGCGTGCCGTTCAGCCCGAGCGCCTCGGCGAGCTTGAGGCTTTCTTCGATCGATGCGCGCACTTCCTCGCTCGCCATGTCCTTTTCCAGCCGCGCCATATCTATGCCGACTTCTCTTGCGACCGCGAGCGCACGCGCACGGTCGATTTGCCCGCGGCTCATCATCAGCTTTTGGTGAAATTCCAGGAATTTTTTGCCGGACTTGTCCTGCATGCGCACCGCGGTTGAAACCTCGGCCGCCTCCACCGATCCCTTGCCCAGCACCGGAAATTCTTTGAGCACGATCTTCAGTTTGGGATCGGTCTTCATCAGCTCCATCATGTCCACCACGGCGCGCTTGCAGTATGCGCAGTTGTAGTCGAAGAATTCCACGAACGTGACGTCGCCGTTCGGATTACCCAGCACCACCTGACGCGGCGAGTTGAACAGGAGCTCTGCATTGGCCGTGATTGCGACCTTGTGTCGTTCCGCCTCAGCCAGCGCCTGCCGTTTTTCGAGCTCCGCGATCGCCTCCTGCAACACTTCCGGGTGACGCAGGAGATAATTGCGCACGATTTCTTCGATGCGCCCTTGGTAGGCGTCGAGCGGCGCTGCCGGCGCAGGCGGAGCCGGCGTCGCCGGCGCCACACCGGCGAGCAGCTTGCCGATCTCGGGATCGCTGCGCAGCACCTCGATGATCGCGCCGCGCAAGACGCCCGGATTATTGGTCAGGAAGTTGCGCAGCGCCTCCCCGATCGCGGCCTCGTCCAATTGCGGCTTCGGCGCAGGTTTTTTGGCCGTCGCACGTCTGGTCTTGGCTTCCGCATACTGAGCGCGCGGTTGCGGCTCGGCCTTCGCCCTGTCCTGGAAAGGTGCAGGCACGTTGTCCCGGATCGTTGCCGATGAACCGGCGCGTCCCGCGTGGGTGGGTGCGGCGATCGCCAGGGTTGCGCCGGCCGCAATACATATGGCGACGAGCGCGGCGCTAGGCAGGTTCATTTTCATGGACGTAGGTCCTTTGCCAGTTGTCAGTTCGGCCGCAGCGGGGTCGGTCTTTGGCTTACGATGTCGTCGGCTTTCACCCAGCCTGGAGAGCCCACGGCAAAGCGGGTTTTAGCACGGGCGGCGAGTTCGCGCGCGGTCTTAAAATCTCCGCGCGCTGCGGCCGCCTGCGCCGAAGCAAGGTCGGCCTGGGCGAGGTCGCCCTTGCGGCCGTAGGCCATGGCCAGTTGGGTATAACCGTTCGGTACATCCGGCTCCCGGCTGAGCGCCACGCGCAGAAGGGCGACCGCTTCATCGGCAGCCTCCGGCTTGTTGGTGGCGATCAGGGCCTGCGCCAAAAGGACCTGGATCAGGGCCGGCCGCGGCGCCAGCCGGACCGCGTGGCGGAGCGGGGCGATGGCCTCTGCCGCCCGACCCGCTTCGACCAGGGCCTGGCCCTTCAACTCGTAGAAATACGGGTTGTTCGGCTGGGTCTGGATCAATCCGTCGATCTGCACCAGCGCCGCGCGCAAATCGCCGTGGCGGTAGGTGGAGATGGCGCGCGCATAGCGTGCCGGCAGGCTGGTATCGCTTGGCGGGTAGCGGCGCGCCACCGTGTCCGGCCGCTCCATGAAGCCGGAAATCTTGGCCCGCATCATGTCGTGCCGCAGTTGCAGTTCCGGCGGATCCTTTTTCGCCCAATAGGGACTGGTCTTCGCCAGCGCCTCAAGCGCAGCCATGCGCTCGGTCGCCATCGGATGCGACTGCAGGTAAGGGTCGACATACCGCGCCGCGAACAGGCTCTGGTCGGCGAAGCGCTTGAACGTTTCGTACATGCCCCTGGGCGATTGCCCGGTGGCGGTCAGAAACTTCACCGCGGCGCGGTCCGCCTGCTCCTCCTGTGCCCGCTGGTATGCGAGCAGGGATCGCGCGATGACGTCCTGGGTTCCGACGATCGCGGCGCCCGGATTGCCGCCGACATTGCCGGAGCGCGCGGTGGCCGCCATCGCGCCCACGCCGAGCAGCATGGCGATGATCGCCTGGGTCTGGGCGGCCGCCAGTTGTTCGCGCAGCCGCGAGAGATGTCCGCCCGCGATATGGCCGGCCTCGTGCGCGAGCACGCCGATGATTTGATTCGGTGTCTGCGACTCCATCAGCGCCCCGGCGTTCACGAAGATGCGCCGGCCGTCCATCACGAAGGCGTTGAAGTTGGGGCTGTTGATGATGATGATATTGACGTTCTGCTGCGTCAGTCCTGCCGCGCGCAGGATCGGCTGCGAATAGTCGCGCAGGAGCTGCTCGATTTCCGCGTCGCGGATCAGCGGCAGGCCGCCCTGCCCGCGCGCCTGCGCCCGAGCCTTGCTGATCGGGATCGCGGCAGCCGCCACCGCCACAGCCGTCAGCAATGCGCAGGCCCGCGCGGCTGGCGTCGGCCGCCGCGGCCTGATAGGTCTCGCAGGTCGGGTCATATGTGCTTGATCTATGGCGGATCCCCAAGACAAGCTCGCGAAGACAAGCTAGCGGTGCGATGACTCTTGGTCAACGCGAGCCCGCATGGCATTCATCGCGCTGGATTGACCGAACGCCTTAGAATGAAAGGGGAATACGGCAACAGCGGGGCATCGCCCGTCTCGCCGCCGAAGGCCGAAAATCATGCACGATCCGCGCGACCGACTGGTTGTCCCGTCCAAACGCAGCAACGTTCCGCCGTTTATGGCCATGGATGTGGTGGCCGCAGCAGCGCGAATCGAAGCCTCCGGCCGCCGTGTGATCCATATGGAGGTGGGTCAACCCGCGGCGCCCGCGCCGAAGGCGGCGCTCGCCGCCGCCCGCGCCGCGCTCGGCGGTAGCCCGATCGGCTATACCGAGACGCTCGGCATTCCCTCGCTGCGCGCGCGCATCGCGCGTTACTACACCGAGCATTATCGCGTGCCGATGACGCCGGAGCGCATCGTGGTGACCACCGGATCCTCGGCCGGATTCCTGCTCGCGTTTCTTGCGATGTTCGAGGCCGGCGACCGCGTTGCCGTGGCCGCCCCCGGCTATCCGCCCTATCGCCACATCCTAAGCGCGCTTGGTTGCGAATGCGTGCCGATCGAGACCACCGAGCACACGCGCTGGGCCATCACGAGCGAGATGCTGCTTGCGGTCCACGCCAGAACGCCGCTGAAAGGCGTGCTGATTGCGAGCCCGGCCAATCCCACCGGCACTATGATGTCCGCCTCCGCGCTGGCGTCATTGATCAAGACCGCCGAGGATGCCGGCATTCGCATCATCTCCGACGAGATCTATCACGGCCTCGACTATGCGATGCCGGCCGAGACCGCAGCGCGCATTTCCGACCGCGCCGTGATCATCAATTCGTTTTCCAAATATTTTTGCATGACCGGCTGGCGCGTGGGCTGGATGGTGGTGCCGCCGGAGCTCGTGCGCCCGATCGAGCGGCTGCAGCAGAATTTCGCCATTTCGGTGCCAACGCTGTCGCAGATCGCCGCCGAGGCCGCCTTCGACGGCATCGCCGAACTGGAGGCGGTCAAGCGCGGCTACCAGGAGAACCGCCGCATCCTGCTGGAAGGCTTGCCGGCGGTCGGCATGGACGCTTTCCTGCCCGCCGACGGCGCCTTCTATCTTTATGCCGATGTGCGCCGGCTCACCAACGATAGCTTTGATTTCTGCCAGCGCATGCTGGAGCACGCCGGCGTGGCCGCGACCTCCGGCGACGACTTCGACCCCGCACGCGGCAAGCAATTCGTGCGTTTCTGCTACGCCGGTTCCGCCGCTGACATGCGCGAAGCGGTGGACCGCATCGGCAAATGGCTCAAGGGATAGCGCCCGTTCGTTTTGATTTGGGATGTCCCGGGCGCGGCGCAGCACGAAGCGTAGCGACGTGCTGCGCTGCAGGGGACCGCCAGAGGGAATTGTGCCGGGGGTTGAAGCGCTACGCTGCGACCCCGCGCGCGGCGCCCTTGGATTTGAGCGACTGGAAAATCTCCAGCGCCTCTTTCGGCTTGGCGTTCTGGTGCACCACCGCGTTGATGGCGGCGATCATGGCGTGCGGTGCCTCCGACTGAAAAATGTTGCGTCCCATGTCCACCCCGGCCGCGCCCTGCTGCACGGCGTTGTAGGCCATGGTCAGCGCCTCGAGCTCCGGAAGTTTCTTGCCGCCGGCCATGACGATCGGCACCGGACACGAGGCGGTGACGGTCTCGAACCCGTCCTCCACGTAATAGGTTTTCACGTAATGCGCGCCCAGCTCGGCGATGATGCGGCAGGCAAGCCGGAAATATTGCGCGTCGCGCTTCATCTCCCGGCCCACCGCGGTGATCCCCATCACCGGGATGCCGTAGCGCAGGCCCGCATCCACGAGCCGCGTCATGTTGTGGATGGTCTGCGTCTCGTAGTCGCTGCCGATGTAGACCTGCACGCCGACGCCGACTGCGTTGAGTCGCGCGGCGTCCTCCATGTCCATGGCGATCTGCTCGTTGGAGAGGTCTTTGAGAATGCTCGCCCCGCCGCTCGCGCGCAGACAGATCGGCTTGGTGCAGTCCGCCGGGATCACCGACCGCAAAATGCCGCGCGTGCAGAACAGGGCGTCGCACTGCGGCAGAAGCGGCACGATGTCGAGGTCAATGCGCTCGAGCCCCGTGGTCGGCCCCTGGATGTAGCCGTGGTCGATGGCGAGCATCACCGTGCGGCCGGTTTGCGGATTGAAGGTGCGCGCGAGGCGGTTCTTCATGCCCCAGTCGAGCTGGTGCGAGCCTTTGAGAAAAAATCCCGGCGCCGCCTGCGGCTTGTCGGCGTGATAGCGATGGCCTTCCTTGTCGGCTTCCGGCATGCGGCACCTCGCAGTGTTGCTTCGGCAATCAATAGGGCAGGCGGACGCTTACCGCAATGCCGCAGCGATATTGCCCCCATCCACGGTGGTAATGTCGCCGGTGGTTTTCAGTTCCAGCGCCTGATGCAAAAACGCCTGCGCCACGTCGTCAGGCGTAACCTCGCGCTGCAGGAGGTTCCCGCTCATGTATTCCTTTTCGCTCACCCCGCGTGCTTTCGCCCGCTCGCGAATGAAATCGTCGGTCAGCAGCCCGGAACGGATTCGATCCGCATTCACGCCGTTCGAACGGATGCCGTCCGCGCCGTAATCGAGCGCGTATTGTCGCACCAAAAACATGGTCGCCGCTTTCGGCAAGCCGTAGGGGCCGAAGTTCGGGCCGGGGTTTACGGCTTGCTTGGAGACATTGAACAACAGGCAGCCGCCGGTGCCCTGCGCCAGCATGATTTTCACCGCCGCCTGCGCCGCCCGCTGGTGGCCGAAGAAATTCAGCTCGAAACTTTTGTGCAAGATGGCCTCGTCAACCTCGCCGATGCGGCCCTGCCAGGCTGCGCCCGCATTCGACACCAAAATATCCATGCCGCCGAAGGCCGCCACCACCTGCTCGAACGCCGTGCGCACCGAGGCTGAGTCCGTCACGTCACAATGGACGGGGAGGGCGCTCGCACCGATCGCTTTGGCCTGTTCCGCCGCCGCCGCAACATTCACATCGAGCAGCGCCACCTCCGCGCCGGCCGCCGCAAAGGCGCGCGCAGTGGCCGCGCCGATGGCGCCGCCTGCCCCGGTGATGGCCGCGATCTGGCCCTTGAGCGGTTTATCCGCCGCCGGCCCGAGCTTGCTCAGTTCCAGCGCCCAATATTCGCAATCGAACATCTCCGCTTCGCTGATCGATTTGAACGCGCCGATTGCCTCCGCGTCAGTGACGCCTTCCACCCACGCTTCGGCAATATCCGCGGCGATGATCGCATCGCGCTTGGTCGGCCCCATGCCGAACAAGCCGAGTCCGGGCACCAGCGCCACGCGCGGGAGCGGATCGAGCATCGTCTTGTTGCCGCCCGTGCGGGCGTTGTTGCGCGCAAAATAGGCGCGGTAGTTTGCGATGTAAGCCTCCACCGCCTTGCGCGCCGCGCGCTTGAAATCCTCCGTCTTGCCGAGCTCCGGCTGCGGCACGATCAGCGGCCAGTTTTTCGTGCGGATGGTGTGGTCCGGCGTCATCACGCCTTGCTGGCCGTAGCGCGCCAATTCCGCGCCGTTGGTGAAATTGCGGATGGCTTCGCTGGTGCGGAACTCCAGCACCAACCGTTGATACGCGCCTTCGATGGCCTCGTTTGGCAGGCTGCAGGCCCCGCGCAGGATCGGGGCCACCTCCGCGAGCGGCGCAATCGCGTGCGACAATGGCGCCGCCGCGAACACCGCCTTGCGGCCGCGCTTCAGCCGCTCTTCCGCCCGCGTGACCATTTCGATCATGCGCTCGTAGGCTTCCCGGGCCTCGCCGCCGAACGTGAAGATGCCGTGCTTGTCGAGAATGAGCCCTTCGACCGCCGGATTTTCCTCGAACACCGCTGCGGCCTTTTTTGCCAGACCGAATCCCGACCTCAGATAGGGCACAAAGCCTATGCGGTTGCCATAGACCTCGGCGCAAAGCTCGGTGCTGTTCGGTTGGTCGATGAGGCTCAGCACCGCGGTGGCGTGCGTGTGATCGACGAATTTGGCCGGCAGGAAGGCGTGCAGCAACATTTCCACCGAAGGACTTGGCGCCAAGGGGTCGAGCAGATGCGCGCGCTGCACCCGTGCCATGTCTTCGTCCGACAAAGCCTCGCGCGCACGGAGCCTGCGCAAAGGCTCAAGCCGCACCGCGGGCAGCCCGGACGGCTCGATGCGGGCCATGTCGGCGCCGCTCGCCTTGATGCAGATCACCTCCGTCTCCTCGCCGAGGAGATCGCGCATCCGGAGCTTCACCGAGGTATTTCCGCCGCCGTGCAGCACGAGCTTGGGCTCGCCGCCGAGCAGGCGCGTGGTGTAGACGCGCAGCGCCAGCTCCGCAGCAACCCCCGATTTCGCGTAGCGATCGACCGTTTCCTTTGCCTCGCGATCGACCCAGCGGCTCCGCATCAATGTCAGCCTTTGTCACCCGCAAGACGCCTGGCCCACCAGCCGGTGCGGCGCGGTCTGGACTCCTCGCTCTCCTGCGCGTGCGGCCCCAGGGATTGGACCGCAATGGTGACCGAAGGCACCGCCGGCTGCTGAATTTCGACGGGTTGGCTGCTGCCGGTCACCGGTGCCGGTTCCCGCACGGTTGAGCGGCGCCGCGGTGGTTCGGGTGTGGGCGCGGGCTCTGCTGGCGGCGCGGCGGCTGCTGCGGGCGCCGCCACCGGGGCGGCATGGTCAGCTCGCTCGGGTTCCGCTGCGAACTCTCTTGGCTCCGGCGCCGGAGTTGCGGCCTCGAACTGCGTCTCATCCGCCAGCGCGGCTGTTTCCGGATAAGGCTGAACCTGCTCGCTGCGCCCGATTTCGCCGTAGCTCTCCCGCTCGCGACGATTTCGGCGTCCGCCGCGTCGCCCGCGGCGCCGCCGCCGCCGCTGGCCCTCGCCGTGCGCTTCGCCGTGTACTTCGCCATGCGCCGGCTGCGGTTGTTGGTGCGGTTGTTCCTGCGGCTGTGCCTCATCCTGTTCGGCTTCCGCAGTCCATTCCGGCGGTTCGGCACCCGCCTCCGCGGTCACCTCGTGGGCGAAGGCGGCTTGCTCCCGGCCTGCGCCGCCGCGGCCGCGCCGCCGTCGCCGCCGCCGTCGCCGGCCGCCCTCGCGCTGACCGCCCTCATGCATGCCGAGCGGCGACTCGTAGCTCTGCGGCTGTACCTCGAATCGATCCTCGTCCTCGGCTTCGGCTTCGAAATCGGCCTCCGCCACGGCCTCCCGCTCGTCTTCGTCCGCTCGCGCCAGCGCGGCCTGCGCCTGCGCTGCCAAGGCCCGCGCCTGTTCCGCGGTCATCACCTGCTCGCCGCGGTCGATGGCGAACGCCACCTGTCCGTTGATCGTCGCATCCGCATGGACGGTGATCGCGATGCGGAACCGCTCCTCCAGGGACCGCAGGTGCGCGCGCTTCTGATTGAGAACATAGAGCGCCACTTCCGGCCGCGTGCGCACCGTGATGTTGTGCGTCGCGCCTTTTAGCAGCATTTCCTCGACCGCCCGCAAGAGCTGTAGCGCCACCGAGGACACCGAACGCATATGTCCGGTGCCGCCGCAATACGGACACTTCTCGGTCGAGCTTTCCAGCACCGAGGTGCGGATCCGCTGCCGCGACATTTCCAGCAGGCCGAAATGCGAAATCCGCCCGACCTGGATGCGCGCGCGGTCGTTGCGCAGCGCATCCTTCAGCCGCCGCTCCACCATGCGGTTGTTGCGCTTCTCGTCCATGTCGATGAAGTCGATGACGATCAGCCCCGCCAGGTCGCGCAGGCGAAGCTGGCGGGCGATTTCCTCCGCCGCTTCCAGGTTGGTTTTCAGCGCGGTGTCCTCGATGTGATGCTCGCGCGTGGAGCGGCCGGAGTTCACGTCGATGGAGACCAGCGCCTCGGTCTGGTTGATGACGACATACCCCCCCGACTTGAGCTGCACCACGGGCGAGAACATGGCGTCGAGCTGGCTCTCCACGTTGTAGCGGGTGAAGATCGGCTGGGTGTCGCGGTAGAGTTTGACGTTCGCGCCGTGACCCGGCATCAGCATTTCCAAAAATTCTTTCGCTTCGTTGTAGCCTTCCTCGCCGGCAACGATGATTTCCTCGATATCCTTGGTGTAGAGGTCGCGGATCGCGCGCTTGATCAGCGAGCCTTCCTCGTAAACGAGGGTGGGCGCCGTCGAGCGCAGCGTGAGGTCGCGCACCTGCTCCCATTGTCGCAGCAGATATTCGAAGTCGCGCTCGATTTCCGCGTTGCTGCGGTTGGCTCCCGCGGTGCGCAGGATCACGCCCATGCCTTCCGGCACTTCGAGCCGCTCGGCGATCTCGCGCAGTCGCTTGCGGTCCTCCGGGTTGGTGATCTTGCGGCTGATGCCGCCGCCGCGCGCCGTATTGGGCATCAGCACGCAATAACGGCCGGCGAGCGAAAGATAGGTTGTCAGTGCCGCGCCCTTGGTGCCGCGCTCCTCCTTGACCACCTGCACCAGCAGCACCTGCCGTCGTTTGATGACCTCCTGGATTTTGTACTGCCGGCGGAAGCGCGGGGCGCGGTCGGGCACTTCTTCGAGCGCATCCGCGCCGCCCACCGACTCCACCGTTTCGTCCTCGGCCGCCTCGTCGGCGCTGCCGGGTTCGATGTCCGCATCCGCCGCCGGCGCTTCCTCGGCCGCGAGCATCGGCGAGGCGTCGGGAGGAATCGCTTCCGGAACCGACGCGACATTCTCCGGCTCGACCGCGGAAGGGATGTGATCGTCGAACTGTAATTCGCGCGCGGCGGGATCGACGAGATCGATCTCGACTGCAGGTCGCGGCTCCTCTGTGGTGTCCGCGCGCGCGCTCGGCTCAATCTGAGCGGCAGTGTCGGCAGCCTCGCTCGGTTGAATCGGGGCGGTGCTGTCGGCGTTCTCGCGCGCCGGCTCCTCGGGCGGCAAATCCCCGAGCGCCGCCTCGCCGGCAGATATATCGGATTCGTGCGCGGCCTCTTCGACCGGCAACTCGTCCTCGCCGCGTATCGCCTCTTCGGTCGGCCGGCGTCGGCGTGCGGCAGCCTCGCGCCCGCGGCGTTGCGGCCGGCGCCGAGTGTCCGGCTGCTCCTCGTCGGCCGCCCGTTGCGCGCGCTGCTCCTCGTCGATCAGCGCCTGCCGGTCGGCGACCGGGATTTGGTAGTAATCGGGATGGATTTCAGAGAACGCCAGAAACCCATGGCGGTTGCCGCCATAGTCCACGAATGCCGCTTGCAGGGATGGCTCTACGCGCGTGACTTTTGCGAGATAGATGTTGCCGCGCAGTTGTTTGCGGTGAGCGGTCTCGAAGTCGAATTCCTCGACGCGGTTTCCGCGCAGTACGACCACCCGGGTTTCCTCCGGATGCGTCGCGTCGATGAGCATCTTGTTGGCCATTGAATTGTCTCTGTCAGGGCCGGCCGCGCGCGGCCACGCAGGCGTGGCGCGAAAAGCGAGCTGCCCGAAGTGTTGGGGATGGAAAGGGCTGCGAAGCCGTGCCAAGCGCGGTCAAGCGGATGACCGCGCGAAAGTTTCTCGCAGCGACCCGGCCAGACCTGAATATTCACTGGGGGCATAACCTCGACCCATGTGGGGCGGCGGCTTGGAGCCGCCGGTGTTTTGCCCACGGTTTGCGGCGCAGGCGCGCCGCCGTACAATCCGGATGTCCTCAACTTAGGGGTCTGGCTCCGATCGCAGGGCCGTCACAAGCGCACCAGCGCGGCAACAGCGGCGATCGCTCTAGCGTCCGCAAGGCCGGTTCCCCGTTGGGAGCCGTGACCGGCGGGCGTGCCCATGACCCGAACGCGGCACAACCGGGAGGTCACCGTAAGCAGGCCCTTATTAGGCCCCCTGGCGCATGATAGCAAGCGCGACCTTGTCCCCGCCCGCGACGGCGCGAGTATGGTGTATTACGATTGGTTCGCTGCGCGTCTTTAAGTGCCGGTTAACTCTGCCCTCCCTATGCGATATGAGGGGGGTGAAAGGCGTGGGATTCGATGGCGGCGTGCGCAACCAGGTTCATCGCCCCTGTCCTTGGGCTCCTCGCGTTCGGGGCCGTCGCGGCTGCGGCGTCGCGCGAGGCCGCCCGCGTTCAGCCGAATCCGTTTCCGGTCGTGACCGACGCCAAGCTCGGCGGTGACGATCGACAGACGCGCTTCATCGCCGATCTGTCCCGCAAGATCGACATGCGCACGTTCACGCTCGCCGATCCCTATCGCGTGGTGATTGACATCCCCCAGGTGACCTTCCGCCTCTCGCACCGCACCGGCGAGTCGGGGCGCGGATTGGTCAAGGCCTTTCGCTACGGCCTGATCATGCAGGGCGGCTCGCGCATTGTGCTCGACCTCACAAAGCCTGCCCGCATCGAACGCGCCTTCGTGCTCGACGCCGCCGAGGGCCAGCCCGCGCGCCTCGTCGTGGACCTCGTCGCCACCGACCGGGAGAGCTTCCTGCGCGCCATCGCCCCCGCACAGCCTCCGCCACCGGCCCAGGCAGCCCGACCGCCTGCGCCGGACGCCAAGGCCGACCCGCGGCCGCTGATCGTGATCGATCCCGGACACGGCGGCATCGACAATGGCACGCGCGCCCCCAGCGGGGAGAGCGAAAAGACGCTGGTTCTGGATTTTGCCCTGCTGCTGCGCGACCACATCGAGAAGTCGGGCAAGTATCGTGTGCTGATGACGCGCACCGACGACACTTTCGTTCCGCTCGCCGAGCGGGTGCGCATCGCGCGCGCCAACCAGGCGGCGCTGTTCATTTCGATCCACGCCGACGCACTCCGCCGCGGCGACGGCGAGGCGCAGGGCGCCACTATCTACACCCTGTCGGACACCGCCTCCGACGCCGAGGCCGCGCGCCTTGCCGAGGCCGAGAACCGCGCCGACGTGATCGCCGGCATCAATCTCGCCGCCGAGCCGGACAACATCGCGGGAATTCTGATCGACTTCGCTCAGCGCGAGACCAAAGCCTATTCGCTGCAATTTGCCCGCCTGCTCGCTGCCGAGCTCAAGAGCGTGGCGCGGCTGCACAAGCACCCGCTGAAATCCGCGGGCTTCAAGGTGCTCAAAGCGCCTGATGTGCCCTCGGTGCTGCTCGAGCTCGGCTATGTGTCGAATCAGCAGGACCTTAAGCAACTGACATCCGACACCTGGAGAACCCGGACGGCCGCTTCGACCGCGCGGGCAATCGAGGTATTCTTCAACAAGCGGCTCGCCGCGGATGGGGCGAAATAGCAACTCGCCTTGTAAGTCGAGGCGGCGCGGAGCCTCAGTTTGACCATAAAACCGCGCGACGACACCGCTGCTCGCGGTGAGAAGGGCTGACCGGGCGATTGGCCATGCGAGGGCTGCTGCGCTTTTTCGGGTTCCTGTTTGCGCTGGGAACGATTCTGTTCCTGGTAGGGGCCGGCGCCGTTGCCGGCCTGCTGTGGCATTTCTCGCAGGATTTGCCCGACTATTCGCAGCTCCAGAAATACGAGCCGCCGGTGATGACGCGCGTGCACGCCGCCGACGGCCGTCTTGTCGCCGAATACGCCACCCAGCGCCGCCTGCACATTCCGATCCAGGCCGTGCCCAAGATGGTGATCAATGCCTTCCTCGCCGCCGAGGACAAGAATTTTTATGAGCACGGCGGGCTCGACTTTAGCGGCATCACGCGCGCCGCGATCGTTTATGTGCAGAACCTCGGCCGCAACCGTCGGCCCCAGGGCGCCTCCACCATCACCCAGCAGGTGGCCAAGAATTTTCTCCTCTCGAACGAGGTGTCCCTCCAGCGCAAGATCAAGGAGGCGCTGCTCGCGCTGAAGATCGAGCGCACCTATTCCAAGGACAAGATCCTCGAACTGTATCTCAATGAGATCTATCTCGGGCTCGGCGCCTACGGCATCGCCGCCGCCTCGCTGCTCTACTTCGACAAATCGGTGCACGAGCTGACCGTTGCCGAGGCCGCCTATCTTGCGGCCCTGCCCAAGGCGCCCAACAACTATCATCCGTTCCGCCGCCGCGAGGAGGCGATCGCACGCCGCAACTACGTGATCGATCGCATGCTCGAAGACGGCTACATCAAGCTGGCCGAGGCCGAGGCGGCCAAGAAGTCGCCGCTCAACGTCACCACGCGCCCGACCGGCGCCCACATTTTTGCCGCCGAGTATTTTGCCGAGGAAGTCCGGCGCTGGCTCTATGACAAGTACGGTGAAAAGGTGTTGTACGAAGGCGGTCTCTCGGTGCGCACCACGCTCGATCCCAAGCTCCAGGTGGTTGCGCGCAAGGCACTGGTGGACGGCCTTGTGCGGTTCGACGAGTCGCAGGGTTGGCGCGGGCCGGTGGCGAAGATTACCTGGTCCGGCGATTGGGGGCCAAAACTTGCCGAAGTACGCGCGCTATCCGATGTTGCGCCCTGGCGGCTTGCGGTGGTTTTGGAGGTGAGCGATCAGGCCGCGCGCATCGGCCTTTATCCCGCGCGCGAGCCGGGCGGCGCGCTTTCGAAGACCCGCGATGTCGGTATCGTTCCGCTCGACGGAGTCAAATGGGCCAAGCCTGCGAGCGGCCCGGCCAAAGGCAAGCCGCCAGCCAAAGTCTCCCAGGTTCTCGAAGTCGGCGACGTCGTCTATGTGGAGCCGACCGGCAAGGATCCGCAGCAGTATCGTCTGCGGCAGGTGCCCGAAGTCTCCGGCGCCATCGTCGCCATGGATCCCTGGACCGGCCGCGTGCTCGCCATGGTCGGCGGTTTCTCCTACGACCAGAGCCAGTTCAATCGCGCCACCCAGGCCATGCGTCAACCGGGCTCCTCGTTCAAGCCGCTGGTCTATGCCGCAGCGCTCGACAACGGTTACACGCCCTCCACCCTGGTGATGGACGCGCCGATCGAGATCGATCAGGGACCGGGGTTGCCGCCGTGGCGGCCCGAAAATTACTCCGCCGGCAAGTACAACGGCCCCTCGACGTTGCGCTACGGGATCGAGCAGTCTCGCAACACCATGACCGTGCGGCTTGCGCAGGACCTCGGCATGCCGCTGATCGCCGACTACGCCAAGCGGTTGGGCGTGTATGACAACTTGCCGAACTATCTCTCCTATTCGCTCGGCGCCGGCGAGACCACTTTGCTGAAAATGGTGACGGCCTATGCGATGTTCGACAACGGCGGCAAGCGCATCGTGCCCACCTTCATCGACCGCATCCAGGACCGCTACGGCCGCACCATTTACAAGCACGACCAGCGCGAATGCCAGGGCTGCAACGCCCCCCGCTGGCAGGGCCAACCCGAGCCCACGCTGATCGACCGCCGCGAGCAGGTGCTCGACCCGATGACGGCCTACCAGATCACCGCCATCATGGAAGGCGTAGTGCAGCGCGGCACAGGCACCGCGCTGCGCGAGGTGGGCAAACCGATCGCCGGCAAGACCGGCACCACCAATGAAGAGAAAGACGTGTGGTTCATCGGCTACTCGCCCGATCTCGCTGTCGGCGTGTACATGGGTTACGACAAGCCCCGGCATCTGGCGCGCGGCGCCACCGGCGGCCAGCTCGCCGCGCCGATCGTGCGCGATTTTCTCAAAGAGGCGCTGGCCGACAAGCCCGCGGTGCCGTTCCGCGTGCCGAGCGGGATCAAGCTGATCCGCGTCGATCCCAAGACCGGCATGCGCGTGGCGCCCGGCTCGACCGGGCCTGCGATCCTCGAAGCCTTCAAACCCGGCACCGCGCCGCCGGACAGCAGCATTGCGGTGATCGGCGGACCGGAAAGCAGCATTCCCGGTGGGATTTCGCCTGATGCCGACCGTGCGCTGCGCGGCGGCACCGGCGGGCTCTATTGACCCCTTGGCCGCATCCGCGATCTTGTAGGCGTAGACCTTGTAGGGCCAGACTACCTTTCCGCCGCTTTGATATTGTTCGTCGCGCTTGAGCAATCCAGTCCGCCGCATGCAGAACGAAGACCCCTGGAAATGGATGCAGCCCTATGACGTGCGCCGTTTCGGCGAGATCATCATGGATCCGAAAGAACAGGAGCGATGGTGCCGCGCGGTGCTCTTGGGCGGGCTGCCGTTCATGTGGCGCAAGGCTGAAGTTGCGCGCAATCTGATCTACGACCGGCTCGGACTGCGCGCCGGCGACAAGGTGCTCATCATCGGCGAGTGCATCGAGCCGTGCGGTTTTGTCGACGACATGCGGGCGCGCATCGGGCCTTCGGGCGAGATCAAGGTGTTCGACATCACCGACGAGGCGCGCGACAGCTACATCGCCAAGCGGCGGGGCAGGAACGGCCAGCTTGCCACCTGGCAATGGAACTATACCCGGCACCTGCCCGACGCATATTTTGACTGCGTCGCCTGTTTGCAGGGCGTGCAGCACACCGACGACTGGCGCGAGACCGGTGCCGAGCTTTTGCGCACGATGAAGCGCGGGCGCAACATCGTGCTGGCGGAAATCGCCTACAGCCCCGAAACCAGAATGAAGATCGGGCTCGATCTGCATATCGAATACGTGTTCGAAAAACTGCTCGCCAGGGTGGGCTGGAAGCTGGAAGAGTTTCCTTATTACAGTCCGCAGGATCTGGCCCGGGCGTTTGACGGCATGGTTGCTGATGCCGACAGTTTCGTCTGGAAGGGTCTCGAAATTTTCTGGGGACGCAAGCTGTAGCGGCGATGCAGGGAGTGTGGTGATGGCCAAGACACCGCCGTTCAAGGCCGATGTGGTGGGCAGCCTGCTGCGGCCGCAGGAAATTCATCAGTCGCGCGCGCAGGTCGAGCGGGGAGCGCTCTCCCGCGAGGCGCTGTGGGAGATCGAAAGCCGCTGCGTTGCGGCGGCGGTGGCGATGCAAAAGAGCGTCGGCCTTAAAGTATGTACCGACGGCGAGTTTCACCGCCGCCATTGGTTTCTTGATTTTCTCGAAAAGATCGACGGCGTGGAGGTGCACGGCGGCCTTCCCATGAAGTTCCACAATGAAAGCGGCGAGGTGGAGTTTGCTCCGCCGCGGTTCGAGGTGCGCGGCAAGGTTAGGCGCAGCCGCGATCTGGCTGTGCAGGATTTTAGGGCGCTCAAGCCGGTGGCCGAACGCCATGGGCTTGTGCCCAAGCAGCCGATCCCCTCGCCCATGTGCGTGCATTTTCGCGGCGGCCGCGCCGCTATCGACCGCAAGATTTATCCCGATGTCGAGGAGTTTTTTGCCGATCTGACGCGGGTCTATCGCGAGGAGGTCGCCGCGCTCTATGCCGCCGGCTGTCGCTATCTGCAGATCGACGACACCAATCTTCCCTTCCTCTGCGATCCCAAGCTGCGCGATCATGTCCGCAACATCGGCGAAGATCCCGATGCGTTGCCGGATCTGTACGTGCGCATGGTGAACGATGTGGTGCAGGACAAGCCGGCGGACCTCACCGTGTGTCTGCACATGTGCCGCGGCAATCACGAGAGTTCCTGGGTGGCCGAGGGCGGGTACGACCCGGTCGCCGCGATCGTGTTCGGCAAAATGAACGTGGACGGATTTTTTCTCGAATACGATTCCGCGCGGGCCGGAACCTTCGAACCGCTGCGCCACCTGAACGGCAACAAGATCGCGGTGCTGGGGCTGGTGACCACCAAGAAGCCGCAGCTCGAATCGAAAGACGAGCTGAAGCGGCGCATCGAGCAGGCGAGCCGCTACGTCCCGCTCGATCGCCTGGCGCTCAGTCCGCAGTGCGGTTTTGCCAGCACCATCAAGGGAAACCGGCTCACCGCGGACGACCAGAAACGCAAGCTCGCGCTTGTGGTCGAGACCGCAGCGGAAGTTTGGGGCACCGCGTAACCAGGCACCCCGCAACTGCCGCTCAGGCGGGTGGCAGCGTTCATTGCTCGCCGAGTGCAAACAGCCCGAACAGAGGGAACGCCGGAAACGGCGGCCGCGCCGCGCGGCGCTCTCGGAACTCCGGCCACGGCGCTGCAGCCGGCGGTGCCGGCGAATAGTTCACCACGGCCGGCTGGGTTCTTGCCTTGCCGGTGGTGGGATCGCCGAAGTGGCGGTAGCGTTCCGGTTCGAAATACACGAAGAATTTGGCCTCCCGCGGCGTCCACCAGCGCGCGAGCTTGGCTTGGAACTTGTTGAGCCGGATGCATCCGAGGCTCACCGGCGCGCCGAAGGTGCCGCCGGAGTCGAGCCCGCCGGCGATCTCGTGGATGCCGTTCGCTTTCTCTCCGGTATAGCCGGGCATCGGCAGAAAATTCATAAAATTCGGCATCTCGATTGGATTGCCGCCGTTCTCGAACGGGATCGCGATCCCGTCACCGCCGCCCATGCGGGCGTCGCGTCGCGCATCCGCCGGCCCGTAGCGGCGGTTCGAGCTCCAGTGCCGCGTGTTGATGAAATTGATCGGTGCATAATACCGGTTCAACGGCGGCACCGCCCGGCTTGATGAGGTCACGAATTTATAGACCAGCCTCGGTTCGCCGTTGACGATCTCGCAAAAGCTGAGCGTCTGTCCGACGCAGTAGCCGTTGAACACTGCCGCCTTTTGGATCGGCTCGGTGCGGAAACGGCGAACTTGCTCCAGATAGTTGCGCAGGTCGTCAAGCTCGAGCAGAACGCCTGCCGGATCCTCGCGGCCCTGCTCGGTGGCGAGCAGCGAGGCATTGCTTTCGTTGGCAAGCGATGCAATGTCGGTGTTGCGTCCCGCAGCAATCGCACGCAACCGTGCAAAGTC
>DATLYX010000031.1:0-6370 GCA_035574295.1 Xanthobacteraceae bacterium
GTTCTGCCGCGAACTTTACACGATCGCGCGCCGTTACTTGCGGACGAGCAGCACGGGATCGGCGGTGCGCGGAATACGCTGCCAGTTGGCGGGATCCTCGGCTTCGAACAACCAACTCTCGCCGCGGGCGGAAAACAGCGAAAGCCCGCCGCGCTCGAGGCGCCAAGATACCGGATTGAAGCGGGTCACGAAGGGATCGCACGGCGGATTGACCTTGACGGCAAACGCCTCGCCGACGGTGGTGCCGGACAATGTCAACGTGCAAATGGTACGGCCCGAGGCCCCGCGCACCACGGCCCAATCGCCGCTGATCTGCTCCGGCCGGATGTCGGGTACGGCGGAGCCCGCGGCTTCGATCAGCAACCTTCCCTCACCCGGCCGCAGCGCCTCGAACATGCGGCTTTCGACCTCGCTGAATTCGAGCACCGAGCGACCGCGGCCATTGACGAGCCGCAAAAAGTCATTCTCGGCAAAACGCCAACCCACAACCTCCTTCAGGAATGGGAACAGCGTGTAGCAGGATGGCTCGAACTCAAGCTTCATGCCGGCAGGACCGGTATCGGTGCGGAAGATGAGATTGCACACCTTGTCACGGTCGGAATTGGAAAATTCCCACTTGCCGACCATACCCTTGGCCGCCTCGCTCGGCTGCGGCGCGGGAGCGGAGAAGGCCAAGCCGGCTGCGAACAGCAGAAGGAAAGAAACGGAAACAGCGTGCCGCATCATGATTGCACCCGCAGCAAGGAGCGAATCCTATCACAGGACGTAAATCGCTTTGAGCCCAATTCGCGTCATGCCCGCGATTGTCCCGGGCACCATGATGCAAGTCATCATGCACAGCGGAATAGCTTCCAGCGCTGAATTACAGCTTGGCTTGCCGCAAGCCCGGCAATGACAAGTGCTTGTGTAAAATTTATGGCATCACCGCCTGACCGGCGTCTCAGGCACCGGCGTTAGCGGCGGTTTGCCGGAAAACCAGGCGAGCAGGTTGTCCACCACAAGCTGCTCCATCTTGCGGCGGGTGTATACGGTGGCCGAACCGAGATGGGGAAACAGCACGATGTGATCCATGGCGATGAGTTCCTCCGGCACGTGCGGCTCGTTGAGGAACACATCGAGACCGGCGGAATAGATCTTCTTTTCCTTGAGCGCCTTGATCAGGGCTTGCTCGTCCACCACCGAGCCGCGCGACATGTTGATGAGAATACCGCGCGGCCCCAGCGCCTCCAGCACCTCGGCATTGATCAGGTTCCTGGTCTCCGCGCCGCCGGGCGTGATCACGATCAGCGTGTCCACGTCGCGCGCCATGTCGATGAGCTTCGGGTAATAACGGTATTTCACACCCTCGGCGGGCTTGCGGCTGTGATAGACAATCGGCACGGCAAAGCCTTCGAGCCGGCGCGCGATCGCCTTGCCGATGCGGCCCATGCCGACAATGCCGACCGTGCGATCGCGCAGCGTGGCCTTGGCGAGGGGATAATGGCCCTTGAGCCATTTTCCGGCGCGCAGGAAACGCTCGGCCTGCGGGAACTCGCGCACGGTGCACAACAGCAGGCCGATCGCGGTATCGGCAACCTCCTCGGTGAGCACGTCGGGAGTGTTGGTGACGACAATGCCGTGGGCGGCGGCGTAATCGACGTCGATGTTGTCGTAGCCGACCCCGAAACTGGAAACGATCTCCAGCCTGGGGCAGCGGGCCATCATGGCGCCGTCCATCTTGTCCGGCGCGCCGGTGACCGCGGCGCCGCGCACGCGCGGGCCGACCTCGGCCAGGAGCGCCTCCTTGTCCTTCGCCTCCGCCAGCACATGCACGGTGAACGCGGCTCTGAGTCCATCGACAATCAGCGGCTTCGGCAAGCCAACCACCAACACTTCGGCCTTGTCGGCCATCGCCTAGTCTCCATCCAAAACGTCATGCTCCGTCCCCGCCTTCGCGAGGACAAGCTCCGGCGGGGCATTCAGTAAACTGCACGTTCGAAGTCGAATCGCAAGTCTGCGCCAGTCCCCCCTCCCCCTTGCTGGCGCTAACGTACAGATTGTCCCGACAGCCTTTCGTTGTACGGCATTGCGCCTCGCTCTTCCCTCTCTCTCTCTCCTCCCGGTTCGCGCCGCACGATACTTTGCAATTTTGTGAATTGCGATCGCGCAAACGGGGAGGAAGGAGGGAGGGCGGGAGGTGTGCGCCTGCTCCTGAAGTGGAGCCTGCTCACCCGTGTGCACGTTCACCGACCAGTAAGGGGTGGGGCGCTTACGCGCTACCTGGATTGCAAGTGCGCGTTGCAAGAGGGGCAACATTGCTCCTCTGCGCGCTGCTGTGCTAGCAGAGCCGGTCGCGGCTTTCGCGTTCTAGGGAGATCGAGATGGCACAGAACACACAAAAGATCGGGTGGATCGGCGCGGGCCGCATGGGCCTGCCCATGGCGGAGCGGCTTCTGAAGGCCGGCTACGACGTCTCGATCTGGAACCGCACGCGCGCGAAGGCGGAACCGCTCAAGACGCTCGGCGTCAAGATCGTCGATAAACCCTCCGACCTCGCCGACACCGACGTGTTGTTCTCCATCGTCGCCGAAGGCAAGGACGTGGAGGCGGTGTATTTCGGGCCGGACGGCGTGTGCGCGGCGAAAAACGGCAAACTGCCGGCGGTGTTCGTGGACTGCTCGACCATCGCGGTGTCGGAATCGGCGGAGATCCGCAAGCGGCTGAAAGAGCGCGGCGCCGACTACATCTGCGCCCCGGTAAGCGGCAACGCCAAGGTGATCAAGGCCGGGAAGTTGTCGTCGGTGTGCTCGGGGCCGGAGGCCGCGTTCCGCAAGATGGAAAAGATGATGAAGACGATCGCGCCGCGCGGCGTCTCCTACGTCGGCGAGGGGGAACTGGCGCGCATCTGCAAGATCGCGCACAACGTGATGCTGGGGGTGGTGATCGAGAACCTGATCGAGATTACGCTCCTCACCAACAAGATGGGCGTTCCGCGGCACGCTTTCCTTGCCTTTCTCAACAACAGCGTAATGGGCTCGATGTTCACCGCCTACAAGACGCCGGCGCTGGTGAACCTCGACTGGACCACTACGTTCACGCCGGAACTGTTGCGCAAGGACCTCGATCTCGGGCTGGAACTGGGACGCGAGATGGACGTGCCGATGCCGGTGACGGCAGCGGCGCGGGAGGTGCTGCAATCGCACTTCGGCGCGGCGATGCTGCAGAAGAACCCGCAGGAATATCTGCAGAAGGATTTCGCCGCGCTGATGGAGACGATGGCGCTCGCCGCCGGCATGAAGCTGACCAGCGAAAACAAGAACGTGCCGACGGGACTGGAGAGCTGATCTCCCTCTCCCCGTTTGCGGCAGCACGATCGCATTTGAACCAAATCTCCCCCTGAAAGGGGGAGGTCGCCCGCCGAAGGCGGGCGGGTGGGGGTCACTCTATGCGGCGAAAGATGACCCCCACATGCGGCGAAAGATGACCCCCACCCGGTTTCGCTTCGCTCGGCCACCCTCCTTCCTTTCAGGGGGAAGGACATGCACATGCGATTACCCACACCCTTCAGGCCCTTCAGGGGAGGGTAGATTGGAGGTCAATTCAGCGGGCGGTCGGGGAGGCGCGACCAGGAGTTCTGATCGGTGGCGGCAGACGCAGCACCCGTGCCGTAGCGCGTCGAGCCGGAAGCCGCGCCGACGGAGCGCAACAGCGCCTTGCGCGCCTGCCACTCGGTTTCGGGATCAAGCGCGACGTGAAACTGCACGTCGCCGGCGGCAAGGGTTGCGACCGGGAGTCCGTCGCGCAGCAAGAGACGGTTGCCGGTGAGCGCGGCAAGGCGCGGGCCGGGGGTAACGATGCCGACGAGGTTGAGCGGGTCGGCGCCGGAAACGGAAATCCACTCGCCGGTTGCCTCCTTGCGCCGGACGTCGCGCAAAACCGTCACCGCCTCAGGCAGCGCATACTGCTCGCCGGAGAAGCCGGCGACGAAACGGCCGCCGCGGATTTCGCCGCGCGCTTCCAGACGGCGATAGACACGCAACAGATCGCGCCAGGGCGGCAGCCAGTCGGCCTCGCGTTCGAGCAGCCGCCAGAACACCACGCCGTAACGGCGCAAGAGCACGCGCGCCACGTGCTCAACCGCAGCGGAGTCGGGCGCGGCCGCGGTTTGCGCCGCGGGCGGACGGCGCACCAGCGCCCAGCGGCCGGCGCTCTCCATGCCGAACTTCACCGTGCGACGGCGACGATGCGCGCCGTGGAGCGGCCTTCGCTCGGCGGACGGCACGAGCAGCGCGCGCAGGCCGGCGAAACTGTCGGAGGTGACAAGGCCGAGCGCGACGAGTTCGGCGAGCGCCTCCTCGGCTTGCGAGGGGAGCAGGCCGCTGCCTTCGACCAGTTCGTCGAAGAAGGAGGCGCCGTTCTCGCGGATGAAATCGAGCGCGGCCTGCGCCTTCGGGCTGGGTTCAAAAGTCACGGGTTTCGACGGCAGCGATAGCCAGAGCGCGGAGTGGCGGCGTTCGAGCAGGGTGATGGGCGTGCTGCGCACCGGCGAAGGCCGGGCATCGCCGTTGCCGCGGCTTAGGCGCGGGCGCAGCCTGCGCCAGGCCACATGACCGGCCACACAGCGGTCATCGAGCCAGGCCGGTTCATAGCCCGCGATGCGCGCGGGCAGGATTTCGGTCTCCCAGGCGCCGGCGGGGGCTTCGTATCCTTCGAGCTGGGCAACAATGGCATCGACGGCGTCGGGGCCGTCCATGCGCGCCTCGGCCGCAACCTTCTGCCAGACCGGCAGGAAACGCATGAAGTCGGCGGCGGAGACCGGCTCGATTTCGGCGCGCAGGCGTTTGAGCGTGTAGTTGTGGATGCGGGCGAGCAGACGGCGGTCGCACCATTCCTCCTCGGCCGTGCCCGGCGTGAAGCGGCCGCGCATGGCAAAGCCTTCGTGCTCCAGCGCCGCTAGCGCCGCTGCGATCTGCGCCGACGAAAGGCCGAGCGGCGCGTTGAGCGCCTCCGGCGTCACGGGACCCAGGCCCTCAAGCCGTCCGCGGAGAATTTCCACGAGCGCGTCGTCGAGCGACCATTGCTGTTCGCCATAGGCGCCGGGCGCGGCGATGCCCGGATCCACCGTCGCCGAAGGCCACAGCGCGCGGAACTGGGGCAGGCGTTCGGCGGTGATCCACAACCTGCCCTTCGCGCCGTGAATTTGCGCGGCGCGGCCGTGCTTGGCGAGTTCGGCCAGCCACCCATTCCAATCCGGCGTGCGCTGCGCCTCCTCGACGGTGAGGAAGCCGAGCCAGACCAGCGCGTCGTGCAGCTCGTCGGCATTGGCGGCGTCGGGCCAGGCCTCCTCGCGCACGCGCGCGATCGCCGCCGCATCAAGCTGACCGAGTTCGGAGGCGTCCTCCGGCGACATCCAACGGCGCGCCATGACGGCTTGCGTGCGGCGCTCCTCCAGTGGGGCGTCGTCCAGGAAGGCATAGGGCCGCGCCGACAGCACTTCGAGCGCGAGCGGCGACGGCTCGGTCAAGTCGCGCGCGACAATCTGCACCTCGCCCGCCTCGATGCGCCGGAGCAGCGCCTCAAGCCCCTCGATGTCCATGGCCTCGGTGAGGCAGTCGCCGATGGTCTGATTCACCAGCGGATGGTCGGGGATTTCGCGCTCGCCGACGATGTTTTCCGCGCAGGCGATCTGGTCAGGGAACACGACCGCGACGAGATCCTCGGCCGCCATGCGGGCGAGCTGCGGCGGCACCTTCTTGCCGCCGCGGAAGCGCGGCAGCGCGAGCGAGACGGCGGCCACCCAGCGCCAGCGGGTGTTGAACATGGGCGCGTCGAGCAGCGCCTGGGTCAGCACCTGGCGCACGGAATTGGAATGCAGATAGCCCGCCACCTCCGGCAGCGCGAAGGAATGCACGGTGGTCAGCGACAGAACAATGTTGTCCTCGGTGGCGGCGGCTTGAAGCTCGAAGTTGAACTTGCGGCAGAATTTCTTGCGCAGCGCCAGCCCCCAGGCGCGATTGATGCGGCTGCCGTAGACCGAATGGATGACAAGCTGTGTGCCGCCCGCCTCGTCAAAGAAGCGCTCGAAAACGACGGTGTCTTTCGTCGGCAGACAGCCGAGCGCGGCGTGCGCGGCGGCCAGATACTCGACGAGCTGACGGGCGGCCGGTTCGGCGATGCCGACCTCTTGAATAAGCCAGCGGAAGGCCCCCTCGCCGCTTGCATCCGCGCGCAGGCGATGCTGGATCTCCGCGCGCAGGCGCGAGACGGAGTCGGACAATTCGTCGGTGCGGCCGGGCGCTTCCCCGAGCCAGAACGGGATCGACGGCGGCTGGCCGTGTGCGTCCTCCACGCGCACCACGCCCGCTTCCACGCGGCGGATCAGATAGCTGCG
>DATLYX010000032.1:0-4182 GCA_035574295.1 Xanthobacteraceae bacterium
TTTCACGCCGTAGCCCGCGTCATAGCGGCGGCGCGAATGGGCCCAGCGCGCGTTGCGCTCCTCGCGGCCGGAGGCGAGCGTGACGATCTCGGTGCGGCGCTCCGGCCCGCCGGCGCTTTTCAGCGCAATGTCGAGCGGGAACAGCACTTCATGGAAGGCAATCATGGCGGAACCATTCGGCGCGGCGATGAATTAGTCCTTGAGGCATAAGAGCGAGAGGTGACGTCATGGCCCTGTGCGAAACCTGCGGCAACGATTACGACAAGGCATTTCAGGTGATGATGAACGGCAAGACCCATACCTTCGACAGTTTCGAATGCGCGATCCATGCGCTGGCGCCGACCTGCGACCATTGCGGCATCCGCATCGTCGGGCATGGGCTCGAGAAGGACGGCACGTTCTTTTGCTGCGAGCATTGCGCCAAGGGCGAAGGCGTCAAAGGCCTGCGCGATCGGGTGTAGTGCTGACGTCCGATTAGGCTTGGCGCATTATCGCTTTGGTCGCGATTTTGCTTTTGTCGATCTTGAGGGCGGAGCGGCTACCTTCGGGCGCCGTTTTAATATCGCCGCATCGTTGATATCGTCAACGTAGACGTACCTTTTGCCACTTTTCTGAATGATAACTGGATCGCCTTTGTAATGCCTAAGCTGAAACTCCTCGTTTTCATGGACGAGAATGTATCCCAAAAACTCAAGCAACTCATCCGGAATGCCTGTAACGTCTACATAGTATCTGGCCATGCGGCCTTACGCGACCATCAACTCCCTCGCCGTGATCTTTTCGCTGCGGTCAAAGGTTGGAATAGGTTCGCGCCCCCTCGTTCTTTGCTCAACTAACGTATTAACTGAGTCCACAAAAAACCTCAGAGCGCGAAGCGCAATTTCTTGGACCTCGTCCCGCGATTCGCCCTCGACGCAAAAATAGGGCGCATTTCCAGTCGCGGCAAGCCAACTTCCCGGAGCAATTTCCGTGAGATAGATTGCCAAATCTGGGTTAAGCTTCTTGGCCATCGCACACTCCCCCACCAGTAGGGAACAATCTAACGCATTCCTTGCTTTGTTGTCTATATATGAGCGGACGAACCGTAATTATAACCCTTTGAACTGATTAAAGTTCCGTAACACGAAATTGAGTTCCGATTTTGAAATGAATGGCATCAAGAGGCTGGCATTTTCGAAAAAAAATTGCGTTGCACAGCGCTGGCTCCCACGAGATAGGGATGATGGTCTAATTTGTCAACTTTCAAAGCGACCGCTGGCCGCGGGCCACCGCGCGGGCGATCTGGCCGGTGACGTAAGCCTCCGAGCGGCGGAAGCTTTCGGCGTCGGGCGTCATGATCTGGATCACGATGGTGCCGGCGCCGCCGGGCCCGCGCGCGGCGACCCCGAGCCGGCCGTCGGAGGTGCGCGCGAGGGGGAGAATCGCCTCCGGCCCCGCCTCGCCGGCAAGGCCCACGCCGCCGGTTGCGAGCGGAAAGTAGGTCGGCGTGCCAATCACGCCGCCGCCGGCGAAGGGTTTTATGGCGCCCAGGCGGGCGATCATGCTGATGTCCGGACCGCCGAGCAGATTGGTGTCGACCGGCGCCCCGCCGCCGCCGAGGCCGCTGAACAGGCTGCCGAACGAGGAGGCGCCGCCGGCCCCGCCGGAAAACAGCGACCGGAACGCCTGGTTCAGCAGCATGCTGCTCAGCCGCAGCGCCAGCGAACGCAGCACGCTCTCGAACTGGCGGCCGCTGCGCGCGGACTGGGAGAAGGCCGCGGTCATGGCGCGCGCGAAGGCATTGGCAATCGCGGTGAGCCCGCTCATGCGCGACTGCATGTTGTCGAACAGCGAATTGAGGCTTGCGCCGCTCTCGATCATATCGCCGGGGTCGGCGGCGCCGGCGGTGTCTTGGTCGAAAATATCATCGGCCATCGGGATATCTCTGCATCAGGGCGGCAAATTCCTCGCGCGCGAGCGGTGCGCCGCGGCCGGTCGCGGCCTCGATCGCGAACGCGAGTTCCCGCGGCGTCATGCTCCAGAAGGCGCCGGGCGAAAGGCGCAGCACGCCGAGGCCGAAGCCGATCACGCGCGGCCACGGGAACGGCGGCCTTGGGCTTGCGCGGCCAGGCTTTGCCCCCGCCGCCCCGCCTCCGCTCATTCCCGCGCCGGCGGTTCCGGTTGTGCCGGCGCGAAAGGGCGCGCGGCGTTCTCCGGCGGCTTGGCCTGCGCGGCGTCTCCGAAGGTGGCGGCGATGAGGTCGGCGGCGATGCGCACGTAGCCGGCGAGGCCGTCGGGAACCGTCAGCCGCGCAACGTCCTCGTCGGTGATCTGTTCGCCGGCGCCGCGCAGCCCCGCGGCAATGATGCGCACGAGGTCGCGCGCCTTGAGCCGGCCGGTGGCGAAACGCTCGGCGAGCGCCACCAGATCCTCGGCGCCGAAGGCAGCCTCAAGCTCGGCGAGCGCGCCGAGCGTGAGCACGAGCCTGCGCTTAGCGCCGCCGATCTCGGCTTCGATCTCGCCGCGGTGCAGGTTGGGCATGAGCATTCTCTTGCGCTGGCGGAACGCGGCCGCGTGATGACTTCAGTTGAGTCGTGTCCCGGGCGCAGCGCAGCGCGGAGCGCAGCGGAGCGGTGCGCTGCAGTCCCGGGACCGCCAAGGGCATCAAGCCCTGAAACCGCATAAAACCGTGGACACCGCAAGACGTCGCCTTTCATACGACGCCTTTATGTGTCGCTTTTCGTACGTCGTCCTGCGTACGTCGCCTCTGGCGGTCCCGGACCAGCGGTGCACCGTTCGCGCTTCGCGCTCACGCTGCACCGCATCCGGGACATGCCGACCTCGTCGCAGCACGCTTTAGCGACGTTTATGCGTGTGACGCCTATGCGTGTGGCGCCTATGCGTGTGACGTTTATGCGCGGCAGCCCCGCTACCGGATTTATGCGCGGCAGCCCCGCTACCGGATTTCGTGCAGCGAAATCCGGGCTACGGCGCGAAATTTGGGCTACATTGCTACGGTGCGGCTTTGCTACATCGCCGCGAATGTGAGGGCGCCGGCGGATTCGAGGGCGAGCTCGTAGGTGACCTCGCCGTTGTGCTCGCCGGCGAATTCGAGCGAGACGATCTGGAACGCGCCCTCGATGGTGCCGAAATCCGGGATGACGATCTGGTAGTTCTTCACCGCGCCGTCAAAGAAGGCCTCGCGCATCAGCGCGTCGGAGGCCTCGTCGCGGAACAGGCCGCGGCCGGCGACGCCGGCGCGCTTGATGCCGGCGCCGTCGAGCAGCTCGCGCCAGCGGCCGGCGGACTCCGCATGGGTGATGTCCACGCTCTCGGCGTTGAACGCGATGCGGCGCGTGCGCAGGCCGGCGACGGTGGTGTAGCCTGCGCCGTCGGCGATCTTGATGAGCAGATCCTTGCCTTTCTGTGCTGACATGGGTTCCTCTTGAATTGATCTTCCCCGGGCGCCGGAAATTTGCGAGTTGCGCCCACATGCCGCCCAACAGCACGTAGCCCGGATGGAGCGGAGCGACATCCGGGATTACGGCGCACACGGCAACGCCGTTCCCGGATTTCGCTGCGCGAAATCCGGGCTACGCCTGCTTCGTTTTCCGTCAGGCTCCACAAATGTGACGGCGGGATTTCCCAGTTGTGTTCCAATGTATGGCAGTATCGCACGACAACTGTTGCACAGTTTTGTGTCGCTGAACACTTCGAGCGTCCTCACCATGAGGCGCGGCTACGGCAGCGGCTCGGTGACGGCGCGGAGGCGGACGACGGCGTGATAGGTGCGGCCGTCCGCCTCGCGGCGCACGTCGGCGGTGGCAAAGCGAAAGTTCACCAGACGATGCCCGCTCAAGCTCAGCGGCGCGTCGTCGAGCGCCTGCAGCAGAGCGCCGGCGATCAGATGCGCCTCCCTGTGGCCGCCGTGGCGCGACCAGGCATGCAGCGTGAGCTGATGCTCCTCGGCGCGCGCCTCGCCGGCGGAGAAATTGGCCATGCGCGCCTCGCCGAGCGTCACGTAGGGAAAGGCCGCCTGGCGCGGCGGCTCGTCATAGATGCTCGGACCGCCGAGCAGCGCGGTGAGCGCGGTGTCGGCGACGAGCGCGTCGTAGACAGCCGCGCGCAGCGCGGCGGAGGATGCGGTGGGCATGCGGAGGTTCTCGATTGCGTCCCGGATGCGGTGCAGCGCGAAGCGCCAGC
>DATLYX010000033.1:0-18758 GCA_035574295.1 Xanthobacteraceae bacterium
CGATACGGGGCGGTCCAGCAATTTACATCTCCGGCGCGATTCACTTCGGGAACTTCGCTTCCGCGAGCTGCGGGATGCTCTCGATCAACCCGCCGAGGTTACCGGACGTGAGCAGCAGGATCACGTCGTTTTTGTCGAGCATGGACTCAAGGCGCGCGAGCGCTGCAGACGGCTCGCGGATGGCCTCGGCCTCAAAACCCGCCTTGCGCACGCGCGCAACGATTTCATCCTGAGACAACTGGGCGTGGGTGTCGGCGCCCTGGGTGGCCGGCTCGTAGATGAAAATCTTGGCGGCCCCGGCGAATACGTCGTCGTACCAGGCGAGGGCTGCACGGTTGCGCCAGGAAAAGGTGTGCGGCTCGAACACCACCAGAAGCCGCTTTGCAGGGAAATGCAGCTTCATCGCTGCAATGGCGCTTCTCGCTTTCTCATAGGAGGAGCCAAAACCTTCGAAGATCGGGATCGCGGTCTTGTCCGACTTGCGGTCGAGGCGGCGCTTGACGCCCTGGAAGGTCGCGACGCCGGCGGCAAGCTCGGCTGGAGTCAGCAGATTCTTCTCCAACAGCATGGCGGAGACGCCGACGATATTCTCCACGTTATGAGCGCCGAGCTGCGAGGTGGAGAGGGAAACGATTTTTTCGCCGCCGCGCACAAGATCGAAGGTAGTGCGTTCGCCATAGGCGATATCTGTTGCGCGCCAGGCCGCGTCGTCGAGTCCGTAGAAGACTTTTTTGCCGTTGTGCGTCTCGGCGAGCGCGCGTGCAAAACGCTCGCCGTGACTTGCGACCAGAAGGCCGTCCGCCGGCAGCAGTTTTAAAAGCGCGCGGAACGGCGCCAGATAGTCTTCGTGGGTCGGAAACTCGTTGACGTGGTCGTGGGTGGCGGAGGTGAGCAAAAGATTTTTCGGGCGATAGCGGAGGAATTTGGAGCGTTTGTCCCAATTGGCGGATGGGTACTCGTCGCCCTCCAACACGAACACGCCGTTGCCGAGTTGCGCGTAGGCAGCGAAACCGTTGGTCACCTCGCCGATGAAATAGCTCGGATCCTTGCCGGCATGGGTCAGGCACCAGGCGAGCAGTGCGGTGCAGGTGGATTTGCCGTAACTGCCGGCGACCACGATGGTGTCACGGCCTTCGGTCAGCGCTTCGAGAATGTCGGGAAAGGAGCGCACCAGCTTGCCGCTGGCAAAGGCGGCGCGCACTTCCTCGTTCTGTTCCGGCGTGAGTTTTGCATTCTTGCCGACAACGATGATGTCCGCGTCGGGAGGGATATGTTCCTGCCTGTAGCCTTTGGAAAACGGGATTGCGGCGCGCGCAAGATAGTCGCTGACCGGGGGATAAAAACCGTCGTCGGAGCCGGTGATGCGGCAGCCGAGCTGGCGCAACAAAAGCGCGGTGGCGCTCATGCCCTTGCCGGCGATGCCGATGAAATGCACCTTCTTGCCGGCGAGGTTCATGACGCGAGAAGCTCAGGCAGCAACATGCGACGACAGGCTAAGAGGCGCGGCGCAGCTCGGCCGCGCGCATGAAATCCACGAAGGCGCGCGCGATCTCGTCCTCGTAGGGTGCCCATTGGTCGAAGGGGATCAGGTCCACCTCCTGGTCGGTGATCGGCAGCTCGTGCAGCCGGCAGTTCGGAATCAGCCGCGCTGCGGTGCGGCCGCTCGCCGAGGAATGGGTCTTGTCGTTGCCGGGAATGACGATGGCCGGCACCCGGATCGACCGCAGCTCGGCTTCGCTGACGCCCATGACCGGCAAATCCCCGCCTTGGGCGAACTGGTCGCGCCAGTGCGACATCACCCGGATGTAGTGTTTCGGATCCATGGCCATGAGCCGGTCGCGATTGGTCGGATTGGCGGCGATGCGTTCGCGGTATTGCTCGGTGGCGCAGACCGCGGCCATGCCGCCCTGTTCGGCGGCGCGGATGAACTGGCCATAATAATTTTCGGGCAGGCGGCCGGCGGCAAAAGCGCCGCCGGTCACGCGCAAAAGCAGCAGGCCGCGCACGGCCTCAGGGTACTTCAGACAGAAGCGGATCGATAGCCGCGCGCCGGCCGAGGAGCCGCCGATGAAGGCGGGCAGCGCGTTCTGCCGGCGCAGCAATTCGTACAAATCGTCGAGCCACAACATCTCTTCGCCTACGTCGCCGTCGATCAGGATGTCCGAGGCGCCGGTGTTGCGGCGATCGTGCAGCAGCACGCGAAAACCTGCGGCGGCGATTTTCTTGGCGAGCGGAATGAACTCGTGATGCGAACGCCGTCCGCCGGTGGTGAGCGCCACCCACGGCCCGCGCTCGCCGATGACTTCGTAAACGAGGTTCACTCCATTGACATGGGCGACCGGCATCGCAGGCTCCTTGAACTTGCTGTCGGCATAACGTGAATGCCACCGACCGCAGGGTCAAGCGGGTAACGGCAGAAGCGGCGATCAGGCCGTCCGGCGGAACACCATGACCTCGGTGCGGCCCGGCGCCATGGGCACAATGAAGCTGTCAAGCAGCGAGAAGCCCGCCTCGGTGAAAAATCGCACCGCGGCCTCGCGCGGCGTGGCGGCCGGATGCTACCGCCCGGTCCATAGGTCCGCAGACGATTGCGTCGCGCAGGGTTAAGCATGCGCTTCGGCAACGGTCCCTCCTAACGAGGACCGGCGCTGTTTGCGCTTTCACTTTATTTTTTCGATCCGGGTGACGGTGAACTGGCCCTGGATGCGGTCGGCCTCGAAGCGCACCTTGTCGCCCGCCTTGACCTGTTTGAGCATCGCCGGATCGCTGGCGCGGAACACCATGTTGTGCGTGCTGTGCAGATCGAATTTCGGCATCGGCCCGTGCCGGATGGTGATTTTTCCGGCGGACGCATCGACCCTGGTCACGACCCCTTCATAGGTGTCGGCCGTGCTGCTCTGAGCAATCGCGCTCGGCGGGAGCGTGGAGATAGCCAGCGCGAACGCGCCTACAACGGTCAACAACATCTTGCGCATGTTCTGTTCCTTTCCTCGGATCAGCAGCCCTACTTCACGATAATGTAGCCGGTCATTCCCGCCTCGCGATGGCCGGGAATGAGGCAGCCGTATTCGAATTCGCCCTTCTTGGTGAAACGCCAGATCAATTCGCGGGTCTTGCCGGGCTCGACGCGCACGCCGTTCGGATCGTCGTGTTCCATGTCCGGGTATTTTTTCATCTCCTCGGCGTGCTGGAGATTCTCCGCCGTGGTAGCGAGCAGGAACTCATGCGGCAGGAGACCGATGTTCTTCACCACGAACCGAATCTGCTCGCCGCGGTTGATGACGAGCTTCGCAGGCCGGAATAGCATCTTGCCTTCGCCTTCCAGCATGGTGACGTGGATCACGCGCGAGGGTTTTTTGGGATCGCCCGGCTCGCCGGCAGAATATGTGGCGTTCTTGTCATGGGCAAAGGCTTGTGGCGACAGGCTCGTCGCCGCCACAAGCACGGCCGAGGCCAGTCCGGCAAACATTGCTGTGAAGTGATACATGGTGGTTCTGCTCCGTCAGTGGTGTCTTCGGTTGTTCGGTTTGGTTCCAGGCTTGACGACGTTGAACTCGACGGCGGGCTGCTGGGTCGGGCGATCCGTGCGGCGCGGGGCATTGGTGTCGGCGCTCGCCACTTCGTAAGCGACTGTGCCGGGCGGATGCTGGTACCAGCCGGGGTCGCGGTAGTCGTTGCGGTCGAGCCCCTCGCGCACCTTCACCACCGAGAACATCCCGCCCATCTCCATGGGGCCGAACGGGCCGAAACCGGTCATCATCGGCAGCGTGTTGTCGGGCATGGCCATTTCCATCTCGCCCATCTCGGCCATGCCACGCGAACCCATTTCGTGATAGTCGGGGACGAGTTTTGCGATCGCTTGCGTCAAATCGCGCTGCTGCACGCCGATGAAAGTACGCAAGTTGTGGCCCATGGCGTTCATGGTGTGGTGGGATTTGTGACAATGGATTGCCCAGTCGCCGGGGACATCGGCGACGAACTCAAACGCGCGCATGGCGCCGACCGGCACGTCGATGGTGGTCTCCGGCCAGCGCGCGCTCTCCGGCACCCAGCCGCCGTCGGTGCAGGTGACGGAGAAGTGGTAGCCGTGCATGTGAATGGGGTGCGCGGTCATCGACAGATTGCCCATGCGCACCCGCACCCGATCGCCCTTGCGCACGACCAGATGATCGATGCCGGGGAATACGCGGCTGTTCCAGGTCCAGAGATTGAAATCGAGCATGGTAAAAACCTTCGGCATGTAGCTGCCGGGGTCGATGTCGAAGGCGCCGATGAGGAAGACGAAATCACGATCCACGCGCATGAAGCGCGGATCGCGCGGGTGCACGACGAAAAAGCCCATCATGCCCATGGCCATCTGCACCATCTCGTCGGCGTGCGGGTGGTACATGAAGGTGCCGCTCTTCTGCAGCACGAACTCGTACACGAACGTCTTGCCGGGCTTGATGTGTGGCTGGGTGAGGCCGCCGACGCCGTCCATGCCGTTGGGGAGCAGAATGCCGTGCCAGTGGATGGTGGTATGCTCCGGCAGCTTGTTGGTGACGAAGATGCGCACCTTGTCGCCCTCCACCGCCTCGATGGTGGGGCCGGGCGACTGGCCGTTGTAGCCCCACAGATGCGCCTTCATGCCGGGCGCGATCTCGCGCACCACCGGCTCGGCGACGAGGTGAAACTCCTTCCAGTCGCCGTTCATGCGCCAGGGCAAAGACCAGCCGTTGAGCGTGACCACGGGCTGATACGGCGGTCCGCTCGGCGGATGAAGCGGCGGCGCCATGGTGGCGGAAGTCGTGGTCGGCGCCTCAGGGATGCGGGCGGCAGCGGCGCGGCCGCTGACGGCGCTCGCCCCGGCAAGAATCGCCGCCGAACCAAGAAAGCCTCTGCGCGAAAGCATGGTGGTTCTCCTCTTGATCAGTGGCCGGGCGACTCTGGGGTCGTGGCCATCAATGGTTTGCCGGATGGCGCTGCATCGCCGGCCGGGCTTCCGGCCACGACGGCGACGAACAAATCGGTGTGCGCGAGCCAGAAGTCCCGGTGCGCCTCGATCGCCGCGACATTGGCGGCCAGGCGCTGGCGCGCTTCGGTGAGCAGCGCGAAGACGTCGATCTGCATGGCGCCGTAGCGCAGCATCATTTCCTCGGAGATGATTTGGCGCAGCGGCAGCACTTCGCGCTGATAGTGCTGGGCGATATCGTAGGCCGCGCGATAGGCGCGATAGGCGTCGCGCGCCTCGGAGCGGACGTGCACGGCCTTCTCGATCAGCCGGTTGACGGCTTCGAGATAGGTGTGTTCCGCGGTGCGGGCACGTACCTCGCCGAAGTCGAACAGCGGCACCTGGAGTTCCACCTCGATGCCGCGCTGGCGGATCTTGTCGCCATCTTCGAGGCGCGTGCGCTTCCACTGGCCGGATACTTCGAGCAGGTTGATGAAGCGGGTCGCCCGGGTGAGGCCTTGCGACTTGGCCAAGGCCTCGACCTCAAGGCGCGCGATCTGCAAATCGAGGCGGCGGCGCACCGCCTCGGCCTCGATCGCGGGCAGCGACTGCACGCGGCGCGGCAGCGGCGGCAGCGCAGCGGCGAGGCGGAAATCCGTGTCGGCGCCCCAGAGTCCGAGCATGCGGATCAGGCGCTCGCGCTCGGACTCGGCGCGCTGGCGTGCAACGGCGACCTGCGTGGTGATGTCCGCGTAGAGCACCTGCTCGCGCGCCTGGTCGAGCTTGCTGATGGCGCCGGTTTGACCGAGGCGCCGGCCAAGCTCGCTCGCCAAGCGCGCGGAGTCCTGGGCTTCAGCGAGAAAATTCGCCAAGCGGCGGGCGGCGACCGCGCGATAGAAGGCGCGGCGCGCGTCGGCGGCCACGCGCAGGGTCTCGGCTGCGGCGCGCCACTGCGCCTGGCGGAAACGGTCGGCGGCTATGTCGGCGCGCACCGGCAGCGTGGCGAGCGCAAGAATGTCGGCGATGATTCTTCGCTCGATCTCCACCTCGCCGGAACCGGCGAGGCGGGCGAGCGTGATGGTCGGGTTCGGCGGCAGGCTTGCGCCCACCATCGCGGCTTCGGCGATCGCGAGTTCGTTGTAGGCGGCCTGCAGGCCGCGATTGTTGATGAGCGCGATTTTGACCGCGCTGTCGGCGGTCAACGGCCGCTTGAGCAGGCGCGCCACCTCAGCGCGCGCCTCGGCAGCGGCCGCCTCGGTGCGGATGGCTGCAATCTCTTTGCCAAGCTCCTGGCGGGTGAGCGCGACGACGGGAGCAAGCCCGCCGTCGGCCGAGAACGTGTTACAGCCGGCAAGCAGAAGCAGACCGAACAGAGCGCCGAGCCCAGATCGAACGTGCAACATCGGGGGCCTAATCGGTTTTTGGTGCGAGGCGCTCGTTCTGCTCGCGCCAAGATGCGGGTTCCACCGGGCGCCGGCTCACGTAGCCGCCGACCACCGGCCGGTAGGTCAGGGCGGGCACGCGAACGGTCGGGTCGGACGGGTCGGCGCCGGCGATCGGCCGCGTAGTGGCGGCGCAGGCCGTCGCCAAGAGACCGAACGCCAGGATGCCGGCCGCGCGAAGCGTGTTCATTGATCGCCTCCGCTGCCTCCGCATGGCGGAAGGCCGCGCGCAAAGAAGCACAGACATTGAATCCCTCGTCAGCGTTTGAGGATGCGCGCAAACGACCGCGGCCGTCGCGCGCGGTGCTCAAAGCGCGAGGGATCGGGGCGGGCGATAGAGCGGGGGTGCACCTAATCCGGCGCCAGTGTCAGTCGGTGACGAGACCAGCGCGGAGGTCGCCAAGTCGGCGGGCGTTGCAGTGGTGACGAGCGGCACTACGCCGGCCAGAAGGTGCAGGGCGCAGCATTGATCGCCCATGATGCCGTGCTGATCGGCGCTGCGTCCGTGGCTGCTCGTATCCTGCTCGGCGAGGCCGGCCGCACTGTGATGAAGCGCGCATTCATGGGCACGGGCGCTGGAATGGGCGGAGGCTGCCACGGCTGCGCTCGGTTCAGCCACCGCGCTGCGCGGGACGACGCCGGCAAACTGGGCAAATACGAACATCGCCACCAGCCCGGCAGCCAGTCGCCGAAATTTACGCAGTCGTGTCATTCAATTGCGATCCGAAGCTCGGCCTGCGCGTCAATAGAGGCACCAATTCTGGCGAAATTGCGCTCGGGCGTCAATGCAACCGCTGCCGCAGCACAGGGGGCCGGTATCGACGGGCTGCAATCTGCCTCTTTCATTGCGCCTTTCACGTGCTGCGTGCCGTTGCCAAAAGCGTTGATCCAGCGCAAGGCATTGGCGATGCTCTCAGGCCAAGGGCTTGGCGGCGTCGTCCGGGGAGCGGCGCAGAAGAGCGGCTCTTGTCACAGGGAATTTGATTGATGGCACACCCACATGGTGATCGAGCCGGGGTCATTGACCCGGTGTGCGGGATGACGGTCGATCCGCAGGCGACTGCGCATCGGCACGTGCATGAGGGCCGGACGTACTATTTCTGTTCGGCGGGATGCATGCGGAAATTCGCTGCCGAGCCGGAAAAATATCTACGCATGCAGATGGACGAGGTGAAGCCGCCCGCACCGTCAGAGGCGAAGGCGGTCGATCCGGTGTGCGGGATGACGGTCGATCCGCACAAAACGGCGCACCGGCACGAGCATGGGGGGCGGAGCTACTATTTCTGTTCGGCGGGATGCATGCGGAAATTCGCCGCCGAGCCGGAAAAATACCTGAAGCCGGGGGCCGCCAAGGCGGAACCGCCCGTGCCGGCGGGGACCATCTACACCTGCCCCATGCACCCCGAAATCCGGCAGGTCGGACCGGGCAGTTGCCCGATCTGCGGCATGGCGCTCGAGCCGCTCGTCGCCACGGCGGACGCGGGGCCCAATCCGGAACTCGTCGACATGACGCGGCGGTTCTGGATCGGACTCGTGCTCACGGTACCCGTGGCGGCGCTGGAGATGGGCGGGCACGTCACCACCCTGCACATGCTGCTCGGGAAAAATCTCTCGAACTGGCTGCAGCTCGCGTTCGCGACGCCGGTGGTGCTGGGAACCGGATGGCCGTTTTTCGTGCGCGGATGGCAATCGCTGGTGACGCGCAATCTCAACATGTTCACCCTGATCGCGATGGGCACGGGCGTTGCGTGGGTCTACAGCGTGGTGGCGACAGTTCTGCCGGACATCTTTCCTGCGTCGTTTCGCGGCGAAGAGGGCGCGGTTGCGGTTTATTTCGAGGCGGCGGCGGTGATCACCGTGTTGGTGCTGCTCGGGCAGGTGCTGGAGCTGCGCGCGCGCGAGCACACTTCGAGTGCGATCCGGGCGCTGCTCGATCTTGCGCCGAAGACGGCGCGGCGCGTGCGCGACGGCAACGACGAGGAGGTGCCGCTCGAGTCCATCATGGTCGGCGACCATTTGCGCGTGCGGCCGGGCGAGAAAGTGCCGGTGGACGGAGTGCTGATCGAAGGCCGCTCCTCGCTCGACGAATCCATGGTCACGGGCGAATCCATGCCGGTGACGAAAGAGCCGGGTGCCAAGGTGATCGGCGGCACGCTGAACCAGACCGGCAGCTTCGTGATGCGCGCGGAAAAAGTCGGCCGCGACACGCTTTTGGCGCGGATCGTGGACATGGTGGCTGCGGCGCAACGTTCGCGCGCGCCGATCCAGCGGCTCGCCGATCAGGTGTCGGCTTGGTTCGTGCCGGCGGTCATTGTCGTGGCGGTGATTGCGTTCTTCGCCTGGGGCATTTTCGGGCCCGAGCCGCGCTACGGCTACGGCCTGGTCGCGGCGGTGACGGTGCTGATCATCGCCTGCCCGTGCGCGCTCGGGCTCGCCACGCCCTTGTCGATCATGGTCGGGGTCGGGCGCGGCGCGCAGGCCGGCGTGCTGATCAAGAACGCGGAAGCGCTCGAACGGATGGAGAAGGTCGACACGCTCCTCATCGACAAGACCGGCACGCTCACCGAGGGCAGGCCGAAGGTGGTGCAGGTGGTCGCGGCGGAGGGATTTTCGGAGACGGAGATTCTCCGGCTCGCCGCAAGCGTGGAACGCGCAAGCGAACACCCCCTGGCGCACGCGATCGTGCAAGCGGCGGTGGAACGCAAGCTCGTGCTGGCTCAGGTGCAGGACTTCGATTCGCCGGTCGGCAAAGGCGTTGTCGGCACAGTCGATGGCCGCGCCGTCACGGTGGGCAACGCAAATTTCCTGCAAGAGCTCGGGATCGCGACCGGCGCGCTTACGGAAAGCGCGGAAAAATTGCGTCACGAGGGCGCGACGGCGATCTTTGTTGCCGTCGAGGGCAAGGCCGCAGGCGTCGTCGCCATCGCCGATCCGATCAAGGCGACGACGCCGGAGACCTTGCGCGCGCTCACGCGCGCCGGCGTGCGGCTGGTGATGCTCACCGGCGACAACAAGACGACGGCGCAGGCGGTGGCGCGGCGGCTCGGCATCGCCGAGGTGGAGGCGGAGATCCTGCCCGACCAGAAGAGCGCCGTGGTCGAGAGGTTGCGCAAGCAGGGCCATGTGGTGGCGATGGCGGGCGACGGCGTGAACGACGCGCCGGCGCTCGCGGCCGCCGACGTCGGCATCGCCATGGGCACCGGCACCGATGTGGCGATCGAAAGCGCGGGCATCACGCTGCTCAGAGGCGATCTCACCGGCATCGTGCGGGCGCGGCGGCTGTCGGCGGCCACCATGCGCAACATCCGCGAGAATCTGTTCTTCGCCTTCATCTACAACGCCGCCGGCGTGCCGATCGCCGCCGGCGTGCTCTATCCTTGGTTCGGAATTCTTTTGTCGCCGATCATCGCCGCCGCCGCCATGGCGCTGTCGTCGGTGAGCGTGGTGGGCAATTCATTGCGCCTGCGGCGGGTGAAACTTTGACAATCGGATGACGAGCGGCACTGGAGCCGGCGCCCGCCTCATTCCGCCAGCACGCGCGTGCTCGGGAACGAAATTTCCACCAGGGTCCCGGAGTTCGGCCGGCTGGTGATGAAGAAGCTGGCGCGGTTGGCTTCGGCAAGCGCCTTGGTGAGCGGCAGACCGAGGCCGGTGCCGCTCAAGCCTGTGCGCGCGGCGGTCTCAAGCTGACGGAACGGCTCGAGCGCAACCGCAATGTCTTCGGCGCTCATGCCGACGCCGGTGTCGCGCACGCGCAGGATCACCTCGCCCTTGTCGCTCAAGGCGGTGGAGACGATCACCTGGCCGCCTGCGCCGGTGAACTTGATCGAATTCGACAGCAGATTGAGCATAATCTGGCGCATGGAACGCGCGTCGGCGACGATCGGCGGCAGGTGCGGCGCAAGCGAGGTGCGGATGATGATGCGCTCGCGGTTGGCCTGCGGCTGCATCAGCGCCACGCACTGCTGCACCTCGACGTTGAGTTCCACGCGGGTGAAGTTCAACTCCAGCCTGCCGGCTTCGATCTTGGACAGGTCGAGCAGGTCGTTGAGTAGCGACACCACATGGGCGCCGGAAGCGTTGATGTCCTTCAGATACTGCTTGTAACGCTCATTCCCGATCGGGCCGAATCGCTCCTCGATCATCACCTCGGAGAAGCCGATGATCGAATTGAGCGGCGTGCGGATCTCGTGACTGATCTTGGCCAGAAAATCCGACTTGGCGGAGGAGGCCTTTTCGGCCTCGCGCTTGGCGTTTATGAGTTCCTCCTCGGCCTTCTTCCATTGGGTGATGTCGCGGAACACGGCGCAAAACTTTTCGCCGCTCTCGCCGATGCGGCCCATGGTCATAAACAGCGGGATCAGGCCGCCTTCGCGCACGCGGCCGATCACCTCGCGACCGTCGTTGAGCACGCTCGCCACGCCGGCGCGCACGAGGCCGTCGAGATAATCGAGCGCGGTGCGCTGGCTCTCCGGCGCGAACAGCTCGGAAAAGGAGAGTTGGGTCAACTCGTGGGTGTCGTAGCCGAACAGCGCCTCGGCGCTGCGGTTGCCGGTGAGCACGTGACCCTCGCGGTCGAGCACGATAACACCGTCGGTTGCGGTGTCGAGGATCGACAACAGTTCGCGCGTCTCGCTTTCGGCGCGACGCAGCGCAAGCTCTGCGGTCTTCTGGCGGTCGTCGGCGGTGGCGAGCATCAGCACCAGCGCCAGTGCGGACTCGCCGTTCCAGGGCACGGTGAACAGCCGTCCTTCCACCGGCACTTGCTCGCCGCTGCGCGCGGTGATGGCAAGGGTTCGGCCGCCGGCTTCGGGCAGCATGTCGAGGTCGGGCGCCGCAAATAGCCGTTCGAGGCCGCCGGCGCGCGCCAGCGCCTCCAGGCGGTCATAGCCGCTCCAGTCGAGAAAGGCGCGGTTGGCGTAGATCAACCGATTGCCGCGATAGATCAAAATGCCGACCGGAAGCCGGTCGAGGATGTCGGACCGAGTAGCGGGCTCTGGGTGCGGCTGCGGCTCGGCCGTCCATTCAGCGGCGGGTTCGACCGGCGGAGCGGCTTCCGGCGCAACGGGAGGCGCACCCAGGATGCCGAGGCGGCTCGTCAGCTCGCGGGCGATTTCCTGAAAGGCGCGCGTTTCCACGGGGCTCAGGGACGGCGCCTTCTCCGCGGCAGGAAACGGAACCACGTTTTCGGGCAGCGGAACCGCGGTCGGCGCAGGTCGCTCGGATGGCGGTTCCGGTCTCGCGGCAATTTCAGGCGCGGCCGGAGCGGGAGGCGGCGGTTCCGCCGCCACGGGCGCGGCGATGACGGCCCGGCGCGCCGCAGCGAGTTCGACAAGGCGCGCGACCTCGCGGCATAGGCCGAAGCCGCGGTGGCCGGCATAGCGGCGCGCATGATCGAACAGCGGAAAGCCGGAAAGCTCGACGGCGATGCGTTCGTCGGCGCCGTCCACCGGCCAGGCGGTCACGACAGCGCTGAAGGTTTGATGATCGGCGATAGCGCGCGTGATGCGGCCTTCGGGATCAAGGCCGAGTGCGGCGGCGATTTCGCCCCACGGGCGACCCAGCGCGGTTGCGGTACGCGGGCCGAGCGCGGCGCTGAATTCGCCGGAGAGAAGCGTGAAGCGGGTCGCTGCGTCCGTTTGCCAGAGAAAGCGCAGCGGCTGTTGTACCTCAGGGATGGATGCCTGTCCGGCTTGCGACGGCGGCGGCTTTTGCTCCACGGGGGGCGCTGACTGCGCGGCGGCGGGTGAAAAGCGCACGAGCAGCACAGCGGTCTCATCCGCGCCCAGCCGATCGATCGTGAGCGCGGCCGATTGCGCGTGGCCTGCAGCGAGTGCCCGCGCGGCAAGGGCGTCTGCACCGAGCTGCGCGATTGTTTTGGCGGCGCCAAGGTGCGACTCCGCGCTTGACGTGGCGTGCATCAGCTTGCCGTCGGCGGAGAACAGTGCGGCGGGTTCCTCGCAGCCGGCCAGCAGCCGGCGCAGACGTTCGTCGAACGGCAGCTCGGGCGCTGCGGACTCCACCGCGGTCACGAGCACGGCGTTGCGGCCCGAGGGAAGCGCGACTGGGGCGACGGCGCAGGTGAGGAGGCGGCCCAAACCCACGCCAAAGCCGCGCAGGCGCGCGAGCCGCGGCGGGGCGCCCGGCATCATGAGGCCGGCAAGCTGTGCGAGCTGCGTCCGCAACGGATGCCCGGACTCAAGCACACGGCCGCTCAGCGTCGCGGGCGAGTCGGCGCCGAGCAAAGCTGCGCCAGCCGGATTCGCCCAAAAAATCGTGCCGTCGGCGGCGCTGAACAGCCACGCTGGCAGCGCGGCGGTGGCGTGCACGGAAATCCGAGGATCGCGAAGATAATCGAGAGCGGACGCGGGTTCTGACATCGGCGTTCGCCCCCGGGCGGAATTTCTGCTTGGGCGTTAACCAGTTTGATCTGTAATTTATTGAAATCATACTGATCCTGAACGTGTGCAGTCCACCGCATTTCGGCTGTGGAGCGGTCCACGCGTGCACTTTGCGGGTACGTGTGGCGCAACCGCCGCGGCGTTAACCTGTGCCGCGGCGGCGCTCGGCGCGCGCCTTTGCGCCAAATTTTGCCGCCTGATCAGGGCCTCGCGGCTTCTTGCCAAGGGGGGCCTTTGCCCATAGGTTGCGGGCATCCCCCGTGCAGCTGTAGCTCAGTTGGTTAGAGCGCTTGGCTGTGGACCAAGAGGTCGGTGGTTCGAGTCCACCCAGCTGTACCACCTCGCAAAAATTGCCCATCGTTCCGGGACGTCGCCGCGCTGCGGTGTCCCAAGCCGGCGTAGCGGATGGAGCGCAGCGACAGCCGGGGCCGCGATGGCCGCGCACTTAATCCGGGCTTCTTGCTCCTTGCTTACGCCACCTTGGCCAGCTTCTGCGCCCCCAGGTCGAGGTTGAAGACGCGCATGGCGTTGCCGCCGAGGATGTCCCGCTTGGCCTTCTCGGTGAGGAACGGCAGGTCGTAGATCGTGCTCGGCAAATCGAAATCCCAGTGCGGATAGTCAGAAGAATAGAGGAGCTGCGTCTCCGCCTTGATGCACCTGAAGGTCGTCTCGAGCAGGCTCAAGTCGCGCGGCTTCTCCATGGGCTGCGAGGTGTAGAACATGTCGGTGATGTACTCGCCGGGCGGCTTCTTCAGGGCGGGGCACTCGGAGGAGCGCATCATGTATTCGTTGTCGAGGCGCTGGATCATGAACGGCAGCCAGGCAAGGCCGCTCTCGATCCAGATCACCTTCAGCTTCGGGAAGCGCTCCGGGATGCCATTGAGCACCCAGTTGGTGAGATGAACCATGTTGTGGAACACGAAGCCGATGGCGTGCACCGCGATGAACTTGTTCATCATGGTCATCGACTGTTCGTTCCAGTTGTAGCCGGCATGGAAGGCGAGCGGTACGCCCAGCTCCTCGATCTGCGCATAAAGCCGCATGTAGGAATTGTGGTGCACCGGCTTGTGACGCGCCGAGGTGACCATGAACCCGACCACGCCCTTCTTGCCGGAAAATTCCTTGACCATGCGAACGCAAGTGTCGGGGTCGTTGAAAGGCAGATAGAGCATGGAACGAATGCGCGGCTCTTGGCTGAGCACGCGCTCGCACAGCCAGCGGTTATAGGCCCACGCCAGCGCCACCTCGACCTCGACCTGCGGATGCAGGCCGAGCTGCAGCATGGGCGAGGGGAACAGCACGGCCACGTCGACGCCCATGGCATCCATCCAGCGTCGCGTGAGCGAGACATCGCGGTGCACGCCGGGGTCCGGTTTCTCGATCCGCCGCAGCGGATAGCGGGTGACGCGGCCGCCCATGTCCTGATAGCCGACCCCGCCGGGCAGCACGCCGACGCCCTTGGAATTGCCGGCGTTGGCGCTCTGCGCAAGCTGACGCAACACGGGATCGGGCATGTATTCGAGGATCTCGTTGAACGATTCCAGCTCGTAATGGTGCGAGTCCACGTCGACGATGGGGAATTTGTCGTAGCCGCGGTCCTTGGCCTGGCGCGCGGCGTGGGCCAGCAATTTGCCGGAGTCGAATTCCTCCACCTTCAGGCGGCGGTTTTCGCTGAGCGGGAGATCCATGAGAGCGCCTCAGTGTTTGAACGAGTATGCGCCGTTCGTCCTTCGAGGCTCGCTTCGCTCGCGCCCTAAGGGTGACGGCTCAGAATCATGTTACACGGCGACGTAAATGTCGTCGCCGCGGCGGATGACATTGTATTTCCTCAGGCGCAACCGGCGGTCGGCGGCGCATTCGCCGGTGCGCAGATCGTATTCGTAGCCGTGCCACGGGCAGACGAAGTGCACCTGGTGCTCGGAAAATTTCTGCCCGAGCCAGGTGCGGTCGGGGCCGAGGACGTCCTCGACCTTGTGCATGATCAGCCCTTCGCAGGCCGGGCCGCCCTGGTGCAGGCACATGTTGGCATAAGCATAGAACTCGCCCTGCCAATGGAACACCCCGATGTCGTGGCCGCCGTGGCGCACGATGCGCCGCTCGCCGTCGGGAAACTCGGAGGCTTTGGCGATGAACACCTCGGGCATGTCGGACTCCGTCAGTCGTACCGGTCCTCAGCTAACACCAACTCTGCCCCTGCGGCAACGACGGGGCGCGCAGAAGGCCGTTGCTCTTCGGTCATGTCGTGCGCTACGGAAACCGGAACATACAACCGGCGGGCCCTGCCATGATCATCGACATCTACACCCACATCTTCCCCGACCGCTTCTTCCAGGAGCTGGAGCGCGGCTCGCCGAAGCTCGGCAACATGGGCAAGCGGCTGCGTGCGGTCAAAAAGCTGTTCGATCTCGACGAACGATTCCGCGAGATGGACCAGTTCGGCGACTACCGCCAAATCATCTCGCTGCCCAATCCGCCGCTCGAGGATATTGCCGAAGGCGATACGGCTAAAACCCTGGCACGGGTGGCCAACGACTCGATGGCGGAACTTTGCGCGCGTCACCCGGATCGGTTTCCCACTTTTGCCGCGGCGGTGTCGCTCGACGATGTCGACGGCGCGATCCGGGAAGCGGAACGCGCGATCAAGACATTGAACGCGGGCGGCATCCAGATTTTCACCAATGTCTCCGGCCATCCGCTCGACGAGCCGAGGTTTATGCCGCTGTTCGCGGCGCTCGCCGAACACGACTTGCCGATCTGGCTGCATCCGGCGCGCACCGCGAGCATGACCGATTATGCGGCGGAACCGAAATCGCGCTACGAAATGTGGTGGTGCTTCGGCTGGCCTTACGAGACCACGGTGGCCATGGCGCGGCTGGTGTTCTCAGGGCTGTTCGACCGGCACCCGAAACTGAAAATCATCACCCACCATCTCGGCGGCGGAATGATTCCGTTTTTCGACGGCCGCATCGGGCCGGGCATGGAGGTGCTTGGCAGCCGCACCATCGACGAGGACTACTCGAAGGTGCTCGCATCGCTGAAACGGCCGCATCTGGACTATTTCCGGGACTTCTATGCCGACACGGCGATGTTCGGCGGCAAATTCGGCCTGCCGTGCGGGCTCGCCTTCTTCGGCAGCGATCGCGTGGTGTTCGCCACCGACGCGCCGCTCGGGCCGATCGGAAAGACGCTCGCGGTGATGGACGAACTCGGCCTTGACGGTACCACGAGACAAAAGATCATGGTGGGCAATGCCGAGCGGCTGGTGAAACGCAAGTTGCAGTGAACCTCGCCGCTCGCGAGGTTGTCGGGGTCGGCGGCAGCCGCCGGTGCGGCAGCCGGGGATCGGCAGCCGGGGATCGGCAGTCGGGGGATCAGGTCCAATGTTTGCTGCAGCTGTTCTTTGGCTCGGACTTGCCGCGTCCGCGGCGCCGGCGCTGCCACAGGACGAGTTCCATCTGACGGCGGCGTCGAAGGGCGCGCAACTCGACGCAAAAGGCGCGGCAGCCTTGATAACGAACTTCCGGCGCAGCCACGGACTGGGGCCGGTGCGCGTGGACCGGGAGCTGATGCGACTGGCGCAACAGCATGCGCGCGCCATGGCGGCCCGCAACGAGCTCGGCCATAACGTCGGTGCGCGGTTCGAGGACCGCGTGAGAAACTCCTCCATCCGCGCACGATTCGTGGCGGAGAACGTCGCGGCCGGGCAGCGCACGCTGGCCGAAGCATTTGCCGCCTGGCGTGATTCGCCCGGCCACCGGGCCAATATGCTCGCCCCGGAAATCACCCGCATGGGTATCGGCGTGGCCGGCGCGAGAGGTTCGCAATATGGGGTTTTCTGGGCGTTAATCCTGGCTTCGCCGGATGAACGGGGGATTGATAAGGGAAATCCGGTACTTTGGCCGTTCCTGATCGTGCCGCGGCCGTAAGTCATCCACCGGAAATCCCAATGTTTATGGGCGAATCCGCCGCGACCCGATTGCGGCGCGTCCAAAACTGTGTTTTCAAACCATCATTCTTCTCAAGGGGAGTCGCGAGACCATGGCCATGCAGCCCGCAACCGCTAAGCCGAAAGTCAATACCGTCAGCCTCAAGCACCTCGCCGCGAGTCTGGCGGGCGAACACGAGATGCCGAAGAAACAGGCCGAGGCTATCCTCAACGATCTGGTCAGTCTGGTCACCAAGCATCTGAAGAAAGGCGACCGCATTCGGCTCGCAGGTCTCGGCGTATTGGTGGTCCGCAAACGTGCCGCGCGCATGGGGCGCAATCCCGCGACCGGCCAGCCGATCCAAATCAAGGCGAGCAAGAAGGTGGCGTTCCGCGCCGCAAAGGAACTCAAGGAAGCGATCTAGTCGCGGCAGCCCGACGGATTTCTCGGCGCCCGGCGATAAGGCCGGGCGTCGCCGTTTCAGGGCGACGCTCGTTCAGTGAATGACGATATTCTGGTCGCCGGTCAGTCTGACGACGATGTACTGGTCGTCGCCCACCTTCACGACCGCGGCGATCGCTTCGTCGGGATCTTCGGTCGGAAGCGCGTCGGCGTCGTACATCTGGAAAAAGGTTCTGGTGACGCCGTCCGAGCAATACGCGGTGCGCTCATCTACGTCCACAAACACAACATCGATGTCGATCACGACACGTACCTGCAACGCCACCGTCTTCCGCTTGCGGGCCTCCGATCGTCCGGTTCCGCTTGCCCGCAATCGCTAGCGTCAACGTAGCGGTTTTCGTTGTGGCGGACAATTCGTAAGTCCTGCAATTCCGGCGGGTGCGTCGCCGCTGCAACAGCGGCAGGAAGTGCACGGATTCATTGCGGAGTCGCGGTGCGCGTCTCCGGCTGCTGCGGATTCATCGCATGAATCGCAATGCCGCCGCGGAAGAATGCAGAAATATCAAAGCGTCGCGGGTGGTCGAGGGATCGCGAATAGCACGCAGTGTCCCAGAAAGGGACGGATGCGCCGATTTTTTTTTGCGCGGTGCATCAGCGTAGCTTCGCAATATCAGAGACGATGGCCTTGACCGTCTTGCGCTCGGCAGCGGACAGCGCGGCCTGCGGCGGCAGGGGATCGCCGACGTCGTAGCCTTGCAACTGCAGCGCTGCCTTGATGCAAGCCGCAAGGTTGAAGCGCGCGAAGGCTTCGTTGATGCGCCAAAGCTCCCGCTGCAGCGCCATGGCGTCGTCCCAGCGGCCAGCGCGGCACAAATCGTAAAGTCGCACGCTCTCGTTCGGGATCACGCAGGCCGGCCCGGCCATCCAGCCGACGCCGCCGATCAGCATCACCGCGGCGGGAATGTGCGCGGAGGCGGAAAACACCTTCAGGCCGGGGCAACGATTCATGATCGAGAGCAGGCGGCCGGTGTTTGTTGAGGCGTCCTTGATGTAGCGGATGCGCCGGTGCGTAGAGAGGCGCGCGATCACGTCGAGCGACAGATCGCTGCGCTGAAAATGCGGATTGGTGTACAGCACAACCGGAACGCTGACAGCGTCGGCGATGGCGCGAAAATAATTCTCCACCTGCGCGTCCTGGAGGGGAAAATAGGACTCCAGAATGGCGAGAATGCCGTCAACGCCGAGGCGCTGATAGCGGCGCGCCTGCGCCACCGCATCGGCGGTCGAGGTCGAGGCGACGCCGGCCACCACCGGTACGCGGCCGCCTGCGGCATCGACCGTCGTCTGCACAACGGCCTCGCGCTGCGCGTTGTCGAGATAGGCGAACTCGCCGGTCGAGCCGAGCGGCGTCAGCCCGTGGACGCCCGCCTTGATGAGATCGTTGACCAACCGCGCCAGCACCTTGGTCTTGACCCGGCCGCGCTCATCGACCGGCGAAACGAGATAGGGGAAGACACCGTGAAAGCTCGCCATGGTTCTCCTTTTCAGTCCCATCACGCGGGCGATGTCAGTCTTCACGCGCGCGGAATCGGCGGAGATTTCTCAGCACGAACGGGGCGACCAGTGCAACAAGCGCAATCGCCAGCAGCGTTGCGGA
>DATLYX010000034.1:0-14932 GCA_035574295.1 Xanthobacteraceae bacterium
GCGAGCGCGGGCGCTTCCTCTGCGGCCGCGACAACCCCGGAGGCGGCGGCCGCAGCGTCCTTGCGCTCATATTCGCGATAGGACAGGTAGCCGAGCGGCAGCGAGGCAAGATAGAGCAGCGTGCCGACGGTGAGCACCTCCCACGGATAGGCGATCAAGAGGGCAAAAAACAGCACCACCAGCACGAACACCGGCAGCACCATCTCCGGCGGCACGCGCTTGCCGACGCGCTTGCCGGAAAACACCGGCAGGCGCGACACCATCAGCAGCGCGATGAACAGCGTGTAGAGGAAAGTGAACGGCTTCACCAACAGATTGTGCGGCATGCCGAGCAGCTGCACGTAAAGCGGCAGCAGCACGGTGATGGCGCCGGCAGGTGCCGGCATACCGACGAAGAAATTGGCGGCCCAGGGCGGGCGCTTGGGGTCCTCGGCCAGCACGTTGAAGCGAGCGAGCCGCAAACCTGCGCAGAGCGCGAACACCAGCGCCGCGATCCAACCCACGGAGCCGTATTCCTTCAGGCCCCACTGGAACAGGATCAGCGCCGGCGCGACGCCGAAATTCACGAAGTCGGCCAGGCTGTCGAGCTCGGCGCCGAAGCGCGAGGTGCCTTTGAGCATGCGGGCGAGCCGACCGTCGAGGCCGTCGAGCAGCGCGGCGAAGACGATGGCATAGAGCGCCCATTCGAATTTGAGCTCGATGGCCAGCCGAATGGCGGTGAGCCCTGCGCACAGCGCCAGCAGCGTGATCAGATTCGGGAGCAGCGTGCGCAGGGGAATCGCGCGAAAACGCCGCCGCCGGCTCTCGGTACGCTCCGGCTCGAAGGAGGGAAAGATCATGTTGTCACTATATCAGGCGGGTTGGGCCAATTCCATGGCGCGGCGAAAAACCGCGCTGCCGCCTCAGCTTGCGCGGAAATTACGCACGGTGTCGGCGGGCACGAGATCGGCGAGGACGGTTTCGCCGGCGATCGCGGTCTGGCCTTCGCCGACCAGGGGACGCGTGTCGGCCGGAAAATACACATCGACCCGCGAACCGAAGCGGATCATGCCGATGCGGTCGCCGGCGGTGACCTCCTGCCCTTCGCGCACGAAGGGCACGATGCGGCGCGCAATCAGTCCGGCGATCTGCACCACGCCGATGCGGCCGCCGGGGAAAGCGATCACGCTGCCGAGGCGCTCGTTCTCCTCGCTCGCCTTGTCGAGGTCGGCGTTCAGGAATTTTCCCGGGCGGTACGCCATGCGCTCGATACGGCCGCTGACCGGGGCGCGGTTGATGTGGCAGTCGAACACGCTCATGAAGATGGAGATGCGCGGCAGCGGCAGTTCCCCGAGATTGAGCTCGGGCGGCGGCACGGCGAGCGTCACCTGGCACACGCGGCCGTCGGCCGGCGCGATGATCAGGCCGTCGCGTACCGGCGCCACGCGCTGCGGGTCGCGAAAGAAATAGGCGCACCAGGCGGTGAGCACGGTGCCGACCCAACCGAGCGGCGGCCACAGGTAGAAGAAGATGAGACTCAAGAGCGCAAGCCCGCCGACGAAGGGATAGCCCTCGGGATGCACGGGTGCGAGTTGGTTGCGAAGGGAGTCGGCGATAGACATGCGTGATCCTGCTTGATGCGCATCAATTGCTCCCTCTCGCCTTCGGCGGAGGGGTGGCGCGCGAACGGTCCTAGCAGACGACATCAACGATGTAAGGGCCTATGCCTATCGTTCGAATCTGTAGCCGCCGAATCGATGCGCATGCCGCCGATACCATAATCTACGGTCCGCTGGGCCATGTTTTCATCGGCCATGTTTTCTTCGGCCATGTTCCTTGGCCATGTTCCTTGCCAATTGGTGTGAGGCGAGCGCCCCCTCTCCCGCCTCGCTCACTGCGTTCGCTCGACACCCTCTCCCCCGCAAACGCGGGGAAGAGGGGAAGCGGGCGGAGAGGGGAATCGCAGCCTTCTGCTCTGTTCCGCCGCGGCCTATTCTGCGGCGGCAGGGGTGACGCCGTTCGCAGGCAGGGGCTCGGCCGGCGCGAGCGCGTCGGGTGCGGGCGGCGGGTTGCGGTTCGGCGCAACCGGTTCGTCGGCCACCTGCGCGAGTTTTTCGCGCGCGGCTTCCGCTTCGCGCTGGCGGTTCCACATGCTGGCGTAGAGGCCGCCCTTGGCCAGAAGCTCATGGTGCGTGCCGCGCTCGGAGATCACGCCGCGGTCAAGTACGATGATTTCATCGGCGCCGACGATGGTTGAGAGCCGGTGCGCGATCACGAGCGTGGTGCGATTTTTGGACACCCGTTCCAGTGCGTCCTGGATTTCCTTTTCGGTGTGGCTGTCGAGCGCGGAGGTGGCCTCGTCGAGCACCAGAATCGGTGGGCCTTTCAGGATGGTGCGCGCAATCGCCACACGCTGCTTCTCGCCGCCGGAGAGTTTTAAACCGCGTTCACCCACTTCGGTCTCGTAGCCGCGCGGAGAGGCGCGGATGAAGTCGTCGATCTGGGCGAGCCGGGCGGCCTCCTCCACCTCGGCGTCGGTCGCTTCCCAGCGGCCGTAGCGGATGTTGTAGCGGATGGTGTCGTTGAACAACACGGTGTCCTGCGGCACCATGCCGATGGCCGCGCGCAGCGATTTTTGCGTGACCTCGCGAATGTCCTGACCGTCGATCAGGATGCGTCCGCCGGTCACATCGTAGAAGCGGAACAGGAGCCGCGAGATCGTGCTCTTGCCGGCGCCGGAGGGGCCGACGATGGCCACCGTCTTGCCGGCGGGCACCTCAAAACTCACGCCCTTCAGAATCGGGCGCGCGGGCTCGTAGGCAAAGCAGACGTCCTCGAAGCGGATCGAGCCGGCGGTCACTTTGAGCGGCCTGGCGGTGGGCGCATCCTCGATCTCGGGTTTGCGCGCAAGCACGGAAAACATGATCTCGATGTCGGTCACTGCCTGCTTGATCTCGCGGTACACCATGCCCATGAAATTGAGCGGCTGGTAGAGCTGGATCATGATGGCGTTGATCATCACGAAATCGCCGACCGTGTTGACACCATCGCGCACGCCATAGGCGCACATCACCATTGCCGCGCCGAGGCCGGCGGTGAAAATCGCCGCCTGGCCGGCGTTGAGCACCGCGAGCGAGGTGTAGGATCTGACGCTCATCTCCTCGTAGCGGGCCATGGCGCGGTCGTAGCGGGCGCGCTCGCGGTCTTCGGCGTTGAAGTATTTGACCGTCTCGTAGTTGAGCAGCGAGTCGATCGCCTTGGTGTTGGCGTCGGAGTCGCTCTCGTTCATGCGGCGGCGGATGGCGATGCGCCATTCGGTGGCGGCGTAGGTGAAGCCCATGTACAGCGCCACGGTGGCGACGATCACCACCACGTAGCGCCAGTCGAACTGATACAGCAGCACCACGACGATCAGGCCCAGCTCCACCACCGTGGGCGCGGCCTGCAGGATCACCATGCGCACGATGGTCTCAATCCCGTTGCGGCCGCGCTCCAGCACGCGCGTGAGCCCGCCGGTCTTGCGCTCGAGATGAAAGCGCAGCGACAACAGATGCATGTGCTCGAAGGTGAGGATGGCGAGCCGTCGCACCGCGTGCATGGCCACCTTGGCGAACAGGCCGTCGCGCAACTGCGTGAGGCCCGCCATGGCAATGCGCATCACGGCATAGGCGAGGGTCAGCAGGACCGGTGCGGCGACCGCCCAGGTGAGCCAGGAGCTCAGCCAGGACTCGGGCGCGAACGGCGCGCTGCCCGGGCCGACCAGCGCATCGGTCGCCCATTTGAAGGTGAACGGCACGGCCACGGTGGCGAGCTTGGCCAGCAACAGCAAGACCGCCGCCAGCAGCACGCGCATCTGCAAATCGCGGCGGTCCGCAGGCCAGATGAACGGCCACAGCCGACGCAGCGTGCGCAACAAGGAGCCGCCGCCGGCGGAAATCTCCCGTCGCATCGCTTGGGTCGAACGAATGTGGATTTCGGACATCAGGGGCGGCCAGAGGGACGGGCCGCGCAGGGGGCAGACCGTCGTACGGTGCTGATTTTCAACGGTTCTTAGATATAGGAGTTTTTTACCGCGGCAATGCTTACATTATACGGGCGCCGCCGGGGGATTCGGCCTTCGGCGGCGCAAAAAGTCAGGCGCGGGACGGGGCGCCACAGCCAAGCCACGACGGACAGGTCATAATCAAGCCTCCATGAGTCTCATTCGAAGGGTTTGCGTGTATTGCGGGTCGGGGCCCGGTGCAGACCCCGCGTTCGTCGCGGCGGCGCGCGCGTTCGGCAAAATTTTGGCGCAGAACAAGGTGCGGCTGATCTACGGCGGCGGCTCGATCGGGCTCATGGGCGCGATCGCAACCTCCGTGCTCGACCACGGCGGCGAAGTGACCGGCATCATTCCCGAGTTTCTGCGCGAGCGGGAGCTCGCGCTGCAGCGCGTGCAGGAGATGATCGTCACGCGCAGCCTGCACGAACGCAAACAGATCATGTTCGAGCGGGCGGATGCGTTCGTGGCGCTGCCCGGCGGCATCGGCACGCTGGAGGAACTGGTGGAGCAACTCACCTGGGCGCAGCTCGGCCGGCACAAGAAGCCGATCATGCTCGCCAACGTGAACGGATTCTGGAATCCGCTTCTCGCGCTGCTCGATCACATGACCGAGCTGAAGTTCATCCGTTCGGGTCTGTCGGTGCGCTATCTCGTGGTGGAGCGCGTCGAGGACATTTTGCCCCGGCTCGAGGAAGCCGCGCGCATGGCCGCCCCCGCGGAGGCCGCGCACGCTCCGGTGCCGGAGAAGATGTAGCCGGCTGCAATCCAGCAATCCTCTCCCGTTTGCGGAGAAACTTTCCATTCCGCATGCGGCAGAAACTTCCCTCTCCCGCTTGCGGAAATTTTCCCTCTCCCGCTTGCGGGCAGGGCCATCGCATTCGGATTTTCCTCCCCCTGAGGGTGGCCGAGCGGAGCGAGGCCGGGTGGGGTCACGCGCGGCACAAACTCACCCCCACCCGACGCGCTTCGCGCGTCGGCCTCCCCCTTTCAGGGGGAGGTTTGGTTCAAATGCGATCGCCCTATGCAAGGGGGGAGATGGGAGATCGATGCTGGGTCTCATGAAGGACGCGCCGGTATCAGTTGGTGCCGGTCAGGAACGTCACCACCTCGATGCGGTTGCCGTCGAGGTCGCGGATGAAAGCGGCGTAGTATTTGTCGCTGTATTCAGGCCGCATGCCGGGCGGGCCGTCGCAGGTGCCGCCGGCGCGGAGCGCGGCGGCATGAAAGGCGTCAACGGCATCCTTGCCGCGCGCGCGGATGCAAATGTGCACGCCGGTGTCCGGCTCGACCGGCCGCATGGCGGGACGATGGTTGAGCCAGAATTCCGGATAGGTTTTCCCGAACCCCGTGCTGGCCGGCCAGTCGCGCAGCTTGCTCATGCCGAGCGTGCCGAGCACGGCTTGGTAAAATCTCGTCGCGCGATCAAGGTCGCGGACGGCAATGGAGACGTGGTCGATCATTTGCGCATCCCCGAATCGTGTCCCGGGACTCTGCCGTTCAGCTCTGCCCGTCTGCGGTCCGCCTGTGGGGGAACGGGTGTTTACGCCGGCGCCTTTTCCCGCACCAGCTTGTAGACGATGGAATCCATCAGCGCCTGGAATGAGGCGTCGATGATGTTGGGGGAGACACCGACGGTGGTCCAGCTTTCGCCGGTCTCGTCCTCGCTTTCGATCAGCACCCGCGTCACCGCCTCGGTGCCGCTGTTGAGGATGCGCACGCGATAGTCGGTGAGCCTCAGCCCATCGATGTATTTTTGGTACTTGCCGAGATCCTTGCGCAGCGCGACGTCGAGGGCGTGCACCGGGCCGCTGCCCTCGGCGGCGTTGATGAGCGTCTCGCCGCCGACCTTGACCTTGACCACGGCCATGGAGACGGTGACGCGCTTGCCGAGCGCGTTGTTGCGCTGCTCAACGTTCACGTCGAACTGCTCGACGGAAAAATAATCCGGCACGGTGCCGAGCATGCGGCGCGCCAGCAGCTCGAACGAGGCGTCGGCGGACTCGTAGGCGTAACCGATCGCCTCGCGCTCCTTCAGCTCGTCGAGCAGGCGCGCGATGCGCGGATCGTCCTTGTCCACTTTCAGGCCGATGCGTTCGAGCTCGGCGAGCACGTTGGAGCGGCCGGCCTGATCCGACACCATGAGGCGGCGCTTGTTGCCGACCGCCTCCGGCGGCACATGCTCGTAGGTCTTGGGCTCCTTCAGGATGGCGGAGGCGTGAATGCCGGCCTTGGTGGCAAAGGCGCTGTCCCCGACATAGGGCGCGTGGCGGTTCGGCGCGCGGTTGAGCATCTCATCCAGCGTACGCGAGGCCTGGCGCAGCGCCTTGAGCTGGGCGTCGGAGACGTTGATCTCGAAGCGTTCGGCAAATTCCGGCTTCAGCTTCAAGGTGGGGATGATGGAGACGAGGTTGGCGTTGCCGCAGCGCTCGCCGAGGCCGTTGAGCGTGCCTTGGATCTGGCGCGCGCCGGCGCGCACGGCGGCGAGCGAATTGGCCACCGCCTGCTCGGTGTCGTTGTGGGCGTGAATGCCGAGGTGGTCGCCGGGAATGACTTTTGCCACCTCGGACACGATCCTTTCCACCTCATGCGGCAGCGTGCCGCCGTTGGTGTCGCATAGCACCACCCAGCGGGCGCCCTCGTCGTAGGCGGCCTTGGCGACCGCGAGCGCGTATTGCGGATTGGCTTTGTAGCCGTCGAAAAAATGCTCGCAGTCGAGCAGCACTTCCCGGCCCTTGACCTTCGCCGCGCGCACGCTCTCCTTGATCGCGGTGAGGTTTTCCTCGAGCGTGGTGTTGAGCGCCACGCGCACGTGATAATCCCAGGATTTGGCGACGAAGCAGATGGCTTTCGCCTTGGCGTTGAGCAGATCGGCGAGGCCGGGATCGTTGGAGGCGGAGCGGCCGGGCCGGCGCACCATGCCGAAGGCGGTGAAGGTGGCGCGCAGGTCGCGATCCTCGGCGAAAAACTGCGTGTCGGTGAGATTGGCGCCGGGATAGCCGCCTTCCACGTAGTCGATGCCAAGATTATCGAGCAGCGCGGCGATGGCGCGCTTGTCGGCCAGCGTGAAATCCACGCCCGGCGTCTGCGCGCCATCGCGCAGCGTGGTGTCGAAGAGGTAGAGTCGTTCCTTTTGCATGCGCGCGACTCAGGCAAGACGGTAGATGACGTAGGCGGCGGCGAGGATGGCCGCGGCGATGACGGCCCATTTCAGGACGATGTAGTAGAACCAGTGGCGCGGGAACGGCGTGTCGGGCTTCTTCATCGGGCGCTCCCTTTTGCGAGGTGCTTCTTCATGGTGGTGTTGGTGAGCCATTCGTCGCCGAGGAAGACGGAGTTGCGCTGCTCGGGCTGATAACCGCGGCGCGCGAAAAAGTCGCGCGCGGTGTCGCTGGCGTCGACCACGAGCTGCGCGGCGCCGCGCGCGGCGGCGAGTTTCTCCACCGCCTCCACCAGCAAACCGCCGACCCCGTGCCGCGCGACCGCGGGATGCACATAGAGCAGTTCGATCGAGCGGTTGTCTTTGAGCGTGATGAAACCGACCGGGCTGCCTTCGAGGGTGGCGATGAGCGTGAGATTGTCGCCGAGGCGTGCGGCGAATTTTTCTTCGTCGTCGGCCACGGAGACCCAGGCTTGCTGCTGCTCCGGGCTGTAATCGTCCTCGGTCAGCTCCTCGATGCTCAAACGAAAAATTTCCGCCAAGGCCTCGGCGTCCTGCGGCAGATAGGGCCGCAGTGCGAATTGCGGTTGCGCACGCGCGGTCATGGGGCCGCCCTCACAGCACGCCGCGGCAATTGCTCATGATCACCTCCCCCGCTTGCGGAAGAGGTAGCAGGAAGGTGCGCGCGGCGCGGCATGCGATGTAAATTCATCGCGCGATCTCCCAGGTGGTGCCGTCCTTGGTGTCGTGCAGCACCACGCCCATTCTGGACAGCTCGTCGCGGATGCGGTCGGCCTCGGCAAAATTTTTCGCCTTGCGCGCGGCATTTCGCGCGGCAACGAGTTTGTCCACCTCCGCCGGATCCGGATCGACGACGGTTCCCGCCTGCATCGAGATAGGAGACAGAGTCTGGCTGATCGTGCCGGCGATTTTGCGCCGAATGTTTCTCCGGTCTCCGGAAAAACCGAAAAGGCGCAGCGCGGAAACGAAGTTTGACAAATCGGATGAGCGGCGGCGGAGCTTGTACAACTCGGCGATTGCCGCCGGCGTGTTCAAATCGTCCGAAAGAGAAGCAATGACGGACACCGGCACCTCGTCGCTCGCAGGTACATTCTCCAGCCCCCCATACCAATCCCACAAAATCTTGTGCGATTCATCGACGCTCGCAGATGTCCAGTCGATGGGCTGGCGATAGTGCGTGCGCAGCATGTTGAAGCGCAGCACCTCGCCCGGCCAATCTTGCAGCAAATCGCGGATGGTGACGAAGTTGCCTTCGGACTTCGCCATCTTCTTGCCTTCCACCTGCAAGAAGCCGTTGTGCATCCAGAAATTCGCCATCAGCGACGTGTGAAAGGCGCAGCGCGATTGCGCGATCTCGTTCTCGTGGTGCGGGAACACCAGATCGATGCCGCCGCCGTGGATGTCGAACGTCTCGCCCAGGTGCTTCCATGACATGGCCGAGCATTCGATGTGCCAGCCGGGGCGGCCGGGCGTTTTGATGCCGGCGGGCGACGGCCAGGCGGGCTCGCCCTCCTTCGACGGCTTCCACAGCACGAAATCCATGGGGTTCTTCTTGTAGGGCGCGACCTCCACCCGCGCGCCGGCGATCATCTCGTCGAGGGAGCGGCGGGCAAGGCGCCCATAGTCCGGCATCGAGGGCACCGAGAACAGCACGTGCTCCTCGGCCACATAGGCGTGGCCGGATGCGATCAGCCGTTCGATCAGCGCCTTCATCTCCTCGATATGCTCGGTGGCGCGCGGCTCATAGGTGGGCGGCAGGCAGCCGAGCGCGGCCACGTCGGCGTGGAACTGCGCCTCGGTCTCGACGGTGACTTTTTTGATCGCCTCGTTCAGCGGCAGGTCCGGATACTCCTCGGCCGCGCGCACGATAATCTTGTCGTCCACGTCGGTGATGTTGCGCACGTAGACGACCTCGGTCTCGCCCTTGCCGCCGTCCCAGACCCCTTGCTTGGCCATGTATCGCAGCAGCCGGAACAGCACGTCGAACACGATCACCGGCCGTGCGTTGCCGATGTGGGCGAAGTCGTAGACCGTCGGGCCGCACACGTACATGCGCACGCGCTTGGGATCGAGCGGGCGAAACACCCGCTTCTCGCGCGACAGCGTATCGTAGAGCTTCAATTCCATGGACATCCCGGACCCTGCTGGCCGGGGCGTCGATGGGTCTCAAGGAGGAGATAAAGACGGCCGCAGCCAGCGTTGAGGCGCTAGCGAATAATCTCCCGGCAAATGCCGCACATCGGGTTAAGGCCGTTCATGGGCCGGACAATGGGCCAGGAGCACCCTGCCCGTCAAGAGCGGCGTTCGGCATGGTCGACGGACGCTTCCATCATCGCAGGTGCGCGCAGCTTATCAATGTGTTAAATGTCGGCCACCAGAATTGTGCGGCGGACCGTCCAGTTTCAATCCCGCATACCATGGAGCGAGATTCCATGCGGTCCCTGCTCGTGTTGTCCCTCGCTGTCCTTGCGCTTGCCGCCGTTCCCGCCCAGGCGGAGAAACGCACCTTCGTCATCGCCAACAATCCGGACGGTTACGGCGTCGAACGCTGCCTGGCGACCGGCCAAAAATGCGGCGCGCCCATGGCCAATGCGTTCTGCCGGTCGCGCAAGTTCAAGCGCGCGGCATCGTTCCGGAGTGTGGCGCGCGGTGAGAAGACGGCCGGCGCCCCGCATGACGCCTACGCCTGCGTCGGCCGCCGCTGCGAGCAGTTCGTCGCCATCGAGTGCGTGAGGTGAAACTCAGCGCAAGCGGAATCAGAAATCAGATTGTCCGATTGACTCCTCATGCCCGCGCATGTCGCGGGCATCCGCGTCTTGAGCTCCTTCTTCCTTGGCGCTAGGGGCGGCCTACGCCTGCCGCTCCGGCGTGTGCACCACGAGGCCGTCCAGCTCCTCGGTCACCTTGATCTGGCACGACAGGCGTGAGTTCGGGCGCACGTCATAGGCGAAGTCCAGCATGTCCTCCTCCATCGGCGACGGCTCTCCGGTCTTCTCGTGCCAGGCCTCGTCCACGTACACATGACATGTGGCGCAGGCGCACGATCCGCCGCACTCCGCCTCGATCCCCGGCACGTTGTTGTGGATCGCCGTTTCCATGACTGTTGCGCCCACCTGCGCATCGATGGTGCGCGCCGTCCCGCTGAAGTCGATGAATGTGATTTTCGGCATGCTGGCAGCCGCCCGGAACGCAATCATTCCGGACCGCCGAACAGCGATCCGGAATGACCGTACGAATTTGGCGATGTTCTACTAGCCGCTCGTCCGCGGCCGCGCCAGAGGCTCAGGCGTGCGTGAGGCTCAATTCGCGCGCAAGAGGTCTGCGATGGCGATCCTGGTCTCCTCAACCGCCTCGCCGAGCGCCGCCAGCGCCGCCTTGAATTCCGCCGTCGGACCCGGCGCCGCAAGCTCCACGGCCTCCGCCGCATGCGCCACGCGCCAGGCGCCGATGCCGCGCGCCGAGCCCTTCAGCGTATGGGCAGCGGCCGCCGCAACCGTCGGCGCCGACTTGCGCATGCGCGCGAGCAGGATCTCCGCCTGTCGATTGAACAGCGCCAGCACCTCGCGCTCGAGGCTGCGCTCGCCGAGCGTCATGCGCGTCAGATGCTCGCGATCGATCGCCGCCGAGAGCGGCGCAAGCGGCGGCGCCGGACCATCATCCGCATGCAAGGAACCGGGTTTGGAAAACACGATCATGACAAGCCTCCCCCGGGGCTTTTTCGCCCCTGAATTTGGGAGAGGAGTTTGGCCTCGGAAGGACCAAAACGGGGTAAATAGATGGCCGAAAAACCGCTTTCCGTTCAATAGGAATGGCGGAAAGGGTTAATCTGTTGCTAGATCGTGCGCATACATTGCTGCTACGCTGGCACCCTCGCGCTGGCGCAAAGCGTGATAGGCTTGCAGACGCGCAATGCAGAGCCCAGGGATGCAGAGCCCAGGATCGTCGAACGGTCGTGGACGACAAGAAACCAGAGAGTGGACACTTCGCCCGGGTCCTTAATGTTGACTTATTAAGGATGATTAAGATTTGCTTACCGGCGCAGTTTCCTTTGGTGTGACAAGCCGATAGGATGCCCTGCGGGCGCTCTGCGCAAGGCTGTGGCGCTCTGCGCCTGGCGCTGGCGCTGTAGCGCCGGAACTGCGACATGGTGGCTCGGTAGGGGACATTCACGACCGCGCGCGCAAGACACGGCTGCGCATCTTGTCGATGCCGGTTCTGTCTTGCGCCCGTCGGTCCAAGATCAACGCGAGGCGACGGCGGACATGGCAAACTCCCCCAAGAAGATTCAAGACCCGACGGAGGCGGCGCTGTCCGCCATCCAGGAGGCCCTCAGCATTCGCACCACGGATGCACCGGCGCGGCCCGTGGAACCGGCAGCTCCCGTCGATACGTCCCCCGATCCGCAGAGCGCGGCAGCGGGCGTCATAGCGCCGGTCGCCGAGGAGCGGTCGGAGAGCGTGGTCGCTCCCGAACCGCCGCCCGTGGTCCGCCGGGCGGCGAACGACGACCGCCAATCCATCGGCCAGATCCTGCAAAGCCTGCAACACCGGCCGCCGCGCACGTCCTATCTGATCGCAACGTTGTTTGCGCTCGCCTGGGTCGCCGGCTGCGCCGTTCTCGTCGGCGTGTATCTGCCCGATCTGCAAAGCGTGCTCGGTCAGGGCGGCGCTGGCGGCGCCGTGCTGGTGGGCTTGGCAGCGCTCGTGCTGGCGCCGATTGCGTTCTTCTACGTGCTCGCCCATATGGTCTGGCGCTCGCAGGAGCTGCGTCTGATCGCCCAGTCCATGGCGCGCGTCGCCATGCGGCTTGCCGAGCCCGAGGAGGTGGCGCGCGAGTCCATCGTCAGCGTCGGACAGGCGATCCGCCGCGAGGTCGCCGCCATGGGCGACGGGGTGGAGCGCGCGCTCGCCCGCGCCAGCGAGCTGGAATCGCTCGTGGCCAACGAGGTGGCGCAGCTTGAGCGCACCTATCACGACAACGAGGTGCGCATCCGCACTGTGGTCGACAACCTGATCAACCAGCGCGACAACCTCGTGGTGCAGGCCGAGCAGATCCGCAACGCCATTTCCAATATCCATCTCGATCTCACCCGCGACATCAACTCCACCACCGACCTCGTCGCCACCCGCATCGCGGAAAGCGCACAGAAGATTTCCCAGGCCCTGCAGGAGAAGGGCGAGCACATCACGCTCGCACTCGACCGCGCCGGCGAGTCGATGATCGGCACGCTGTCGGAGCGCGGCGGCGATCTGCTCGAACGGCTCGAACGCACGAGCCAGCAGACCGCGCACGCCATTGCCGCCGCAAGCGAGCAGCTCAGCGCGAGCCTGAACCTCAAGACCGACAACGTGAGCCAGGAGTTCAGCCAGCTCGCCGCCGACCTGACCGAAATGCTGCAGAAGCGGCTGGCCGGCGTCACCGACGCCTTCGCCGAAAAATCCTCGGCCGTCGTCCAGATGATGGAGGAGCGGTCGCGGCAGGTGACCGAGAACCTGGTCGACACTTCGAGCCGTTTGGCCGAGACCATCATCACCCGCGCCGACGAGGTGAACAATTCACTCAAATCCGCGGGCGACTCGCTGGTGCTCGACTTGAGCCTGCGCGGCGAGGATTTGGTGTCCCGTATTTCTCAAACCGGCGCCGAGATCACCCACTCGATCGACGAGCGCGCAAGCCGCGTGATCGAGACCTTCCGCGACAGCACCGAGCAACTCGTCAACGTCCTCGGCGCGCGCAGCGATGCGGTGAACGAGATGCTCACCGCCCGCCTGCACAGTTTCGACGAGCTGATGACCCGCACCGGCACCGAGCTGACCGAGAAGATCGAGCGCGACACCACCTCGCTCGGCAACCTCATCACCCGCCATCTGGTCGAATTCGACCGCACGGTGAAGACCTACGGCACCGAACTGGTGGACCGCCTCGGCCAGCGCACCCACGAGGTGAGCGAGGCGATGCGTACCTACGTCGAGGGCTTCGACAGCAGGGTAGCCTCCAAGACCTCCGAGGTGGCCGCCGCGCTCGATCAGCGGCTCACGCGCTTTCAGGAGGCGCTCGACGGCCGCACGCAGTCGCTCAACGAGGCGTTTGCCGCCCGCGCTGCCGACATCGCCGCCGCCCTGTCCGAAGGCGGCAGGGAAGTGGTCACCGCGCTCGACCGCCGCATCGCCGATGCGACAACCGCGCTCGAGGCGCAGAGCACGCGCCTTGCCGAGACCATCGGCCGCCGCATCGAGCAGATCGACCAGACCCTCGGCACCCGCGCGTCAGAGGTGACCGACAATCTCGACGCGCGCATCGCGCGGCTGGAGCAGCTTCTGATCGGCCGGGCCGAGTCGGTCGTCGGCCAGATCGAGACCCACAGCAAAGCGGCCGCCGACATGCTCGGAGTCCGCTCCGAGCAGATCACCCATGCGATCAAGTCGAACTCCGCCGAGGCCGAACGCGTGCTCACCGCCCTCTCCGCCGGCGTGAACAATACGCTCAAGCAAAGCGCCGCCGAGGTGCAGCGTCTGCTGGTCGGCGTGAGCAACGACGTCGCCCGCAACCTGGTCGGCAAGGCCGACGAAATCACCACCGCCATTGGCCAGCGCGCAGCGGAGATGACCCGCCTGCTCGACGAAAAGTCCGACGGTCTGGTTTCCGCGCTCGGCAACAAGAGCAAGGAGCTCACCGCCGAAGTGAGCCGGGTGTCCGACTACACGGTTCGGGCCATCGAGGCGCAGGGCGTCAGCCTCGCCCGCACGCTCATGGACAACAGCGAACAGATCGCGCGCATGATCAACGAGGCGAGCGAGAACGCCAGCGGCACGGTGAATCGCACGCTCAAGAGCCTGCAGGAAAGCACCCAGGCCGCCATCGAGCAGTCCAAGCAGGCCGCGTCCGCCAGCGTCGCGGAGATCATGGAGACCAACAATATCCTGCGCGCCGACACCACCACGCTGTTCGAACGCCTGCGCGAAGCCAACGCTCTTCTGCAGGAGGTGCTGAGCGGCGCGCATCAGAACATGAGCACGGTGGAAAACGCGCTTGCCAGCCGCGTATCCGAGTTCGTCGTCACCATGAACGAGCTCACCACGCGCAGCGGCGCGGCCAGCAGCCAGATCGAGGAGCGGATCGCCTCGTTCCACAACGTGACCAGCAAAGTGCTCACGGATCTGTCGCAGCTTGCCGGACAATTCGACACGCACGGCCGCAAGCTGATCGAGGCGGTCAGCCAGATCGACGCCGGCAACCGCCGCACCGAGACCACGCTGGCCGACCGGCGCGCGGCGCTCGAGGCGCTGGTCACCGCGATCGACAGCCGCACCGAAGATTTGGAGCAGCGCCTGCGCCGCTTCTCCGGCATGCTGGAGGAGGCGCTGAGCGGCGCCTCCAACCAGGCGCGGGAGATCGCCCGGCTGGTCGCCGAGACCAGCAGCACCAGCGCGCAGACCATCAGCCAGCAGTTCGAGATCGTGCGTTCGATCTCCGAGGAGGAACGCCAGCGCGCCAGCGAAACCATGCGCAATCTGCACGAGCGGGCCGCGCGCGAAACCCGGTCGCTGTTCGACGACACCATCCAGAGCTTCAACGAGACCCTGCAAGGGCTCAAGCAGATGGCCGCGGAAGTCCAGCGCGAGCTCGAGACCACGCGCGCCGAATTGCGCCGCGGCATTTTCGAGCTGCCGCAGGAGACCGCCGAGAACGCCGCTCAGATGCGGCGCGTGATCGTGGATCAGATCGACGCGCTG
>DATLYX010000035.1:0-13017 GCA_035574295.1 Xanthobacteraceae bacterium
GCCGCGGCGTCGGCACGGTCGTGCTCGACGTGCGCCGCGGCGACGGGCCGAAATCCGCCTTCGGCTATACCTTCCCGGCGCTGGTGACGACCGCGGCCTTCGTCGAGCGCGCGCCCGCGCAGACCGCCGCGGCGGTGCGCGCGCTGGTCAAAGCGCAGGCCGCACTCAAGGCGGACGTCAAGCTCGCAACCGACGTCGGCCGCAAATGGTTTCCCGAATTCGAGGCTTCATTGATCGCCGACGTCGTGGCGCGCGACCTGCCCTTCTACGACGCATCGATCCCGCGCGAAACCTTCGAGTCGTGCAGCCGCTTCACCTGCGCGATGGGCCTTGCGAAGCAACCGGCATCCTACGAGTCCGCCGTAGCCACTCAATTCGCCCGCTTTTGGTCTTGATATTTGTCATTTCCCCCTGATCGACAGGGAAATCGCATTTGCTTTTTCCTCCGTCTGAAAGGGCAAGGCGATCGCATTTGCTTTCCCTTCCCCTTTAAGTAAAAGGTGCGGTCCGCATGCGTCGCCTGCCTTGTACCGGAGGTTGTGCTACTCGCCTGCGCCGATCAGATCGCTCCGGCCGAGGGCCGTGACCACCCATGCCGCGGTCTCGAACAGCGCGGCATCGCGACCCGCGCCGCCCATGAGCTGCAGGCCGAGCGGCAATCCCTCGTCTGCGAGCACCGGCAGCGAGATGGCCGGCACGCCGAGGTATGACGCCGGCGCGTTCATCACCGGATTGCCGGTCGTCGCAAATCCGACCGGCGCCGCGCCGGTCGCCGAGAGCGTGACGAACGCCTCGTATCTCTCCGCGGCCTTCGCGAACGCCGCGCGCGCCCGCTCGCGCTGTGCGATGAGCGCGGCGTAGTCGGCCTGTGTCATGTTCACCGCATTGCGCAGCCGCTCCTGCGACAGCGCGCTCAGCTTGCCGATGTCGGTGTCGGCATAGGTGTTGAGCGGCCAGCGGCCCTCCCACTCGTTGATGCGCCGGGTCAACGGCAGCGCCTCCGCCATCTCGCGCTCCGCGGCCTCGACCAACGGGTCGTCGCCGCGCGACCCGAGCACAACGCCGGCCTCCGTCAGTCGGCGCTTTGCGGCCTCGAACGCCTTGCGCGCGCCATCGCTGGTTTCCTTCCACCCCCCGGTTTCCAGCAGCGCCAGCCGCGCGGGCTTGGCGCGCCGCGCAAAATTCACCTCGCCCTGCAGCCCCACATAACCGGGATCGCCGCCCGCGCGTTCCGCGATGGCGCGCACCACGAGCCACGCATCCGCAAGACTGGCCGCGAGCGACCCGTGCACGCTCTGGCTCAGTTGATCGTAGGCGCCGCCGCGATTGATGGCGCCGACTGTCGGCTTGAAGCCGACGCAGCCGCAATAGCTCGCCGGCCTTAAGATCGAACCCACGACCTGCGTGCCGAGCGCGGCCGGGATCATGCCGGCGCCGACCGCCGCCGCCGAGCCGCTCGACGAGCCGCCGGGGGAGCGCGTCCGGTCATGCGGGTTGAACGTGCCCGGCCAGGGATGGCTTGCGGCGAATTCCGTTGTTGACGTCTTGCCGAGGATCACCGCACCCGCTTCGCGCAGCGCGAACACCGACGCCGCGTCGCGCCGGGTGCGGAATCCTTTCCATAGCGGCGAGCCTTGGCCGGTCGGCATGTCGGCGGTCTCGATGATGTCCTTGATCCCGACCGGCATGCCGTCGATCGCCGACAACGGCTTGCCGCCGCGCCAGCGCGCGCTCGCGGCATCGGCGTCGCGCCGCGCCCGCTCGATGTTCATCTCGATGAAGGCGCCGACCGAGGGTTCAAGCCGCGCGATGGCCTCAAGGCAGTTTTCGAGAAACTCCCGCGGCGTGGTCTTGCCGCTGCGAAACTGCGCCGCCTGCGCCGCGTAGGGCCGCAGTTTGCGACCCGTCGGCGCCTCCGCCTTGGCCGTCACCCGTTCTGCCATGCTCATGATCCGCTCCCGCTATTGGTCGAATTTCTTGGCCGCATCTTCCACGTTGCGCACCGGCGTTTCCGGCTTGAGCCCGCCGCGCCGCCGTGAAAAAGTTTCCTTGCCGCTCTGCTCCCATTCGCCGGACACGGCGCGGCGCGCGTATTCGTCCCACGTCGCATCCCAGTCGCCGAGCTGATAGCCGTGCCATGGCGGCCGCGGCGACAGCGGCGGCAGATTCAGTTGCTCCCAGATTCTCCGCGCCCGCTCCATATATTCGCGTGCCGGCAGCGCCAGCGGCGGGAACGCCTGCTTCAGCGTGGCGTCGATCAGCATGGTGGAATCGTTGTCGCGGCGCCCGGACTTCGGACCGTGTCCGCCCGAACGCCCGCCGAAGATGTGAACGTCCTCGATCGGGTTCGCGCGATAGGCGATCGACCACCACACCGCGTCCGAATTGGTCGGATCGATGTCCTCGCTCACCGCCACGCACACCTTGCCGCAGTCGGCGCGGAAGTGCGCAGCCCCGTCGAGGCCGCGCCACACTTCGCTCCGCGCCGCACCGTGCGCGTATTGCAGGAAGATGACCGGCCTTATGTTGCTCAGCGGCTCGTGCAGCGACACCGCGCGGATGCCCTTGATGCCGAGCCGGTCGCGCAGGTGGGACAGGAACATCGGCTCGTAGGCCACCTTCTTGATCACGCTCGACTCGCTCGGCGTCACCTGGCTCACGATCGAGACGAACACCGGCGACCGCTTGTGCGTGATCGCGGTCACCTGCATGGACATGTTGTAGTCTTCAAGCGCCACATAGCCGTGGCTTTCGCCGAACGGCCCCTCCGGTTCGAGCAGTTCGGGATCGATCAACCCCTCGATCACGATCTCCGCGTCCGCCGGTACTTCAAGATCGACGGTGACGCATTTCGCCGTGCGGATCGGCGCGCCGGCGAGCGCGCCTGCGACCCCCATCTCGTCCATGTCGATCGCAAGCTTCTGCGGGCCGGTGAACATCACCACCGGCGCGCAGCCGATGACGATGGCGCAGGGCATCGGCGCGCGCCGGGCGCGATATTTTTCCCAGTGCAGATAGCCGCCCGCGCCGCCGACGCGCGAGGCCATGCGCACGCCGAGCCGGTCGGTGGCTTTGAGCGCGCCGCGATAGGTGCCCATGTTGCGCACGCCCGTGTCCGGATCCTTGGTGACGCAGAGCGTCGCGGTCAGATACGGCGCTGAGTCGAATCCCGGCGTCGAGATCGGCACCGGCAGAATTTTGAGTCCGCCGTCCGGCTTGCGCAGATCATCGCCGGTGATGACGACCTGCTGGCACGGCGGCGACAGCACCGTTACGGGCGCGATCGGGTTGGCAACGGCATGCAGCCACGCCGCGCCAATTTCGTCTACCGGTCGCCCCATGCCGACCGCGTAGATTTGCGGCGACGCCGCGAGCGCCCCGACCGCAACCGGCATGTCGTAGCGCCGTCCACGTCCATCGACGACATTGGTGAAGAGGAACGCGCGCCGCTTCTCCTCCGGCAACCCGCCCTGGAACTGCCAGCGCACGAGCGGATGCAGCTCGGTGTCCTTGTCGATCGGCCGCTCGACGCGCACGAGCAGCCCCTGCGCTTCGAGCGCCGCCAGGTGCTGCTGAAAGTCGAGCGCGGGTCCGGTTGTCCTGCCGCCCCCGCGGCGCGTATTCGCCTGGTCAAGCATCGAATTGACTCTACCACTTGTCCGGGACGCCGCGCGCGTCAACCGTTGTGTTCCATCCCCCTTGCGGCAAGGGCGATTGCATTTAAACCGTACCTCCCCCTTCAGGAGGATATGCCAATGCGATTGCGCTCCACCTTGTGCGGCGGCGTGACTTGCGCGTAACCAACCCCGTCTCACGCCGACAGGAGTTCGCTATTTCTTCCCCTTCTGGTATTCGTTCACGATCGGCTTGGCTACGCGGAAGCAATCGACGCCCACCGGGATGCCGCAATAGACCGCGATCTGGGTGAGCACGGCGCGGATTTCGTTCGGGGTGAGCCCGTTGCGCAGCGCACCGCGCACGTGGGTCTGAAATTCCTCCATCTTGCCGAGCGCCGCGATCATGCCGAGGTTCAAAATCGACCGCTCGCGCGGCTTCAGCGTATCGTCCCCCCATGCCTCGCCCCAGCAATATTGGGTGACGATGCGCTGAAAATCGCGGTTGAAATCGTCAACATTCTGCATGGCGCGATCCACATATTCGTCGCCGAGCACCATGCGGCGCATTTTCATGCCGATGTCGTAGGTCTTCTGGTCCATGACGTCCTCCCGTTTTCGTCGTCATCACCGGGCCCGGCGCAAAAGCGCCGGGTCCCGGTGATCCCGTTCAATTGGCGCCGCCTCGCTCGCCCGAGCGAGATCGCGGGGCATAGCCCGGCGATGACGGATGAGCAAATCTTCACTCCTCCGCCGGCCCGCCCTTCCAGCGTTTGACGATCTTGGTCTCGACCCCGAAGAAATCGAGCAGCCGGCCAATCGTGTGATTGATGATGTCATCGATCGTCTTTGGCCGGTTGTAGAACGCCGGCACGATCGGCGCCACCACCGCGCCGATGTCGGCCAGCGTCGCCATGGTGCGCAGGTGGCCGCCGTGCAGCGGCGTCTCGCGTACCGCCAGGACGAGCCGCCGTTTCTCTTTCAGCACCACGTCGGCGGCGCGCGAGAGCAGCGAGCTGGTGACACCGGTCGCAATCTCGCTCATGGTGCGAATAGAACACGGCACGATAATCATGCCCATGGTGGGGAACGAGCCGGACGAAATCGAGGCGCCGATGTCGGCGACGGAATGGTTAACCTTGGCGAGCGCCCGCACGTCTTTCGGTTTATAGTCGGTTTCATAGACCAGTGTCATCTCTGCCGACTTGCTCATCACGAGGTGCGTCTCAATGTCGGTGGCTTTCAGCACTTCCAGCAGCCGCACACCGTAGATCGTACCGGAAGCGCCGGAAATTCCGACCACCAACCGCCGCGGAGTCTTGTCGTCCATCCATATCCCCCTGCTTGCCCGGTTTACCCGCTGCTGCAATGCTTCGCAAACGCCGCAAGGATGGTATCGAGCGGTTCGCGCGGAAGCGGACGCAAGAGCGCCTCGTAGGCGGCGATGCTCGCGCGGGCCGCATCGAGCGGCACCGCGCCCGCCCTGCCGAAGCGGCCTGTCTTGACCAGGGTAAAGAGCGCCTCCTGCTCCAGCCGCTCCGCTTCCAGCTCCGCCTGCTTGATGCGGTTGCGAAACGATTCGGCTGCATCCCGGTCCACGATTGACTGCGCGGTCTTCAAGGTGCGGCGTATCTCGCGCAGCGGAATCACGGTGATGCTGCGCCAGGGGGCGACCGCGTGGTCGGCCTGCTGCACCTCGGCTTCACTCAGGCTTCGACCTTGGCTGGCATTCCAGAGCAGGAAAAACAGGACGTTGACATCGACTCCGGCTTCGTCCTGCAGCCGGATGCACGCCGGCGCCACGCCCGGCACGGCATAGAACTTGATCGAAAACTGCCAGAACGGCGAATTCGATCGCGTCTTGTTATCGGCGCTCATCGCGGAGGTCGCGTCCATCTCATGCCGCGCCGAGTGTGCCACAGGCTGCGGCCGTGCGCGCGGATTTTTGCCTGCCTCGCTCAGCCGCCGGCCACGGCAATCTCGAGCGGAAACCTATCCACGCACTCATGACCATCTGCGGTGACGATGAAGGTGTGGCCGAGGAAGATCCCGAACATGCCGTCCGGCGTGATCGGGTTCGGCTCCGCCATGATCACCATGCCGGGCTTGAGCACCATGTCGGCCTCGGTCCCCGCGACGTGCTCGGCGGAGATGTGCGGATTGTCGGTCACGAGATCGATGCCGTGGCATTGCGTGGGGCGCGACTGATAACCCTTGTCGCGGAAGAACCTGCTTGCCTGCCGGATCGCCTCGCAGGTATTGCCCGGCCGGATTTCCTTCACGATGCGCTCATACCCCGGCAGCGTGATCTCCTCCCAGAACCGCTTCACCATGTCGGTCGGCTTGCCGATGGTGATCGGCGAGCCGATCTGCGCGGTATAGCCGCGGTATCCGGCGGCAAGCTCCATGTTGATGATGTCGCCCTGCTGCAGCACCCGGGCCGAGGGGCGCGGGTTGCCGAAGATCAGCGACGGATTGTGCATCGAGGTGGAGCCGATGATGAGAAAATCGATGTCGCCGCCGCCTTCGAGAATGGCGGCGCCGGCTGCGGCACGAAGTTCATATTCTTTGACGCCCGGTCGCGCGCGCGCGACCATGGCGTTCATCGCAGCCTCGCAGAGCTTGCCCGCCTTGCGGATGCAGGCGAGCTCTTCCGCGCTGTGCACCACGAGAAGATCGTGCAGGAACCCCTTGGTGAACACCAGCTCCACCTCGGGCAGGCTCTCGCGCAGCACGTTGTACTGGTTGACCGGCAGGTAGTCGCCGTGCCGCGGGTCGATCTCCATCAGCCCGATCCGCCCGCGCTCCAGCTTCAATTCGCGCAGCCGCTCCACCATCACCTCGGCGTAGCGGCCGTTGCGGCTGTGGCGCACGTCCTTGACCGCCACCTCGACGTTGCGCCGCACGGCTTCCGCATGCGTGCCGCCCATCGAGTAGATCAACGTCGGCTCGCCTTCGAGCGGCACCAGTACGTAGCAGCACAGCGCGTGCCATTCCCAGTGCCCGGTCAGCCACAGCATGCCGCCGCCGAAGCTCCAGTGGCTCGGCCCGCCCGGCACGATGATGGCGTCGAGCCGGTGCGCGCGCATCTTCTCGCGCAGCGCCGCGTAGCGGCGTGCGTATTCGGCCGGCGAGAACTGCTCGTACACCGCGTCGCGATAGTACGGCGTGCCGCGCATGTTCGCGAACGGCAGCGACTGATCGAGCTTGCTGCGGACAACTTCCCACGGTTGCGGCCCGAGCGGCCGGCGCGGCTGTTCGTTCATGATCAATCTCCAAATCTTCCCGGGCGCAGCGCAGCTCGGAGCGAAGCGAAGTGGTGCGCTGCAGACCCGGGATCGTTACGCGCTTGGGCTTGGAACGGTCCCGGCTCAGCGGCGCACCGTTTCGCTTCGCTTCACGCTGCGCCGCATCCGGGACACGTGGTCGACATCACTCCGTGCAATTCCCGATTTTCACCTTGCCGCCGGCGAGTTCAACCGCCTCTTCGGCGAGTTTGATATTGGCGACCTGTTCCACCGTCGGTTTCCTGTCCGCCGGCACGTCGCCGTTGGCCACCGAATTGTCGATCGACCATTGCGTGCGCTTGGGATCGAAGCCGGTGTTCACCGACCATATGCAATTCTTGGTCTCCACGTCCCACGCATACTCCACCGCTTCCTTCGGCTTCTTGGTCGCTTCCACCATGATCGGCACCACCTTGGCCTTGTCGCGATAGATCGTGCGGTTGGCCTCGATCATCGCCGCCACCGTGTCGCGCAGGAGCGCGCGGTCGCGCGCGATCCAGTCGAGCGAGGCGCCGTAGGCGTTGAACATGTAGAGCGGCATCAGATCGACGAGCTGCACCAGAAGATTCAGCGTCGGCTTCTGCTTCTTGGCGAGGAACACGTCTTCTGGGTGCAGCGCGACGCCGTCGATCTGGTTGGCGATCAGGCCGGGGAGGCGGCCGGCGGTGGGCGAAGGGATGAATTGCGCGTCCTCGACCGTGAGCCCGGCGGTCTTCAGCACCTCGCGGCCCATGCGCCAGTTGAAGCCGCCGACGCCGCCGCCGGTGGCCGAAAGCCGCTTGCCCTTCAGATCGGCGGCGGTCTTGATCCCTTCCTGCACCACATAGGCCTGCGGCATGCGCGGGGCGAGACCCCAGATCTGCTGCACCTTCAGGCCCCGCCCGATCGCCACATCGCTGACACTGACGATGGCCGTGCCTTGCGCCGCCGCAACGTTCGCGGTCTGCGACTGCCCGCCCTCGAACTGGATGATGTTGGCATCGATGCAGCGCTTGGCGAAGAAGCCGAGCTCTTTCGCCACATAGGGCGTGGTGTGCACCACGTTCGGCGGCGCCACCGAAACGCCCACGTTGATCTTGCGCATGGTCGGGCAGTTCGGCGCGCTCTGCGCGCTCGCCAAATCCGCCGTCGCCAGGGCAAGGATGCCACACGCCGCAACCAGCGATGCATTACGTTGACTCGTTCGCATGATTTTTCCTCCGAGACCTTGTTTTTGACAGCCAGCCTAGTCTTCCTGCGCCGCCGCGGTCCACGGCGCGACGCGCTTCTCCGCCATGCGCAAGAGCGCGGTCAGCGTGACGCCGAGCAGCCCGAGCGTCACGATCGGCACGAACATCTTGTCGACCTGGAACGTGCTCGCGGTGCGCACGATCAGGTACCCGATGCCGGAGATCGCGGTGTAGAGGTCGGCGAGCACCATGCCGATCATGCCGCGCCCGACCGCGAGCCGGATGCCGGTGACGATGAACGGCAGCGCCGCCGGCAGCACGATGTTGCCCCACAATTGGCGCTCGGTGCAGCGGAACGCGCGGCCCACTTCGAGCAGCTTCGGATCCACCGCTTTGACGCCCTGGTAGGTATTGATCACCATCGGGAAGAACGCGAACAGGAACAGGATGATGACCTTGGCGGTGGTCTCGTATCCGGCCCACAGCACGATCAGCGGCACCAGCGCCACCGACGGGATCGAATAGAGGAAGGTGATGTAAACCATCACCCCGACATCGAGGATGTGGAACCGCGCCAGCGCCAGCCCGATCAAGGTGCCGAATACGATGGCGAGAGTCAGTCCCATCGCCAGCACGATCAGGCTCGGCCACAGCGCGAACCACAATTCCCCGCTGGTCACCATGTCGACGGCGGCGACCGCCACCTTGGTCGGGGTCGTGAACAGCACCGGATCGACGCTCAGGCCCGCGATCTGCCACAGCGCCAGCGCGATCGCGAGCGAGATCACGCGGATCACGAAATTCTGCACCTGCGTGCGTCGCCGACGTTCCGCCGCAACGCGCTCGGCACGCGCGCGGTCGGCATCGAGCGCGCGCTGCTCTTCCACGGCGCTCAGCTGATCGGTTCGCGCATGTTCGATAGTGCTCATGCAGCTTTTCCTTTGGGCGCGTTCGACGCGCTCCAACCCTCCCCCCGCGAAGCGGTGGGGAGGGTGGCGCGGCGCCGAAGCAAAGCGAAGGCGACGCGCCGGGTGGGGGGCTGCTCGACCAAAATTCGCATTTGCAGCGCGACCCCCCACCCCCGAGCCCTCCCCACCGCTCGCTTCGCTCGCGGGGGGAGGGGAGACCACAGGTCAAGCGCGGGGGCGCGCGGCATCACGCGACCTCCCGCGGCGCCCGGACCCGCTCCGGCTTCGCCGTGTGCAACTGGTGCCAGATGTGCTGACGGATTTCGCCGAAGCGCGGATCGAGCCGCATGGCGTCCACCTCGCGCGGCCGGCCGAACGGCACATCGAGGATTTCCTTGATCCGCCCCGGCCGCGCACTCATCACGGCGATGCGATCGCCGAGCAGGATCGCCTCGTCGATGGAATGGGTGATGAACACCACGGTCTTGCGCTCCTCGGGCCGCTCCATGAGCTGCAGCAATTCCTCCTGCAGGATTTCGCGCGTCTGCGCATCAAGCGCCGCGAACGGTTCGTCCATCAACAGAACGGAGGGGTTCATCACCAGCGCGCGTACAAGCCCCACCCGCTGCTGCATGCCGCCGGAGAGCTGATAGGGATAATGCCTCTCGAATCCGACAAGCCCTACGAGATCGAGGTAGTGCGCGACCCGCTCACGGACGAGATCGGCCGGGGCCTGCGCCATTGCAAGGCCGAAGGCCGCATTGTCGTACACTGTCTTCCACGGCAAGAGCCCGAAATGCTGGAACACCATGGCGACTCCGTCCGGCGGTCCGGCGACCGGCTTGCCATGCACGAGCAGCGAGCCGGAGCTGATGTCGGTGAGGCCGGCGATGCAGCGCAACAACGTGGTCTTGCCGCAGCCGCTCGGGCCGACGATGCACATGATCTCGTTCGCGCGCACTGCAAGGTTAAGCTGCCGGAACGCCACCACCGAGCCGTCCAGAAACAGCTTGGCGGCATTCTCGGCAACGATGGCGGAAGTCACCATGGTCACCGCCCCGCGGCATAGCCCTGCATGCCGCGCGGATTGGCGGCGGCGCGGCGGCGCGGCCCGATTTTCGAGACCGCGGTGAGCCGTCCCTCCGACCAGTCCGGCTCCACCTCGACGATGTGCCCGCGCCGCGCAAGCTCCTCGCGCGTCGCCTTCGGCACGCGGCCTTCCACCTGCACCACGCCGGGACGCGCCGTGCGCGGCCAGAACGAGATCGGGAAGTGCTCGGTGTGCCAGGCCGGCGCGTCGATCGCCTCCTGCATGTTCATGTTGGCGTGCACGTGCCGCAAGAAGAATTGCGTGGTCCACTGATCCTGCTGATCGCCGCCCGGCGTGCCCCAGGCCATGTAGGGCTCGCCGTCGCGCAGCGCGAGCGTCGGCGAGAGCGTGGTGCGTGGGCGCTTGCCCGGCGCGAGCGAAGCCGGATGTCCTTCTTCGAGCCAGAACATCTGCGCCCGCGTGCCGAGACAAAAGCCAAGCTCCGGGATCACCGGCGAGGAGTGCAGCCAACCGCCCGAGGGCGTGGCCGACACCATGTTGCCGGCCTGATCGATCACGTCGAAATGCACGGTGTCGCCGCGCATCTCGCCGAGCCGCCCCACCGTCGGCTCGCCGGCGCCGAGCGCGGCGGCCCCGGCGCGCTGGCCGTCCTCGCGCCGAAGTTTGACCACCGCACCGAAGCCTTCCACCGAGCCCGGCCGTTGTTCGAGCGAGGCCTTGTCGGTGACGAGCTTGCGCCGTTCCGCGTTGTAGGCGTCCGAGAGCAGCGTCGCCATAGGCACTTCGACGAAATCCGGGTCGCCGTAGAATTTCTCCCGGTCGGCATAGGCGAGTTTCGCGCACTCGACCACGAGGTGGATGAACTCCGGCCCGGTCACGTCGAGTCCGTTGAGGGAAAATCCTTTCAGCAGCGCGAGCTGCTGCAGCATTACCGGCCCCTGGCCCCATGGTCCGGTCTTGCACACCGTATAGCGGCCGTAGTCGTAGGTGAGCGGCGGCTCGATGCGTGGCCGCCAGCGCGCCATGTCTTCGCCGGTGAGTACGCCGCGGTGCCGTTCCCCGCTCGTGTCCATGATCTCCTGCGTGCGGCAGAAGCTGTCGATCGCTTCGGCCACGAACCCTTCGGTCCAGACCTTCAGCGCGCGCTCGATTTGCCGCTCGCGGTCGCCGCCCGCGCTCTCGGCCTCCTTCAGCACGCGGGTGTAGGCCGTGGCCAGCGTCTTGTTGCAGAACAGCGATCCGGTTTCCGGCACCTTGTTGTTCGGCAGATAGATCGCCGCCGATGTCGGCCAGTGCTCGCGGAACAAATCCTGCACGGTCGCAATGGTCGCGCTCGCGCGCTCGACCAGCGGATGTCCGTTCTGCGCATAGCCGATCGCCGGCGACAGCACGTCCGCAACGCGCATCGTGCCGTAGTCGCGCAACAGCAGCATCCAAGTCTGGAACATGCCCGGCACGCAGGCGGCGAGCAGGCCGGTGCCCGGCACCATGTCGAGGCCTTCCTTCCTGTAATGGGCGATGGTCGCGCGCGCCGGCGCCGGCCCCTGGCCGCACACAACCTCCACCTTGCGCCTGCGCGTATCGTAGATGATCGCCGGCACGTCGCCGCCCGGCCCGTTCAAGTGCGGTTCCACCACCTGCAGCGTAAAGGCGGTGGCCACCGCGGCATCGAACGCATTGCCGCCCCGCTCAAGAATTCCCATGCCCACCGCGGTTGCAATCCAGTGGGTGGAGGCGACGACGCCGAACGTGCCCTCGATCTCGGGCCGGGTGGTGAAGGGACTTTGATTGATGTTGGCTGCCATGGGGGCTTCCCTCGGGCGGTTCTTGTCTTGCGACCCGCAAAACTCGACAATTGCACCCATGACCATACCAGAGCCGCCGCCCGCAAACGAGGCCGGTCCGCAACTGCTGCGCCGGTGGATCGACCGGGCCGCGGCGCGCCACCCGGACAAGCCGTTCATCGTTTCCGCCGAGGACGGCCGCGCGTTGAGCTACGCCGCTTTGCGCGAATGCACCCGGCGCATGGCGGCGTTTCTGCAGGCGCAGGGCCTCGGAGTGAACGACCGCGTTGCGCTGCTCTCGAATAATTCAATCGAGCACCTCGTCTGCTACTTCGGCGTGATGGCCTACGGCGCCACGATCTGCACCGTGCACGTGGAGATGAACCGCAACCAACTCGACAATATTTTTGCGCGCCTGAGACCGAAGCTGGTGTTTTACGAGGCCGGCCTGCAGCTCGACGGACTGCTCGCGCAGGTGGCGACGCCGCGCATTCCGCTCGGCGTCCTCGATCAGCCGGCCTCCGAGACGCTGTTTGCTGCATTGGAGCGACATGCTCCGCATGACGTGAGTGTTCCCGCGCGCCCGACCGACGACGCGGTGATCCTGTTCACCTCCGGCACGCGTGAGCGGCCGAAGGGCGTGGTGCTGAGCTTCCGCGAGCTGCTCGCCAACGCGCCGCCCACCGCCGAAGGGTTCAAAATAACGGCGGACGACCGCATCTACGATTACCGCTCCTTCAACTGGTGCTCGGCGCAGACCTTGAGCGCGGTGCCGCCGCTTTTGTGCGGCGCCACCCTGATTCTGGGCCGCCGCTTTTCACGCAGCCGGTTCTTCGACCACATCCGCCGGCACCGGGCGACCATCGCCACCGGCAATCCGACCACGCTCAATCTGCTGCTCAACGGCGACGACCAGGTTCGACGCGACGACTTGCCGTCGCTGCGCTACATCACGTCAAGCTCGGCTCCGCTTACCGTTGAGGAATGGCGCCGCTTCGAGGCCCGTTTCGGCATTCCGGTGGCGCAGGGCTACGGTTCGAGCGAAACCGGCTGGATCGCGGCGATCAATGGCGATCAGCGCCGGCACGGCACCGTCGGCCGCCCGCTCGCCTATCATGCGCTCGCGATCGTGGACGCGGATGGCCGCCGCCTGCCGCCGGGCGAGACTGGCGAGGTCGAGGTCGGCGGTTTTCCCGACAACGAC
>DATLYX010000036.1:0-16061 GCA_035574295.1 Xanthobacteraceae bacterium
GCGGATGTTGCCGGCCTTGAATCCGGTGTTCTTCTCGCGCCGCCGGTAGGTGAGCGGGATGCGACCGCGCCAGCGTGCGGCGAGCGCGCCGAACTGCGCCGCCTCCGCCGCAGCGATATCCGGGTCGCCGGTGTCGCTCAGCACGTAGACGTGAAACCGATCGGCAACGCCGGCCGCCACCAGATCGGCCATCATCGGCTCGATGTTGCGAATCACGCGCCCTGGGGGCTCATTGCGGATGCACATCAGGATCGCGGTTGCAGCGGTGATCGGCTCGTCGCCGCGGATGCGCGCCGCAACCGGCGTCACCGCCTCCGCCGCGTCGCGGGCGAACCGCATGACGAGGAACCCGATCACCGCATTCCAGAAGCCGATCACCGTCCACGGCAACGTGACGGCAAAACAGAACAGGACCAGCGCATCGAGCAGGCCAAAACCGCCGGCGGACAGCGCATAGGCCATCAGGCCGAGGAGGCCGATGATGGTAATCGACACCAGCGCGGCAAACAGGGCGCGACGCGCGGTGAGCGACGGGCTTGCGGCGGCATGGCACGCAAGGTCGTGAGTTGAACGTTGCAGCAAGTCGGCTTCCGATCTCCCGCCAGCCCGTGCAAATAATAGGGGAGCGAGTTTGGCAGGCCAAGGGATTGTCAGGGATCCGCGGGTGGCACCCGATCACAACACTGTTGCGCGCGCGCTCTGGTACGTGGCGCCCGGCCACGCCGAGTTGCGCGAAGAGACCCTTGCGCCGCCGCAGGACGGCATGGCGCGGGTGCGCGCCCGGTACGGGGCGATCAGCCGCGGAACGGAATCGCTGGTGTTCGCGGGGCGCGTGCCGCAAAGCGAACACAAACGCATGCGCGGCCCGTTCATGGCCGGCGAGTTCCCGTTTCCGGTCAAGTACGGCTATGCGGTGGTCGGGCGCGTGGAGGCGGGCCCGCGCGAATTGCAGGGCCGAGACGTGTTCGCGCTGCACCCGCACCAGGACCGCTTCGACATTCCGGCCGTCTCCGCGGTGCCGCTGCCGGAAGGGGTTGCGCCCGAGCGTGCGGTGCTCGCTGCCAACATGGAGACGGCGCTCAATGCGGTCTGGGACGCCGCGCCGCGCCACGGCGACCGCATCGCCGTGGTCGGCGCCGGGGTGGTCGGCGCACTGGTCGGATATCTGTGCCTGCGCACGGTGCCCGAGGTGGAGGTCACGCTTATCGACATCAACCCGGCGCGGGCGGAGGTGGCGCGCGCGCTCGGCGTGCAATTTGCCGCGCCGGAGACCGCACCGACGGAATGCGATCTCGTCGTGCATGCAAGCGCCACCGCGGCGGGGCTTGCAGCCGCGCTCAATCTCGCCCGCGACGAGGCGACCGTGCTGGAGTTGAGCTGGTACGGCGCGGGCGAGGTGCCGGTGCCGCTCGGCGGGGCTTTTCACAGCCGGCGCCTGAAGCTCGTTTCCAGCCAGGTCGGCAAGGTGGCGCCGTCGCATCGCGCGAGCTGGACGCCGCGGGCGCGGCTTGAGGCGGCGCTCGCCTTCACTGCCGATCCGCGTCTTGATGTGCTGTTCGCCCCCGCGGTGAAATTTGCAGAACTTCCGGCCCGGCTGCCGGAAATTTTTCAGCCCAACAGCGGCATTCTGTGCCAACGTATCGATTACTAGGAGGGCTGCTTGTTCGCCGTCGAGGTCCGCGACCACATCATGATCGCCCATTCGTTCCGCGGCGCGCTGTTCGGGCCCGCGCAGGCGCTGCATGGGGCAACGTTCGTGGTCGATGCCTGTTTTCTGGCCGAGGCGCTCGACGAGAACGGCGTGGTGGTGGATATCGGCCGCGCGCACGAGGCGCTGAAGGCCGTGCTGGCCCCGCTCAACTATCGCAACCTCGACGAGCTCGAACAATTTCGCGGCGTCAACACGACGACCGAGTTTCTCACCCGCTACGTCTATGACCGCCTCGCCGAGGCGGCGCGCGCGGGAAAGCTCGGCCGCAACGGTCGCGAGCTTAAGGCCATCCGCGTGACGATCGCGGAATCGCATGTGGCGCGGGCTTTCTACGAGGCGCCGTTGTGGTGAGGCATTTGGCGTTCGCGGTGCCCGGCGATCTCGCCACGCCGACCGGCGGCTACGCCTACGACCGGCGCATCATCGAGGAATTGCGCGCGCTCGGCTGGACGGTGGATGTGATCGATCTCGGCGACGGCTTTCCCAACGCCGACGCGGCCTTGCGCGCGGCCGCAGCGGCGCGGCTGCGCCAGGCGCCGGTCGGCTGCCCGGTCGTGATCGACGGGCTTGCGCTCGGCGCCTTGCCGGAGGCGGCAGCCGCGCTGCACGCGCGCAATCCGCTCGTGGCGCTGGTGCATCATCCACTGGCGTTGGAATCCGGTCTGCCGGCAGCGGAAGCGGAAAAATTTCGCGCGAGCGAGCGGGCGGCGCTGTCGTTTGCGCGGCGCGTCATCGTCACCAGCCCCGCCACCGCGCGCGTGCTGGCGGCGGACTACGACGTTCCGCCCGAGCGCATCACGGTCGCGCCGCCGGGAAGCGATCCGGCGGCGCCTGCGCCGGGGAGCACAGATGGTATCGTGCGGCTGTTGGCAGTCGGCTCGCTCGTGCCGCGCAAGGGCTACGACGTGCTGATCGCGGCGCTTGCCAGAGTTGCCGATTTGCCGTGGCGGCTCACCATCGCCGGCGACGCGCGCGACCCGGCAACGGCGATGCAGATCAACAGGCAAATCGCCGCGCTGCAGCTTACCCCGCGCATCGCGGTGCTCGGCGCGGTGCCGGCCGAGCGGCTCGCCGGGCTTTATGCCGCCGCCGACCTGTTCGTGCTGGCCTCGCGCTATGAGGGCTACGGCATGGCCTTTGCGGACGCCATCGCGCATGGGTTGCCGGTGATCGGAACCACAGGCGGGGCCGTGCCAGATACGGTGCCCGAGGGGACCGGCATCCTGGTTGCGCCGGACGACGTTGCGGCGCTGGCCGAGGCGCTGCGCCGGCTGATCGGAAGTCGCGACGCGCGGGGGCGGCTTGCCGCGGCGGCGCGCGCGGCGGCCGCGCGCCTGCCGACGTGGAAGGATTCCGCAAGGCTGTTCGCCGACGCGATCGAGGCGGCCGCATGAGCGCGTTCACCGCCGACTGGCTTGCGCTGCGCGAGCCCTACGATGCGCAAGCGCGCAGCCGCACGGTGCTCGATGCGGTCAGCGCGGCCTTCGCCGGCCGAACATCGCTCGCCATCGTCGATCTCGGCTGCGGCACCGGCTCCACTTTGCGGGCGCTCGCGCCGCGGCTTGCGGCGCGGCAGCACTGGAAGCTCGTGGACAACGACCTCGGCCTGCTGGCGCGCGCGGCCACGGCGCAGCACGAGCGGGCGACGGTGGTCACCGCGGCGATCGATCTTGTGCGCGATCTCGAAGCGGCGCTCGACGGGCCGGTGGATCTGGTGACCACTTCGGCCCTGCTCGATCTGGTGTCCGAATCCTGGCTTGAGCGCTTTGTGGTGGAACTCGCCGCCCGCAAACTGCCGCTTTATGCGGCGCTGACGGTGGATGGCCGGGTGCAAGTGAAGCCCCCCGATGCGCGGGATGCCGCAGTGCTCGCGGCGGCGGGCGCATTCCACAGACGCGACCAGGGATTCGGGCCGGCGCTCGGCCCGGATGCCGCGCAGCAACTTTTGGCGCGGCTTGCGGCGGTCGGCTACGCGGTCACCCACGACACCGCCGACTGGCGCTTCGGATCACAGGATCAAGAGATCGAAATCCAGATCCTGGAAAGCTGGGCCGGTGCCGCGCGCGAGGTCGGCCGGCGGCCGGCGCCGGAGATCGCGGCCTGGCTTGCGCTTCGGCGCGAGCAGGCGGCCGCCGGCCGCCTGTCGATCGAGATCGGTCACATTGACGTGTTCGCGACGCCGACCGGCCGGCGCTGAGCGCTCAAGTCGCAATCGAACAGCACTTCGTCGTCGAGAAGATGCACATGCATGGGCGGCCGCAGCGCCTCGTGCATGCGTGCGATCGACGGCAGATTGAGGCTCGGCCGACCGCTGCCGATGATGATCGGCGCCATGACCACGTGCAGCCGATCAAGGCACCCGTCGGCCAGAAAGCGGGACACCGTTTCCGCCCCGCCTTCGATCAGGATGCGGCGGAGGCCGCGCTGCCTGAGCGCGCGCAGAATGTCGGCGGCCGCAATACGGCCTTGCACCGCCGGCAGCGGCACGATTTCGACATCGGGCGGAAGCTGCGGAGCGGCCCCTTGCACCGTCATGACCAGCCGCCGAACCCCGTCACGCGCGAACAGCCGCGCACTTGCCGGCAGCCGGCCCGCCGGGTCGATCACCACCCGCGCCGGATTGGGGCCGGCGACACGGCGCACCGTCAGTTGCGGGTCGTCGGCGAGCGCGGTGCCGACGCCGATCACAACCGCGTCCACCACCGCACGCAGGCGATGCAGGTGGGCGAGCCCCGCCGGGCCGTTGATGTAATGCGAATGGCCGCTGTCGGTGGCGACGCGGCCATCGAGCGACTGCCCAAGCTGGCCCACCACCACAAGGCCGTCGGCCGCCGCGCGCTGCAACGGGCCGAACACGGCCCGCCAGCGGGCCGGCAGCTCCGCGGCGGAATTGCGGATCAAATCGGGCACCGAGTCCCAGTCGTCACCCACGCTCGGTTTCCTGAACAAATCTTCATCGCGCCGAATTTCTTCGTCCGGCCCTTGATTTGGCGCGCCAAACTTTTTCAAGCGCACGTGACTTGCGCGGACACAATTATATCCAAATATCCCCGCATGACCTACACGCCCTGTTGGTCGGGGGAACGCCAGCGGGGTGATCGGTGTTCTAGCTTGCGACTATCCAGTCAGGGCGAAAGGCGTTTAATCACATATGGGCGACGCAAATTCGATTGGCGCCCTGTTCGGAACTCGCGAACAGGTCGGCGTAGTTCGAGGTGTGGCCGAATTCCGTGCGCGGCGGCCGCTGATCATCTCAGGCAGGAGCGAGACACTGCTGGTGCTGCCGGTCGACGGCATCGACTTAGGCCGGCTCAACGCGTTCCATGAACTGTGCGCGCCGCGCCGGCCGAAGCTCGTGCTGTCGCCGCGCCGCGCCAACGCGCTCGGTTTCGACACCAACGGGCCGATGGCCGTTTCGCTGACGCGTGAGACGAGCCCCGATGCTCTGCTCGCGCTGGTCACCGATCCGGACCTCGATGAGGTGCCGCAGGCGGAACCTGCCGGCGAAGTCGCTGCCGCCGCGATCCAATTGGCGAAGCTGGCGCAGGGGTTGCCGGCCGTGCTTGCAATCGACGCCGGCATCGCACCCACGGCGCAGTTCGATCCGCCGCTGGTCACCATCGAAGCGGACGCCGTGGCGCGCTACCGGCGGGACATGATCCGCACCCTGCGCATGATGGGCGAGGCGCCGATCCCGCTCAACACCGGCACGCGCACGCGCTTCGTGGCCTTCTCCGATGCGCTCGGGGAAACTTCGGTGGCGATCATCGTGGGCGAGCCGAATTTCGAGGAGCCGGTGCCGGTGCGGCTGCACTCGGCCTGTCTCACCGGGGACGTGTTCGGGTCGCGGCGTTGCGACTGCGGCGACCAGTTGCGGCTTTCGATTGCGCGGCTGGACGAGATCGGCGGCGGCATCATCCTGTATCTGGCGCAGGAAGGCCGCGGGCTCGGGCTCGGCAACAAGCTGCGCACCTATCAGCTGCAGGACGCCGGCCTCGATACGGTGGACGCCAATACCACGCTCGGCTTCGACGACGACGAGCGCGACTACGGGGTCGCCGCGCGCATGCTGGAGATGCTCGGCTGCCGGCGCATCGTGCTGCTCACCAACAACCCGGCCAAGCTCGACGGGCTCACCAAGGCCGGCATCGAGATCACCGACCGCATGCCGATCGAGGCGCCGATCACGGCCGAGAACGCCCGCTATCTCGCGGCCAAGGCGGCGCGCGCTGGACATCAGCTCGGGCATCTGATTGTGTCGTTGACTGACCCCAATGCCGCGCGGGGGGTGGCCGAGCTCGCCCGCTAGGATAACCCCGGCATTGCGGAACGTCGGGGGCACGCCGTGCCGGACAACCTTGCGCCTGCCTATACGCTGACCGCGCGCGTCCTGCACTGGATCGTCGCCGTTCTGGTGCTGAGCATGATCCCGTTCGGGCTGATCATGGTGCGGCTCGATTCCGGCCCCATCCAGGACCTGTTGTTCAATCTGCACCGCTCGATCGGTGCCATCCTGCTGCCGATCGTGCTGGTGCGGCTGGTCTGGCGGCTGCAAAACCCGCCGGCGCCGCTGCCGGCGGAGATTCCGGCGATTCAGCGCGCGGCGGCGCACGTAACGCACTGGGCGCTCTACGTGCTCTTGATCGGGCAGCCGCTGATCGGCTGGATCGCGACCTCGGCCTATCGCGCGCCGATCGGCGTGTTCTGGCTGTTCGAATTGCCGCCGATCTGGCCGGAGGACCGGGCGTTCTCCGAACAGCTTTTCGCGCTTCACCGGCTCCTCGGATTTGCGATTGCGGCGCTCGTTTGCGCGCACATCGGCGCGGCCCTGTTCCACCATTTCGTCCTCCGGGATCGCGTCTTGATGCGCATGATCACCGGCTAGCGCGATGGAGCGGCAGAACAAGCGGCGCATTGCCGAACTCACCTCATTCGAGGCGGCGCGGGTCGTGAACGCGAATGCGGTGCTGTGCCTGCCGATCGGGTCGCTCGAACAGCACGGGCCGCACCTGCCGCTCAACACCGACACGGTGCTGGCCGAGGCGTTCACCGCGGCGATCGTCGCCCGCTGGGGCGACACCTACGATCTCTGGCAATTGCCGGCGTTGCCGCTCGGCCTGTCGCGCGAGCATGCCTGGGCGAGCGGAACGATCTCGCTTTCGGTCGCAACCATGGCCGCGCTCCTGCGCGAGGTGGCAGGCGAGATCGTGCGGGCCTTGCCGGCGCGCAATCTCGTCGCCATCAACGGCCACGGCGGCAACCGCGGCCTTCTGGAGGCGATCGGGCGCGAGCTTGCCGGCGACTTCGGCCTGAATTTTTGCGCCATGCATCTCGGCGCCATGATGAGCCCGCCGTCCGGCGCCGGATCGATCGAAATTCACGGCGGCAAGGACGAGACCTCGGTCATGCTGGCGCTTGCACCCGAGCTGGTGCGACAGGAGCGGATGGCGGACAGTAAACCGCCGGCCGACTCAAAGGCCGTGCAGGCGTTGATCCTCGATCCGGCCACGAGCTGGCCGTGGTCGAGCGACGACGAGCTCATCGCGCATCTCGGCGTGATCGGCGAGGCGCGCGCGGCGTCGGTCGCGCACGGGCGGGCGATCGTGGAGCGCGTGGTCGAAGCGGCCGGCGGAGTGTTGGCGCGATTGACTCAGCAGCGCCGGTAGCGAAGCGTCCACCCCCTCTTCGTCACCCGCGCGAACGCATATGCGTTCGCGCTCGCTCCCCCTCTTCCCCTCCCATTCGCGCCCGCCCGCGGTTACTTACCTTCGCTCGGTGTAATGCGCGAACGGGAGGGGGAGAAGGGCAAGGGAAGGCTGTTCTTGCCGCAACGCATGCGCGGTGTTATCTGCCGCTGCATGAGCGCCGCACCGATCGACAACATCCGCAATTTCGCGATCATCGCGCACATCGACCACGGCAAGTCGACGCTCGCCGACCGGCTGATCCAGCTCACCGGGGCGCTGGCCGAGCGCGAGATGGTGGAGCAGGTGCTCGATTCCATGGACATCGAGCGCGAGCGCGGCATCACCATCAAGGCGCAGACGGTGCGGCTCAACTACACCGCGCGCGACGGCAAACGCTACGTCCTCAACCTGATCGACACGCCGGGCCACGTGGATTTCTCCTACGAGGTGAGCCGGAGCCTTGCCGCCTGCGAGGGCTCGCTGCTCGTGGTCGATGCGAGCCAAGGGGTGGAGGCGCAGACGCTCGCCAATGTGTACCAGGCGATCGACGCCGGTCACGAGATCGTGCCCGTACTCAACAAGGTCGATCTGCCGGCGGCGGAGCCGGACAAGGTCAAGCAGCAGATCGAGGACGTGATCGGGCTCGATGCCTCCGACGCCATTCTGATCTCCGCCAAGACCGGCGAGAACGTGCCGGAGGTGCTGGAGGCCATCGTCAACCGCCTGCCGCCGCCCAAGGGCGACCGCAACGCCCCGCTCAAGGCGCTGCTCGTGGACAGCTGGTACGATTCCTATCTCGGCGTCGTGGTGCTGGTGCGGATCGTGGACGGCACGTTGAAAAAGGGCCAGCGCATTCGCCTGATGGGCACGGGCGCCGCCTATGAAGTGGATCAGGTCGGTGTGTTCACGCCCAAGCTGCAAGCCGCCGAGGAGCTCGGGCCGGGCGAGATCGGCTACCTCACCGCCTCGATCAAGCAGGTGGCGGACACGCGCGTGGGCGACACCATCACCGACGACAGGAAGCCGGTGGCAGAGCCCCTGCCCGGCTTCCGGCCGGCGGTGCCGGTGGTGTTCTGCGGCCTGTTTCCGGTGGATGCGGCGCAGTTCGAGGATCTGCGCGCGGCGATCGCGAAATTGCGGCTCAACGATGCGAGCTTCACCTACGAGATGGAGACGTCCGCGGCGCTCGGCTTCGGCTTCCGCTGCGGTTTTCTCGGGCTGTTGCACCTGGAAATCATCCAGGAGCGGCTGGCGCGCGAGTTCAATCTGGAGCTGATCGCCACCGCGCCGTCGGTGATCTACAAGATCAAGCTGCGGCACCAGGACAAGGAGATCGAGATTCACAATCCGGTCGACATGCCGGACCCGGTGCAGATCGCGGAAATCCGCGAGCCGTGGATCGAGGCGACGATTCTGACGCCGGACGAGCACCTCGGCGCAGTGCTCAAACTGTGCCAGGACCGGCGCGGCGAGCAGATCGACCTCACCTATGTGGGCAACCGCGCCATGGTGAAATACGCGCTGCCGCTGAACGAGGTGGTGTTCGACTTCTACGACCGGCTGAAATCGGTGTCGCGCGGCTATGCGTCGTTCGACTATCACCTGACCGACTACCGGCCCGCCGATCTCGTGAAAATGTCGATCCTGGTGAACGGCGAGCCGGTGGATGCACTCTCGATGCTCGTGCACCGCACGCGCGCGGAGGGGCGCGGCCGCGCCATGGTGGAGAAGCTGAAAGAGCTGATCCCGCCGCACATGTTCCAGATCCCGATCCAGGCGGCGATCGGCGGAAAAATCATCGCGCGCGAGACGGTGCGCGCGTTCCGCAAGGACGTGACCGCCAAATGCTACGGCGGCGACGTGACGCGCAAGCGCAAGCTGTTGGAGAAGCAGAAGGAAGGCAAGAAGCGCATGCGGCAGTTCGGCAAGGTGGACATCCCGCAGGAGGCGTTCATCGCAGCGCTTAAGGTGGACGTCTGACGCTTCGCATCAGATGATGGCGGCGCTGAAGGTGGATGGGTAAATCACTTCGCGCAGGTTGGGCAAAGGTCCGCAATTCTGTACGCGCACATGCGGGATCCCTGGCACTTGGATGTGCCATGTCTGGCACTGCAAAGTGGAGGATCACTCATGAACATTCGCCGTTTGGTGTTGGACGTGGACAAAGCGTGCCTTGCTCAGTCTTGCCGGCGTGCTGCTGCATGTAGCGTGACTGCGTGGCGCGGATGGAACCGAGCAGCGTCTCGACGCGTCAAACACGCAGCGGATTCGTGACGCCGTAAAACCGCAAAAACAATAAGTTCGGATGGAGCGACGCGACTTCCGGGACCGCCCTTGCGGCGGTTTTCTCCCGGATTTTGCCGCGCTCGATCCGGGCTGCGGCGCCGAAAGCGGATGTTGGATCGGATGCCTTTGCGCTTTTGAATCGGTCCGCACTCATGTCGCGGGGCGGGCGGAACGCGAGGCGTTCACGCATTGATCAGGCGCGGCAGGATCAGACTGACGACCGGAAACGCGACGATCAGCGAGACGCGCACCGCGTCCGACATCAGAAACGGCACCACGCCGCGGAACGTCTCCGCCATCGGTACGTCCTTGGCCAGGGAGTTGATCACAAACACATTCAGCCCCACCGGCGGCGTGATCAGCCCGATTTCCACCACGCTCAGCGTGATGATCCCGAACCAGATCTTCAGTTCGTCCGGGCTCAAGCCGAAATCGAGCGCGGCAATGATCGGCCAGAAGATCGGTATCGTGATGAGGATCATCGACAGCGAGTCCATCAGGCAGCCGAGCACGAGATAGAGCGCGATCATGCCGAGCAAAACCACGAACGGCGAAAGTCCGGCGTGTTGGAACTGCTCGGCGGTCCACATCGGCAGCCGCGAGAAGCCGAGGAAGGCATTGAACACGTCGGCGCCGAGCAGAATGAGAAAGATCAACCCGGACGTGGAAGCGGTCTCGATCAGCGCGTCGAGCAGACCTTTCAGCCGCATGCCGCCGTAAATCACCGCGACCAGGAAGGTGGCGACCGCACCGACGCCGGCGCCTTCGGTCGGAGTGAAGATGCCGCTGTAGATGCCGCCCATCACCACGAGAAAGATCAGGAGCACCGACCAGACATCCCGCAGCGACGCCCATCGCTCGGCGCGGTCCGCGCGCGGCCGGGCCGGTCCCGCCTGCGGATTGATCCGCGACACAATGGCGATGGCGGCGATGTAGCCCATGGTCGCCAGGACGCCCGGCAGGAAGCCGGCCTGGAACAGATGCACGATGTTCCCTTCCACCAGGATCGCGTAGATGATGAGCACGATCGACGGCGGGATCAGGATGCCGAGCGTACCGCCCGCCGCCAGCGCGCCGGTGGCGAGCGCGCCGGAGTATTTGTAGCGGCGCAACTCCGGCAGCGCGACCTGCCCCATCATGGCGGCGGTGGCGAGCGAGGAGCCGCTCACCGTGCCGAACGCCGCGCAGCCGCCCACCGCGGCCATGGCGAGCCCGCCGCGAAAGTGCCCGATCCAGGCCGCGGCGGCGCGGAACAGCGCCGTGGTGATGCCGGCGCGCGCCGCGAAATGGCCCATCATCAGAAACAGCGGAATCACCGACAGGTCGGAGGTGGTGAACCGCCAGTACATCTCGGTTTTCAGATAGCTGAGCAGCGAGGAGGTGCCGGCGATGCTCATGTAACCGACCGTTCCGACCGCCAGCATCGACACGCCGATCGGCACGCGAATCGCGATCAGAACGATGAGGACGCCGAATCCGATTGCTCCGATCGCGAGATCGCTCACGGCCTCATCCTTTCTCCGGTCCGCCTTCCGCGAGCCGAATGCGCTGCCTCGCGACCGCGATGTCGCGCACGAGCGTGTAGAGGATGGCAAGGATGAGAACGATCATGCAGAGCAGGTTAAACGGAACCGTCCACCATCGATAAAAATCGTAGCTTGCGATCACCTCGCCGGAGTCGCGCAGTTGCAGCATGCCGTGATAGAGGCGCCAGGTGAAAACGATGGCGATGATGAGATAGAGCAGGGTGCCGAAGGCGTCCAAGACCGCCTTTTTCGACGGCGCCATGTTGCTGGTGAAGAAATCGACGATGACGTTGCCGCGCACCATCTGGCAATAGGGCAGGAAGGTGAAGATCGCAACGCCGGTGAAGATGGCGAGCAGATCGTAATCGCCGCGGATCGGCGCCGAGAACAGATAACGGCCGCTGACGCTGACGGTGACCATCAGCGCCAGCAGGCCGCAGATCAGGCCGCCGACGACGGCGAGCGCCCTGGTGGTTTGCAGAAGCGCCCGGCCAACCGCATCGGCGGGCCGGGCGTCCTCAGCCGCTTGGTCCGTCATCAACCGGATCCGCCGTCTGCTTCAAGGACGGGCGCGGGACGCTCACTTGGAGTATTTCTCCTCGAGCGCCTCCACGTCGGCGATGATTTTCACGCCGCTGTCGCCGCCCTCATCCAGCATCTTCTGGAAGCGGTCGAACACCGGCTTCACGGCGGTTTTGAACTTGGCGGTTTCTTCCGGGCTGAGCTGCACGAACTTGTTCTTGGACACCGAGCGCATCACCTTCTCGCCCTCCACCTCGATCCGGTCCCAGATCTCGATCGCGGTCGGCGCGAGTTTACGGCCCGAATTGTCGTCGATCACCTTCTTCAGGTCCGGCGGCAGGCTCTCGTATTTCTTCTTGTTCATCAGGAAGGTGAAGATCGCCGTGCTCAGCCGCGGCTGCGGCGGCGCAAGCGTGGTGAAGTAGTTGGCAAGCTCATGCATCTTGACCGCCGGCGCAATCTCGTAGGGCAGAATCGAACCGCTGATCGTGCCCTTGCTCATCATCGGTACGAGATCCGGCAGCGGCAGTTGCAGCGGCGCGGCGCCCAGCGCCTCCAGGATCCACTGGTTGGTGCGCGAATAGGCGCGCAGCTTCATGCCCTTGAAGTCCTCAACCTTGTTGATCGGGTCCTTGGTCATGAACAGCGCGCCGGCGTGGGCATGCACGAGCAGCACGTGATACGGCGCGAACTCTTTCTGCATGTACTTGTCGACGTAGTCCTGCAGGCTCAGCACCGTCGCCTTCGTGCTCCGGTGCAGGAACGGCAGCTCGAACACTTCGAGCTTCGGCATCAGGCCGGGCGTGAATCCAGGCAGCGTCCAGACCACATCGACGACGCCGTCGCGCACCTGTTCAAGCAGTTGCGTCGCCTTGCCGCCGAGCTGCATCGAGGGATAGACCTGCACCTTGATGCGGCCCTTGGAATCCGCCTCGATCTTCTTGGCCCACGGCTCCATGAAATGCTTGACCGGATTGGCGACCGGCGGCAGGAACGTGTGCAGGCGCAGCGTAACCTCTTGTGCTGGCGTTGTTGCGGGCGACAGGACGGTGGCCGCAAGCCCCGCGACCGCGGCGATCACAATGCGTTTCATCGGAAAGTTCTCCCCTGGCGTGGTGGGACTGATCCCAATCAATAGTTGCAGCAAACCGGGGCAGAGGCAATCAAGTTGGCCGCTTGCCGCAGGGGTTCCCGGCCAAAGCGGCAAATCCTCCGGCGCGGCGTCGCCTTCGCCGGCGGCAGGGGCTAAGATCAGCCCATGGTCGGCATCGGGGCGAGTTGAGCACGGGGCAAGGCGAGGCATGATTTTTCACCGGATTTTTCACCCCTTGAAACGCGCCGTTGTTCTGATTGGCACAGTCCTTGCTGTCGCGATTCCGGCGTTGACGGCGCCGGCGCTGGCGCATCACGTCATGGAGGGCAAGACCCCGGCCACGTTCGCCGAAGGTCTGTTGTCGGGCCTTGGCCATCCGATTATCGGCCTGGATCACCTTGCATTTTTGATCGCAATCGGCATTGCGGTCGGCGCCGGGCGCCTCAATCTCGCGCTGCCCGTCGGCTTCGTCGCGGCCATGGCGTTCGGCGTCGCAGCGCGCGTCTCCGGCCTCGCCATACCGGGCGCCGAAATCGTTGTCGGGCTCTCCGTCTTGCTGACCGGCTTTTTGATCGCGCGCGGCCGGCCGCTGGCGGCGGTCGCCTGGAGCCTGTTGTTCGCATTAGCCGGACTGTTTCACGGTTACGCGTTCGGCGAGGCGATCGTCGGCAGCGAGACGGCTCCGCTCGGCGCCTATCTCATCGGCCTCGCGCTCATTCAGACGGCGCTCGCCATCGGCGTTGCGCTTCTGGCGCGCCGCCTTGCTGCTGAAGCATCCGCCTTGCAGCCGCGCCTGATCGGCGCCGCGATCCTCGGCGTCGGTCTCGCCGTGCTCGCCGAACGCCTGCTTCCCGGCGCCTAGCGCATGTTCCACTTCGGTCGGCCCACTTCCGCCACGACAACGGAGATCCAGAAAGCAGGTCGGAGCTGATCGTGATTGCGCCCGGTTACCCATGAACCAGACAAGTTTCCCGGAAATGTACGAGCGATGGCTCGCGCGCCCGCTGTTTCGCCCCTTCGCCGAAATGACTCTCGATGAAGCGGCGCTGGCGCCGGGCGACCGCGTCCTCGACATTGCTTGCGGAACCGGCATCGTGGCACGTGTGGCGCGCGAACGGCTCGGTGCGGCCGCAGTCGTCGTCGGCATCGATGTCAGCGCCGGCATGCTTGCGGTTGCACGCGCCGCGGCGCCTGGCATCGACTGGCGCGAAGGCAATGCGACAGACTTGCCGCTCCGCGCGAACGAGCGTTTCGAGGTCGTCGTCTGTCAACAGGGTCTGCAGTTCTTTCCCGACAAGCCCGCAGCCGCGATGCAGATGCGGCGGGCGCTGGCAAACGGAGGGAGGTTGGCGGTCACGACCTGGCGCTCCGACGACGAAATCCCGTTCTTTCGGGAGCTACGCCGCATCGCCGAACGCCATCTCGGCGCCATTGCGGACGTTCGTCACAGTATGGGAGACGCAGACGCGCTCGCGGCGTTGCTGCGCGGCGCCGGCTTTGCGGACGTGCGCACAAAAACCCTGTCGCGTACAATACGTTTCGACGACGCCGCTACGTTCCTGCGATTGAACGCAATGGCGCTCGTCGGCATGAGCGCCTCCGGTAAGCAAATGGCCGAGCAGGACCGCCACCGCATCGTGGAGACCATCGTGAGCGAGAGCGAACCCGTGCTACGCCCCTACGCCGACGGCTCGGGCGTCGCCTTCGAGCTCAGCACCAACCTTGCGACAGCAAGCGGTTAAATCAGCCGCAGTCCCTTCAGGCTCGCATGCCCCTCCTTGCCGACGATGATGTGGTCGTGCACGGCGATGCCGAGGGGTTTGGCGATGTCCGCGATCGATTTCGTCATCTCGATGTCGGTGGTCGAGGGCGTCGGATCGCCGGAGGGGTGGTTGTGCACCAGAATGATCGCGGTGGCCGACAGCTCGAGCGCGCGCTTGACCACCTCGCGCGGATAGACCGGCGTATGGTCCACGGTGCCGATCTGCTGCAATTCGTCGGCGATCAACTGGTTGCGCTTGTCGAGAAAAAGGATGCGGAACTGTTCCTTGTCGGCGAAGGCCATGGCGGTGCGGCAATAGTCGAGTACCGCCGACCATGAGGAGAGCACCGGCCGGCCCTTCACCTGCCCGCGCGCCAGCCGACTCGCGGCCGCCTGCACGATCTTGAGCTCGGTGATGATCGCCTCGCCCACGCCCTTGACTTCGGCAAGTCGTCGCTCCGGCGCGGCGATCACTTCGCCGAACGATCCGAACTTGGCGATCAGCTCCTTGGCGAGCGGTTTGACGTCCTTCTTCGGGATGACGCGGAACAGCACCAGCTCCAGAAGCTCGTAGTCGCTGAGCGCGTCGCTGCCAGCCTCGCGAAAGCGCGCGCGCAGCCGCTGGCGATGCCCGTAATAATGCGGCGTCGTCTCCTCAAGACCTGCGGATTTCGCCTGCGCGCTCTTGGCCATGCATTCTGATGCGAGCGAAACGCCACGCGGCGTTGCCCGCGCCTCCCCGCTTAAGCATGCCGCGCTTGCGGTTTTTTGCAACCGTCGGCCGCCCTTCAGGACGAATAACCTTCAGGACGAATAATAGGGCGGCTTGTCGAGCCCTTTCGGGGACGGCGTGAAGATTTCCACGCCGTTCGGCGTCACCCCGACCGAATGCTCGAACTGCGCCGACAGCGAGCGGTCGCGGGTCACCGCGGTCCAGCCGTCGGCAAGCACCTTCACGTGCGGCCGGCCCAGATTGATCATCGGCTCCACGGTAAAAAACATACCCGGCCTGAGCACGATGCCTTCGCCCGGCCGTCCCACGTGGACGATGTTGGGCTCGTCGTGGAACAACCGCCCGAGCCCGTGCCCGCAGAAATCGCGCACCACGCTCATGTGCTGCGCTTCCACAAAACTCTGGATCGCGGCGCCGATGTCGCCGGTGGTGGCGCCGGGCCGGATCACGGAGATGCCGCGCATCATCGCCTCGTAGGTGACCTCGATCAGCCGTTCGGCGCGGCGCGGAATCGGCCCCACCGCGTACATGCGGCTGGAGTCGCCGTGCCAGCCGTCGAGGATCAGGGTTACGTCCACGTTGACGATGTCGCCCTCCCGTAGCGGCTTTTCGCTCGGAATGCCGTGGCAGACCACATGATTGACCGAAGTGCAGGTCGCCTTCCTGTAGCCGCGATACATCAGGGTTGCCGGCAGCGCGCCGTGGTCGAGGGCGAATTCCAACACCAGCCGGTCGATCTTC
>DATLYX010000037.1:0-46910 GCA_035574295.1 Xanthobacteraceae bacterium
AGGACCCGCCGCAACGCCGGCGCAGCGTTGCGCGCATCTTGCGATCGACGCGCTCGCCTTCCGGCGCTCCACCGCGGCGATTTTGCACCCAAGGAGCGCACTTCCTGCACACGGGCGGACCGCGCTTGGCGATCCTGATCCGGCGGATTTCGCCGCCTTCGCCCTGCCCAGTCCATCTCCTCGCAGGGAGCGGCCGGTCGTATTGCCGGCGGGCGGTGGCCCTGAGCGTCCCGGGATCATGCGTGCGAGGCACGACCGCAGGCGCCGCATCCCGTCCCGCTGGGAGGGGCTCCCGGCAGGGCCGCGAACGTCCGCGGCGGATCAATCAATAGATCACCACCGACCGGATCGATTTGCCCTCGTGCATCAAATCGAACGCCTCGTTGATGCGTTCGAGCGGCATGGTGTGGGTGATGAGATCGTCGATGTTGATTTTTCCCTCCATGTACCAGTCGACGATCTTCGGCACGTCGGTGCGGCCGCGCGCGCCGCCGAAGGCGGTGCCGCGCCACACCCGGCCGGTGACGAGCTGGAACGGCCGCGTGGAAATTTCCTGGCCCGCCGCCGCCACGCCGATGATGACGCTCTCGCCCCAGCCGCGGTGGCAGCACTCCAGCGCCTGCCGCATGGTGGCGACATTGCCGATGCATTCGAAGGAGAAATCCGCGCCGCCGCCGGTGAGATCGATCACCGCCTGCACCACCTTGTCGCGGCCGACTTCGTCCGGGTTGATGAAATGCGTCATGCCGAATTTTTCCGCCATGGCCCGTTTGTTAGGATTGATGTCGATCCCGATGATCTTGTCGGCGCCGACCATCTTCGCGCCCTGGATCACGTTGAGCCCGATGCCGCCGAGCCCGAACACCGCCACATTCGCGCCCGGCCACACCTTCGCGGTGTAGATCACCGCGCCGATGCCGGTGGTCACCCCGCAGCCGATGTAGCAGATCTTGTCGAAGGGGGCGTCCTCGCGCACCTTGGCGAGCGCGATCTCCGGCAGCACGGTGAAATTGGCGAACGTCGAGCAGCCCATGTAGTGGAACACCGGATCGCCGTCGCAGCGGAAGCGCGAGGTGCCGTCCGGCATCAGGCCCTTGCCTTGGGTCGCGCGGATCGCGGTGCAGAGGTTCGAGCGCCGCGAGAGGCAGGTTTTGCACTGCCGGCATTCCGGCGTGTAGAGCGGGATCACGTGGTCGCCCGGCTTGACAGAGGTCACGCCCGCCCCGACCTCGCGCACGATGCCCGCGCCCTCGTGCCCGAGGATGGCGGGAAAGATGCCCTCCGGGTCCGCGCCCGAGAGCGTATAGGCATCGGTGTGGCAGATGCCGGTGGCCTTGATTTCCACCAGCACCTCGCCTGCCTTCGGCCCTTCGATGTCGATGGTCTCGATTTCGAGTGGTGCCCCCGCCTTCCACGCCACCGCCGCCCGCGTTTTCATGAACGTATCCTCAGTCGTCATGTCAGTCGTCATGCCCGGCACACGGGTCCGGCCAACGGCCGCCCCGAAACCTTGTGCCGGGCATCCACGTCTTCGCCAATAAGGAAAGACGTGGCTGGCCGGGTCAAGCCCGGTCATGATCCGTACTACGGCTGCCAGGCCGGCGCGCGTGCCGCCTTGCGCGCCTCGTCAACGGCCTTGATCCGGGTGTGCAGCCTGCGCAGCGCCTCGCGCACGCCTTCGCCGGAATGCGCCGAGAGCACGAGCGGGGTTTGCTTTGCCGCGCGCTTGAGCCGCGAAGTCTGTTGTTTGATCGCCTGAGGCGTCATCGCATCGGCCTTCGACAGCGCCACCACTTCCGGCTTCTCGGCCAGGCCATGACCGTAAGCTTTAAGCTCCGCGCGCACCGTCTTGTAGGCTCTGCCCGCGTCTTCGGTGGTTCCGTCCACGAGATGCAACAGCACCCGGCAGCGTTCGATGTGGCCGAGGAAGCGGTCGCCGAGACCTGCGCCTTCGTGCGCGCCCTCGATCAGGCCGGGGATGTCGGCGAGCACGAATTCCGCATCGTCGATGCGCACCACGCCAAGCTGGGGGCTGAGTGTGGTGAACGGATAGTCGGCGATTTTCGGTTTGGCCGCGCTCACTGCGGCAAGGAAGGTGGATTTGCCGGCGTTCGGCAGGCCGACGAGGCCGGCATCCGCGATCAGCTTCAGCCTGAGCCATACCCAGCGTTCCTCGCCCGGCTGGCCGGGATTGGCGTGGCGCGGCGCGCGGTTGGTCGAGGATTTGAAACGCGCATTGCCGAAACCGCCGTTGCCGCCCTTGGCGATCACCACGCGCTGGCCTGCTTCCGTGAGGTCGGCGAGCAGCGTCGCTTTGTCCTCGTCGAACACTTGCGTGCCGACCGGCACCTTGAGCACCGCGTCCGCGCCCTTGGCGCCGTGCCGCTCCTTGCCCATGCCGTGGCCGCCGGGTCTGGCCTTGAAATGCTGCTGATAGCGGTAGTCGATCAGCGTGTTGAGCCCCTCGACCGCCTCCACGATCACGTCGCCGCCGCGGCCGCCGTCGCCGCCGCTCGGACCGCCGAACTCGATGAATTTCTCGCGCCGGAAGGCAACGCAGCCGTTGCCGCCGTCGCCCGAGCGCACATAGACCTTGGCTTCGTCGAGGAACTTCATGCCGGATAGATAACAACTGGCCGCCGCAAAATCTAACGGCCGCGTTCCGCAGCGCGCCAAACATGCTGCACACCAGACAACAGACCGTTATAGGATTGCGCCGTCGTGATTTGACAAGGCCGAGCTACGGGGCGGCAAAACGGCACGTGCCGTCGCGCGCGATGCGCGGCAACAGATCGGTTTCCCACGCGAGATAGTCTTGCATGGCGCTTCTGGTGTCGCCCGGCCGCTCGTAGGGCTTGAGCCACACGTCCACCGGCTCGTCCGCCATGCGCGCCTCGCTCGTCATGGGATAACCGGCGGCGCGCCAGGCGGCATTGCCGCCTTTGAGATAGCGCACTGGCAATCGAGTGAGCTTCATCGCGTCCGCCACCGCAAGTCCGGCGAGAAGCCCGTCTTCGGAGGTAAGCACGATGTCTCGGGTCGGGGCGATGGCCACGAGGGCTTTCGTCAGCCGCGCGCGAATCGCAAACCAGGCGCCGATGATGTGGCCTTTGCGGTAGTCGCGGCTCAGCGAAAGATCGATCACCGTCACGGCTTCACGGCCGATCAGCTTGAGCAGTTCGGCCGCGTCGATGCCGTGCTCAGGCCGCGGCGGCGGGCCGAGCAAGACGGGCGGCGGCTGGCCCTTTTCGTCTCCCGCTTCCGGCAGAACATAGACCTCCTTCCAGCCCATCTGCCGCAGCCAGGAGGCGGTCATGACCGCGCGCACCTCGCGGTCGTCGGCCAGCACGATGCGCGCGTTCAGCGTGCCCGCGTAGCTGTCGGTCGCCTGCACCAGTTGCCCGCCCGGCGCGGAGACGGCGCCGGGCAGGTGGCCTGCCGCGTACTCCGCGGGATCGCGCACGTCGAAGAGGTACAGCGTGCGGTCCTGCTCCGCGCGCCAGCGTTCGAGCGTCGCGCGGTCGATGCGCGCGATTCCAAAGCGCGCGGCCACCCGTGTCGCGGCGGCCTTCGCCCAGGCAAGCCCTTCCGCGCTCGGCTCAGGCGCGCGCTGCGTGGCGTCCTTGGCGCAGGCAAAGCCGGCAAGACTCCAGCCCATGGTGCCGTTGCGCAGCGCCACCACTTTGTTGGGAAGGCCGGCGTTGATCAGCGATTGCGCGCCGATGATGCTACGCGTGCGGCCGGCGCAATTTACCACCACGAGCGTGTCCGACGACGGCGCCAGATCGCGCGCACGCAACACCAGCTCCGCGCCCGGCACGTTGGTAGCGCCTGGAATCGAGACGCGCTGAAATTCGTCGAACGGCCGGCTGTCGAGCACCACGAGATCGGCGCCGCGCTCGATCAGTGCCGCAAGCTCCTCGGCGGAGATGCTCGGAGTGCCGCAGGTGTGCTCCACATGCTCGCCGAACGCTTTACTTGGCACATGCACGCCAGAAAATAGTTCGAAGCCGGCTTCAGCCCAGGCCTTCACCCCGCCTTTGAGAAAATGGAGATTGCCGTAGCGCCCGCGCGCGAGCACTTCCGCCGCGCGCTCCGCGAGCCCGTCGCCGTCGTCGCACAGCACGATGCGTGTCGTGTGGCGAGGCACGAGCCGCGCGAAGCAAAGCTCCAGCCGGCTCAACGGCACCGAGCGCGCCCACAACAGGTGCCCTTGCGAGAACAAAAGCTCCTCGCGCAGGTCGATGAGCGCCAATTCCTCGCCATCGCCGAGCATGGCTTTGAGCGCGGCCGGGGCCAGCGGCCGCAGCGTGGCGACGAAGACGCCGGGCGGCAGCGGAACGCGGGTCGCTGTGCTCACGTCGCGATCTGCGGCGTCATCTGCCGCACTTCGCCGGTAGCAAGATCGAAGCGGTTGCGGCTGATCTTGTCGAGGTTGGTCCCGGTCACGCGCACGAAGCGCGATTTGTCGGGATATTCGATGGCATGAATGGCGCCGTCCTGGAAAATGCCGGCCTGGCCGGGGTTCAGGCGGTAGCGCCTACTTTCGCGCAGCTTGGCGTGTTTGGGATCGCGGCCGTCGTCGATGCGCTCCCATTCGGTCATGTCGGTGTATTTGGTGGCTTGGCCGTAGATCGCCCATGAGGCGCCGTGGTCGTGCGGCTCGCCCTTGCGGCCCTTTTCGTTGATGTGGGCGAGGATTTGGAAGCCCAGCTTGGGATCCTCGTACAGCGTCTTCAGCCCCTGCGGCACGTGGTCGCCGCAGTATTCGCGCACGAAGGCGGGATTTTGTAGCAGCCGTTCGAGCCGCAGGCGCACCTGTTCGCGGCCTTTCGGGCCCGGATCGCGGCTCAACAGCTCGCGGCAGTCGGCGATGAATTGGTCGAGCGAGTAGGACATGGCGTTCCTCCGCATGGCGTCTTGCGGAGAACATTGTTGCCCAATGTGGGGTTGGACGCCAGCGGGATACGAGCCGGGAGGGGCCAGAGTGGGCCTTGCCTCACTGATGCGGCCCTTTAGGCCGCTCCCGACGCGTCGTTCGTGAGTAGGCCGCTACACCATGGCCCGAACGTCAGCCAGGGCGATGCGCGGCGCAACTGGCCCGGTGGCATATTCACCTCCGTTCCTGCCGCACGGATCGACGACCCGTTGGACACTAGCAGCGTCCTTCCGAAGCAGGGCGCTGTCAATCCGTAGTGCTGACGCATGGCCCCACTTTTTTGTGAGTTAACTTCGTCAGGATTAACGCTTACCCGATGCGCCGCGTGCGCCCCCAGCTCTTGAGCGAGGCCCAGAGCCGGCGGTCGAGCTGAAAGCGATCGACGGGCACCGAGCTTGCGAGCGCGCGCACCCGGCGAAGGCCGGCGCCGGTCCACTGAAAGCCGCACTTTTCCAGTACCCGGCGCGAGGCTGGATTGGTCACCCGCGCCGAGCCATGCAGCACATCATAGCCGAACTCCTCGAACGCGAAATCGATGACCGCGCGCAGCGCCTCGGTGGCGTAGCCCTTCCCCCAATACCGCACGCCGAGCCAGTAGCCGACCTCGGGCGCTTCGCCGTCGATCTTGTTGAGGCCGCAGGCGCCGATCACGGCGCCGTCGAGCGTGACCGCAAAGACGACTTCTTCGTCGTTTTCCGCCGCCCAGGTGATGAACTGTTTGGCGTCCGCAAGCCCGTAAGGGTGCGGAATGCGCGCCGTGTTCTCGGCGATGCGACGATCGTTGGCGAGCTTCGCAATCGTTTTAGCGTCCTCGAGCTGCGGCGCGCGCAGAATCAACCGTTCGGTCTCGAGGACGACGGTACTTCTTTCCCGTAACCGTTCAGCGGGCAGTTCCAGCAAGGTCATGGCACAGGCTCCTTCTTTCGAAACGTTTTGGGGGAGCCGGCATCCCGTCTCCCCCTTGGAAAGAGCCCGTCTGGGCCCACCGGTTCGACTGATGCCGGCGGACCCATCTGATCCACCGTCTTACTTGGCCACCGCCTCCGTCGTCGGAACGACCGAGACGAACACGCGGCCCTTGGCTTTGGTATCGAACTGCACCTGACCATCGACGCGCGCATAGAGCGTGTGGTCCTTGCCGATGCCGACGTTGCGGCCGGGGTGCCACTTGGTGCCGCGCTGACGCACGAGGATATTGCCGGCCAGCACGTTCGCGCCGCCGAACAATTTTACCCCAAGCCGCCGGCCCGCCGAATCGCGGCCGTTGCGCGAGGATCCGCCTGCTTTCTTATGCGCCATGGTCTCTAATCCTGCTCGTTGTTCTTCTAGCGCGATTCCGTGACGAAATCATCACACAAATTTTGATATGAGGGTGTGATGATTGTCGCGGCCTTCGGCAACCGCGATGCCTGCCTTGAGAAACCGCGATTTCGGCAAAATTCCGGTTACCTCTTCCCCTTCGGTTTGCCCTTTCCTTTCGGCGGCTTCTTGTCCGCTTTCGGTTTAACCTTCGCCTTGGGCTTTGCCGCTTTCGTTGTGCCCTCCGTTTCGCCCGCCGCCTCGACCTGACCTTCCGCCTCCGGCGCCTCCGGCTTCGGCTGGCGTTCCTCCTTGCCTCGCGCGGGTTTGCTCGGGGCGCGGCCCTCGGTGAGGATTTCGGTGATGCGCAGCAGGGTGAACTCCTGCCGGTGCCCGCGCTTGCGCCGTGAATTCTTGCGCCGGCGCTTCTTGAAGGCGATGATTTTGGGCCCGCGGCTCTGTTCGAGCACCTCGGCGGCGACGCTTGCGCCGGCCACGGTGGGCGTGCCGATTTGCGGTGCCTCCCCGCCGAGCATCAGCACGTCGGAGAGCTGCACGATCTGCCCCGGCTCCGCCTTGATCTTCTCGACCTGGATCACCTGGTCCTCGGCGACCCGGTACTGCTTGCCGCCGGTTTTGATCACCGCGTACATCGCTTGGTCCCTGCGCTCGGCGCCGGCGGGAAGGCAGGTCCCGCCCGGCTGCCGTTCCGAATTTTGCTGTGGTTACAGACGTTTGCGCCGTAACGAAAGCGCGCGGACCTCGCGACCCGCGCCTCGTTCTGCCTTATGGCGGTCCCCGCCGCGGGTGTCAAGAAAGGTCTCTTTCTTCCAGGCTTCTACGTCACTTGGCGTATTCGGTGCTGCGGCTGCCGGTTCTAGGGTTCCGCGATGATCAAAGCCTACGGAGGAAAGCAATGGCACAAGCACAGAAGCTTCCGGCGGCAGCCGAGAAGGCGGAGCTGAAGAATTTCGGCAAGCCCGACGAGGTGCGCGAATTCCCGAAAGGCCGGCTCGAGCTGGTCAAGATCGGCGGGGCGATGATCGGCCGTGCGATTTTCGAGCCGGGCTGGCGCTGGGCCACCTCTGTGCAGCCCATCGCCAAGACCAAGAGCTGCGAGGCCCCCCACTTCCAGTACCACGTCTCCGGCGTGCTGCGGATCAAGATGGACGACGGCACCGAATTCGACTGCAAGCCCGGCGACGTGTCGCTTTTGCCCTCGGGCCACGACGCCTGGGTGGTCGGCAACGAGCCGGCGGTGGTGGTCGATTTCCAGGGCATGCTGGATTACGCCAAGGACCAGCACGCGCACCGCTGATCGAGCGATGCGTGTACCGGGCGCAGTGAAGCCGGGAGCGGCACCTGGCAATATGGCGTGTCCCGGGCGCAGCGCGGCGCGCAGCAAAGCGGAGCGGTGCGCTGCAGGGGACCGTTACGAATGCCGAGCCTGTAACGGTCCCGGACCTGCGGTGCACCGTTCGCGCTCCGCGCTCACGCTGCACCGCGTCCGGGACACGTCAATCTAATTGCGCCCACGGCTGAATTTCGCGCTCGGCACCACTTCATCTCTCGTCGCAAGCGGCAAGAGTAATTTCACCGCCCTTCCGCCGCCGCGGCCACCGCGCGCAGCGCCGCTGCGGTGCGCGTTTCCACGCCGAGCTTCTGGAAGATGTGCTCCAGATGCTTCTGCACCGTGCGCGTGCTGATGCCGAGCAGCATCCCGATTTCGCCGTTCGTTTTGCCCGCGGGCAGGAAGGCGAGAATCTGCCGCTCCCGTTCCGTCAGCGGCAGTCCGATGAGTTGCGCGCTGTGTGTTCCGTCGCGCTCGGCCTTCATCACCAGGCAGCAGGCGCCGGCCGCCGCTCCGTCCGGAATGGCGTGCAGCAGGAGCCGCTTGCCCTCGCGTTTGATTTTGAGCACCGCGTCATCCTGCAAGGCCGCGCGGTCGAGCCCCCAATGGCTTCTCCGCCGCAACCAGTCATCGACCGGTTGCGGCAGGCGCGGCGCGGATGCCGCCGTTTCGCCGAAAAATTCCGCCAGCAGCCGGAGCGCCGCCGCACTCGCTTCGATGATGCGGCCATCGCCGCGCACCCGCGCCATCTGCCAGCCGCCGCTGGCGGCGAGGTCGCGCAGCGTGGCGCGGCTCAGTCGCGCCTCCTCGCGCATCACATTACCCTGATACAGCATCGCCAGCGGCCGCCGGAGCGCCTCCAGCAGCGCGCGCTCCCGGTCCTCGAAGTCGGAACTTTCCCGATTGAACACGATGCTGATGACGTTGCGATCGTCGATCTTGAGCGGCAACGCCATCACGTAGTCGATCCCGATGCGCCGATAGTAGTCGGCATAGATCGGCATTTCGCGAAACCGCAGGACGCTGGTGCAGTCGGTGATGCGTTGCGTCGGCCCGTTCGGCCGGCTGCCGTGAAAGCGCACCAGCGGGTGGGCGCTGAAATGGCGGTTGAACGCCGCCTGGTCCTGCTCCGAGATCGCTTCTCCGCGTCGGCCGACGACGTTGCGCCGGCCGCTTTGCAAGTCGCAGATGCTGAGCGTGGTGAGATCGGAATCCACGTGTCGCGGCAATTCCTCGAGCACGTTGCGCACGAAGGCCGCGCTGCCGTGATCGGCGGAAAGCGCATGCAGCGCGGCCATCGCCCGCCGCAGTTCGGAACCGCTCAAGTCGGAAACGACGGAAGCCATGCGCGCAAGCCTTGCCTCCCGTGACGGCAAAGCCTAGCAGAGCCTGCCACCGGAATGAAGCTCACGCACCGTCGCCCGCGAGGAACCGTTCAAGGGTAAGCGGCTCTCCCTTTTTCGCCGGCTCGCGCGGCGCGATGCCGGCAAAGCGCGAGGCCTGCTCGAACCAACTCTTCTGCGCCGGGAACCCCCAAGGGCGACGTTTCAGCGAGGACAAGTTCCAGCGCACCGGCTCGTTCTCGATGTCCATCATCTGGTAGTGCGTGGTGAACAGCTCGATGCGGTGGCCGTCCGGATCGCGAAAGTAGGCGAACAGCGCGTGTCCGGGCCCGTGCCGACCGGGGCCGAATTCGAGGTTGGCGCCGAACCCGTGCGCGCCGGCGATGTCGCAGGCGAGCAGGATATGGGCGGCGTCCGGCACGCTGAACGCCGCGTGATGAAAGCGCGGCCCGGGCCCGTTCACGAACACGATGTCGTGCGGATTTCCCTTGCGCTGCAGGAAGACGAACACGAGCTCGTCCGAATGGTCCACCGCGATGTATTCGGAGAGCCGGAACCCGAGCGCGGAATAGAACTCGCACGCCTTCTGCACCTCCGGCGTGAGCACCTGCATGTGGTCGATGCGCAACGGGCAGGCACCGCGGTGTTCCTTGAACTGCACGATCAGCCGCGGCCGCGTTTCCATCGTGGCGCAGAATTCGAGCGGCGTGCCGACCGCGTCGTTCACGTGCAGCGTGCGGCCCTGGTGCGGCGCCTCGACCCATTGGGCCGGCAGCCCGGCGCGCTCGAAATAGGCCTTGGCCTTCTCCAAATCTTCCTCGGTGTACACGCGCATGCCGACGCGCTCGCACATCGGTTCGTCCGTTGTGCGCTTGAGCACGAGACTGTGGTGGCACGCCTCCTCGATGCCGCGCAGGTAGAGCGTGTCGGCGGCCGCATCGCTCACTGCCATGCCCAGCGCATCGACGTAGAAGGCGCGGCTGGCGCCGAGGTCCTTCACCAGCAGCACAACGTGGCTTGCGCGCGTGATGTTGAACGGCGCGGGATAGGCGGCGCGCGGAATGGCCATTGCGGTACTCCTTGGCTTGACCGAGAGGATTTCAGGGGCTGCCGGATCACGATGGCGTTTGCCGAACGACAATTGAGCCGACCGCCGCGCCCAACGCAACCTCAACCAACGGGTCGGCTGTCGCGCGAATCACCCGCCCCTCAAGGGGCCGGCATGGGTCCGGCGTGCAGCATGGGTCCGGCGTGCATCGACACATGCGGCAGACCGCGGCGCCGCGCCGCAACCGGCGCGGTGAAAGGAAAGGGCGGGCGCATCCCGTATCGCCGCTGCGCCGCGAATTCTTGCGTGCGAATTCTTGCATGCTTGTGTCGGCGGGTGGGCTTGGCTAGATAGGCGGCATCGACCCGCGAACCCGCGCGCCCTATTCCCGCCACGCGGATTTGCATCTTCGGCTGCGGAGAGGTGGCTGAGTGGTCGAAAGCACCGCACTCGAAATGCGGCATACGGGCAACCGTATCGGGGGTTCGAATCCCTCCCTCTCCGCCACAACGCTTCCGCAAGCGTCGCGCCGCCAATGTGAGGGCGTTCCTGATTGCTATGGATCGCCCGCGTGGGCGCTCTCGTGATGTCAGGCCGCGCGTCTTGAGCGGTTTGCACTCTCGGATTCGCACGCTTTCCGATGGGGGATCGCGACCCGAGTTTGCCGCACGCTTCCGGCCGTCAGCAAGCGTAGCAATCTTAGCCCGGATGGAGCGCAGCGAAAGCCGGGGCTGACCTTGCTACGCACTCCCGTGCTCGCTCCAATCCAACATCTCACCCCGTCGCCGTGTCGCGTCGCCGCTTGAGCGCCGGCAGCACCAGCACCAGAAGCAGCAGCGCCGTCGCGATGATGAAGGTGAGGCTGATCGGCCGCTGCACGAACACCAGCGCATCCCCGCCCGACATCAGCATGGCCCGCCGCAAGTGCTCCTCCACCATCGGCCCGAGCACGAAGCCGAGCAACAGCGGCGCCGGATTGAACCCGAGCTTCAGCCACAAAAATCCCACCACCGCGAACAGCGCGGTGAGATAAATGTCGATCGCGTTGTTGTTCACGCTGTAGATGCCGATGGCCGAGAACGCCATGATCGCAGGGAACAAGAGGCGATAGGGCACTTTCAGGATCCGCACCCACAGGCCCACCAGCGGCAGATTGAGCACCACCAGCATCAGGTTGCCGATCCACATCGAGGCGATCAGCCCCCAGAACAGTTCCGGCCGCGTGGTCATCACCTGCGGCCCCGGCTGGATGCCGTGGATGGTGAGCGCCCCGAGCATCAGCGCCATCACCCCGCTCGCCGGCAGCCCGAGCGTGAGCATGGGGATGAACTTGCATTGCGCATCCGCGTTGTTGGCCGATTCCGGCCCGGCCACGCCTTCGATCGCGCCGCGCCCGAACCGCGACGGATCGGCGGCAAGCTTCTTCTCCAGGATGTAGGAGGACAGCGACGCCACCGCAGGCCCTGTGCCCGGCAGCACGCCGAAGAACGCGCCGATGCCGGTGCCGCGCAGGATCGGGCCGAACGAGGCGCGCAGGTCCTCCCGCGTCGGCATCAGGTTCTTGATCGCGCCCGTGAACACCTGCCGCTCCTCGCGCTGGCCGAGGTTGTTGATGATCTCGCCCACCGCGAACACGCCGACCGCCACCACCACAAAGCCGATGCCGTCGGTGAGCTCGGTGATGCCGAAGGAGAAACGCGGGATGCCGGTGTTCACGTCATTGCCCACGATGCCGAGCAGAAGCCCGAGCCCCACCATGGCCAGCGAGCGGATCATGTCGCCCTCCGACAGCACCGCGGCGGCCACGAGCCCCATCAGCATCAGCGAAAAATATTCCGGCGCGCCGAACTTGAGCGCGAATTCCGCAAGCGGCGGCCCGGCGAGCGCGATCAACAGCGTGCCCGCCGTGCCGGCCACGAACGATCCGATCGCGGCGATCGCCAGCGCCGGCCCCGCGCGCCCCTGCCGCGCCATCTGGTAGCCGTCGATGCAGGTGACCACCGCGCTGGTCTCGCCCGGCAGGTTCACCAGGATCGCCGTGGTCGAGCCGCCGTACTGCGCGCCGTAATAGATGCCGGCGAGCATGATCAAGGCGCCCACCGGCCCGACGTTGAAGGTGATCGGCAACAGGATCGCGATGGTGGCGAGCGGCCCGATGCCCGGCAGCACGCCGATCAGCGTGCCCACCATCACGCCGAGGAAGCAATAGCCGAGGTTCTGCAGCGTGACCGCGACCGAGAAGCCGAACGCGAGGTTGCTGAGCAGATCCATGGCGCCGTCAGAAGCCGACGATGAGCGGGTAGGGCATCTGCAGGCCGAAGCTGAAGATCGCGACGCACAGGACGGTGAGCACCACGGTCAACAGCGCCACCTCGCCGAGCCGGAATTCGCTGCCGGCCAGCGCCGAGCCGAAGATCACGACCGCCAGCGCCGGCACGAATCCGGCGCGGTCCATCAACACGCCGAACAGCACGAACGACGCCGGCAGAATGATCAGCGCGCGGATCGACCAGCCGCCGACGATCGTTTCGCCGCCGCGCAGACCGCGCGCCAGCAGCACGAGCCCGAACAGCGCCAAAATCCCGCCGAGCACGCTCGGGAAATAGCCCGGCCCCATGCGCGAGACGGTTCCGAATGGATAGTCGCGCGCAATCACCACCGTGGCGACGCCGACCGCGATCAGCATCGCGCCCGCCCAGAAATCCTTGTTGTTTCGGATATCTCGGTTCATGCGAATTCGTTTGCACGTGTTTTATCGTGTCCCGGACGCGGTGCAGCGTGGAGCGAAGCGGAACGCTGCACCGCAGATCCGGGACCGTTCCATCCGCGGAGTTCGTAACGGTCCCGGCTCTGCAGCGCGGTACCGCGCTTCCTTCGTGCTGCGCTGCGCCCGGGATACGAGGGGCGATCCTGCATTCAAGACCGGGAGCTACTGCGCCTTGATGTTTCCCTCTTTGACCACGCGTCCCCACTTGGTCATTTCGGTCTGGATGAACTTGCCGAATTCCTCCGGGCTCATTTGCACGATGTCGGCGCCCTCGCGCGCGAACTGCTCCTTCACCGCCGGCGTGTTCTGCACCTCGCCGATGGCCTTGTGCAGCTTGGCGACGATCGGCTGCGGCGTGCCGGCCGGCGCCACGATCCCCCACCAGTTGACCGCGCGATAGGTTGGCACGCCCGCCTCGGCCACGGTCGGCACGTCCGGCAGCACCGGGCTGCGCTTGTCGCCGCCCGTGGCCAGCGCCTTGAGTTTACCGGACTTCAGATGCGGCGTGGTCTGCACCAGCGAGGAGAACACGATCTTGGTGTGGCCGCCGATCACGTCGATCATCGACGGGCCGCCGCCCTTGAACGGAACGTGCAGGAGATCGACACCGGCCTCCAGCTTGAACAATTCGCCGCCCAGATGCTGGAAGCTGCCTACGCCCGCCGAGGCATATTGCAGCTTGCCGGGCTCCTTCTTGGCGAGCGCGATCAGCTCCTTGATCGAGTTCACCGGCAGCCCCGGATTGATCGCCACCACATTCGGCCCGGAGGCGAGAATGCCGACCGGCGTGAACGATTTGATCGGGTCGTACTTGAGCGTGTAGAGCCACGGATTGACCGTGTGCGCGATCGAAATGATCAGGAGCGTATAGCCGTCGTTGGGCGAATTGGCCGCCACCTCGGTGCCGATCACGCCGCCGGCGCCGGCGCGGTTGTCGACGATCACCTGCTTGCCGAGCTTCTCGGAAAGCTGCGTGGCGATCATCCGACCGACCACGTCGTTGCTGCCGCCGGGCGGGAACGGGATGATCAGCCGCACCGGTTTGGTCGGGTAATCCTGGGCCGCAGCGGTAGCGGTAAGCGCCACCAGGAAGGCGGCGGCTTTGAGCAAGAGCGAGCGCATGCATATCCTCCCGGTAAAAGGCCGCGGATGCCGCGCGCCGCACGCGCGTTCCTTGGCCTCGTTGCCGGCCTGAGGTTATACTGGGAATGGCGGCGCCGAAACAGCGGCCGTACGATAAGGCCGCCGACGGTCGCCGCGGGACGAGGGCGCACCATGACCAAGCCGAACGGCGGCAATTATCATACCGATTTCAAGTCGATCCGAGATCAGGTCAGCCCCGCGGAATGGCGGACCCGCGTTGATCTCGCGGCCTGCTACCGCCTCATGGACAAGTACGGGATGACCGACCTGATCTACAACCACATCACTGCCCGCATCCCCGGCACCAAGGACCAGCTTCTGATCAACCTCTACGGGCTGCTCTACAAGGAGATCACCGCTTCGAGTCTTGTGAAGATCGATGTCGAGGGCAACATCCTGTGGAAGCCCGACACCGACTACGGCATCAACAAGTCGGGCTACGTGATCCACGGCGCCATCCACAAGGCGCGCCCCGAAGTCGGCTGCGTAATTCACACCCACACCCGCGCCGGCATCGCCGTCTCCGCCATGAAATGCGGGCTCCTGCCGTTGTCGCAGACTTCGATCCGCTTCGTCGGCCATATCGGCTATCACGACTATGAAGGCCCGGCGATCGAGCTCGACGAGCGCGAGCGCATCGTGCGCGATCTCGGGCCGCACAACGCGTTGATCATGCGCAACCACGGCCTGCTCACCTGCGGCCCGACCATCGCCGAGGCATTCAACACCATGTATCAGCTCGAACTGTCGTGCCGCTCGCAGGTCGATGCCATGGCCGCGCGCACGGAACTGACCATGCCGGGCGAGAATGTTTTGGCGCACACCGCGCATCTCTATCAGCCCGGCACGCGCCGCCCCTACGGCATCCTCGAATGGCCGGCGATGCTGCGGCTGCTCGACGCCGAAGGCCCGGGCGGCTACCCGCCGTATTGGCATTAACGCTGCGATCTCGTTTTCAGTTGCCGTTCACTGTAATGAGATAAAATCAAAAACTCGCGCAAACCGCCGGGGATTGAGGGGATTGGGAGGCTATGCGCGTTGTTCGGTGTTTGTGTGTCGCCGCGGCGGTCGCGGCGGGGTACTCTGTTGCGGTTCCTGCCGGGGCCGACACCCGGCCGGCACCCGCGCCCGGGTCGGAAGGCGCGAAGGCTGTGGAGAAGCCGCCGGCCTGGTTCCGGCTTCCCGGCGCCCAGCTCAAGCCGGTGTCCTGGAGTGAGATCGGCGGCTGGGAGGAGGATGACCACGCCGCAGCGTTCCAAACTTTTCTGAAAAGCTGCAAGGTCATTGTGGAAGGCGCGCCGGCCCGCCTTGCCAACCGTCCATTATATTCCGCGCTGCAGGCCGTTTGCCGCCGCGCGATCAAAGAGGGTGCTCGCGACCGCGATGCGGCGAAAATTTTCTTCGAGCGCAATTTTCATCCGGTGCGGATCATGCCGCGCGGTCAGAGCGAAGGATTCCTCACCGGCTATTACGAACCGATCATTGAGGGTTCGTTGAAGCCGGACGGCAAGTTCACCGTGCCGCTCTATCGTGCGCCGCCGGACCTCCGCCGGCCCTATTACGATCGCGCCGCGATCGAAGACGGCGTCCTGGCCGGTCGCAACCTGGAAATCTGCTGGCTGAAAGACCCGACCGACCTGTTCTTCGCGCAAATCCAGGGTTCGGCGCGCGTCAAGCTCGACAACGGCAAGATTCTGCGCCTCAACTACAGCGCCCAGAACGGCTGGCCTTACACGCCGATCGGAAAATTTCTCATCGACCGGGAGATCGTGCCCCGGGAGGAAATGTCCATGCAGCGCATCCGCGAATGGATCGAGGCCAACCCGAAAGAAGGCCGGGAGCTCCGGCGCCGCAATAGGTCGTTCGTTTTCTTCCGCACGACCGGGTTCGACGAGCACGAGGAGCCGGTCGGCGCGCAGGGCGTGCCGCTCACGCCCGGCCGTTCGATCGCGGTCGACCGGTTCCTGCATGTGTACGGCACGCCGTTCTTCATCGAGGCCGAGCTCCCGCTCGACGGCGACCGGTGCGAGAACCCGCTGCGACGGCTGTGGATCGCCCAGGACACCGGCGGCGCGATCCGCGGACCGGCGCGTGCCGACCTCTACTTCGGTGCCGGCGACGGCCACGCCGCCGTGGCCGGACGCATTCGCCATCCCGGCCGCTTCACCGTTCTCGTGCCGCGCGACGTCGATCGAAAGCCTCAATTCGCGCCGCGCCGGCGGCCGCCGGAAGCGGCATCCGAGCCGCCCCTCGTCGATCAAAATCCGGAAGCCGGCATCCGGCGCGAATAGCGCAGCGCGGTCTGTCCGGGATGCAGCGCAACGCTCTGAATGAATTGCGCGTTGCAAAAATCACGCCGCAAGATTGCCGAAGCGTCGCAAATTCTCCCGCTGCTTCTCGTTGCGCGGCGCAAGTTTGAACAGCCGCGCCGCGGTGCCGCCCAAGATGTTGTGCTTGGCCTTCTCGGACAGGAACGGCAAATCGTAGATCGTGCTCGGCAAATCGAAGTCCCAGTGCGGATAATCGGATGAATAGAGAAGCTGCGTCTCCGCATTGATCATGCGGAACGTCACCTCCATGGCGCCCTTGTCCTGCACCTCCATCGGCTGCGAGGAATAGTACATCTCGCGCATGTATTCGCTCGGCTTTTTCTTGAGCAACGGCGCTTCGGAAGGCCGCAGCATGTATTCGTGGTCGAGCCGCTGCATCAGGAACGGGATCCACGCGAGGCCGGATTCGATCCAGATCACCGGCAGCTTCGGAAACCGCTCGGGCATTCCGTTGATCACCCAGTTGGTGCAGTTGAGCACGTTGTACCACGTGAACCCGAGCGCATGCGCGGACAGAAATCGGTTGCAGCTTCGGAAGATCGGCTCGCCCCAGTTCGGCCCCGAGTGGAACGACAGCACCAGCCCGCGCTCCTCCATGGCGCGGTAGACTTTCATATAGGCGTTGTCGTGCACCGCCATGTGGTTGCGCACGGTGGTGACCATGAAGCCGCCCACGTGCTTGCGATGACCGAAAGTCTCCACTTGGCGGAACGACTCGTCGGGGTCGGAGAACGGCAGGCACAGCATGGAAAAGAACCGGCCGCCGCCCTCCGGCAGCACCTTCTCGGTGAGCCAGCGGTTGTAGGCCCAGCACAGATCCACCTCCATCTCCTTCTGCGGATGCAGGCCGAGCGACAGCATGCCGGTGGGGAACAGGCAGGAATAATCGACGCCCATGGCGTCCATCCAGCGGTGGCCGAGCACGACGTCGCGGATCTTGCCCTCCGGCGTCTTCTCCGAGGCGCGCAGCGGATAGCGCGTCACCCGCCCGCCCATGTCCTGATAGCCGATGTTCTGCGGCATGATCGTGCCGCGGCTTTTCGCGCGTGCCGACAGCGCGAGCTGGCGCAGCACGTCGTTCTCCATGTAGGGCAGGATTTCGCCGAGGTGCTCGTTCTCGTAGTGGTGCGCATCCACGTCCACGATCAGCATGTCATCGAATTTGCGTTGTACCGCCTGCTTGCGCGCATGCGCGAGCAGCCGCGAAGTGTTGAGCTCCTCGACCGATACGCGCCGCCCGCGATCAGCGATGAGGTCCATGATGGGTCTCCTCGAACATCGAATGGCCAGCTCACCGGCCGGTCCAGCTCTGCCACATGCCGAGCTCGAACACGGCGAGATTTGCGGCGCGCAGCAGCCCGCTCGCGGTGACCATCACCGCGGTCGGGCTCACCACCTGGCCGGCCGCGATCGGGGTGTGCTGCGCCCCGGCTTCCACCTGCGCCGCATAGGTGTTGCAGAGCGCCGCGGTGAGGCTTTGCAGGGCCGCGGGCGAGAGCGCATCCGAGCGGCCCGCATTCAGCTCCCGCTGGATGGCCTGCGCGAGCCGCATCGCCTCCGCCGAGGTGCCGTTTTGCAGCTTCGGCACGATGGTTGCGCGCGCCTTCGGTCTCGGCGCGGGCTTTTTGGCCGGGCGCGACTTGAGCTTGGGTTTCGCCGTCGCTTTAGGTGATGACATATTTAGGCGATGACATAGATGTCATCCTCTCTTTGTACGACCTGGTATTTGCGCAGCTTCAATCTGCGGTCGGATACGCACTCGCCGGTCTTCATGTCGTATTCCATGCCGTGCCACGGGCAGACGAAATGCATCTCGGACTCCGAGAAGAACAGCCCCATCGAGGTCTTGTCCGGCCGCAGCCGTTCTTCGACCTTGGCGATGGTCAATCCCTCGCAGGCCGGGCCTCCCTGGTGCAGACAGAAATTGCTGTAGGCATAGAACTGGCCTTCGTGCTTGAACACGCCGATCTCGTGGTCGCCGACGAAGACGATCCGGCGGTCGCCGTCCTTGAACTCCGACGCCTTGGCGACGAATTTTTCTGCCATGGAATTGTCCGCGTTCGAGCGCCTGCGGGCCGTGATCCCGGCGCCCGCCGGTTCCAAGTTTAAGCGCGCCGGGTTATTGGTTACAATTGAAATCAGCGGAGGTTGCCATGCCCGAGCCGAAAATCAGCGGTCTGCGCAGCGTCGAGCTTGCGGTGTTCGACCTCAAGCAATCGACCGACTTTTACTGCAAGGTCTGGGGGCTTGAGCCGGTGGTCGCGGAGGGCGACACCGTGCATCTGCGCGCCGCAGGCCGCGAGCATCACGCGGTCACCCTGCGCGAGCGGCCGCGCGCCGCGCTGCTCGCGGTGCACTTCGAGGCGCCCGATCGCGCCGCCGTCGATGCCCTGCACGCCAAGGCCAAGGCCATGGGCGCCGCCATCGACAGCGCACCGGCGCCGCTTTCGCCCGACGCCGGCGGCGGCTACGGCTTCCGCCTGCGCACGCCGGAGGGCCACCCTTTGTGCATCTCCGCGGACGTGGCGCGCCACGCCGACGCAGTCGGCGATCCGGCCCGGCCGACGAAACTCACCCACGTCGTGCTCAACAGCGCCGACGTGGAGCGGCAGACCGCCTTCTTTCTCGACGTGCTCGGATTCAAGTGGAGCGACTCCACGCGCATGATGGACTTCATCCGCTGTTGCACCGACCATCACAGCATCGCGTTCGCGCGCAGCCACGGCCCCTCGCTCAATCATATGGCCTACGAGATGCCAAACATCGACAGCCTGATGCGCGGCGCCGGGCGGCTGAAGAAGAACGGTTTCGAGATTGCCTGGGGCGTCGGCCGCCACGGCCCCGGCAACAATGTGTTCTCCTATTTCGTCGAGCCGAACGGCTTCGTTACCGAATACACGACCGAAGTGGAACAGGTGGACGACTCTTATGTTCCGCACGACGCTAAATGGTGGGACGATCTCAACTACTGGCCGGACCGCTGGAACATGGCCGGGCCGCCGTCGGAACGCGCGCGCTACGCCATGTCGGGGAAGCTCGTCGAGGAGAACAACGCGCGTTGCGAAGAGCTGATCGCGCGCCGGCTCGGGCGCTGAGTGGGAAAGCGCCGGCCGCGTAAAAACAGACGCGCCTATTGGCCGCCCACAACCGAGATGATTCCAGATTGCGGCAGTTCCTTGGCCGACGTGTGCAGCGCGAGCAGCTGCTTGACCAGTTCGAGCACCTGCAGCGTGCGTCCCGCGCGCTGCGGATCGCGCGGAATCGAATAGCTCACCCCGTCGTATGTGACGGAGAAGAAAGCATCCCCCGCGGTGTTCTTGTCGACAACGAACAGGTTTTCGCAACGATAGGATCGCCGGTCGCGGCGTTTCGTGTCCAACCGGATCAGATCGCCCTCCTTGCGGCGAAATACGCCGTCATGCTCGCAATCCGATAACGGCATCGTTCCATACCGCAGGTCGGTCTTCACCTGCGTGATCAGGCCCTGCTCGTGATAACGCCGCGTGATCTCGCCGAGGTAATAGAGGATGCCTTCGACCGAACGCACGTGAAACTTAAAGACGACCGGTTTTTTTGCGTAGAGCCAATAGGGGAAGAGAAGCTCCGGCGAGGGATAACCACGTGCGTGACGATGATGAATCTCGCGGATCCGCTCGATGAAGACATCGGAAAGCTCGATGCCCTGGAATTGCGACACCCCACCCTCGGTCACGCCCGGCTCGGTATCCGCCGCGATGCAGCCGCGCGCTCTGGCGCGCGCGGGATCCTGGGGAGCGACACCACGCGCCGCGCGCTCGCGGCCGTCCTGGGATCGGATATATCCGCAGAAGGCGGACTCGGGAATGTTGCCCAACCAGGTCGGCTTCTCTCCCGGCGGGCGGGCAAAGCACATGCGCACGCGGGTGGCCCTTCTGCGCAGTTGCAGCGTTCCGCGGTCCTCGCGGACGTCCAATCCGGAACTTGCCGCCTGGGTCAGGACCTCCACCATTCTTGCCGCTTCGGTCATATCTTTTGCCCTCGGCGCCACTCTGATGCCGAAACCGACGCGCCGGCTGTCACTGACTCGTTCCGAGGTGAAGCCCGAGCCGATCAGGTATTCGGCCAAGGCCTGGAATTGGGCGAACTCCACCGCATCGCGGACATTGTTTCTGAATGTGAACCGTTCGCAGGCGGAACCGCGGCCGCTTGCAGCCACTTCGACGCTGTCCACGAAAAGATCGAATAAGATTTCGGGATGAAACCCGAGCTGGACGTAATAATCGATGATCTGCGGCGTGAGCGGCCGCAGGATGCCCGAATAGAACTCCTGCGTATCGAGCACCGGCACGGTGAAGGTGGGGCCTCCGCTCATGCTGGCGGTGGCGCCGCCGGTCCTGGTGATCGCCCCGGCGAGAACCGTGCTCGAGGCCGGCGGGACCAGGCCGAAGTCGCGGATCAAGGGCCAGTTCTGCAGATGACTGTAGCCGCCGGTGACGCTGCCCGAGGCGCTCGCCGTCCCCGTGATCGAGCTTAAGCCGGTGAACTGCATTGGGTGCCGCAGGCTGGCGCGCACCACATTGAGCAGAATATTGTGCTGTTGTGTTTTCTCGGCCTGCAGGTTGAACTCGACCGCGCGGGGAGAAAACTGGTCGACGATCGCGCAGGCCGAAAGCGTGATCGCGGCCAGGCCAGCCGCGGCCGACAACGCCCAACGCCAACGCAACATGACGCCCCCCGACCGCCCCCGCGGCGAAAAAAACTATAGCAAAGGCGAAAGTCAGCGGAAATAGTGTCGCCGGCCGGCACGGCCGCCGGGGTCGTCATTGCGGCGCCGGAAGCAGAACGCCGCCGCGCGTTGAAGGAATCCGCTTGGCTTTGCCATTGCCCGAGGGGCATGCAGGGCGTTGCGGACAGGCCGAGCCGTGACGCATCGAGAGGAGAATTTGTCGATGATCGTTGATTTTCAGCAACACTACACTCCGCCCGAGTTGCTCAAGGGCGATCAGAAGGTGGCGACGGTTCAGCTCGATGAGCGCGGCAACCCCAATTACTTTCTAAACCCGCTGCTCGCGGACCTCTCCGCCCATATCCGGATGATGGATCGCGCCGGCATCGACGCCGGCGTTCTCACCTGCGGTGTGGGCTTCGATCAACCCGAGCTTGCCGTCTGCCGGCAGATCAACGATCGTCTGCATCAGGCCATGCGCGACTATCCCGGCCGCTTCATCGGCCTTGCCCACGTGCCGGCGCTCAAACCCGACGAGGCGAAGGCCGAGCTCAAACGCTGCGCGGTCGAGCTCGGCTTTCCCGGCGCGGTGATCGCCTCCGAATTGCAGGACCAGCCGCTCGACGCGGAAGCGTTGCGGCCGTTCTGGCGCGCCTGCGCCGACCTCGGCCTCTACGTGTTCATTCACCCGCTGCCGCGGGTGATCGGTTGGAACCGCATGGACGCCGACGATCTCGGCCGCATGCTCGGCTGGGAATTTTCGCTCATGACCGCGACCGTGCGCATCATCAATTCCGGCCTGCTCGACGAACTGCCGACACTGAAGATCCACTTCTCGCACTTTTCCGGCGGCATCGGCCGTTACCGCGGCCGGATCAACGGCTTCCAGCAGCGGGACAAATGGGGCACCGCCAGTGTGAAAAGCCACGGTCGCCGGCCGAAGCTGCCCTTCGACCACTATCTTGACCACCGCCTCTATTACGACTGCGCCGGCTGGGCCGGGCCCGACCCCTGCGGCCCGCTTGGCGCCCATTGGGTGAATTTCGGACTGCAGGAGGTCGCCCTGTCGCAATGCGTGTTTGCCACCGACTACCCGCAGGCCATTCGGGACCCCGACGAGGTGGTGAGCTACGTCAACGCCGTGCGCGCGCTCGGCCCCAACGCCAATGCGCTGGTGGACGGCCTCAATGCCGAGAAGCTCATCCCCGACATTGCCACACGCGTGGCGCGGCGGCGGAGTTGATGGCGGCGCGTGGCTGTTCGTTGTCCTCCGGGCTTATTCGTCCGGGCTTATTGCCTTGGGATGTTGGCCGCTTTGACCAGTTCGAGCGCCGCTGCCACGTCCTCGCGGAAGAATTTGTCGAACTCCGCAAGGTTCATCGGCATCGGCTCGACGCCGAGCGTGGTGAAGCGTTCCTTCACAGCCGATGCCTGCAGCGTGTCGGCCATTCCTGGGCCGCGGCGGTGAAATTCATGAGCATGCCGGCGGCGCCGGCGAGCGCCAATAGGGCTGGTCGAAGATGTTGAATCATGTTCACTCCCTTTGCCTCGCGAATACGAGCGATACCGCGTTGGTTGTCCGGAACATCGGCGTTCTGTTCTCGATTGTACTCGCTTGACCGGTTCGCTTCCGTGCGGCCTGATCGCGCCTTATATCGCGCCTCCTTATGCCGGCGGACCCGCCCGAAAGCCATGGTCATGGTCGAGTTGTCGGCGAGACCATGACCCGCGTCGGCCAGGCCATGTTCGCGCCGACGCCAGGGTCCGGGGGTGAACGGCAAGGAGGCGATCGGCCGAGCGGGAGATAATCTGCGTGAGCGTCTTGAACACCATTCGCACCGACGTGGTCGGCAGTCTTTTGCGGCCGCAGGCCGTGATCGACGCCCGCGCGCGTTTCGATGCAGGCACCCTCGATGCCGCCGACTTGCGCGCGGTGGAGGACGAGGCGGTGCGCGCGGCGGTGGCGCTGCAGGAGAATGTCGGTCTCGATGTGGTCACCGACGGCGAGATTCGGCGGCTCAATTTCCAGGACAGTTTTGGTGAGGCCGTCGAAGGCTTCGACGCAAGTCGCAGCACGCTCGCCGCCTATGTGAAGCGCGTCGAGGGCGGCACCGCGCTGCGCCGTTGGGAGGTGCCGTTGCACGAGAAGGGCACCGCCATCGCCCACCGCCGTCCGGTCGTGAGCCGGCTCAAGCTCCGGCGCAACATTGCGCTGGAGGAGTACCGCTTCGTCGCCAGCGTCGCCAAAACGCCGGCAAAGGTTTCGCTCATCGGCCCGGACCGCATTGCCCAGCGTTTCGACCATGCCGCCTCGAAGTCGATCTATCCGACGATGGACGAATTTCTGGCCGACGTAGTCGCCATCGAACGCGAGATGATCCGGGGCCTCGTCGCCGCCGGTTGCCGTTACGTGCAGATCGACGCGCCCGGCTACACCGCCTACGTGGACGAGCCCTCGCTTGCGCAAATGCGCGCGCGCGGCGAGGACCCGATGGAGAATTTTTCGCGTTCGCTCAAGGCCGACGCCGCCCTGATCGCGGATTTTCCCGGCGTCACCTTCGGCATCCATCTCTGCCGCGGCAACCAGCGCAGCATGTGGCACCGCGAGGGCGCCTACGACGCCATTGCCGAGCGGCTGTTCAACGAGCTGCCGCACCAGCGCTTCCTGCTCGAATACGACTCCCCGCGCGCGGGCTCGTTTGCGCCGCTGCGCTTTGTGCCCAAGGGCAAGGTGGTGGTGCTCGGCCTCGTCAGCACCAAGGTGCCGGAGCTCGAAAGCATCGATGCGCTCAAGCGGCGCATCGACGAAGCGGGCCGGTTCCTGCCGCTCGAGCAGCTTGCCTTGAGTCCGCAGTGCGGCTTTGCCTCCGATGTGATCGGCAATCTCATCAGCGCGGACGCCCAGCGCCGCAAGCTCGAGCGCGTCGTCGAAGTGGCGCGACAGGTGTGGCGATAGGTCATTCCGGCCGAGGTCGCGAAGCGACCGCGTGCCGGAATCCATAACCCCGCTTGTTGCGAATGAGCAAAGACCCTCGCTCAGCTTGATTCGGCAATGCCGGGGTTATGGATTCCGGGGCGCCGCTGCGCGGCGCCCCGGAATGACATTTAGGGCAGGATGCGCTCCAACAGCTTCTGCGGCGGCGGGTCGCCCCATTGCGAGATCAGCCCTTCCTCCGCCGAGATCAGGTTCGAGCCGTTGTGGATGTTGAAGCGGTCGCTGTCCGCCCAGTGCTCGTGCACGCGGCCCCATGGATCGGCCCAGTAGTCGTACACCTGGCTGCCGAGCAGGTGCCGCCCGATGCCCCACATGTGCTCGTACTTGCCGCATTCGCGCAGGTGGTAGTGGCCCATGAACACGTCGTCCATGTCCTGCACTTCGAACGACAGATGGTTGAGGCCCGCGTGTCCGTGCTTCAGCGCAAAGAACACGTGATGATCCACGTAGGACTCGCCGCGGTCGCAGCGGTTGAAGGAACCGATCAGGTTGTCCTTGTCGCCGGCGTAGACATCGTCTGAGCAGACGAAGCCGAGCGTGTCGCGGAACCATTGGATGGTTTCGCGCAGCTTCGGCGTGCCCATCACGCCGTGGCCGATGCGCTTGACCCGCGACGGTCCCTTGGGGATGCGCATGGCCTGGCCGGCGCGCGCGGTCGGCGCATAACCGCTGTTCACGAGCTGGCGCGGTGCCGGGATCTCCGGCAGCCGCTCGATGCCCCACACCACCTCCACCTGGTAGCCGTTGGGCTCGCGCAATCGCACGCGCTTGCCCCCGCCGGGCTCGTCGATGTTTTCGATGCCGGAGGCGCCGGGGAGTTTCGCGACCTTCTTGAGGTCGTCTTCGCTCTCCGCGTAGTAGGCAAGCCCGATGAACTTCGGCTCGCCCTTTTCCGTGACGTGGATGTGGTGCGGTGGATCGGTGCCGCGGAAGTAGATCGCCGTGTTGGTGCGCGCCGATTTGACCAGACCGAAGTTGGTGAGAAATTCCTCCATCAGGTCGAGGTCTGGCGCGCTCAGCCGCCCGTAGGCGATATCGACGGCTTTGATCACAGGTGCCCTTGTCACCCTGTCGTGCATGGGACGTCTCCTTCCGGCGCGGCTTGCGCCGCGCAGCTTGGCCAACGATAGCGCAGCAAAATCGGCGAGGCAATTTCGTCCGGCCGGGTTGGCCGGACCGGTGCGCAACTGGAGGTTCCGCAAGGGATGTGCTGATATCGCGCTGCGTCAACGGAGGCTGTTGTGAAGCTCGTGCTGTTTCAGACCGCGCCGGAGGGGGAGATCCTGCCGGGGCTTTTGACCGATCGCGGGGTCGTGGACATTTCCGGCGCGGTGCCCAAAAGCTACACGCCGCAATCGACCATGACGGGCATCATCGACCGGTTCGAGCGCCTGCGCCCCGCCTTGCAGCGGCTGGCCGATACGGCGCCGGCGATCCCGCTTGCGCGCGTGCGGCTGCGCGCGCCGCTGCCGCGGCCGGGAAAGATTCTCGCCTGCATCGCCAATTATTGGGAGCATGCCCAACGCGAGCCGCGGCCGCTCAACATGTTCATGAAGAACCCCGATGCGGTGATCGGCCCCGGCGACACCATCGTGCTGCCGGAATTCACCGTGCCGTGGGCGTTCATGCACGAAGCGGAGCTGGCGTTGGTGATGAAGGGGCCGGCCAAGATGGTGAAAGGGAAAGACTGGAGAAGCGCGGTGTTCGGCTACACCTGCCTGATCGACGTCTCCGCGCGCGAGCAGGGCCGCCGCACCTGGCCTGCCACCCCGCTCACGAGTTGGCTCGGAAAATCGTTCGATACCTTCGCGCCGATCGGCCCCTGCATCACCACCGCCGACGAGATTGAAAATCCCAACGATCTCATCGTGCGGTTCTGGAACGACGGCCAGCTCCGCCACAACTACAACACCGACGACATGGAGCACCATGTGCCGGAGCTGGTCGAGTTCGCCACCACGGTGATGACCATGAACTCCGGCGACGTCATCGCCTGCGGCACCAATCACGAGGGCCTGGGTTTCTTGCAGGACGGGGAAACGGTGGAAATCGAGATTGAAAAGATCGGCCGCATGGCGTTGAAAGTGTCCGATCCACTCAAGCGCAAATGGGAGCGCGGCATCTACATGGGGGTCGATTCCACGCACCCGGAAGCGGTGAAGCGCTATCGCCCGCAAGGCGGCCCCACGGCCACGGGTGCGATTTGAACGGTGCGTACAGCCAATACTTTCAGTTCTCCGTCATCCTGAGGCGGCGGCCGAAGGCCGCCCGCGAAGGATGACGACCGCTGCGGTGCCAACACGCTTGCCGTCACCCTTCGAGGCTCGCCGCTACGCGGCTCGCGCCTCAGGGTGACCGAAAGCTCAGAGTGACGGAAAAATGAAAGCCGGAGAATGATTGCAATGCCTGATGCAATAAGGAAAGTCGGCGTCATCGGCCTGGGCAAGATGGGCAATCCCATGGCGCGCCTGCTCGCCGCCAAGGGATTTTCCGTGACCGGCTACGATGTCCGCGCGGAGGCGGCCAGCGCCGCGGCCAGGCACAACGTTGCGATCGCAAAATCGACCGCTGATCTTGCCGCGCAGTGCGATCTGGTCATCGTCGTCACCGGCTTTGAACATGAGGTCGATGCCGCGTTGTTCGGGGCGAACGGCGTGGTGGCCGGAGCGCGGCCGGGCACCATCGTCGCCATAGCTTCCACCATCTCGCCGAGCGGCATGCGCGCGATCGGCGCGTGCCTCGCTGCAAAAAATCTCGTGCCGCTCGACATTCCGCTGTGCCGCGGCGAGCCCGCGGCGGAAGCGGGAAAGCTTCTGATCACCGGCGGCGGCGACAAGGCCGCCTTCGACCGCTGCCTTCCGGCGTTTTCCGCTTTTGCCGATGCGATCTTCCACCTCGGTCCGCTCGGGGCAGGGCAGGTCGGCAAGATGGTCAACAACCTGATCCTGTGGGCCTGCATCTCGGCCAACTACGAGGGGCTCATGCTCGGCGAAAGACTCGGCGTCGATCGCAAGGCCATGCGCGAAATGCTGCTGCAGTCCAGCGCAGCCAACTGGTCGCTCGAAACCGGCGCCGGCGATCGCCCCATGCCGTGGGCCGAGAAGGACATGATGATCGTGCTCGCCGAAGCCGATGCCGCACGCTTGAGTCTCCCGCTCTGCGGTGTGATCAAGGAAGTCGTCAAGGGCATCAAAGTGGCCCGCGGAGAATGATCCCGGCGGGCTTTTGAACCGACCCGCCCTCAGGCTGAGGAGGTCGCGGAACGCGGTCGTCTCGAAGCATGAGGGCGGCCTTGTGGTTCGGGACGCAGCCTTCGGCCGCTCCCCGCCATGCGGCTGATCGAGTCTTTTTCATTTCATGGCGCAACGGCACGACGCCCAGATTACGCACCGCCGTCACCCTGAGGTGCGAGGCGCCGTAGGCGCCGAGCCTCGAAGGGTGACGGGATTCCTTGCGGGGTGCCGGCGTCATCCTTCAGGGCGCACCGACGGACCCCGGGCGGTCCCTCGGCACGCACCTTTAGGATGACGGCAATGGTTTGATATCGGTCACCCCAGCGCGTTCACGCCGGCCTGTGCGATCTGCTCGTCCTCGTGCGACTGCACGCCGGACACCCCGATCGCACCCACGCATTCGCCCTGATGCATCAGCGGCAGCCCGCCTTGGAACATCTGGCCCTCCACGGGAAAGGTCAGGAACGCCGGCCGCTCCTTCACGCGATCCTCCCAGAACTTGGTCGGCCGCCGCGTCAGCGCGGAGGCGCGCGCCTTGCCGATGGCAACTTCGGCGCTGATCGGCCCGCAGCCGTCCATGCGCTCGACCAGCAGTGGATAGCCCGCATCGTCGACGATCGCGACGGTGACTTTCCAGTTGTTCTTCTGCGCCTCGGCGAGGCACGCCGCCATCATTTTCTTTGCGTCGGCGGATGTCAGGGCTGGTTTATTGCGCATGTCGGTTTTCCCCATGTGTCCATGAAAACAGGCACGACACATTTGAGGGAAACCGGCCTTGCGTCAATCGGCCTTATGTAGGGTTGATGGGAATTGAAAGGCCGATGCACTATTCGCCATAGCGAGATGACTTAAAGATTGCCGCGCGTCCCGGGCGCAGCGTAGCGAACGGTGCAGACCCGGGATCGTCCGGGGCGGCGGTCCCGGATCAGCGGTGCACCGCTCCGCGCCTGAAGGCGCTGCGCGCTGCACCGCATCCGGGACGTTGAGTGCGATAGCAATGGGCTCCGCGCTGCACCGCGGCCGGGATGCGCGGGCCTGATCGCATCGCGCTTTAGCTCTGGTCCCACTCCACCCGCGCGGCGCCAGGGCTCGCCGGGTCGTAGTACCACTTCAGCCCCAGTTTCTCCTCGCTGAGCACGTCGGTCTTGAAGCTGCGCCAGGCCTGGATTTCGAAGTAGTCGAGCGGCCCGCCGTGCGCGCGCAGCCGATGCGGTACGCCCGGAGGGAAATACACAAGCGTGCCTGGTTCGAGCACCTGCGTGTCGTCCCCCACCTGCACCATGCCCTGGCCCTTGAACGTGATGTAGCAGTGGGCGGCGCCGTCGGGATTGGCAGGCGTGCCGACGTGCCGGTGATAGGGCGACGAGCCGCCTTCGCGATAGTGCATCTCGCCCGCCTGGATGGCATTGGTCGGCGTGAGTCTCTTGCCGTCGAGCAGTCTGACGCTCGACTCGGCGCAGAACCGCCGCACGCGGCCGCCGCTGGCGTCGCTGAGACGGCGCAGCGTGTTGCGGTTGAAAAAATATCCCGGCCCGCCGGGCAAGCCGTCTTCGACGGCGGCGGGCGGCTTCGGCGTCACCATGTGCAACAGTTGCAGGTCCGCGCTTGTTGCCTCGAATGTGGCCGACTCGCCCGGCGCAAGCAGCACGCCGGCGCCGTCCTCGGCCGTACGCGACTGGCCCTTAAAATTGATGCTGCCGCCGTTCGGCGCTTCGATGACATAGACGAGGTGGTACTTGTCGCCGGCCTGCACTTCGAGCTTGCGCCCCTTCGACACCGTGCGATGGAAGACGTCCAAGGTCTTCGATCCGCACAGCGCCTGGCTGCACAGCGTCCGCTCCAGCCCGGATGCGACCGGTTTGGCTTCGGTTCTGTTCCAATTGACGATTGAAACGTCGCGCATCGTCGCCATGGACATTCCTCCTCACGAAAAGCGACCGAACCTTAGGGTTGCCTCAATCTCCGTGCTGCTGCCGTTTCGGCGGCATTTCGCTTCGATCTCGGCTGCTCAAGTCGGAAGATAACGCCGAAACGGCGCCGCTGCACAAGCGGATTCGTCATCACGCTGCCCTGGCCCTCATGCTGAAAACCCGACCGAAAAGAAAATTCGTGCGATAAATTGTGGTCAAGCGAAAGCGGCCCTCCCCCTCTCCGGGTCGGCATGCGCGCTCATGGCCTCGTGTTCGTTGCTCACTCATCTCGCGCGCACGCCTCCCTTCCTCTCCCCCTCCCATTCGCGCTGGCCCACATGGTGCGGTCGGGCGTGTGGCGTTCCCGCGCGGAGGAGGAGACGAGCGACGGAGAGGGGGTGGGCCGTATCTCCTATGGAAAAGCGTCCGAATGCACCGAACAAATTTCCGACCAGACTCTGAAGGTGCCCGGAGAACAATGTCAAAGGCTGACCTTCGGACTTGATCCAAAGGACGAGATGGCGCGGTTGCGCCGGCTTCGATTCGGCCCATATGTATGCGATCCTCTTGTATGCGATCCTCTTGATCCGCCGGCCTCTTGATCCGCCGGATAGTCGCTGCCTCGGAGAATGTGGTGCTGGACCTGTTCGCATCGTCGCTGCGCCGGACGGATTTGTTTCATCCGGCGGTCGAGGCGTGGTTTCGCAGCGCGTTTTCCGCGCCGACGCTGGCGCAGCGGGAAGCCTGGCCGGCGATCAAATCCGGCCGCAACGTACTGATTGCCGCGCCCACCGGCTCCGGCAAGACGCTCGCCGCCTTCCTTGCCGCCATCGACGACCTCGTGCGGCAGGGCCTCGACGGCGGCCTGCCGGATGAGACGCAGGTGGTCTATGTCTCGCCGCTGAAGGCGCTGTCGAACGACATCCAGCGCAATCTTGAGACGCCGCTCGCCGGCATCCGCGAAAAGTTGCGCGAGCTCGGTCTGCCCGACGTGGACATCCGCGCGCTCGTGCGCACCGGCGACACACCCTCCGGCGAGCGCGAGAAGATGCGGCGGAAACCGCCGCACATCGTGGTCACCACGCCGGAATCGCTCTACATCCTGCTCGGTTCGGAGTCCGGCCGCGCCATGCTCTCCACCGTGCGGACCGTGATCGTGGACGAAATCCACGCGCTCGCGCCGAACAAGCGCGGCAGTCATCTTGCGCTGTCGCTGGAGCGGCTCTCCGTGCTCTGCGGCGACAGGCTCTTGCGCATCGGGCTCTCGGCCACGCAAAAACCCATCGATCTCGTCGCCAAATTTCTGGTCGGTGTGGGCCAGGACGGCTATGCGCCCGACTGCGTCATCATCGACACCGGCCATCAGCGCCGGCGCGACCTCGCGCTGGAAATCCCCGACGCCCCGCTTGAGGCCGTGATGTCGGCGGAGGTGTGGGAGCAGGTCTATCGCCGCCTTGCCGAATTGATCGAGCAGCACCGCACCACGCTGATCTTCGTCAACACCCGCCGCCTCGCCGAGCGCGTGGCCCGACATCTCTCCGACCTCATCGGCGAGGAGCATCTCACTGCGCATCACGGCAGCCTGGCGAAGGAGCATCGGCTTGACGCCGAGCGGCGGCTGAAGCAGGGCAAGCTCAAGGCGCTGGTCGCCACCGCGTCTCTGGAGCTCGGCATCGACATCGGCGATGTCGATCTCGTGTGCCAAATCGGCTCCCCGCGTTCGATCGCCACCTTCCTGCAGCGCGTCGGCCGCTCCGGCCATGCGGTGGGCGGCACGCCCAAGGGCCGGCTGTTCCCGCTCTCGCGCGACGAGCTTGTGGAATGCGCCGCGCTCATCGACAGCGTGCGCCGCGGCGAGCTCGATCGGCTGATCGTGCCGGAACAGCCGCTCGACGTGCTGGCGCAACAAATCGTGGCCGAGGCCGCCGCACGCGAATGGCAGGCGGACGAACTGTATGAAGTGTTTCGCCGCGCCTTTCCCTACCGCGCGCTGTCCCGCAAGGATTACGACGCCGTCGTGACCATGGTCGCCGAGGGCTTTTCGACCCGCCGCGGCCGGCGCGGCGCCCTGATCCACCACGACGCCGTCAACAAGCGCCTGCGCGGCCGTCGCGGCGCGCAGCTTGTCGCGCTCACTTCCGGCGGTACCATTCCCGACGTGGCCGACTACCAGGTGCTGCTCGAACCGGAGAACCAGTTCATCGGCACCGTGAACGAGGATTTTGCCGTCGAGAGCATGGCCGGCGACATTTTCCAGCTCGGCAACCGCAGCTATCTGATCCGCCGCGTCGAGGCCGGCGTGGTGCGCGTGGAGGATGCTCACGGCCAACCGCCGTCGATTCCGTTCTGGCTCGGCGAGGCGCCCGGCCGCAGCGATGAATTGTCCGACTCGGTGTCGCGTCTGCGCGCGGACATCGCCGACCGCCTGCGCAACGACGCAAGCGGCGCGGCGGCCTTGCGCTGGCTCATCGACGAGATCGGCCTCGCCGAGCCGGCAGCGCGGCAGCTCGTGGAGTATCTCGCCGCCGCCCACGCCGCGCTCGGCTGCCTGCCCACCAAGGACACCATCGTCTTCGAACGCTTCTTCGACGAGGTGGGCGGCACGCAGCTCGTGATTCACTCCGTTTACGGCAGCCGCATCAACCGCGCCTGGGGCTTGGCGCTGCGCAAAAAATTCTGCCGCAAGTTCAATTTCGAGCTGCAGGCCGCCGCCACCGAGGACAATATCGTGCTGTCGCTGACCACGGTGCATTCGTTTGCGCTGCCGGAGGTGGCGAGCTATCTGCATTCCAATTCGGTGCGACAAGTGCTGACGCAGGCGCTTCTCGATGCGCCCATGTTCAACACCCGGTGGCGCTGGGTCGCCGCCGTCTCGCTCGCGCTGCCGCGTTTCCGCGGCGGCCAGAAGGTGCCGCCGCAGCTCGCCCGCATGGCGGCGGAGGATCTCGTTGCGGTCGTGTTCCCCGACCAGATCGCCTGCGCCGAAAACATCGTCGGCGACCGCGAGATTCCCGACCATCCGCTGGTCAACCAGACCATCGGCGATTGTCTCACCGAGGCCATGGACATCGCCGGTTTGGTGGCGCTGCTCAAACGCATCGAGGCGGGCGAGGTGCAGATCGTCGCGCGCGATTTGACCGAGCCCTCGCCGCTCGCGCTCGAAGTCTTGGCGGCGCGGCCCTATGCCTTCCTCGACGACGCCCCGCTGGAAGAGCGCCGCACGCAAGCGGTCATGGCGCGGCGCTGGATGTCGCCCGAGGACGCCGCCGAGCTCGGCCAGCTCGATGCGGCCGCCATCGCGCGCGTGCGCGAGGAGGCCTGGCCCGACGCCGCCAACGCCGACGAATTGCACGACGCGCTGATGTGGCTCGGTTTCCTCACCGCGGAGGAGGCGCACCGCACCCCGGATTGGAATGCGTGGTTGGCCGATCTCGCGAAACAAAACCGCGCCGCGCAAATTTCGGGCCCGCGCGGCAAGCTGTGGATCACCGCCGAGCGCCTGCCGCAGTTCCGCGCGCTCTGGCCCTCGGCGACTGTGGAGCCGGGGATCGCCGCACCCGGCGCCTATGGCGAGCAGCAATGGTCGCTCGACGATGCGCTGGTGGAAATTCTCCGCGGTCGGCTCGAAGGTCTTGGCCCCGTGACGCCGCAAACGCTTGGCGCGCCGCTCAGTCTTTCGCCCTCCCAAATCGCCGCGGCGCTCGCCGCCCTTGAGCACGAAGGCTTTGCCATGCGCGGCCGTTTCACGCCGGGCGCAACGGAAGAGGAATGGTGCGACCGCCGCCTGCTCGCCCGCATCCACAACTATACGATCAAGCGTCTGCGCGCCGAGATCGAGCCGGTGACCGCCGCCGACTTCATGCGTTTTCTTCCCGTGTGGCAGAAGGTTGCATCCGATGCGCGCATGGACGGCCCCGACGCGATCGACGCGGTTGTCGCGCAGCTCGAAGGCTACGAAGCGCCCGCCGGCGCCTGGGAAACCGAAATTCTTCCCGCGCGCATCGCGGGTTACGAGCCCGCCTGGCTCGACGACCGCTGCACCGCCGGCCACGTGGCCTGGCGGCGGCTGCGGCCGCGCGTTGCCCGCAACGGCGACAGCCGCCCTGCGCCCGTGCGCAGCACGCCGATCACGCTGCTCGAACGCCGCAACTCCGCGCTCTGGCTGTCGCTGCCGTCGAACCCCGTTGCCACTGCGCCGAGTCCGAAGGCGCAGGCCGTGCTCGACGTCATCCGCGAGAACGGCGCCTCCTTCTTCGACGAACTTGCCGAGGGCAGCGGGCTGCTCGCCTCGCAGGCCGAGGAGGCGCTCGCCGAGCTGGTCGCGCTCGGCCTCGTGACCTCCGACAGTTTTGCCGGCCTGCGCGCGCTGCTCGTGCCGTCCGCCGAGCGGCGGCCGCTGCATGGCGTGCATCGCCGCCGCCGCACGGTGAAATTCGGCATGGAGAGCGCAGGCCGCTGGGCGTTGGTGCGCCGCCCGCCCGCGACGCAGGCGAGCGCGCCGCCGGACTCCGCCGCCGTCGAGCACGTTGCGCGCGTGCTGTTGCGCCGCTACGGCGTGGTGTTCTGGCGGCTCTTGGAACGCGAGGCCGACTGGCTGCCGCCCTGGCGGGATCTGCTGCGCGTCTATCGCCGGCTCGAAGCGCGCGGCGAGATCCGCGGCGGCCGTTTCGTTGCCGGATTCTCCGGCGAGCAGTATGCGCTTCCCGATGCAGTCGCGACCCTGCGCGACATCCGGCGCAAGGAGGCAACCGGCGAGTGGATTTCCGTCTCCGGCGCCGACCCGCTCAATCTCATCGGCATTGTCACGCCCGGGCCGCGCCTGGCCGCGCTCACCGGCAACCGGCTTCTGTTGCGCGACGGCCTCCCGATCGCCACGCTCGCCGCCGGCGCAATTGAGTTCCACGTCGCGCTCGATCCGGAGACCGAATGGCAGGCGCGCAAGGCGCTGTTGCGCTCCCTCGGCGCCGCATCGGTGGCAAGATACGGCGCGAACCCGGCCGAGCAGGATCGTTGGTCGCGCCATGCCGATCGTCCGCTGAACTGAAATTCACGCCCGTACCGCTGTCTGGAAGCGTTCACGCGGATCGCATTCTGGTGTAGCCTAGGCGCGTTCATTTCCATCAATGCAATGGAAGATCACTCTTTAGGGAGGAATCGCCATGCGAAAAATGATGGAATGCGGTGCACTCGCTATCGGCATTATCCTGAGCGCCGTGCTCGCCGGCGAGATGCGCGCGCAGGTTCAAATGGAGCCGATCAAGCCGGCTCCGCGAGGGCCGGCGTCGCCGCCTCCGCCCAGCCTCGACGCCAGGCCGGCCGGCGTCCCGTCGATCGAACAGGAGAACAAGCGGCTGCGGGAACGCGTCGCCAAACTGGAAGCGGAAAATCAGAAGTTGACCGTGGAGATCAAACGCTACAAGACGCTGGCGGACAACCAGTCGCAGCAGATCCAGAACCTCAACAAACAGATCGCCGAGTTCACCAAGAAAGGCGGCAGCATGGTGCGTGCCTATTGCGAGAACGGCACCACGAGCCGCAACACCGCCGGCGCCAGAACCGCGTGCCTCGGCTATCTGTGCGAGCCGGTGTCAGGACTGTGCCGCACGCGCTGTTCCAGAAGCGATGAATGCGCCTCTGGGCACGTCTGCGATCCGAATCGATCAAGCTGCGTTCTGGTTCGATAGCAGTTGGATTATTTCTCTCCTTTATTATCGGGAGAGCGACGTCACTTGCACTTGGCCGCATCCGTTCAATGCGCGATGCATGCGGAGCGGTTCCGGAGCGGTACTGCCGGATGCGTGAGAGCCGCGGGCGGGGGCGGCTCAGCTCTCCAGCCCCGTCGGCACGTTCTTGTTTTCGCTTTCGAGCTTCATGCCGGCGGTGAGCGCCATGGTTTCCATCAGCGCGGCGAAATCCTTTTGCAGATACTCCTGCGGATTTTTCTGCAACATCGCCGCGCCGAAATGCATCTGCAGCACCTCGCGCGCCGCCGCCGTCACCGGCATCGGCACATCCATTTCGCGACCCAGTTCCAGCCCGAGATCGAGATCCTTGCGCAACAGTTCGGGCGTGAACGTGGTGGTCCAGTCGAGGTTGACCAGCGCCGGCGTCTTGTAGGCAGTGAACATCGAGCCCATCACGCCGTTGTTGAGGAAGGCTAAAAATGCGTGCCGCGGCACGCCCATCTTGTTGGTCAAGAGCGTGATCTCGATCAGGTTCTCGATCACCACGCCGAGCATGACGTTGTGCGCGATCTTGCAGATGCGCGCCAGCTCGCCATCGCCTACGTAGGAGACCCCGCGCGGCGCGATCGTTTTCATCATCTCTTCCATCTTGCGGAACGCGGGCTCCGGCCCCGAGCACACCGCCGACAGTTTCCCGGCCTTGATCACCTTGGCGTTGCCGCTCACCGGCGCGCAAATGTAGTCGGCGCCGCGCTCTTTAAGCCGCTTACGGATGTCCGCCGACTCCGCCACCGCGATAGTCGAGCAATCGACGAACACCCCTGGCAGCCTGCCGTTCTTCGCCGAGCAGACACCGTCCGGGCCGAAATACACGGCGTCCACGTCCTTGCCTTCCGCGACGATGGAGAACAGCACGTCCACGCCGGCGAGGTCTGAGGGCTTGTCGACGATCTTGCCGCCGTGCGCTTTGAGCGGCTCGGCCTTGGCGCGCGTGCGGTTCCAGATCGAGACGTCGTAGCCGGCCTTCAACAGCCGCTCCGCCATGGGCAGGCCCATGCGGCCCATGCCGATCCACCCGATTTTTTGTGTGTTCTGCGCCATCTCGATCTCCCGTCGAACGCGAAAGCTGCGACCGGCTCTGCTAGCACAGTCGCACGCGCAGGGGCAATTGCGCCGCGCGACATGGTCGTGATGTCCGGCCTTGTGCCGGACATTTACGTCTTATATTGCCAAAGACGCGCATGGCCGGGCCAAGCGCGGCCATGCTATGCGCCCGAGATTGTAAACGGAGCGGGAAAAATGGCCGACAAGGCCGAAGTGTTGGTGATCGGATTGCCTAAGCCGCTCATTGTCGACGGCCTCAAAGCCGCGTTCACCGTGCATGTGCTGGCCGAGGCCAAGGACAAGGAGGCGCTGCTCGCCGCGGTCGGCCCGCGCGTGCGCGGCGCCGCGGTCACCGGCGCGCCGGACAAGATGGACGGCGCCATGATGGCGCGCTGCCCGAAGCTCGAGATCGTCTCCAGCTTCGGCGTGGGCTACGACAACATCGACGTCGGCTACGCCGCCGCCCACGGCATCGTGGTCACCAACACGCCCGACGTGCTGACCGAGGAGGTCGCCGACACCGCCATCGGCCTGCTTCTGTGCACCGTGCGCGAGTTCCCGCAGGCCGAGCGGTTCCTGCGCGCCGGCAAATGGTTGCAGGGCCATTATCCCCTCACCAAGGCGACGCTGCGCGACCGCACCGTCGGCATCGTCGGCATGGGCCGCATCGGCAAGGCGATTGCGCGCCGGCTCGAAGGCTTTGCCGTGCCGATCGTCTATCACAGCCGCAGGCCGGTCGAGGGCGTCAAATATCGCTATTACCCGAGGCTCATCGACATGGCGCGCGACGTGGACACGCTCATCGTCATCACGCCCGGCGGCGCGGAGACCAGGAACCTGATCAACGCCGAGGTGCTGGAGGCGCTGGGCCCGCGCGGCATTCTCATCAACATGTCGCGCGGCTCGGTCGTCGACGAGGCCGCGCTGATCAAGGCGCTTAAAGAAAAGAAGATTTATTCCGCCGGTCTCGACGTGTTTCTCAACGAGCCGCACGTGCCGCAGGAATTGCTTGCCATGGACCACATCGTGCTGTTCCCGCATCTCGGCTCGGCCACCCTCTACACCCGCCGCAAGATGGAGCAGCTCGTGGTCGACAATCTTTTGGCCTGGTTCGCGGGCAAGCCGCCGCTCACCCCGGTTCCCGAAACGCCGGTCAAACGCTGATTTTCGCGAGGGCGCACGGCGCTGACGCGCCGCTTCACGCTGAGCCCGACAGGACCAAGCCTCTGTTTTGGGCTTGCCTCAATTCAATCGGAATTGTCTTTAGAATACGGCGTGCCATTATGGGGCCTATCATGGTGCGGCGCGCGCTCTTCTCACTCGTGTTGGCCTTCACCTGCACGGTCGCCTCGACTGCGCCCGCGCCGCAGCCGAGCGAAGCGGCCAAGGGGATGGTCGGCAAGTGGGAGTTCTCCAATGCCGACCGCGACAAGGTCTGCAACGTCATCTTCCGCACCGATCCCGGCCCCGCCGGTATGAAGCTCGAATTCGAGCCGCCGTGTTACGCGCTGTTCCCGTTCCTGAAGGAGGTCGTCGGCTGGCGCTTCGCCGAGAATGACTTTCTGCGGCTCGTCAACGCGCGTGGCCGCTCGGTGCTCGAATTCAGCGAAGTCGAGAGCCGCATGTTCGAAGCTCTCCAACAGGGCGAAGGCAGGTTGCTGATCGAGGCCGCCGGCTCCGCCGTCCCCGACATCACGCCCGAGCAGATGAACGGGGACTGGGCGGTGGTGCGCGGCGCGGGCCGCACCATCTGCACGCTGACTCTCTCGGGTGCGGCTGCCGGCGAAGGATTTGCCGTGAAGATCAATCCGCCTTGCGAGCCGTTCGTCACCCGTTTCAATCCCGTGTCCTGGCGTCTGGAACGCGGCGGGCTGTCGCTGTTCTCGGCGCGCGGCGACAGTTGGCTGTTCGAGGCTGAAGGCCCGACCAACTGGCAGCGCATTCCGCGCACCGCCGATCCCATCCTGCTGGTGCGCAAGTAGCCAATTCTCGATCGTGTAAAGTCCTGCGCGGAAGGCTATTCTACCTCACCCTATAAAACGGGGAGCGACGCGCGAAGCGCGTCGGGCGGGATTGCTCTGTGCAGCGAAGAAGACCCCCACCCGACTTCGCTTCGCTCGGCCACCCTCCCCCTTTCAGGGGGAGGACAACGCAGGTGATGCGTTTGTCCTTTTCAGCGCAAGGCAGAGAAGCGAACGAGGGACACAGTGCTCGCGACCGGCAAGGAGAAGCTTGAACGCATGCGCGACGGCCGCGCCATCTATATCGGCGCCGAGCGCGTCGAAGATGTGACGACCCATCCCGCCTTTGCCCAGGGCGCGCGCACGGTCGCGGGCCTCTACGATCTTAAGGCCGATCCGGCCAATCGCGACCTGTTCTCCTTCGAGGAAGACGGCGAGCGCTACAGCCTCTATTGGCTGCGCTGCCGCAGCCGCGACGACCTTGCCCGCCGCATGGCCGCGCTCAAGGCGATCGCCGACTTCACCTACGGCTTCATGGGCCGTTCGCCGGACCAGGTGTCCGGCCTCGTCACCGGGCTGGCGATGAACGCGGACATTTTGGAGCGGCTGCACCAGGGCTTCGGGCAAAATCTGTTGCGCTACTACGACCACGCCCGCAAGAACGACCTGTTCCTGTGTTTTGCCGTCTCCCCGGCGAGCGGCCGCAAGAGTCCGGAGCTGTTTCCCAATCAGCAGCGCGACGACCCGAACCTGCGCGTGGTCGACGAGGATGACTCCGGCGTCGTCGTCTCCGGCATGAAGATGATGGCGACCAGCGCCGTCTACGCCGACGAAATTTTGATCGGCAATCTCACCCCCATCGACGACCATTTCAAGAGCGAGGCGATCACCGCAGCGCTGCCGCTCAACGCGCCGGGCGTATCGCTGTGGTCGCGCCAGCCCTATGCGCTCGCCGTCCGCCATGAGGTCGACTATCCGCTCTCTTACCGCTTTGACGAGACCGACAGCGTGCTCGTGTGCGACAACGTCAAAATTCCGTGGGAGCGCGTGTTCCTGCACAACGAAGCCAACATGTCGCGGCGCATCTACATCGAGACGCCGGCCAATTGCTATCAGAACCACCAGTCCAACATCCGTTTCTGGGCCAAGCTCGGTCTCTTCGTCGGCGTGGCAAGCCGCATCTGTCAGGCCAACGGCACCGACAAGATCCCGGCGGTGCGCGAATTGCTCGGCCGCATGGCCTCCTGGGAGGCGCTGATCGGCGGTCTCGTGCAGGGCCAGATCGAGGCGTGGGAGGAATGGCCGAAGGGCTTTGCCACGCCGAACCGCCGCATCATGTATGCCGCGCTCAACTGGTGCCAGGAGCATCACAGCAAGATCGTCGATACCTTGCGCACGCTGCTCGGCGCCTATCCGCTGGTGATGCCGGCCTCCATCGACGTGCTTTCCGACGAGGTGCTGCGCGACCGCTTCGAGCGCTGGTGGAAGACCGCCTCGATCGAGGCGCTGGAACGCCACAAGCTCTACAAGCTCGCCTGGGACCTGGTGGGCTCGGAATTCGCCGGTCGCCACATGCTGTACGAGAAATTTTATGCCGGAAACTCGATCATCGTGCGCAACCAGAGCGACCGTGAGGCGCCGTGGGAGAAATTCCACGGCATCGTCGACCGACTGCTCGCCTCCCTTAAAATGCCGGACTTCGACAAGAACGGGCACTAGGGTATTCGCCCAGAGCGAATCTCATCCCGCGCTGGACGCGGGTATCCAGGTCTTAAATGCACGCAGAAGATCAAAGGCCCCGGGGCAAGTCCGGCCCCCGCTGGCGTGATCGCATTCCGGGCTGGAGGAGGCGTTGCAAACGCTGGAGTGCTACTTGCATTTTGCCGCGCAGGCCTTGGCGCGGTCGCCGCACTGGCTCTTGTTGCCGGTGCGTTTGAGGCAGGCGTTTTCCTCGTCCATGCACTTCTGCCGGCAGGTCGCCTGCGCGTTCGCTTCTGTGAGGCTTACGACCACCATTGACGGCGCGAGCGCGGCGGCAAGCAGCAGCGCCAGAATCGTGCGCACGAAAACCGTTTGCATCGTGTGTTTCCTCTGAGGGGCGTAGCGCCATTCTACACTTCGGCGTACTGCCCAAGCGACGCAAAAAACTTCGCCGTTCCCGGCGTTTAGGGTCGCGCGGGAACGGGAATGTCGGCAGCGTGGAGGCCGACTAGTTGCAAATGGTTATCAATTGCAATAGGCTTCCCCTGGTCCAGATCGGGGGAGCAGATGCGTTCGCTGTTCGTTGCGGCGCTTGTCGCCGGCGGGATTGCGGGTGCCGCGCTCGCGGCAGGAAATCTGGCCGGCCAGGAGCCTATTACGGTCACCGTCGAGCTCGGCCGGCCGGGCAAGCACGTGTTCGTTCCGGATCGGCTGAAGTTTGAGACCGGCAAGCTGTATAAGCTCGTGCTCAAGAACACGAGCAACGACCCGCACTACTTCACCTCGGACGGCTTCTCGCCGCTGATCTACACCCGCAAGGTTCAGGTGGTGCAGATGCGCGACGGCAAGACGACGACGCTCGCCGAGTTCAAGGGCACGATCCGCGAAGTGGAGGTCTATCCCGGGCACACGGCGGAATGGTGGTTCGTGCCGGTGGCGACCGGCCGGCTCACCGACCTGCGCTGCGGCATCACGGACAAGGGCGGCAAGACCCACGCCGAGCTCGGCATGATCGGCGAGATCGTGGTCGAATAGCTGCAAGCTCGGCAGCGCCGAATTCTCATCGGCGGCAATTCGACTGACCCGTTCCGTCACCCTGAGGTGCGGGGCGCGAAGCGCAAAGCGCAAAGCGCAAACACCCGAGCCTCGAAGGGGCAGAGCGCGGCGATGCCGTGCCTTCAGGTTGAGGGGCGCCGCTTCAGCCGCCGATCACGGCCACGCCCTGAATCTCGATCAGCATGCCCGGCCGCGCGAAATGCGACACGGTGATCAGGGCGCTCGCCGGAAAATTGCCGTCGGGAAAAAACTCCTTGCGCAGCTCCACGAAGCGGTCGCCGAGCCGCGGGTCGTTGATGAACACGGTCATGGTGACCATGTTGGCGAGGCTGCCGCCGGCCTTTCTGATGGTCTTGTCCAAAAGGCCGAAGATGGTGCGCACCTGCGCCTCGAAATTGCCGGAGATGTCGTTGCCCGCTTCGTCGCGTGTGGCGGTTTGGCCGGCGAGCCAGACGATCTTGCCGCCCTCTGTGATCACGGCCGGCGAGAACGCCCGGGATTTCTGAAACTCGCTCTGCTCCATATACACCGCCATAGATCTCCTCCGTTGCAACTGCGCCCCAGTGACGCAAAAACTTAACCTATTTGCCACAAGGCTGAGCTTTTCGGCGAGAGGCTGAACCGCTAAGATCATGCAAATGCTAGGCCGAAACCTGCTTTGGTGCCTCGTTGTTGTCCTGGCCGCGACCAGCCCTGCGCCGGCGCAGGATATTGGCACGCTCGTGCCCGTGCAGCGGCCGCCGGTTCCCAATCCCAACGATCCCAACATTCCGGCCAAGGAGCTGTTCGGCCGCAAGAGCGAGCCTGCGCCGATGGCGGCGCGGGCCATCGGCAAATATTCCCGCGGCTGCCTCGCCGGGGCAAAAATGCTGCCGATCAACGGCCCGAACTGGCAGGTGATGCGGCTGTCGCGCAACCGCAACTGGGCCCATCCGGTGATGATCGATCTGTTGGAGCGGATCGCGGCCAAGGCGCCGAGCGTCGGCTGGCGCGGGCTTCTGGTCGGCGATTTGACGCAGCCGCGCGGCGGGCCGATGCTCACCGGCCACGTCAGCCATCAGATCGGGCTCGACGCCGACGTGTGGTTCACGCCCATGCCGGATCGCGAGCTGACGCGGCGGGAACGCGAAGAAATGATGGCGACCAACCTCGTCACCGACGACTGGACCGACGTGCGGCGCGAGATCTGGTCGCCTGCGCACATCGCGCTGCTCAAGCTCGTCGCCGAGCAGCCGGAAGTGGACCGCGTGCTGGTCAATTATGCGATCAAGAAGGCGCTGTGCCGGGAGGTCAAGGGCGACCGACGGTGGCTCACCAAAATCCGCATCGTGTACGGGCACAACTACCATTTCCACATCCGCATCAAATGCCCGCCGGACAGCTCGAACTGCGAGCCCGATCCGCCGACGCCGAGCCACGATTCCTGCGCGGAGGAGATCGCGTTCTGGACCGCCAACGACCGCTTCAAGCCGAAGCCGCCGAAGCCCGGGGTGGAACGCTATCAGCTCAGGATGGCGGACCTGCCGGCCGCCTGCCATGAGGTGCTGAATGCGCCGCGGGCGAGATCCGCGCAGCCGGACGCGCTCAGCATCAAATAATGCCGGCACGCCTCAGATCGCCCTGAAGCCGCGGGCGAGCTGCCACGTGGAGAGCACGAAGATCACAAGGCCGATGGCGGTCATCAGGATTTGCGCCGGTACGCGCCTGACCGCCCAGGCGCCGAACGGCGCCGCCAGGATGCCGCCGAGCGCAAGCGGAACGAGATGCTGCAACGGAGACGCGCCGAGCTCGACGAAGAAGGTCGCGGCCGCGGCCACGGTGACGAAAAACTCCGTTGCATTGACCGAACCCACGGTTTGGCGCGGCGCGTGACCCGAGCCGATCAGCGTGGTGGTCGACACCGGTCCCCAACCGCCGCCGCCGCTGGCGTCGAGAAAGCCGGCCACAAACCCGACCGGCGCCGTCCAGATCGAAGGTGTATCGCGTTTCGGCGCCAACCTGATCCGCGCCGCCTTGAGCAAGATGTAGATGCTCATGAGCAGCAAATAGGCAAAGACGAACGGCCGCACCGTGGCGGCATCGACATTGGAGAGAATCCAGGCGCCCAAGATCGCGCCCAGCACGCCGGCGATGCCGAGCCGGATCACCAGGCGCCAATCGATATTGCGATGATAGATGTGCGACGCGGCGGATGCGCCGGTCGTAAAAATTTCCGCCGTATGAACCAACGCGCTCGCATGCGCCGGCGGCATGCCGATGGTCAGCATCGCGGTGGTGGAAATCACGCCGAACGCCATGCCGAGCGCGCCGTCCACAAGTTGCGCAAGAAAGCCGATGCAGAACAGCAACACGAATTCAGTGGTCATTGATTGCCGCCCCGATCAATTCCGCACCGTCATCAGGCCCATGTGCAAGCGCCAGCGCCGCACGGCACACCGCGTCAGATATAGGTATCGACACCAAGGCTTTTAACGGTCACGGGGGAAAATGGTTGCCGCCTGGTTTGCCCGTCTTTCTGGTCGCGGATTCCGCTGCGGAAAACGCCAGCGTCGGCGCCGTTCAAGCACGCGCGTCCTCGCGGATCATCGCCGCTCCCTTTTCCGCAATCATCATGGTCGGCGCCGCGGTGTTGCCCGAAGTGATGGTCGGCATCACCGAGGCATCGATTACGCGCAGGCGGTCGAGCCCGATCACGCGCAACCGCTCGTCGACCACCGCGAGCGGATCGCTTGAGCGTCCCATTTTCGCGGTGCCGACAGGATGGAAGATCGTGGTGCCGATGTCGCCGGCGGCTTTGACCAGGCTTGCGTCGTCGTCTCCAACCCCATCGCCGGGACGGAACTCGATCGGCCGATAGGGTTTCAAGGCCGGCTGCGCCACGATACGGCGGGTGACGCGGATGCAATCGGCGGCAACGCTTCGGTCCTCGTCGGTGGACAGATAATTCGGCGCAATCAACGGCGGATCGGCCGGGTCGGCGGAGCGCAGCCGCACATAGCCGCGACTCGTCGGCTGCAGATTGGTGACGCTCGCAGTGAAGGCGGGGAAATTGTGCAGCGGCTCGCCGAAGCGGTCGAGCGAGAGGGGCTGCACGTGGTACTGGATGTTGGCCCGCTCGCGTTGCGGATCGGAGCGGGTGAAGATGCCGAGTTGCGAGGGCGCCATGGTCATCGGCCCGCGGCGGAACAGCGCGTAATTCAAAAGCATGCGCGCAAAGCCGGTGCGCGAATGGTAGATCTCGTTCATGGTCTTGATGCCGGAGACCTTGTAGATGAGCCGCAGTTGCAGATGATCGTGCAGATTCTCTCCGACGCCGGGTTTTTCCAGCAGCGACGCAATCCCGACTTGCGCCAGTTGCGCCGCCGGTCCGACCCCGGAGAGCATCAGGAGTTGCGGCGAGCCGATCGCGCCGGCAGAAAGAATCACCTCGCCGCGGCAACGGGCGCTGCGCACCGCGCCGTGCTGCCGCCAGCGCACGCCCACGGCGCGGCGGCCTTCGAACAGCACGCGCTCGACCAGACAACCGGTTTCCAGCCTCAGGTTCGGGCGATCCAGCACGGGTTTCAGGAACCCCCGTGCCGCTGACCAGCGCCGACCGCGCCTCTGGTTCACGTGATAGACGCAAGAGCCTTCGTTGTCGCCGGTGTTGAAATCCTCGATTTGCCGGATGCCGACCTGCGCGGCGGCAGCGCGAAAGGCGTCGAGCAGATCCCAGCGCACCCGCGGCGCCTCGACGCGCCATTCGCCGCCGACCGCGTGGTGCTCGCTTGCGCCGAGAAAATGGTCCTCGTGTTTTTTGAAGTAGGGCAGCACGTCGTTCCAGCCCCAGCCCGTGAGGCCGAGCTGCCGCCAATGATCGTAGTCGGCTGCCTGGCCGCGCATGTAGATCATGGCGTTGATCGAGGACGAGCCGCCGATCACTTTGCCGCGCGGATAGTGCAAGCTGCGTCCGTTGAGGCCTGGCTCCTCCGCGGTCTTGAACATCCAGTCGGCGCGCGGGTTGCCGATGGCGAACAGGTAACCGACCGGAATGTGGAACCAGATCCAGTTGTCGCGGCCGCCGGCCTCGAGCAGCAGCACGCGCGCGGCCGGATCGGCGGAGAGCCGGTTGGCCAGCACGCAGCCGGCGGAACCGGCCCCCACGATGATGTAGTCGTATTCGCCTTCGAGCGGCGTGGCCTCAACCATGCTGCAACCGTCTCAATGAACGCCGACTGGTCCCTGTGGTGATCGAGAGATGATCGATGCAAGCCGCACGCTCGATGCACGCAACGTCGGCAACGAATAGGAATAATCGTAGCAGGGTGAAGGCGCGTGTACAGCCGTTCCAGACACCATGGCACGCGCCGGAAACGCTCTGATAGGATACGTCATGTTTCCGCCGGAGCGAATCGTCTGCCTGACCGAGGAGACCGTCGAGACGCTGTATCTGCTCGGCGAGGAGCGGCGGATCGTGGGCGTGTCCGGCTATTGCGTCCGCCCGCCGCAGGTGCGGCGCGAGAAGCCGCGCGTCTCCGCCTTCATCAGCGCGGACGTGCCGAAAATCCTCGCGCTCAAACCCGATCTGGTTCTGACCTTCTCCGATCTACAGGCCGACATCGTCGCTACCCTTGTGCGTGAGGGCGTGTCGGTCCATGCCTTCAACCAGCGCGACATCGCCGGCATTTTCGCCATGATCCGCACCGTCGGTGCCCTGGTTGGAGCATCGGAAAAAGCCGCGGCGCTCGCATGCAGGCTCGATGCACGGCTCACGCAAGCGCGGCAGCGCGCGGCGCAGCGCACCTTGCGGCCCAAAATCTATTTCGAGGAATGGGACGAGCCGATGATCTCCGGCATCGGCTGGGTGTCGGAGCTGATCGAGGCGGCGGGCGGCGTCGATGTGTTCAAGCCTCTGTCGGCGCAGAAGAGCGCGAAGGACCGCATTGTCAGCTCGGCGGACGTCATCACCGCGGCGCCGGACATCATCATCGGATCGTGGTGCGGCAAGAAATTCGTGCCGGCCAAGGTCGCGGCGCGGCCGGGGTTTGCCGGAATTCCGGCCGTTGCGAGCGGCTGGTTGCGCGAGATCAAATCGGCGCTGATCCTGCAACCGGGCCCGGCCGCGCTCACCGACGGCCTCGATGCAATCGAGCGCATCGTTGAGCAATGGAGCGCGGCTCAGCAGGAGCGCGCCCCCAGAACGGCTCATTTCTGATTCTTGTCGCTATTCTCACCGCCGCCAGAAGGCGATCGCGTCTTTGATTTTCGCAACGTAACTCGCGATCGGCGGCGGCTCGGACTCGCTCAACTGCAAGCCGACGGTTTCCAGAATCCCGCCCGCAACCTTGTGCGCCTGCAACACCACATCGCCGAGTTGCAGGCTGTCGCCCGGCTCGGGCGGGCGGCCGAGCTGCTCGACGAAATACTCCACCAAGGTCGTAGCGCGCTGGTCGGCGTCGACCGGCAGGCCGTAGATGTCCGCCAGCGCGCCGAGCGTGGCAGTGCCGGGCAGGTAGAAGTCGCCGAGCAGCTTGCGATCGGCCAGCGCGGAGGTCGGCACGTCGACGAAAAAACGGTCTAGCGCCTGGGCGCGCTCGGGCGGCGCCAGAAAATACACGTGATCGCCCTCGCGCACGGGGCCGGCTTCTTCCGGCGTGTGCACGCGCTCCGAGCGTACGACCAGTGTCAGTTTGGCCCAGGACGGCACGATGCGGTGGCGCAGATACGGGCTGTTGGCGACCACCGGATAGCCGACCAGCTCCTGGGTAAGCTGGCCGGGCAGGTCAAGCTCGCTGCGATGCGCTGAAATCGGCTTGTGCGAGATCGCCACGCGTAGCTTGCGTGCAGCGACGGGGATGGTCCAGCCCTGCACCAGGAGCGAGGCCAGCACCACCACGAAGCCGACGTCGAAGAAAAGCTGCGCGTTGTCCAGCTTCACCAACAGCGGAATCGAGGCGAGAAAGATGCTGACGGCGCCGCGCAGTCCGACCCAGGAAATGAACAGTTTTTCGCTGTCCGAGAAGCGGAACGGCGCCAGGCACATAAACACTGCCGCCGGACGCGCGACAAACATCAGCATGAAGGCGACGGCCAATGCGCCGAGCGCGTGTTTGGGCAGATTCTCGGGCCAGACCAGAAGGCCGAGCAGCACGAACATGACGATTTGCGCCAGCCACGTCGCGGCATCGAGAAACGCGATCAGAGTCGAATGCGCGCGGGTGGCACTGTTGCCCACCACAAGCCCGGCGATGTAGACGGCAAGAAAGCCGGAGCCATGCACCGCCTGCGCCAGGCCGAAGGTTACGATCGCGCCGGTGGCGACGAACGGCGCGTGCAGCCCCTGCGGCAGGTCGAGGCGGTTG
>DATLYX010000038.1:0-18022 GCA_035574295.1 Xanthobacteraceae bacterium
GCCGCCGCTCCATGTGGGCAGCAGCTCGAGCGGGCGATTCCTGCTAGGGTGAAGTGGCGAGTGGTGCGGGCGGAGGGCCTCGAACCCCCACGACTTTCGTCACGGGAACCTAAATCCCGCGCGTCTGCCATTCCGCCACGCCCGCCAGCATTGCGCGGCGCCGCCTGGCGGGCCGAGCGGCGCGGCTTATATCACGGCCCTCGCCCGGCCACACCAGAAGAATAGGGTTTCACTGGCGATGCCGCAAATCAGGAGCCGCCGCGATCGGCTTTGGCAAGTTCGGAGAACAGCCGCCGATACACCCGAGGCAAAACGTCGGGAAGATCCTCCGCGATCAATCCTGGGCCGGCCTCATGCCCCGCCTCTCCGTGCACCCAGACCGCCGCGGCGGCTGCCAGGAACGCGGGCATTCCCTGGGCGAGCAGTCCCGCTACCATGCCCGTGAGCACGTCTCCGGCCCCAGCCGTGGCCAGCCACGGCGGCGCATTGTCGGCGACCGCGACGCGGCCATCCGGGGCCGCCACCACGGTGTCCGGCCCCTTCAGCAGGACAATCGCCCCCGAGACCGCAGCAGCCGCCCTTGCCATATCTGATTTTGACGATTTATCAGATAGATATGATAATTTTCCGAACAATCGGATAAACTCTCCTTCATGTGGCGTAAGAACAACCTCACGTGAAACATGAGCTGCTTTCGCGGTGCCCCGATCATGAATCGCCAGGAACAGGGCCTCGGGTGCCTCAGCAAAACTCGTGAGCGCATCCGCATCGAGGACCACGGCTCGTCCACTGGCAAGCGCCGCACGAACCATGTCCCGCATCGGTTGGCCGACCCCTCCCCCGGGGCCGAGCGCAATCGCGTTGAGGCGGCGGTCGGACAGGAGCGCCGATAGCTCGGCTGCGCCATCCACCGCGCGCACCATTACCGCCTCGTTGGCCACTGCATGGACTGCGAGGGCATCGCGCGGGGACGCGATGGTCACGAGCCCCGCCCCGGCTCTCAACGCGCCGCGCGCAGCAAGCCGCGCAGCTCCCGTGAACGAGAGACCCCCGGAAACCACCACCGCATGCCCGCGCGCATACTTGTGGGCCTGGGCCGCAGGTATGGGGAAGACCGTACCCCAGAGCTGGGGGCCGTTGAGCCAGGCGCGCGGCTGAATCCGGTCAAGCACTGAGGCCGGAATGCCGATATCCGCGACTTCGACGGTCCCGCAATGTAGCCGACCGGGCATCAAGACGTGGCCGAGCTTGCGCCGGAAAAACGTGACCGTCGTCGCCGCCCTTACGGCAGAGCCCATGACAGCGCCGCTCGAACCGTTGACGCCGCTCGGAAGATCCACCGCCACAATCGGCACGCCGGCCGCGTTCATCGCCTCGATCATGACCGCCGCCGGTCCCTCGACCGGCCGGTCGAGACCTGCGCCAAACAACGCATCCACGATCACGCTACATCCCGACAGCGCGTCGGGCGTCGCGGCAACAATCCCGCCTTGCCACCGCCGCGCCGCCTCGGCGGCATCGCCTTTCAAGCGCGCCCTGTCGCCGAGCAGCAGCATGCGCACCGGCATCCCCCTTGCCGCCAAAAGCCTCGCAGCGACAAACCCGTCGCCGCCGTTGTTCCCGGGTCCGGCCACGACACACGCCGGCAACGCCGTCTGGGGGTAATCCCGGCCGATTGCGTCCGCCACGGCGCGCCCGGCATTCTCCATAAGCTCAATGCCCGGCACCCCGGCGGCAATTGCCAGCCGATCGGCTTGCGCCATTTCCGCGACCGTCAGAAGTTCGTTCATGGCTTCAAATTTCAACAGTATCGACCGGGGTCTGGCCGGACAACGCGACAGGCCACTGGCTGTGTGTTATGCACTGTGCTTAAAATCTAGGCGCGGGACCCAAACCCCGCTGCCGCGACCGCGCCTGGGGTCCCGCTAATGGTCTGAAAACACTGAATATCCGGCATTTCCCGTGCTTGGCACGCCCCCTGCTAGCGGGAAGCGCGGCGCTGCCGGGAAAATCTCCGGGCAGCCCGGGAGCGAACACGAATGAAAAAAATCGAGGCCATCATCAAGCCATTCAAACTCGATGAAGTGAAGGAGGCTTTGCAAGAAATCGGCCTGCAGGGGATCACGGTCACCGAGGCCAAAGGGTTCGGACGCCAAAAGGGACATACCGAGCTCTATCGCGGCGCCGAATACGTTGTCGATTTTCTTCCCAAGGTGAAGATCGAAATTGTGCTTGGCGACGACATGGTTGAGAAAGCCGTTGAAGCGATCCGGCGCGCGGCGCAGACCGGGCGCATCGGCGACGGGAAAATTTTCGTTTCCAACATTGAAGAAGCCATCCGGATTAGGACGGGCGAGTCCGGACTGGATGCCATCTGACGAGCGCGCTCGATGCTTGCTGGTCCCGTAACGAAAGGGAAGATGAGTCCATGACCACGCCAAAAAACGTCTTGAAGATGATCAAGGACAACGACGTGAAGTATGTCGATTTCCGCTTCACCGATCCGCGCGGAAAATGGCAGCACGTCACCTTTGACGTCACCACCATCGACGAGGACACCTTCGCCGAAGGCGTCATGTTCGACGGCTCTTCGATCTCCGGCTGGAAGGCGATCCACGAGTCCGACATGCAGTTGATGCCCGATCCGGAGAGCGCCTGCATCGACCCGTTTTTTGCCGAGACGACGCTGGTGCTGGTCTGCGACGTGCTCGAGCCGTTGACCGGCGAGCCCTACAACCGCGATCCGCGATCCATCGCCAAGAAGGCGGCGAGCCTGGTCAAGCAGATGGGCATTGGCGACACGGTGTTTTTCGGTCCGGAGGCCGAGTTCTTCATCTTCGACGACGTCAAGTACTCGGCGCAGCCCTACAAGACCGGTTTCAAGCTCGATTCCGTCGAGTTGCCCATCAACAGCGACACCGAATACGAGGGTGGCAATCTCGGCCATCACATCGGCTTCAAGAAGGGCTACTTCCCGGTGCCGCCGCAGGACACCGCTCAGGACATGCGTTCCGAAATGCTCGCCGCCATGGCCAAGATGGGTGTGAAGGTCGAGAAGCACCATCACGAGGTCGGTTCCGCCCAGCACGAGCTGGGCATGATGTTTCAGCCCATGGTCAAGATGGCCGACCAGATGCAGATCTACAAATACTGCATCCAGCAGGTGGCACAGGTTTACGGCAAGACCGCCACGTTCATGCCCAAGCCGATCTACGGCGACAACGGCTCCGGGATGCACTGCCACCAGTCGATCTGGAAGGGCGACAAGCCGCTGTTTGCCGGCAAGAAGTACGCCGACCTGTCCGATTTGGCGCTGCAGTACATCGCCGGCATCTTGAAGCACGCCCGCGCCATCAACGCTTTCACCAACCCGACTACCAATTCTTATAAGCGTCTGGTTCCGGGGTTTGAGGCGCCGGTGCTCTTGGCCTATTCGGTGCGCAATCGCTCCGCGGGCTGCCGCATCCCGCTCGCCTCCTCCCCCAAGGGCAAGCGCGTCGAGGTGCGCTATCCCGATCCCTTGTGCAATCCGTATCTCGGGTTTGCCGCCATGTTGATGGCGGGCCTCGACGGCATCAGGAACAAGCTCAATCCCGGCGATCCGATCGACAAGGATCTGTACGACCTGCCGCCGAAGGAGCTGAAGAAGATTCCGACCGTGTGCGGCAGCCTGCGCCAGGCGCTCGAAGAACTCGACAAGGACCGCGCCTTCCTCAAGCATGGCGGCGTGTTCGACGACGACTTCATCGACAGCTACATCGAGCTGAAGATGCAGGAGGTCATCCGCTTCGAGCACACGCCGCACCCGGTAGAGTTCGAAATGTACTATTCGGCGTGAACCCTGTTTCCGCCCGAAGGCCATGGTGCAAGGGGGCGCTCGCAGAGCGCCCCCTTGTTCATGTTGCCGGCACGACGAGATTATCCGAAGGCCAGCGCCATCACGAACGCGAGCACAAGAAATGCTGTTGCTGCCGCGGCGGGCACCCGCCAGAACGTGCTTCGGGAACGGTAGAGGCCGGCGGCGCGCCGCTCCGCGATCAGCGCGGCCTCGTACTCGTGCGAGTTGGCATAACTGCAACCCAGCGCCGCGCCGGCGCGCGCCGCGCAGGTTTCGAGCGCCGATGCTTTCGCCGCCAAAATATCCGCTTCCGAGAGATTTTGCCGACCGATCCACCCCATCCCTTCGATCATAGGAACCGGGCGGTAAATGCATGGTTGCCGCCGTCTCCGTGTTACCGTAGGCGCGCAGTCGGCGATATATGTCCGCCCGCAAGGGGGCTTTGGTGATAGACCGGTGCAATGACGATCAACCGCGCGACGAGAGCGAGAACGTCGCCAGCAACCCCAGCCCGAACCCGACGATAGGCGATGTGATCGCCGCGCGTTTCAACCGCCGGGATATTTTGAAGGCCGGGCTCGGCGTCACCGCCATCGCCGCCACCCTGGGGCCGCTTGCGGTGGCGGCCGCGGAAGCCGCGCGGGCAAACGAGCGCCCGCGTTTTGATTTCAAGGAGCTGGAAGCCGGCATCGACGACAACCATCACATCGCCGAAGGTTACGCAGCCGACGTTTTGGTCCGTTGGGGCGATCCGGTGCTGTCCGGCGCTCCGTCATTCGACCCGCTCAAACAGAGCGCGGCGGCGCAAAGGCTTCAATTCGGATACAACAACGATTTCCTCGGGTACTTTCCGATGCCTGGGGCGCGTAATCCCTCCCGGCACGGGCTCTTGGTCGTCAACCACGAATACACCAACGAAGAGCTGATGTTCCCCGGTCTCGCGCGGCAGGATCGCCGCGAGATCGCCTTTGCCGGCATGACGAAAGAGCTTATCGACATCGAAATGGCCGCCCATGGCGGCAGCGTGCTCGAGGTCAGGCGCGATCGCAGCGGCTGGCGTGTCGTGACCGGTTCGAAATTTGCCCGACGCATTCATGCCGCAACGGTCATGCAGATCACCGGCCCGGCCGCCGGTCACCCGCGCATGCAGACCAGGGCCGACCCTTCCGGTCGTAGAGTCCTCGGCATGCTCAACAACTGCGCCGGCGGAACCACGCCCTGGGGCACATGGCTCACCTGCGAGGAGAATTTCAACGGCTACTTCTGGTCCAAGCTTGCCGACGACCATCCCGAGGCGGGCAACCACAGGCGCTATGGCGTGCCCGGCAATTGGTTCGCGTGGGGCAAATGGTACAGCCGTTTCGATGTATCCAAGGAGCCGAATGAGTCCAACCGCTTCGGTTGGGTGGTCGAGATCGACCCCTTCGACCCGCGCTCGATTCCCAAGAAGCGCACCGCGCTCGGTCGTTTCAAGCACGAAGGCGCCGCCGGCATCGTCAACAAAGACGGCCGATATGTGATTTATTCCGGCGACGATCAGAGCTTTGAGTACGTCTATCGGTTTGTGACACGGGACCGTGTCAACCTCGCCGATCGCCGCGCCAATCGCGACCTGCTCGACCAGGGCACGCTCTCGGTCGCGCGCTACAACGCCGACGGCAACGTCGAATGGCTGCCCCTTGTTTTCGGCCAGGGACCTCTCACCCCGGCCAACGGCTTCCGCAGCCAGGCCGATGTCGTGATCGAAGCCCGCCGGGCTGCCGACCTTTTGGGCGCGACCAAAATGGACCGGCCGGAAGACGTGGAAGCCAATCCGAAGACCGGTCGCGTCTACGTTGCCCTTACCTCGAACGAGCTTCGCAGGCCGGACCAGATCGACGCCGCCAACCCCCGCGCGCTCAATCGTTTCGGCCACATTATCGAGATGATTCCGCCGGACGGCGACCATGCGGCCGCGCGTTTCGCCTGGAATGTCTTTCTCAGGTGCGGCGATCCGTCTATCGCAGCGGTCGGCGCCTCGTTCTCCGCTCAAACGACGCGCAACGGATGGTTCGGCATGCCCGACAATTTCGCCATTGACGGCAGCGGCCGCCTCTGGGTGGCCACGGACGGAAACTCGGCTTCACGGACGGGCCGTGCCGACGGCCTCTGGGGCGTGGAGACCGAAGGTCCGCAGCGCGGCACCTCCAGGCACTTCTATCGCATCCCGGTAGGCGCGGAATTGTGCGGCCCCTGCTTCACGCCCGACGATGAGACCCTGTTTGTCGCGGTCCAGCACCCCGGCGAGGGCACCACGCTCACGAACCCGCCCGCTGCCTCGACCTTCGACAACCCGGCCACCCGATGGCCCGACTTCAAGCCCGGCATGCCGCCGCGGCCCGCGGTCGTGGCCATTACCCGCAAGGGCGGCGGCAGGATTGCATCCTGACGGTTCGACTGTAGGCCGCCTCAGGCAGCAGCAACCGCCTCGACCTGCGTCTCGTTGTCCGCCGTGTCCTGATCGGTCACGACGCGGTTTCGACCGCTGTGCTTGGCGCGATAGAGCGCGGCGTCCGCGCGCGCCAGAAGCGCGCCGAACTCTGCGAGCGGCGGTCCCCCTTCCGCTACCCCGATGCTCACGGTGGCTCCGATCTTCTGACCGCCGATTTCCACGCCGGCCACCTCGAAGGCCGCGCGCACACGCTCGGCCACGAGCATCGCCTCCTCGGCGTTTCCGGGCAGAATGGCCACAAACTCCTCGCCGCCGAGTCGCCCGATCACGTCGCTTTGCCGCATATTCGCGCTCGCCGTGGCCGCAAACAGCCGCAGCGTCTCGTCGCCGATCGCATGGCCGAACCGATCGTTGATCGATTTGAACTTGTCGAGATCGAACGCCAGCACGCTCACCGGCTTTTTCTTGCGCATCTGCGCGGCAATCATCGAATTCGCTGCGGCAAAGAATGCACGGCGGTTGAATAGGCCGGTCAGGGGATCGGTCATCGCCGCGGTCTTGTACTGCGCCGTGGTCCGCTCGTTGGCCATGACCACCACCACGAACGCGGTGCCTACCACATACAGCAGCGTTTGCAGCGCGAACACGGCGAACCAACCGTCGGTCGATGCCCCGCCCGGCCACATCAGGATCACGGCGATGGGCGACAGGAACACGGTGCCGTGCAGGATCGGCGCGCTGACCGCGATCCAGCGCAATGCGCGGCGTCGTTCACGTCGCAATTCCATCGACGTCAGAAAGGTGTAGACCGCGATGATGATGCAGGAGAGAATCACTCGGCTGTTCCCGGGCCCGGCGAACGCCGGCATCTGGCAGGCGATGAACCAGATCAGCGCTCCACCGGCCAACGCGCTCGGGAGAACGCGGCGTCCGTGAAACACCCGTGCCCCGTTCCAGATCATGCCGCAGGCGATGAACAACAGTGCGTTCGGCAACTCGATGAGATACGGCGTGAAATGCTTCTGGATGCCCCACAGCGCCACGGCGATCGCGCCGATCATATAGGCGCAGGCCCACCACGCCATGGCCTTGATCGTTCGTTCCTGCATCCACACGACGAGCAGGAAGACCCCGAGCAAGCCGGTGATGCAGGTCGCGGCGGTCACCAATGTTGTTATGTCGAGCGACATGCAGCCAAACACTCCGCCGGCACCATGCGCTATGGCGACTGGAAGGCCCGGCCCCATCCGCAAATGTGCGTAGCGTCGAACACGTAGATAGAAGGGCAAGTTCTTAGGATCGGTTATGCGGCTTCCGCCATTTTTCGCGGAAACAACCGCGAAAATCGGCCCCAAGACAACAACCTTCCGGTAACAAACGAACTGCCCGAACCGTCGGCGGTTTTGTACGGATCTCGACCGACTGTTAACGCTTCGAGAACTGGAAGGAGCGGCGCGCCTTGGCGCGGCCGTACTTCTTTCGCTCCACCACGCGCGGATCGCGGGTAAGAAAACCGCCGCGCTTGAGAACCGGTCGCAGTTCCGGCTCATAAAGCGTGAGCGCCTTGGCGAGCCCGTGCCGCACGGCGCCGGCCTGTCCGGAAAGTCCGCCGCCCGCCACCGAACACATCACGTCGTATTGTCCGCTGCGATTGGCCGCGACCAAGGGCTGCTGGATGATCATGCGCAACACCGGCCGCGCAAAAAAGACCTCGACCGGCTTGGTGTTGACGACGATCTTGCCCGAGCCCGGTTTGATCCAGACCCTCGCCACCGCATTCTTGCGCTTGCCGGTCGCATAGGCACGACCTTGCCCGTCGAGCTTTTGCACGTATTTCGGCGCCTCCGGCGTGGCCGGCTTCAGCGTTGCGAGTGCATCGAGACTCTGCGCGGTTTCCGCCATCACTCGGTCCATCTGTTTTTGCGATTCATCGCCGCCACATCGAGCTTTTCCGGCTGTTGCGCCGCATGCGGGTGGTCGGGCCCCGGGTAAACCCGGAGATTGCCGAGCTGCCGCCGCCCCAACGGCCCGCGCGGGAGCATGCGCTCCACCGCCTTCTCCACCACGCGCTCGGGAAATTTGCTTTCCAGGATCCAGCGCGCCGTGCGCGTCTTGATGCCGCCAATGTGGCCGGTGTGGTAGTGATAGACTTTCTTTTCCCGCTTCTGCCCGGTGAGGGCGACCTTGGCGGCGTTGATGACGATGACATTGTCGCCGCAATCCACATGCGGAGAGAAGGTGGGCAGGTGCTTGCCGCGCAGCCGCGCGGCAATGATCGAGGCAAGCCGCCCGACAACAAGGCCGGTGGCGTCGATTAGCACCCACTTCTTTTGGATCTCAGCGGGCTTGGCCGAATAGGTTGCCATGGGACAGAAGGGGACGGAGGTCGCGTTAATGACGGCCCCGCTTGTAGCCGAAGCAGCGCCGGTGGTCAATTTGCATGGGTCGCTTTTGCCGTGATCTCAGTCCACTTGGATAGTGGTAATTTACTACCCATGACCCGACCTCAGTCATTGCGAGGAATCGAGTAGGTCGCTGTAGCGTGCGCCACCAGGTCTTTGTTGGCATCCGACCGGATTTTGATATCGCCGACAGCGAGCCGCTTCCCGAGCTTGACCATTTGCACCTCTGCCAAAAGGTCCCCCTGCTCCGGCTTGCGCACGAAGTTGATGTTGAGGTTGGTGGTGACCGCCAGCGGCACCCAACCAATCGACGCCAAAAGCCCCACGTACATTCCGAAATCCGCAAGCTCCATCATGGCCGCCCCTGACAACGTCCCGCCGGGTCGCAAAAGGCTTGTCTGAAAGCGGCGGCGCACGCGGGCTCCGCCATGCCACACCTCTTCGATGACATAGCCGCCGTCAGCCGCAAACAGATGCGGAAATTCCACGCTCAGCAGTCGCGTGAGCTCCCCGGCTGACAGTGCTGCTGGCCGCATGGATCCCCCTGCCCCTCTCGCTCACGGGCCTAGATCGGATACAATGTTAAAGTCATGCTGCAAAGGATGCTCGATTCACCATGAACGTCCCCGCCCCAGCCGCCCGGATGGCCGTCGACACGCCGCACGTCGAACGGGCGGACGATGACGGCATTGCGCTCTTGACGCTCAATCGCCCGCACACGCGCAACGCGTTGTCCGAGGCAATGATCACGGCGCTGTCCGACACATTCACCGAGATCGCCGCTGACCGGCGAGTACGCGCCGTCGTGCTGGCCGCCAACGGGCCCGCGTTCTGCGCGGGACACGATCTGAAAGAAATCACCGAGCATCGGAGCGATCCTGACGGCGGCCGCGCCTATATGCGCGATTTGATGGCGCGCTGCAGCGGCATGATGCAGCTCATGCATCGCCTGCCGCAGCCGGTGATCGCGGCCGTTGAAGGCGCCGCCACCGCGGCCGGCTGCCAGCTCGTTGCCACCTGCGATCTCGCCGTCGCCTCCAAGACCGCGCGATTCGCCACCCCCGGCGTGCATATCGGGCTGTTCTGCTCAACTCCAATGGTCGCGCTGTCCCGCAACGTCGCGCCCAAACACGCCATGGAAATGCTGCTCACGGGAGAGATGCTCACAGCCGACGATGCCTACCGTGTCGGCCTCGTGAATCGCGTGGTTGCGCCCGGCACCGAGCGCGACGAAGCCAGGAAACTCGCGCGCCAAATCGCCGCCAAATCGACGCTGACGATCAAACTGGGCAAGGAAGCATTCTATCGGCAGCTCGATATGAGTTTGCCGGATGCCTACCGGTACGCAAACGAGGTGATGGTGGAGAACATGATGGCCCGCGACGCGCAGGAAGGCATCTCCGCATTTGTGGAGAAGCGCGCGCCGCGATGGGAGGATCGATGACCTGGACCAGCACGTTGCACAGATTTGATTGGCATCGGCTCCGGCTCACGAAGTCCGAGACGCTGCGGTTGCTGGCCGCCGGGACAGCCTGGGGCTTGGCAACATCGGCCGGCCTTGCCGGGCTCACCGCGTGGAACTACGGCATGCTATGCATTCCCGACGTTCTGGCGACCACATTGGTTGCCGTGGCCGCCGGTATCCTGACCATTGGACCGATTGCCGCCTACGCGCGACGCTGATCGGGCTTATCATCGCGCCGACGCGCACCTATATCGATTGTCGAGTATCGAGGTTCTCTGTCGAGACCCTCGCCCAACCGCCGCGCGATCGATGAATCACGACCACTACCCCGACAGCTACATTCGCGGGATCCTCAATACGGTGAAGACGATTGCCATGGTCGGCGTATCGCCCAAGGACAATCGTCCGAGCTACTTTGCCTTCAAGTACCTGCTCGAGCGCGGCTACCGCATGATTCCGGTCAACCCCGCCCAGGCCGGCCAGGAAATCCTCGGACAGAAGGTTTACGCAAAGCTCGCCGACATTCCCGAGCCGATCGATATGGTCGATATTTTTCGCGCTTCGCAATTTGCCCCCGCGATCGTCGACGAGATCCTCGCCCTCAAGAAACGCCCGAGCGTGGTCTGGATGCAGCTCGGGGTGCGCAACGACGAGGCTGCGGCGCGGGCGGAAGCTGCGGGCCTCAAGGTGGTGATGAACCGCTGCCCGAAGATCGAGTACGGCCGCCTGTCCTCCGAGATCGGCTGGATGGGGGTCAACTCGCGCACGCTGAGCGCGAAAAAAGCGCCGCTCCTCGGCAAGGGCGTCCAACGCATGTCGCTCAATCGCACCACCATGAGCGGCGGCACGACGGAGGCGGCAAACCGCGCGCAATTGAAACGGGAAGAAGATCGCTGACGCCGTCGCCGGTCGAGAATGCGCTTCTAACGCGCGGCCCGTTCCCGACAATTTTCTCGCCTGCGACGAAAATCGCCCGCCGCGCCTTGACGCCCACTTTCGGTTCGATAAACCAACATCTGCCGCGGATCGCGAGAGAGGCGGCCCTGCGACCGCCATCCAAGGACCGTTCCCATGACCGAACGCACCCCCGGATTTGCCACGCTTGCCATTCACGCGGGCGCACAGCCGGATCCCACCACCGGCGCGCGGGCAACGCCGATCTATCAGACCACATCGTTCGTGTTCGACGACGTCGACCACGCGGCTTCGCTGTTCGGTCTGCAGACTTTCGGCAACATCTACACCCGCATCGGCAATCCGACCAACGCCGTGCTCGAGGAGCGCGTGGCCGCGCTCGAAGGCGGCACCGCCGGTCTGGCGGTGGCCTCCGGTCACGCCGCGCAGGTGATCGTGTTTCATTGCCTCATGCAGCCGGGCGACGAGTTTGTCGCCGCGCGAGCGCTCTATGGCGGCTCGATCAATCAGTTCAACCACTCGTTCAAGAATTTTGGTTGGAACGTGGTCTGGGCGAACACCGACGACATCGCCAGCTTCGAGCGGGCGATAACGCCGAAGACCAAGGCCATTTTCATCGAGTCGATCGCCAACCCCGGCGGCATCGTCACTGACATCGAGGCTATCGCCAACATCGCCAAGCGCGCCGGCGTGCCGCTGATTGTCGACAATACGCTGGCGACGCCCTATCTCTGCCGGCCGTTCGAATTCGGCGCCGACATCGTCGTCCATTCGCTGACCAAATTCCTGGGAGGCCATGGCAACTCGATCGGCGGGCTCATTGTCGACGGCGGCACGTTCAACTGGTCGCGCGAGGGCCGTTATCCCATGCTGTCCGAGCCGCGCCCGGAGTACCACGGCATCGTGCTGCACGAAACCTTCGGCAATTTCGCCTTTGCCATTGCCTGCCGGGTCTTGAGCCTGCGCGATCTTGGCCCCGCGCTGTCGCCGTTCAATGCGTTTCTGGTACTGACCGGTATCGAGACACTACCATTGCGCATGCAACGCCATTGCGACAACGCCAAAGCGGTTGCGGAGTGGCTCGTTAAGCATCCCAAGGTCGCCTGGGTGAGTTATCCGGGACTGCCCGGGGACCGCTATCACAACCTTGCAAAAAAGTACGTTCCCAAGGGCGCCGGCGCCGTGTTTACCTTTGGCTTGAAGGGCGGATATGACGCAGGCGTTAAGCTTGTGTCCAACGTCAAATTGTTTTCTCATTTGGCCAACATCGGCGACACGCGTTCGTTGATCATTCATCCGGCGTCGACAACGCACCGCCAGCTTTCCGACGCGCAGAAGGTGCAAGCGGGTGCGGGGCCCGATGTCGTCCGGCTTTCGATCGGACTAGAAGACAAGGAGGACATCATCGCCGATCTCGCGCAGGGATTGGAGGCGGCTTAAGCGGACCCGCTCCGCACAATTGTCGGCCGATCCCTGCGGCATTGTTGCCTCGCGCCCGGCGGGCGCAGGCACCGGATTGCGGAGGGACGAATGGCAATCGGGATTCGACTCATCGGCATCGTTATTTTGGGTCTGCCGCTGGTCACGGCTCCGGTATTGGCGGCCCCCAAGCAGAAGGGCGCCGCCGCCCAGTCCAAGAGCGTCGCCGGGGCGACGCCTCAACAACAGAAGAGTTCTGGGGTTAAATCCGGCAACGCGGCCGCACCGAAGTCTGATAGCAACACGCAGCACAAAACACCCATCGTCACCGCGCAACGCACTCCCATGACCTTGCCAAAGACCACGCTTGTTCTCGGCACCGCGACACCCGGCGGCGGCTTTCCCCTTTTCGGGGACGCGCTCGCCGCCGCGGTCAACAGCACGGATTCCTCCTTCCATATCGAGACCCGCAACACCAAAGGCAGCGCGGAAAACGTCAAGCTTCTGGAGGAGAGCAAAGTTGATATCGCATTGGTTGCGGGGGAGCCCGCCTACGAGGCATTCGCCGGTATCGGCCGACCGGTGACCAGCGCCAAGATCATCACCGCGATCTACTCCAACCCTGGGATGTTCGCCGTTCGCGGCGACAGTCCCTACCCTTCCCTGCAATCGCTGATCGGACAGCCAGTGGTCTGGGGAACGCGGGACTCCGGTTTGACGCTATTGGCGCGCTACGTCCTCGACGGCTTGGGGCTCGACCGCGAACGGGATTTTCAGGCCCTCTACCTCGACCGGGCCGGTGACGGACCGGCCATGGTGCTCGAGGGTCGAGCCGCCGCGCTCTGGGGCGGCGGCATTGGCTGGCCCGGCTTCACCGCCGTGACACAAGCCGGCGGCCGGCTGATCGGCCTCAGCCCTGCGGACGTGGCGCGCATTTCCAAGAAACATATTTTCCTCAAACCGCTGACGGTGCCGGCCGGCACCTATCCCAACCAGAATGAGGTCATTACGTCCGTGGGCTCCTGGAGTTACGTGCTCGCACGCCCCGGCTTGGACGACGACATCGCCTACCGGCTCGCGCGCGCCATTCACCGCAGCTACAACGCGCTTGTGCAACGCCTGACGCAGGCGCGGGAAACCACGCCACAGAATACGGTGACGGCCGCGCCGCGGCTGGTGCACATTCATCCCGGCGTACAAAAATATTTTCGCGAGATCGGCGTGATCCGCTGAGCGGAGCTCAACGTTTTTTCAGCGTGCGCTCCACGTAAGCGCGGATGCGTGCGCCGGCATCCGGCGCTGCCCAGATGTCGGTCACCGCGGCATCGATGCGGTCGCCCTCCCGCTCCAAGCGCTCGATCGCCGGCATGTGCAACTGGCGCTTCGTCGCCGCAAACGAGAGCGGCGGCAGCGCGGCAAGAGTCTGCGCTACCGCGAATGCCCGCTCCCTCAGGACATCGGGCGCCACGACCTCGTGCACCCACCCGCGCGCGATGCCGTCGTCCGCCGAACAGGTGTCGCCGCGATAGATCGCTTGCGGAAGAAAGCGCGGCGCCGTTGCCAGCCGCATCACCTCGAACGCCAGCGCCGGAAACGGCAGCCCGACCAAGAGCTCGGTCACCCCGATACGTCCATCCCCTTGCGCCATCAGCCGGTAGTCGGCGCAACACGCAAGCACGCATCCGCCGGCGATCGCATGCCCGTTGATGGCGGCAACAACCGGCTTGGGGCAATGGAATACCGCGCCGAACATGGCGTTGAGCACCGGCAGAAACTGGCGCACATAGGCCGGGCCGTCCGCACTCGTGCGCAAAAGGTCGACCCCCGCCGAAAAGATGCGGCCTTGGCCTGTGAGAACGACGGCTTTTGCCGGCGAGGAGCTCAGTTCGCCGAAGAAGTCGATCACCGCCCGGCAAAGTTCGAGGTCCATGGTATTGGCCTTGCCGTGTGCCAGCGTGATGACGGCGATCCCCTCCCGTTCGCTGCGTTCGATCACGGCCTTGTCCCTCAGGTTTCAGGAGCGCGACACAAACGGGGCGGCTGCCGTTTCGGCCTGCACGCGCGCCGGCGTAAGCCGTTGCGCATGGATCACCGCCAAACTGAGCACGACGATCGCCATGCCTTGATGCATCAGCGCCAACAGCGGCGGCGCAGCGTAGAGCAGCGTGAAAATGCCGATTCCCGCCTGAATCGTGACGAAAACCGCGAGCGCGAGCGCGCCGTTGAACGCAGCCTTGTCCGGCTGCGCCGCGGCATGAACCGCATGGCCGACGGCCAGCAGCCACAACAGATAGGCCGCCATCCGATGCTCGAATTGCACGGTCAGCACGTTGTCAAAAAAATTGCTCCACACCGGCGTGAGAAAGAACAGCCGCTCTGCCGATGGCACCAGCGCGCCGTCGATCAGCGGCCAGGTGTTGTAGATCAGCCCGCCGCGCAAGCCCGCGACCAGCGCGCCAAGATAAATCTGCACGAGGACAAGCACGACAATGACGATTGCCGTGGTCCGGAAACGCGCCGATACCGCCGCCGATCCCCTCGCCCGCAGCTCCTGCGCGGTCCACAGAATCGCTGCATAAATGACGCATGCAAGAGTCAAATGTATCGCCAAACGCTCATGTGCAACGCTCACACGCTGGCTTAAGCCGGATGTCACCATCCACCAGCCGATCACGCCCTGCAGCGCGCCGAGGCCGAAGATCGTCCACAACCTGAGCTGCATTTGCTTCTCGATCCAACCGCGCCACAGCAAGAACAGGAACGGTACCAAGAAGGCCAGGCCGATGATGCGGCCGAGCAGCCGGTGCGCCCATTCCCACCAGTAGATGGCTTTGAACGCCTCGAGCGACATCCCCCGGTTTTGTTCCCGGTATTGCGGGATCGCCTTGTACTTTTCGAACTCGGCGCGCCATGCCTCCTCCGAGAGCGGCGGCAGGATGCCGGTGACCGGTTGCCACTCCACGATGGACAGGCCCGATCCGGTCAGCCGCGTAATCCCTCCGACAAGAACCATGAGGAAGATGAGCCCCGCGACCGCAAGCAGCCATCCGCGGACTGCGCGCTGTACGACCATGGAGCTCACGTCATCCATTTAATTTCGAACCAGTCAATTGCGGGCGGGAGGCAGCACAGGGCGCTACCGCTTGGCAAATCCAGATTGACCCTTACCTTGCAAGCCGGCGCCCAGCCAAGTACACGTTCAAGGCAGGACGGAGCGTAGCGCAGCCCGGTTAGCGCACCAGTCTGGGGGACTGGGGGTCGCCGGTTCAAATCCGGCCGCTCCGACCAATTGCCAAATCTTATCAGCCGTTTAGATGATTAGCTGGCGGTAAACCGCCCGCCGCGGACGGCCCGCTTGGCCTGTGAAATGCGAGCTTGCCGGTCGGCTCGGGCGACGACTGGCCCCGACGCAAAAGTCCGCTGGCTGAGGGTTGAATGATGTTCAGTTCGCCGGACTGGAAAAGGTTCCACGCCTCGCCAAAAATTTTTCGGGCAACGTCAACGGCATTTAACCGGGGCGACGTAAGCGCGACGCGCGTCTCCGACTCGCCCTCGCGGTTTTGGCAAAACGAAAAAGGTTCCGCAGGCGGGCAAAAAAATTTTGTCCAACGTCAATCCAAATTAATTCCGCCCGCGATTCATTTTCGCACGTTCTATCGTCGCTAAATTCGGACTGTTAACTGCGCCGGAATCTTTTCGGGATGCAAATTCGCTCGCGCGCAGCTCGATAATGCATGCGATTTCGATCTTCCCGCGCGAGCTCGATGGCAAAGCACGCGGCGCCGCGCAACCCGAAATCATCCCGCCGAATCGATAACTTCGCTGGATTTTCCATCTCGCGACTTTCGCCGATCTGCGCTCGCGCTCGTCGATCTTCGATACGCGGGCGTGACGCCGTCCGCTTCTCACGGCGCCCTATTCAACTCAAATCCGAAACATCGCGATGACATCTCGTTGAAAGTTTCCGCTCTTAGATCGTCGCGCCTACCGATTTCTATTCGGCCTGGTCGCATCTTGCGGCCGCAACACAACAACCACGAGCGTGAGGAGAATTTCCTATGGCTGACCCCATCGCCAACAACGATAACCTGACCACCCTCGAAGACGACGACCTGACTTTCACCGCAACCGAGCTCCTTTCCAACGACAGCGATCCGGACTCCGACCCCATCGTCATCTCCTCCATCGACACCACCACCACTGCCGGTGGTACCATCGTCGACAACCTCGACGGCAGCTACACCTATACGCCGCCCGCAAATTTCAACGGAACCGACAGCTTCACCTACGCCATCGACGACAACGACTCCAGCGGCGACCCCGTAACCGCAACTGTTGATATCACCATCGAGCCCGTCAACGACGCCCCCGACGCCCAGGACGACGCCGCCGCCGGCGCCGAAGACAGCGTCATCTCCGGCAACGTGCTGACCAACGACAGCGACATCGACGGCGACCCCCTCACCGTCACCCTCGCCTCAGGGCCCGCCAACGGAACCCTCGTGCTCAACCCCGACGGCTCCTTCGACTACACCCCGAACCCCGACTTCAACGGTGCAGACTCCTTCACCTACACCGCCGATGACGGCCAGGGCGGCTCCGACACCGCAACCGTCAGCATCACGGTCACCCCGGTCAACGACCTTCCGGTCGCCGTCGACGACTTCGACTCGATGACCGAGGATGACGGCTCAAAACTCTTCGATGTGTCCGCGAACGATACTCCGGACCCGGACGCCGGCGCATTGAATCTGGTGGCGACTTTCGCGCCCACAGTCGAGGCCAACGGCCTCGGCATCGACGGCGACGACGTCACCGCCAGCATGAGCGGTAACCAGATCAACGTTCTGCTGGGCGCCGACTGGCAGCAGCTGGCGATTGGCGAGACGTTGAACATTACGATCAACTACGCCCTGTTCGGCAACGGCTGGACATTCGCCGAAGCCTCGATCGCCAGCCTCATCGTGACGGTGAACGGTCTCAACGACGGACCGGTCGCAATAGACGACACCGCGGTGACGGATGAGGACACCCCCGTCGTCATCGACGTGCTCGGCAACGACACCGACATCGATGCCAGCGATACGCTCGTCATCGACGGCACCCCGACGGCGCTCAATGGCACCGTCACCGTCAACCCCGACGGCACGCTGACCTATACGCCGAACGCAAACTTCTTCGGCCCCGACACGATCACGTACATGATCAGTGACGGCAACGGAGGAACTGATACCGGCGAGGTGGCGGTCACCGTCAACCCGATCAACGACGCCCCCGTGGCGGTGGACGATATCGCGACCGTCGACGAAGACTCCGTCGACAACGTGATCAACGTGCTGGGCAACGATACCGATGTGGAAGGCGACACCCTAGTGATTGAGGGAACACCGACCGCGCTCAACGGTACCGTAACCGTCAACCCCGACGGAACCTTGAACTACACGCCGAACGCCGACTTCTTCGGCCTCGACACCATCACCTACGTGGTGAGCGACGGCAACGGCGGCAGCGACACCGGCGAGGTGGCGGTCACCGTCAACCCGGTCAACGAC
>DATLYX010000039.1:0-115058 GCA_035574295.1 Xanthobacteraceae bacterium
CCGCGGCGTCGGCTTGCGGGGGAGTGACCCGAGCGGCAAAGGGGGCGGACTGTAAATCCGCTGGCTGACGCCTTCGTAGGTTCGAGTCCTACCTCCCCCACCAATCAGACGACGGAGGACGGACGGCAGAATACGGATGAGAAGGAGGCTGGGCGATCCGGATCTGTCCTCCGACGTCTGTCCGCTGTCATCCGAACGCGGGTGTAGCTCAATGGTAGAGCAACAGCCTTCCAAGCTGATGACGAGGGTTCGATTCCCTTCACCCGCTCCAAACCCGGCCGGGTGAAGCGAATATAAGGGCATAAGGCAGGAAAAGCTCACAGAAGGGACTTCAGTTTTGCGGCTTGCGGCGTCACAACATGCGCGGCAGACCGCGACCGCCAGAGGATGGCGAACACAGCGAGAGAGAAACGATGGCAAAAGAAAAATTCGAACGCGACAAGCCGCATTGCAACGTGGGCACGATCGGTCACGTCGACCACGGCAAAACCACGCTGACTGCGGCGTTGACCAAGGTGTCGGCCGACAAGGGTTGGACGAAGCAATTTGTCACCTACGACCAGGTGGCTAAAGCCTCGGAAGCGCAAGGACGCCGCGACGCGACCAAGATTCTGACCATCGCCACCAGCCACGTCGAATATGCAACCGCCAAACGCCACTATGCCCACGTCGACTGCCCGGGTCATGCGGACTACGTGAAAAATATGATCACCGGCGCAGCGCAGATGGACGGGGCCATCCTGGTGGTGTCGGCGGTCGACGGCCCCATGCCGCAGACGCGCGAGCACATCCTTTTGGCGCGCCAAGTCGGCGTGCCCTACATCGTCGTGTTCCTCAACAAATGCGACGTGGTCGACGACCCCGAGCTGCTCGATCTCGTCGAGCTCGAGGTGCGCGAGTTGCTGTCAAAGTATCAATTCCCGGGCGACACGGTTCCGGTGATCCGCGGCTCCGCGCTGAAAGCACTCAATGGCGAAAAGGGGCCGTTGGCCGACGAAGCTATCCTCAAGCTGTTTGACGCGCTCGACACTTTCATTCCGCAGCCGGAGCGGCCCCTCGACCAGCCGTTCCTGATGCCGATCGAAGACGTGTTCTCGATCTCCGGCCGCGGCACTGTGGTCACCGGCCGCATCGAGCGCGGCAAGATCAAGGTCGGCGAGGAAGTGGAAATCGTCGGCCTGCGCGAGACGCGGAAGTCGGTGGTCACCGGCGTGGAAATGTTCCGCAAGCTGCTCGATGAAGGCGTGGCGGGCGACAACGTGGGCTGCCTGTTGCGCGGCATCGGCAAGGACGACGTGGAACGCGGCCAGGTGCTGTGCAAGCCAGGCTCGGTGAAGCCGCACAAGAAGTTTAAGGCAGAGGCCTACATCCTCACCAAGGAGGAGGGCGGCCGGCATACGCCGTTCTTCAACAACTACCGACCGCAGTTCTACTTCCGCACCACCGACGTGACCGGCCAGGTGACGCTGCCGCAGGGCACCGAGATGATCATGCCCGGCGACAACGCAGCCATGGACATCGAGCTGATCACGCCGATCGCCATGGAGGAGAAGCAGCGTTTTGCCATCCGCGAGGGCGGCAAGACCGTGGGCGCGGGCGTGGTCGTCACCATCGTCGAGTAAGCAGAGGACGGACGACAGAAGACTAACAACGGAAAATGGATGCCAGCCATACATCCGTCGTCCGTCGTCCGTTTTCCGTCGTCTGAGTCCCATGATCGTCACCACGACAAACGAGGTCGCCGGATATCGCGTGCTCCGGCACCTCGGGGTCGTGCGCGGCATTACCGTGCGCTCGCGCAGTCTCTTTGGCACCATCGGGGCGGGTATTCAGACGCTGTTCGGCGGCAATATCTCGCTCTATACCGAACTGGCGGAGCGGGCGCGGGCGGAAGCGTTCGAGCTGATGGTCGAGCACGCCAGGAGCGCAGGCGCCAATGCCATCATCGGCATGCGTTACGACGCCAACGAGATCGCTCACGGGGTCACGGAGGTGCTGGCCTACGGTTCGGCCGTGGTGGTGCAGCCTGCCGCGCCTTGATGCACCCTTGAAGCCGCAAGCGCCCTTGAAGCTGCCGCGCGGCCATGCGATTTGAGTGGAGTGCCGCAGGAGTGTAGCTCAATGGCCAGAGCACCGGTCTCCAAAACCGGGGGTTGGGGGTTCGAGTCCCTCCACTCCTGCCAATAGGCCGGCTGAACCTGCACCTGAACCTGCACCAAGGACGCGATCCGGGCACCGACTGCGGTCCTGCCTGCGCGGTCCGTCAAGTCGGCGGTTTCGGTCGGGCCCCTGCCAGCATCACGCCAAGCCATAGAAAAATCAGGCGACCTTCGACGAAGGTGGCAAAGTGCGAGGAAAACAGACTGGTCGCGCACCAGGCGAGCAGCACGGCCGCGGCGAGTTGCCGGTAGGGGGTCGGGGCGGGGACGGCAAGACAGAGGACAATGAAGGCCCCGAAAGCGGCAAGCCCGAGCAAACCCTGCTCGGCGAGGATGCGCAGAAACTGGTTGTGGGGATCGTCGGTCGGGGCCTGGTTCGGGCTGGTGCGGCCGGCGACCTCGCGGCGATAACCTTCCTCGAAGCTGCCGGTGCCCACGCCAAATACCGGATTCTTCGCGATTATGCTGAGCGTGTTTTGCCACATCACGAAGCGCACTCCGACCGATGTGACCTGCGGCGCTGTCTCGGCGATGCTGATTTCTTCGAGTGCAAGGGCGATGCGCGTGCGCGCCCGCTCGCTGACCGCGATCATCATGGCGATGACAGCGAGCACCCCGATTGCCGCAGCGATCCTCAGCCGCAATGCGACCGGTGCCAGTGTCGCGACCACGAGTGCCATCGCCACCAGCACGGCCAGATAACCGCTGCGGCCGAGCAGGACGAATGCGATATTGGTCAGGAATGCCAGCAGCGCGGCGCCCATCGCCGGGCGGTTGCCGAGTAGCGGGTCGCCGGAAAACGCCTGCGGCCGCAACAACGCTGCCGCCGCGATAGCTGCGCCGATCGTCAGCAGCATGCCCTGCGCAATGTAGTTGTGCACAACGACGCCGGCGGAAAGGCGAGGGGTAATGGCTACCCCGAGGCTGTCGAGAAAAAAGGACAGCAGGACGACGACGATGCAGAAGCCCACGAGAACCCTGAGGAATATCCGCCTGCCGGCTTCGTCGGCGAACACGGCAACAGCCATCGGAAACAACAGCAACTTGCGCCATCCAGCGAGGGTGCGCAGGCGAACTTCCCACGGTGCATCGCCATAGAGCATGCCGAGCGCGAGCATGCCGCCGAAAACGAGCAGGGCAATGCTTTCGGGGCGCCGAAGCGCGCGCAAAAGGCGGGAACGAAGGGAGGCGGAGACGACAAACAGGATATAGATGACGACTTCGAGCGCAACGGCCGCGGAAGTTGAAATCATCAACGCGACCGGAAAGGCGATCAGCAGATTGCGCGCCGCGTCCACGGCGTGCTCGTCCCAGTTCCCGTTGGTTACGAGAGACCTTGTCCGTGCTCCCCGCCAGGCCACGCGTTTCCTCCGATCGGCATTCCCACAGTGGATCAGTCCACTGTGGATCAATCTGTCGCATTCATGGCGCGTTTAGGCAACGCGCGCTCGGGACGGATGAGCGCGGCTTTTGACATTCTTTGGTCTGTGCATGCGTTTGGTTCGTGAGCCGCAATGGGATCGGAAAGCGCAAGATTTTGCGGCGCAACCGGATGGTGATCGGCGCCGTGCCGCCACGTGGCACCATGATTCGTTCTCGTCGCCGTGGTACGGCCGTCGCAGCGATGCGCAAAGCCGGCAGAAGTTCGTCCTGCAAGTGTCGCTTTCCGGGAAGGGCGGCATGGAGTGCGCGTCCGGCCTACGACTCCCAGAATAGCCGCAAGCATTTGGCGGAATTGCCGAACTCCGGCTTCGCTTGACGATGCGGCGGGTCCCGGATTAGGAAGCTTGTATCGCTTGAGCGGCCCGGCAACGGACTTCCGCGGCGAACGTACCTCTCCCAAGCAAAGGCCCGCTTTGCCGGACTCATCCTTTGAAGGTTGGGCGGTCAATCCCCATTTACTCGACCATGGCCAAGTTCAATCTGTTCAAGTTCCTTCAGGAAGTGCGCGCGGAGACCGAAAAGGTCACGTGGCCTTCGCGGCGCGAGACCGCGATCACCACCGCCATGGTGTTCGTTATGGTGGCGCTCGCGGCGGTGTTCTTTCTGATTGCCGATCAGATCATCAACCTGGTGATACAGTCCGTGCTGGGCGTGCGCGAACTCAGCCCGATCACGATGGCCATCATCGCCGGCGGGCTCGGGCTGCTTGCGTATCTGGCATGGACCCTCAACAAGACCGGGCGGCGCGGAGGCTGAAGCAGCATGGCCAAACGCTGGTATATCGTCCACGCCTATTCCAACTTCGAAAAGAAGGTCGCCGAGTCAATCCGCGAGCAGGCCAAGCAGCGGGGGCTGTTGGACAAGTTCGAGGAAATTTTGGTACCGCTGGAGAAGGTGGTGGAGGTGCGGCGCGGCCGTAAGGTGGACACCGAGCGCAAATTCTTCCCGGGCTATGTGCTGGTGAAGGTGGAATTGACCGACGACGTGTACCACCTGATCAAGAACACGCCGAAAGTGACCGGCTTCCTCGGCACCGACAAGAAACCGATGCCGATCTCGGACGCGGAGGCCAACCGCATTCTGCATCAGGTGCAGGAAGGCATCGACCGGCCGAAGCCGTCGATTTCGTTTGAGGTCGGCGAGCAGGTGCGGGTGTCGGATGGTCCGTTCGCATCGTTCAACGGCACGGTGGAGGAAGTGGACGAGGCCCGCTCGCGGGTGAAGGTGGCGGTCTCGATCTTCGGCCGTGCTACCCCGGTGGAGCTGGAGTTCGGGCAAGTGGAGAAGATCTGAGGCCGGACGACAGATGCGAGGGCGGTCACGACGGGTTGTCAAAACGTCCGTCCTCTGTCATCCGTCCTTGCATCGTCTGTTTGTGGGAGGTGAGGCGGTGTTGCCGACCGCCAAGACCCGCACCACGGAAGGAGTCAAGGCATGGCAAAGAAAATCACCGGCTATATCAAGCTGCAGGTGCCGGCCGGCAGCGCCAATCCGGCGCCGCCGATCGGGCCGGCGCTCGGCCAGCGCGGCCTCAACATCCAGCAGTTCTGCAAGGATTTTAACGCTCAGACCCAGAAGATGGAGAAGGGGGCGCCGATCCCCGTGGTGATCACGGTCTATCAGGACCGTTCCTTCAGCTTCGAGATGCGGACACCGCCGGTGTCGTATTTCATCAAGAAGGCGGCAAAGCTGGAAAGCGGATCAAAAACTCCGGGCCGCGACGTGGTCGGGTCGCTGAGCAAAAAGCAGGTGCGGGAGATTGCCGAGCAAAAGATGAAGGACCTGAACTGCGACACCGTCGAGGCGGCCATGCGAATGGTGGAGGGCTCTGCGCGCTCGATGGGGATCGAGGTGAGGGACTAAGCCATGGCCAAGCACGGAAAGCGCATCCGCAAGGCGCACGAGGGCATCAATCCGGAAAAAGCCTACCCGCTCGAGGAAGCGGTCAGGCTCGTCAAGGAACGCGCCACGGCCAAATTCGACGAGACCATCGAGGTCGCGATGAATCTCGGCGTTGACCCCAAACACGCCGACCAGATGGTGCGCGGCGTGGTGAATCTGCCCAACGGCACCGGCCGGACGCTGCGCGTGGGCGTGTTCGCGCGCGGGGCCAAGGCGGACGAGGCGCGCGCCGCCGGGGCGGACGTGGTCGGAGCGGAAGATTTGGTGGAAAAAGTGAGCGCAGGCCAGATCGACTTCGATCGCTGCATCGCCACGCCGGATTTGATGCCGCTGGTGGGTCGGCTCGGCAAGGTGCTCGGTCCGCGCGGGCTGATGCCGAACCCCAAGGTGGGGACGGTGACCATGGATGTCGCCAACGCGGTCAGGGGCGCCAAGGGCGGCGCCGTCGAATTCAAGGCGGAGAGCGCCGGCATCGTTCATGCAGGTGTGGGCAAGGCGTCATTCCCGGCCGAGAAGCTGGTGGAAAATATTCGGGCATTTGCGGATGCGGTGGCCAAGGCGAAGCCTTCCGGGGCCAAAGGCCAGTACATCAACCGCATTGCCATATCTTCGACCATGGGGCCGGGGGTGAAGGTGGAGCCGTCAAGCGTGCTGGGCTCGACGTGATGACGTGATTGTGGTCGGAATTCTGATCGGTAAGCCGGGCCCTTCGCTCGCATGGGCGCGAACGGAGTTGCACTCACAGAATCATGAAGAGCTGGTTGAGAAACCACTTGGCAAAGCCGGATAATTGCTATAGATAATTCTCACGGGCGTGCCGACCCAATTTGTCGGCGCGCTTTTGTGCGCTTCTTGGAAATATCAGCGAGCCGGAAATCATTCCTTTTTGGACATCCTTCTTGGATTCCTCCTCAAAGGGGCGAAGGGGTCGTTTTTCTCTGAAGCGCGCGGGCCATCCGTCCCGGATGGCCGGTCCTGTCCAAGACTGCAGGTGCCGGGGTCCCGGCTTAATCGCGCAAGCCTGCACAGACGGGGACGAACGAGGGAGGGCCTAAAGCCTTGCGGCTTCGGCCCTAATGCCGGTTCGAACCTTATGACCTGCTCCGGTGCATGCCGAAAGCAGGGGGCAGGGCACATAAGGAGCGCCGTTCGAAGAGCTTGCGCTTGACGGACGGCAGGTCGCAACCGGCAGCGTCGCCGAAATTCGGCGGGCGCTGCCAACCGGAGAGAGCGTCGTGGATCGGGCGGCAAAACAGCAAATGGTGACGGAACTGAAAGGGGTCTTCCAGACCGCCAATACCGTTGTCGTTGCGCATTATTCCGGCCTCACGGTCAGCCAAATGCAAAGCCTGCGCAGGCAGGCCAAGCAAGCCGGCACGACCGTGCGGGTCGCAAAGAACCGCCTGGCCAAGATCGCGCTTGAGGGCACGAACGTCGCCGCGATCGGCCCGTTGCTGAAAGGGCCGACCCTGCTCGCCTATTCGGGCGATCCGGTCGCGGCGACAAAGGTGCTCGCCGACTTCGCCAAGGGAAACGAGAAGCTCGTAATCCTCGGCGGAGTGATGGGCACCACCGCGCTCGACGCCAACGGCGTCAAGGCACTCGCGGCGCTGCCTTCGCTCGATCAGTTGCGCGCCAAATTCGTCGGCCTGTGCAAAGCACCGGCGACCAAATGCGCGCAGCTATCGAAGGAGGTGGCGGCGAAAGCGGCGCGGCTGCTTCAGGCCTATGCCGAAAAGCAGAAGGCTGCGTGACCGTCTCCGGGAACACTCGAACCGGTTAGGAACAGACAATGGCTGACTTGCAGAAGATCTACGACGAGCTCTCCAAGCTCACGATTCTCGAGATGGCGGAGCTCACCAAGAAGATGGAAGAAGGCTGGGGCGTTTCCGCGGCCGCGGCGGTGGCGGTTGCCGCCCCAGGCGCGGCGGGCGCTGCGGCGGCGGCCCCGGCGGAGGAGAAGACGGAGTTCACCGTGGTGCTGGCAGCGGCCGGCGAGAAGAAGATCGAGGTGATCAAGGAAGTGCGTGCGCTCACCGGGCTCGGCCTGAAAGAGGCCAAAGATCTGGTCGAGGGCGCGCCGAAGACGATCAAAGAAGGCGTGAACAAGGACGAGGCGAACAAGATCAAGACCACCCTCGAAAAAGTCGGGGCGAAGGTTGAGCTCAAGTAAGCGCGCGCTTACTTGAACAAAATCCCCGGGCGAGCGGAGCGAGCCCCGGGGATCGAAACGATCAGGGCGCGGGCGGCCGGGACATCTCCGGCCCCCGCCGATGCCCCGGCCAACCGGGGTGCCGCCGACGGCGGCAAAGCAATGCGGCGGTCCGGGGTCTCCGGACGGCCGAGAACAGGGCGCGGTACGCCTGTCCGGACGGTCGCGATGGATTGCGGCCTTTCGGAGAGTCGTTCCGAGTGTCCCAGCGGTCGAGACACGAGAGAACACGATGGCGCAGACGTTTACGGGTCGCAAGCGCGTAAGGAAGTTTTTCGGAAAAATTCAGGAAGTCGCGGAGATGCCGAACCTCATCGAGGTTCAGAAGGCATCCTACGACCAGTTCCTGCTGGTGAAGGAGCCGCCCGGCGGCCGGCCCAACGAGGGCCTGCAGGCGGTGTTCAAATCGGTCTTTCCGATCTCCGACTTCTCCAATACGGCGCAGCTCGAATTCGTCAAATATGAGTTCGAGCCGCCCAAGTACGACGTGGAGGAGTGCCATCAGCGCGGCATGACCTATGCGGCTCCGCTCAAGGTCACGCTGCGGCTTATCGTATTCGACGTCGACGAGGAAACCGGCGCCAAGTCGGTCAAGGACATCAAGGAGCAGGATGTCTATATGGGCGACATCCCGCTCATGACCAACAACGGCACGTTCATCGTCAACGGCACCGAGCGGGTGATCGTGTCGCAGATGCACCGCTCGCCGGGGGTGTTCTTCGATCACGACAAGGGCAAGACCCACTCCTCGGGCAAGCTGTTGTTTGCAGCGCGCATCATCCCCTATCGCGGCTCGTGGCTCGACATCGAGTTCGACGCCAAGGACATCGTCTATGCGCGCATCGATCGCCGCCGCAAAATTCCCGTGACCTCGCTTCTGTATGCGCTCGGCATGGACGGCGAGGAAATTCTCAACACCTTCTACAAGCGCGTGACCTACAAGCGGCAGAAGGACGGCTGGCGAGTGCCGTTCGACGCCAACCGCTTCAAGGGCTACAAGCCGATCAACAACTTGGTCGATGCCGACACGGGACGGGTGGTGGCGGAAGCCGGTCACAAGATCACGGTGCGGCAGGCGCGGCAATTGCAGGAGAAGGGTCTGAAGGCGCTGCGCGTGAGCGACGACGAGTTGCTCGGCCATTACCTCGCCGAGGACATCGTCAACATGAAGACCGGCGAGATCTATGTGGAGGCCGGCGAGGAAATCACCGAAAAGAATCTGAAGCTGCTGATCGAGCTCGGCTACAAGGAGCTGCCGCTGCTCGACATCGACCACGTCAATGTCGGCGCGTATATCCGCAACACGCTCGCGGTCGACAAGAACCTGACGCGCGAGGACGCGCTGTTCGACATCTACCGCGTGATGCGGCCCGGCGAGCCGCCGACGATCGAGACGGCGGAGGCTATGTTCCACTCGCTGTTCTTCGATCCGGAGCGCTACGATCTGTCCGCGGTGGGCCGCGTGAAGATGAACATGCGGCTCGACCTCGATACGCCCGACACCGTGCGGGTGCTGCGCAAGGAAGACATCATCGCCGTGGTCAAGACGCTGGTCGATCTGCGCGACGGCAAGGGTGAGATCGACGACATCGACCATCTGGGCAACCGGCGCGTGCGCTCGGTCGGCGAGCTGATGGAGAACCAGTATCGGATCGGGCTGCTGCGCATGGAGCGCGCGATCAAAGAGCGCATGAGCTCGGTCGACATCGACACGGTGATGCCGCAGGACCTGATCAACGCCAAACCGGCGGCGGCGGCGGTGCGCGAGTTCTTCGGCTCCTCGCAACTGTCGCAGTTCATGGACCAGACCAACCCGTTGTCGGAGATCACGCACAAGCGGCGGCTCTCCGCGCTCGGCCCGGGTGGGCTCACGCGCGAGCGCGCCGGATTTGAGGTGCGCGACGTGCATCCCACGCACTACGGCCGCATCTGCCCAATCGAGACGCCGGAAGGCCCGAACATCGGGCTGATCAATTCGCTCGCAACCTACGCGCGGGTGAACAAATACGGCTTCGTGGAGACGCCCTACCGCAAGGTGAAGGACGGCCGCGTCACCGACGAGGTGGTCTATCTCTCGGCCATGGAGGAGGCGCGCTACAACGTGGCGCAGGCGAACGCGCCGATTGACAGCCGCGGGCGCTTCACCGAGGACATGATCGTCTGCCGCCGCGCCGGCAACGTGCAGATGGTGCCGCGCGAGAAGGTGGACTACATGGACGTCTCGCCCAAGCAGCTTGTGTCTGTGGCGGCGGCGCTGATTCCGTTCCTGGAAAACGACGACGCCAACCGCGCGCTCATGGGCTCGAACATGCAGCGGCAGGCGGTGCCGCTGATCCGCACCGAGGCCCCCTATGTGGGCACCGGCATGGAGGGTGTGGTTGCGCGCGATTCGGGCGCTGCCATCGTGGCCCGGCGCACCGGTATCGTCGATCAAGTCGATGCAACCCGTATTGTCATTCGCGCCACCGATGAATCGGATCCGGCCAAGCCGGGCGTCGACATCTACCGGCTGCAAAAGTTCCAGCGCTCGAACCAGTCGACCTGCATCAACCAACGGCCGCTGGTGAAGATCGGCGACCACGTGAGCAAGGGCGACATCATCGCCGACGGCCCGTCGACCGACCTGGGCGAGCTTGCGCTCGGGCGCAACGTGCTGGTCGCGTTCATGCCGTGGAACGGTTACAACTTCGAGGACTCGATCCTGTTGTCCGAGCGGATCGTGAAGGACGACGTGTTCACCTCGATCCATATCGAGGAATTCGAGGTAATGGCGCGCGACACCAAGCTCGGGCCCGAAGAAATCACCCGCGACATCCCCAACGTCTCGGAGGAGGCGCTGAAGAACCTGGATGAGGCGGGCATCGTCTACATTGGCGCCGAGGTGCGCGCCGGCGACATTTTGGTGGGCAAGATCACGCCCAAGGGCGAAAGCCCGATGACGCCGGAGGAGAAACTCCTGCGCGCCATCTTCGGCGAAAAAGCCTCCGACGTGCGCGATACCTCGTTGCGCGTGCCGCCGGGCGTGCATGGCACGGTGGTCGAGGTGCGGGTGTTCAACCGCCACGGCGTGGAAAAGGACGAGCGCGCGCTTGCCATCGAGCGCGAGGAAATCGAGCGGCTGGCCAAGGACCGCGACGACGAGCAGGCGATTCTGGACCGCAACGTCTACGGGCGACTGGCCGAGATGCTGGAGGGCCGCATCGGGATCGCCGGGCCGAAAGGCTTCAAGAAGGACTCCAAGATCACCAAGGCGGTGTTGGAGGAGTATCCGCGCGCGCAGTGGTGGCAGTTCGCCTCGTCGAACGACAAGGTGATGGCGGAGATCGAGGCGATCCGCAAGCAATACGAGGAGAGCAAGAAGCGGCTCGAGCAACGATTCCTCGACAAGGTGGAAAAACTGCAGCGCGGCGACGAGCTGCCGCCGGGCGTGATGAAGATGGTGAAGGTCTTCGTCGCGGTGAAGCGCAAGATCCAGCCCGGCGACAAGATGGCCGGTCGCCACGGGAACAAGGGCGTGGTGTCAAAGATCGTGCCGGTGGAGGACATGCCGTTCCTCGAAGACGGCACGCCGGTCGATATCGTGCTCAATCCGCTGGGCGTGCCGAGCCGCATGAACGTGGGGCAAATTCTCGAGACCCATCTTGGCTGGGCCTGCGCCGGCCTCGGCCAGCGCATCGGCCAGGCGATCGACGCCTATTACGCCAAACGCGATCTGCGGCCGCTCAAGGACACGCTCAAGCGCGTGTACGGCGACGACGAGACGATCAAGTCGTTGCGCGAAGAGGAGCTGCTCGAACTTGCCGGCAACCTGCGGCACGGCGTGCCGGTGGCCACCCCTGTGTTCGACGGCGCCAAGGAGGCGGACATCGAGCACATGCTCAATCTCGCCGGCCTTGACCACTCCGGCCAGGTCGTTCTGTACGACGGGCGCACCGGCGAGCCGTTCGATCGCAAGGTGACGGTGGGCTACATCTACATGATGAAGCTGCACCACCTCGTGGACGACAAGATCCACGCGCGCTCGATTGGCCCCTACAGCCTGGTCACGCAGCAGCCGTTGGGCGGCAAGGCGCAGTTCGGCGGTCAGCGCTTCGGCGAGATGGAGGTATGGGCGCTGGAAGCCTACGGCGCGGCCTACACGTTGCAGGAGATGCTCACGGTTAAGTCGGACGACGTGGCTGGCCGCACCAAAGTCTACGAGGCGATCGTGCGCGGCGACGATACGTTCGAGGCGGGTATTCCGGAAAGCTTCAACGTGCTGGTGAAGGAGATGCGTTCGCTCGGGCTGAACGTTGAACTGGTGAATTCCAAGCAGCAACGCGGCGGCGAGATGGCCGAAGCGGCGGAATAGACAGATCACAGAGGACAGACAACGGAAGACGGATGAAGCAAGCGTACTGGGGCAGTCCGATCTGTCGTCAGTCGTGGGTCATCCGTCGTCCTCGAACCAATAGCTCCAGACGGAGAACGAAATGAACCAAGAGATCATGAATCTTTTCAGCCCGCAGGCCCCGGCGCAGGTCTTCGACCAGATCCGGATTTCGATCGCGAGCCCGGAAAAGATTCAGTCGTGGTCGTACGGCGAGATCAAGAAGCCTGAAACCATCAACTACCGCACGTTCAAGCCGGAACGCGACGGCCTGTTCTGCGCCCGCATCTTCGGCCCGATCAAGGACTACGAGTGCTTGTGCGGCAAGTACAAGCGCATGAAATACAAGGGCATCATCTGCGAGAAGTGCTCTGTCGAGGTGACGCTGTCGCGGGTGCGCCGCGAACGCATGGGGCACATCGAGCTCGCGGCGCCGGTGGCGCATATCTGGTTCCTGAAGTCGCTGCCGTCGCGCATCGGGCTTCTGCTCGACATGACACTGAAGGATCTGGAGCGGATTCTGTATTTCGAAAACTACGTGGTGACGGAGCCGGGGTTGACCCCGCTGCAATTGCACCAGCTCCTCAGCGAGGAGGAGTATCTGAAGGCGCAAGAGGAATACGGAGCCGACAGTTTTACCGCGATGATCGGCGCAGAGGCGATCCGCGAGATGCTGAAGGCGCTCGACCTGCAAAAGATGGCCGCTGACCTGCGCAAGGAGATCGCAGAATCGAAGTCCGACCTGAAGCCGAAAAAGCTGGCCAAGCGGCTGAAACTGATCGAGGCCTTTATCCAGTCCGGCAACCGGCCGGAGTGGATGATCATGACGGTGATCCCGGTGATCCCGCCGGACTTGCGGCCGCTGGTGCCGCTCGACGGCGGCCGGTTCGCCACCTCCGACCTCAACGATCTCTATCGGCGCGTGATCAACCGCAACAACCGCCTGAAGCGGCTGATCGAACTGCGGGCGCCGGACATCATCATTCGCAACGAAAAGCGGATGCTGCAGGAGGCGGTGGACGCGCTGTTTGACAACGGCCGGCGCGGCCGCGTGATCACTGGCGCCAACAAGCGGCCGCTCAAATCGCTCGCCGACATGCTCAAGGGCAAGCAAGGCCGTTTCCGCCAGAACCTTTTGGGCAAGCGCGTGGACTATTCGGGCCGCTCGGTGATCGTGGTGGGCCCGGAGCTCAAGCTGCATCAGTGCGGCCTGCCGAAGAAGATGGCGCTGGAACTGTTCAAGCCGTTCATCTATTCGCGGCTTGACGCCAAGGGTCTGTCCACCACGGTCAAGCAGGCCAAGAAGCTCGTGGAGAAGGAGAAGCCGGAAGTCTGGGACATCCTCGACGAGGTGATCCGCGAGCACCCGGTGCTACTCAACCGTGCGCCCACCCTGCATCGGCTGGGCATCCAGGCATTCGAGCCGGTGCTGATCGAGGGCAAGGCGATCCAACTGCATCCGCTCGTCTGCGCCGCGTTCAACGCCGACTTCGACGGCGACCAGATGGCCGTGCACGTGCCGCTGTCGCTCGAGGCGCAGCTTGAGGCGCGCGTTCTGATGATGTCGACCAACAACATCCTGCATCCGGCCAACGGCTCGCCGATCATCGTGCCGAGCCAGGACATCGTGCTCGGCCTGTATTACCTGACCATCATGGCCGAGGGCGGGCTCGGCGAGTGGAAGCTCGAAATTCATCCGGAGGAGGAGCTCAAGCGGGATCCGAAGAAGAAGAATATCGTGCGCGGTTTCTATCGCGACATCAGCGAAATCGAGCACGCGTTGCATGAGAAGCTGGTCGGGCTGCACAGCAAGATCAAGTACCGCTGGGAAGGCGTCGACGACGAGGGCAAGTCCGTGCACAAGTGGTACGAGACCACGCCCGGCCGCGCGCTGCTCGGCCAGGTGTTGCCACGCCACCCGAAGATCTCCTTCGACATCGTCAACAGGCTGATGACGAAGCGGGAAATCTCCAGCATGATCGATCAGGTTTACCGCCACTGCGGGCAGAAGGAGACCGTCATCTTCTGCGACCGCATCATGGCGCTCGGCTTCCATCACGCGTTCAAAGCCGGCATCTCGTTCGGCAAGGACGACATGGTGGTGCCGCAGTCGAAATGGAAGTTCATCGAGCAGACGCGCGCGCTGGTCAAGGAATTCGAGCAGCAATACAACGACGGCCTCATCACTCAGGGCGAAAAGTACAACAAGGTGGTCGACGCCTGGTCGAAGTGCACCGAACAGATCGCCGACGAGATGATGCGCGAGATTTCCTCGGCCAGGAAGGCGGAGGCGGGGAAGGAGGCTGAGGTCAACTCCATCTATATGATGGCGCATTCCGGCGCGCGCGGCAGCCCGGCGCAGATGCGGCAGCTCGCCGGCATGCGCGGGCTGATGGCCAAGCCGTCGGGCGAGATCATCGAAAGCCCGATCATCTCCAACTTCAAGGAAGGGCTGTCGGTGCTCGAGTACTTCAACTCCACGCACGGCGCGCGCAAGGGCTTGGCCGACACCGCGTTGAAGACGGCCAACTCCGGCTATCTCACCCGGCGTCTGGTCGACGTGGCGCAGGATTGCATCGTCACCAGCGAAGACTGCGGCACGTCCGCGGGCATCAAGGTGCGCGCCATCATCGACGCGGGCCAGGTGGTGGCGTCGCTGGCGAGCCGCATCCTCGGCCGTACCGCGGCGGAGGATGTGGTTGATCCGGCCACCCATAATGTGCTCGCCAAGGCGGGCACGCTGCTCGAAGAGCCGGAGGTCGAGGCAATCACCGCGGCAAATGTGCAGGAGGTGCGCATCCGCTCGGTGCTCACCTGCGAGACCACGAACGGCGTGTGCGCCAAGTGCTACGGGCGGGATCTCGCCCGCGGCACTCCGGTCAACCTCGGCGAGGCGGTGGGCGTGATCGCGGCGCAGTCGATCGGCGAACCGGGCACGCAGCTCACCATGCGCACCTTCCACATCGGCGGGGCGGCGCAGATCTCGGAGCAGTCGTTCATCGAGTCGAACTTCGAAGGCAAGATCAAGATCAAGACCAAGGGCAAGAATCAGATCGTCAAGAACTCGGACAATGAGTCGATTGCCATGGGCCGCAATATCGCGATTGCGGTGCTCGATGCCGATGGCACCGAACGGGCTGTGCATCGCATCCCGAACGGCGCGCGGCTGCGGGTGGAGGACGGCGACAGGGTCAAGCGCGGCCAGCGTATCGCCGAATGGGATCCCTACACCCGCCCGGTGCTGACCGAGGTCGAGGGCATCATCGGCTTCGAGGATCTGGTGGAAGGTCAGTCGATGTCGGAGACCATCGACGAGTCGACCGGCATCGCCAAACGTGTGGTGATCGACTGGCGGACGTCGAACCGCTCTGCCGAGCTGCGGCCGGCGATCGTCATCAAGGGCAAGGACGGCAAGGTGGTCAAGCTCGGGCGTGGCGGGGATGCGCGTTACATGCTCGCCGTCGACGCCATCCTGTCGGTCGAACCGGGTGCCAAGGTGAAGGCCGGCGACGTGATCGCACGCATTCCGACCGAGAGCGCCAAGACGCGCGACATCACCGGTGGCCTGCCGCGGGTGGCGGAGCTGTTCGAGGCGCGGCGGCCGAAAGATGCGGCGATTCTGGCGGAAATCGCCGGTACGGTGCAGTTCGGCCGCGACTACAAGAACAAGCGGCGGATCGCCATCATCCCGCACGACAAGGATGCCCAGCCGATCGAATATCTTATCCCCAAGGGCAAGCACGTCCATCTGCAGGACGGCGACGTGGTCGAGAAAGGCGATTACATCGTCGAGGGCAATCCGGCGCCGCACGATATTCTGCGGATCAAGGGCGTCGAGGAGCTGGCCAGCTATTTGGTCAACGAGATCCAGGAGGTGTACCGGCTGCAGGGCGTGTCGATCAACGACAAGCACATCGAGGTGATCGTGCGCCAGATGTTGCAAAAGGTGGAAATCGACGAGCCGGGGGATACCGACCTGCTGCAGGGCGAACAGATCGACAAGATCGAGTTCGACGAAATCAACGCCAGGATGCGCGCCGAGGGCAAGAGGGAGGCGGTGGCGCATCCGGTGCTGCTCGGCATCACCAAGGCAAGCCTGCAGACGCGCTCGTTCATCTCCGCCGCCTCGTTCCAGGAAACCACGCGTGTGCTCACGGAGGCGGCGGTCAACGGCAAGTCGGATACGCTTGCCGGCCTGAAGGAAAACGTGATCGTCGGACGGCTGATCCCGGCCGGTACTGGCGCGATCATGAACCTGTTGCGCGAAGTGGCCACCAAGCGCGACGCGCTCATCCTGGAGGAGCGTGAGAAGGAGGCTGCGGCCAAGGCTGCGGCCGAGGCGCAGGCCGCGCCCGGACCGGAGCCGCAACCTGCGTTACCGGCGGCCGAGTAGGCCTAAGACAGCGGTTTCGCCTGCATCGAGAAAATCGGGGCTGCCTGCGGGCGGCTCCGATTGTCGTCAGCCGTCAGAAGCGGCCGCAGCAGCTTTTAAAAAGACGTTCAGCCGCCCCCTGGAGCAGGTCAGCGAAATGGGTTGCGGATTTCGAGATCGCCAATCCTCAGCCCGTGAGACAAATCCTCCGACAAGAGTTCGCGGCAACCGAGCGCCCGCGCCGCGGCGACGATCGCCGCATCCCAATACGAAAGGCTGTATTCCGCACGGATTTCGAGCGCCTCGCTCATGACCGCCAGCGTGACATCCTGAACCGGAAAGCGCAGCCATGTGCGGATGAGGCCGACCGCTATGTCGTGGGGTACCGCGTCCCGCCGGGTCGGCCGCGTCGCCTGCACATAAAACTCCTGCAGGACCTGAACTGAAAGTGCGTTATCAGTTCGTGCGAGCAATTCGACAGCGACATCGTGCTTGTTGCGTTCGCGGCGATCGCGGCTGATCGAATAAAGAAGGACGTTGGTATCGAGAAAGCGAGGGATAGTCACTACCTCCGCCTATGCAACTCGTCGCGAGAGAGACGGTCGGCGGCACGGAACGTCTTGATGCGCTCGCGCAGCGCGCGTTCATCCGCGGCCAGTCGGAGGGCAAGGCTTTCGTCCTCGGAGGCAAGCGCCGAGAGAAACTCTTGAACCAAGGCTGAGACCGAGGTGTTGCGCTCCGCGGCTTTGATACGGGCGCGCCTGTAGGTCTCTTCTTTCACGGAAACTGTGATGTTTTTCACAGTTACACAATACCATGATCGCTGAGGGGGTCAACGGCGGGTGGTGTGCGGTGGGGCTGGGGCGGCGCGCAACGTCATTGGAAGACCGAACCTCGCGGGCCTGCGATAGTCTAGATTTGATTAAGCCTCGGGCCAGGACGGGGTAGGAGCGTTGGGCAACGAGCGCAATGTGCGGCAAAAAACACGCAATTCACCGGCGTTTTACCGCGGTAATGCTTGACTTGGCGGGTCGCCGCCGATACATACCGCGAACTTTCGGCAGGCGGTGAGCTTCGCTTGCTCGGAACGGCGCGCCTGCAATCCAGCTAAGCTACTGAAAGTGAACATCTTTCGTGGCCTACGGATGTGGCGCCTGATGCCTCGAGGAATGAAGCTCAAACGCTGCCTCTGACATCGACCGATTGTCAGATCCATGGGCGCCGCGCGGCGGCTGCTGCCGCAGCGTCCATTTTTGGCTGGTGAAGCGTCATTCCGCTGCCGGGGCGGATGGCGCGGTTTTGTTTTGCGCGCGGGTCCGGGCCGCGCGAGGCCGCGCCGGGCAGCCGGCGCGCGAGCGTGAAGGCGAGCGATGCCGACAATCAATCAGCTCATCCGGAAAGGCCGGGTGGTGCAACATGCCAAGAAAAAGGTGCCGGCGCTTCAGCAATGCCCGCAGAAGCGCGGCGTTTGCACGCGCGTCTACACCACAACGCCCAAGAAACCGAATTCCGCCCTGCGCAAGGTCGCCAAGGTGCGGCTGACCAACGGTTTTGAGGTGATCGGCTACATCCCCGGCGAGGGGCACAATCTGCAGGAACATTCGGTGGTCATGATCCGCGGCGGCCGCGTGAAGGATTTGCCCGGCGTGCGCTACCACATCCTGCGCGGCGTGCTCGATACGCAAGGGGTGAAAAACCGCAAGCAGCGCCGATCCAAATACGGCGCCAAGCGGCCGAAGTAACGGAGCGCGTCCATGTCCCGCCGTCACCGTGCCGAGAAGCGCGACATCAACCCGGATCCCAAATACGGGAATGTCGTGATCTCCAAATTCATGAATTCCGTGATGTACGAGGGCAAGAAGTCGGTGGCCGAGCGCATCGTGTACGGCGCGCTCGAACTGATCGAGGCCAAGACCAAGCAAAATCCGATCGGAGTGTTCGAACAGGCGCTGGGCAATGTGATGCCGTCGATCGAAGTGCGCTCGCGCCGCGTGGGCGGGGCGACGTATCAGGTGCCGGTGGAGGTGCGCCCAGCACGGCGACAGGCGCTTGGCATCCGGTGGATCATCGCCGCCGCACGCGAACGCAACGAAAAGACGATGACCGAGCGGCTTTCGGCGGAGCTCTTGGATGCATCCAACAACAGGGGGAACGCCGTCAAGAAACGCGAAGATACCCACCGCATGGCGGAAGCCAACCGGGCGTTCGCGCATTACCGCTGGTGACGGCCGGCCAACAACAAGGAACCTTCCCCATGCCCCGCAGCCATCCGATCGAGGACTATCGCAATTTCGGCATCATGGCCCACATCGATGCCGGCAAGACCACCACGACCGAGCGGATCCTCTATTACACCGGTAAGAGCCATAAGATGGGCGAGGTCCATGAGGGCGCCGCCACCATGGACTGGATGGAGCAGGAGCAGGAGCGGGGGATCACGATCACCTCCGCGGCCACCACGGCGTTCTGGCGCAACAAGCGGCTCAACATCATCGACACGCCGGGGCACGTGGATTTCACCATCGAGGTGGAGCGCTCGCTGCGCGTGCTCGACGGCGCCGTGTGCGTGCTCGACTCCAACCAGGGGGTGGAGCCGCAAACCGAGACCGTGTGGCGGCAAGGCGACAAATACCGGGTGCCGCGCATCGTCTTTGCCAACAAGATGGACAAGGTGGGCGCGGATTTCTTCCGCTGCCTCGACGATATCGTGAACCGGCTCGGCGCCAAGCCGGTGGCGGTCCAGCTTCCGCTGGGCGCCGAACAGAAATTCAAGGGCGTCATCGACCTGATCCGCATGAAGGCGGTGGTGTGGGACGACGAATCACTCGGCGCGAAATACCACGACGAAGAGATACCGGCTGATCTTCTGCCGCAGGCCAAGGAATATCGGGAGAAGATGATCGAGGCCGCGGTGGAATTGGATGACGCGGCGATGACGGCGTATCTGGAAGGCAAGGAGCCGGACGAAGAAACGCTGAAGCGGCTGATCCGCAAGGCCACGATCAGCGGCGCGTTCCATCCCGTGCTTTGCGGTTCGGCCTTCAAGAACAAGGGTGTGCAGCCGCTCCTGGATGCGGTGGTCGATTTCCTGCCCTCGCCGGTCGATGTGCCGCCGATCAAAGGCACCGACCCGGAAGGCCGCGAAGTGGTGCGCAAAGCGGACGATAAGGAGCCGCTGGCGATGTTGGCGTTCAAGATCATGGACGACCCGTTCGTCGGCACCATCACGTTCTGCCGCATCTACTCCGGTACGCTCACGAGCGGCACCGGCGTGCTCAATTCCACGAAAGACCGCAAGGAACGCATCGGCCGCATGCTGTTGATGCACGCCAACAACCGCGAGGACATCAAGGAAGCCTACGCCGGCGACATCGTTGCGCTCGCCGGGCTGAAGGAGGTGCGCACCGGCGATACGCTTTGCGACCCGCAGAAACCGGTGGTCCTGGAGAAGATGGAGTTCCCCGAGCCGGTGATCGAGATCGCGATCGAGCCCAAGTCGAAGGCGGATCAGGAAAAGCTCGGGGCGGCGCTCGCCAAGCTCGTAGCGGAGGACCCCTCGTTCCGCGTCACCACCGATCCAGAGTCGGGCCAAACCATCATCAAAGGCATGGGCGAGCTGCATCTCGACATCAAAGTCGATATCCTCAAGCGCACCTACAAGGTGGATGCCAATATCGGTGCGCCGCAGGTCGCCTATCGCGAAAAGATCACCCGGCCGGTCACGCACGAATACACCCACAAGAAACAGACCGGCGGCGCCGGCCAGTTCGCGGCGGTGAAAATCCACTGCGAGCCGCTGCCGCCCGGCAGCGGCTATCAGTTCGAGAACAAGGTCGTGGGCGGGGCGGTGCCGAAGGAATACGTCCCTGGCGTCGAGAAGGGCCTGGAGTCGGTGCTCGGCTCCGGCGTGCTCGCCGGGTTTCCGGTGGTGGACCTGAAGGTGAGTCTGATCGACGGCAAGTACCACGACGTCGACTCCTCGGCGCTGGCATTCGAAATCTGCGCCCGCAACGCGCTGCGCGAGGCGCTACAGAAGGGCGCGCCGGTGTTGCTCGAGCCGATCATGAAGGTCGAGGTGGTGACGCCGGAGGAATACACTGGCTCGGTGATCGGCGATCTCAATTCACGCCGCGGCCAGATCCTGGGGCAGGACATGCGCGGCAACGCTAATGTCATCAACGCCATGGTGCCGCTGCAGAACATGTTCGGCTACGTGAGCAATCTGCGCTCCATGACCCAAGGGCGCGCCACTTTCACCATGCAGTTCGACCACTACGCGGAAGTGCCGCGAGCGATCGCGGAGGAGATCCAGGCGAAGTTCGCGTAAGCGGACGACGGAGGACAGACGGCAGAGGACAGATAAAGGGAGGAGATGCGACGAAGGTAGAGCGATCGACGACGACAATTCATCCGTCGTCCGTCTTCTGACTTCCGTCGTCTGAAGCACCATGAACGGCCAGAATATCCGCATCCGGCTGAAAGCGTTCGACCATCGCATCCTCGATGCGTCGACGCGCGAGATCGTCAACACCGCCAAGCGCACCGGCGCGCAGGTGCGCGGGCCGATTCCGCTGCCAACCAAGATCGAGAAGTTTACCGTCAACCGCTCGCCGCACATCGACAAGAAAAGCCGCGAGCAGTTCGAAATGCGCACGCACAAACGACTGCTCGACATTGTCGATCCGACGCCGCAGACGGTCGATGCCCTGATGAAGCTGGATCTGGCCGCGGGCGTTGATGTCGAGATCAAGCTGTAAAGCGCGGGAGGAACGAGGTCATGCGTACGGGCGTGATCGCACAGAAAATCGGGATGACCCGGCTGTTCACCGAGGCGGGTGAACAGGTGCCGGTGACCGTGCTGCGCCTTGCGCAATGCCAAGTGGTCGCGCACCGCACCAAGGAAAAGAACGGTTATACGGCCCTGCAACTCGGCGCGGGCTCGCGCAAGGTCAAGAACGTGAGCAAGCCGGAACGCGGGCGGTTTGCGGCGGCCAAAGTCGAACCCAAGCGCAAGCTCGCCGAATTCCGGGTGAGCGAGGACGCGCTGATCCCGATCGGCGCGGAAATCACCGCGGACCATTTCGTGGTGGGGCAATACGTCGATGTGACCGGCACCTCGATCGGCAAGGGCTTTGCCGGCGCGATGAAGCGCTGGAATTTCGCGGGCCTGCGCGCCTCGCACGGCGTGTCGATCTCGCACCGCTCGCACGGCTCCACCGGAGGCCGGCAGGATCCGGGCAAGACTTTTAAGAACAAGAAGATGGCCGGGCACATGGGGGTGGACCGGGTGACCACGCTCAATCTGCGTGTGGTGCAGACCGATGTGGAGCGCGGCTTGATCATGGTCGAGGGCGCGGTGCCCGGCGCCAAGGGCGGCTGGATCATGGTGCGCGACGCGGTCAAGAAACCGCTGCCAAAGGAATTGCCCGTGCCGGGCAAGTTCCGCGAGCCGGCGGTGCAGGCCGTTGCTCCGGCCGCCGCACCCGAGCACGCCGAGGCGGCTGCTCCTGCAAGGGAGGGTGCGTGATATGGAACTGAAAGTCACCACCCTCGACGGCAAGCCGGCGGGCTCGGTCACGGTGTCGGACTCGATCTTCGGGCTCGAGCCGCGCAGCGACATCATCCAGCGGTGCGTGGTGTGGCAGCTCGCCAAGCGGCGCGCGGGCACGCACAAGGTCAAGAACCGCAGCGAGATCAACCGCACCGGCAAGAAAATGTACGCACAGAAGGGCACCGGCAATGCCCGACACGGCTCGGCGCGGGTCAATATCTTCCGCGGCGGCGGCCGCGCCTTCGGGCCGGTGGTGCGCAGCCACGAGATCGGTCTGCCGAAGAAGGTGCGGGCGCTGGCACTCAAGCACGCGCTCTCGGCCAAGGCCAAGGACGGCGGCATCATCGTGCTGGACAAGGTCGCGGTCGGGGAGGCGAAGACCAAGGAGCTGTTGGGTCAATTCGCAAAGCTTGGACTTGACAACGCGTTGATCGTGGACGGCGCCGAGATCGAAGCGGGGTTCCGCAACGCGGCACGCAACATTCCCAACATCGACGTGCTGCCGGTGCGTGGCATCAACGTGTACGACATCCTGCGGCGCAGCAAGCTGGTGCTGACCAAAGCCGCCATCGATGCGCTGGAGGCGCGGTTCAAATGAGCACCAGGGATCCGCGGCACTATGACGTGATCATCGCCCCGGTCATTACCGAGAAGGCGACGATGATGTCCGAGCAGAACCGGGTGGTATTCAAGGTCAACGCCAAGGCCACCAAACCGGAAATCAAGGAGGCGGTGGAAAAGCTGTTCGACGTGAAAGTGAAGAGCGTCAACACGCTGATCCGCCGCGGCAAGGTCAAGGCCTTCAAAGGCCGATGGGGTGAGCAGAAATCGGTGAAGCGCGCGATCGTGACGCTCGAAGAGGGCCACAAGATCGACGTGACCACCGGCTTGTAAGGCGGAGCGCGCGATGGCACTGAAAACATACAAGCCGGTGACCCCCGCCCAGCGGCAGCTCGTGCTGGTTGACCGTTCGGCGCTGTACCGCGGCGATCCGGTCAAGACGCTGGTCGAGGGCCAAAAGTCGACCGGAGGGCGCAACAACCTGGGGCGCATCACCTCGCGCTTCCGCGGCGGCGGCCACAAGCAGGCGTATCGGCTGGTCGATTTCAAGCGGCGAAAGTTCGATCAGCCGGCGAAGGTGGAGCGGATCGAATACGACCCCAACCGCACTGCCTTCATTGCGCTGATCCGATACGAGGACGGCACGCTGTCCTATATCCTTGCGCCGCAGCGGCTGGCGGTGGGCGACACGGTGGTTGCCGGCGAGCAGGTGGACATCAAGCCCGGCAACGCAATGCCGATTGGCAACATGCCGATCGGCACCATCGTGCACAACGTGGAGATCAAGATCGGAAAGGGCGGGCAGATCGCGCGCTCGGCCGGCACCTATACGCAGATCGTCGGCCGCGACGGGGACTATGTGATCCTGCGGCTCAATTCCGGAGAGCAGCGCTTGGTTCACGGACGCTGCATGGCCACGGTCGGGGCGGTGTCAAATCCGGACAACATGAATATCTCGATCGGCAAGGCCGGCCGCAAACGCTGGATGGGGCGGATGCCGCACAACCGCGGCATCAGCATGAACCCGGTCGATCATCCGCACGGCGGGCGCACCAAGGGCGGCGGCCACTGGACCACGCCGTGGGGCATCCCGACCAAGGGAAAGAAGACGCGCAAGAACAAGGCAACCACCAAGTTCATCATGGTGAGCCGGCACGCGCGCAAGAAACAGTAGGCGAGAGCCATGGCACGTTCAGTCTGGAAAGGTCCGTTCTTCGACGGCTATCTGCTCAAGAAAGCAGAAGCGGCGCGCGCCTCCGGCCGGCGCGAGATGATCAAGATCTGGAGCCGGCGCTCCACGATCCTGCCGCAGTTCGTCGGGCTCACGTTCGGCGTCTACAATGGACAGAAGCACATCCCGGTGCTGGTCACCGAAGAAATGGTCGGGCACAAGTTCGGCGAGTTTTCGCCGACGCGACAGTTCTACGGTCATTCCTCCGACCGCAAAGCCAAGCGCGCAGGAGAGGGCGCAGCGCCAGGAGCGCCGGCAGCGGCCCCCGCGGCGTCGGCTCCGGCATCGCCTGTGGCGCCGACCGCAAAGAGTTGACGAGGATGTCATGGGCAAACGATCGCGCGAACGCTCGCTCGCCGACAACGAGGCCAAGGCGGTGGCCCGCATGATCCGGGTCTCGCCGCAAAAGCTCAATCTCGTGGCGCAACTGATCCGTGGGAAGAAGGTCTCGACGGCGCTGGCCGATCTGCAGTTCTGCAACAAGCGCGCGGCGCGCGATGTCAAGAAGTGCCTGGAGTCGGCGATCGCCAATGCCGAGAACAATCATGACCTCGACGTCGACGATCTCATCGTGGCCGAGGCGCATGTGGGCAAGGCGCTGGTGCTGAAACGTTTCCACGCCCGCGGCCGCGGCCGCATGGGGCGAATTTTGAAGCCGTTCTCGCATCTCACCATCGTGGTGCGCGAGGTCGAGCAGGCGGCTTAGGAGAGACACATGGGTCAGAAGGTCAATCCGGTGGGCTTGCGGCTCGGGATCAACCGAACCTGGGATTCACGTTGGTACGCGGGCAAGAACGAATACGGTGCGCTGCTGCACGAGGATCTAAAAATCCGCCGGGAGCTCACCGAGCAGCTCAAACAGGCGGCGGTGTCCAAGATCGTCATCGAACGGCCGCACAAGAAATGCCGGGTCACCATACATTCGGCGCGGCCGGGCGTGGTGATCGGCAAGAAGGGCGCCGACATCGAGAAAATCCGCCGCAAAGTGGCGGAGCTGACCAAGTCGGACGTGGTCATCAACATCATCGAAATCCGCAAGCCCGAGCTCGACGCGCAGCTCGTGGCGGAGTCCATCGCGCAGCAGCTCGAGCGTCGGGTGGCGTTCCGCCGCGCCATGAAGCGCGCCGTGCAATCGGCCATGCGGCTCGGCGCGGAGGGCATCCGCATCAACTGCTCGGGCCGGCTCGGCGGAGCGGAAATCGCGCGCATGGAGTGGTACCGCGAGGGCCGCGTGCCGCTGCACACGCTGCGCGCCGACATCGATTTCGGCTTTGCCACCGCCTATACCACCTACGGCACCTGCGGGGTGAAGGTGTGGATCTTCAAGGGCGAGATCATGGAGCACGACTCCATGGCGCAGGACAAGCGCCTGGCGGAGGCCGAGGCGGGCCGGCCGCGGCGCGAGGCGACGGCGTAAGGGATCGGTCATGCTGCAGCCAATCCGCACCAAGTTCCGCAAGGCGCACAAGGGACGCATCCACGGCCACGCCACCAGCGCCGTCGATCTGAGTTTCGGCCGCTACGGGCTCAAGGCGCTCGAGCCCGACCGGGTCACCGCGCGCCAGATCGAGGCGGCGCGACGCGCGCTCACGCGCTTCATGAAGCGCTCGGGGCGGGTGTGGATCCGGGTGTTCCCGGACGTTCCGGTGACGAAGAAGCCGCTGGAAGTGCGCATGGGCTCGGGCAAGGGCAGCGTCGAATACTGGATCGCGCGGGTGAAACCGGGCCGCATCCTGTTCGAGGTCGACGGCGTGTCGGAGGAAGTGGCGCGCGAGGCCTTCGCGCTCGCGGCGGCCAAGCTGCCGATCAAGACCAAGTTCGTGCAGCGCATCACCGAATAGAGGTCGCCATGAAAGCCGCTGACGTACGCGCGATGACGTTGGATCAGATCGAGGACGAAGTACTGAAGCTCAAGAAGGAGCGGTTCAACCTGCGCTTCCAGCGGGCCACCGGGCAGCTTGAGAACACCGCGCGGGTGCGCGCGGTGCGGCGCGATATCGCGCGGCTGAAGACCATCGCGCGGCAGAAGCGCGCCGCCAAAGCCTAGAGGGGACCGAAAGATGCCGAAGCGCGTATTGCAGGGCGTGGTGCTGAGCGACAAGCAGGACAAGACGGTGATCGTCAGCGTCGAGCGTCGCTTCACCCATCCGGTCCTCAAGAAGACGGTGCGGAGGTCGAAGACATTCCACGCCCACGATGAGAAGAACGAATACTCGGTGGGCGACATGGTGTGGATCGAGGAGCATCGTCCGATCTCGAAGCTGAAGCGCTGGCTGGTGATCCGGGGAGAGAAGCGAAAGAAACCCGACGCGATGCCGGCGGTCGAAGGCGAAGGGACGGACGCGGAAGTAAAGAAGTCGCGCAAGATCAGCGCGAAGGCAAACTAGGTGCGCTGCGGCGTGAAGAGTGTGAGAGGCACGGCATGATCCAGATGCAGACCAACCTCGACGTGGCGGACAATTCCGGCGCGCGCCGCGTCATGTGCATCAAGGTGCTGGGCGGCTCGAAGCGCAAGTACGCCACGGTCGGCGATGTCATCGTGGTTTCGGTGAAAGAGGCGATCCCGCGCGGGCGCGTGAAGAAGGGGGATGTGATGCGGGCGGTGGTCGTGCGCATCGCCAAGGATATCCGCCGGCCGGACGGTTCGATCATCCGCTTCGACCGCAACGCGGCGGTGCTAATGAACCCGCAGATGGAGCCGGTCGGCACGCGCATCTTCGGCCCGGTACCGCGGGAGCTGCGGGCCAAAAACCAGATGAAGATCATCTCGCTTGCCCCCGAGGTGTTGTGATGGCGGCAAAGATCAAGAAGGGCGACAGGGTGGTGGTGCTCGCCGGCCGCGACAAGGGGCGCACCGGCGAGGTCATCGAAGTGCGGCCGGACGAGAACCGGGCACTCGTGCGCGGCATCAACATAGCCAAGCGTCACCAGAAACAGACCGCGCAGCAGGAGGGCGGCATTATCTCCAAGGAGTTGCCGATTCATCTATCCAATCTGGCGATCGCAGACCCGAAGGACGGTAAACCCACGCGTGTCGGGTTCAAGATTCTGGCCGATGGTCGCAAGGTGCGGATCGCCAAGCGATCGGGAGTGGAAATCGATGGCTGACGAGGAGAAGCCGCAGAAGCCCGCCGCCGGCGCCAAATCGGGCGACCAGCCGCGGCCGCCGAAAGGCCAACCCAAGGGCGAGCCGAAGGCGGAGAAAGGCCGACAGGCCAAGGGCGAAAAGGGTGATCGGAAGCCGGCCGCTCCGACGGAGCCGGTGCAGCCGCGCGAGCCCGAGGAGCGCGTCACGCCGCGGCTGAAGACCTATTTTGAGGAAGTGGTGCGCAAGAAGCTTTCCGAGCAGTTCGGCTACAAGAACCCGATGCAAGTGCCGAGGCTGTCCAAAGTCGTGCTCAATATGGGCATCGGCGAAGCGGTTGCCGACCGCAAGAAGGTCGAGCAGGCGGCGGAGGATCTGGCGTTGATCGCCGGACAAAAGGCGGTCATTACCAATGCGCGCAAGTCGATAGCGACCTACAAGCTGCGCGCCGGCCAGCCGATCGGCTGCAAGGTGACCCTGCGCAAGGCGCGCATGTACGAATTCATCGATCGGCTGGTGAACATCGCGCTGCCGCGAGCGCGTGACTTCCGCGGCCTGTCGCCCAAGAGTTTCGACGGCCGCGGCAACTATACGATCGGCATCAAGGAACACATCATCTTCCCGGAGATCAATTACGACAAGGCGACCGACATCTGGGGCATGGACATCACCGTCTGCACCACGGCGCGCACCGACGAGGAGGCGCGCGCGTTGCTGACGGCCTTCAACTTCCCGTTCCGGCAGTGAGGACAACCTCGCGGCCAGAACAGTCAGGAGAACGGCATGGCGAAGAAAAGTGCGATCGAGAAGAACAACCGCAGACGCAAGCTGGCGCAGAAGTACGCGGCGCGGCGCGCCAAACTCAAGGCCATCGCGCGCGACCGCAAGCGGCCGACGGAGGAACGGCTCGCGGCGTCGCTCAAGCTGGCAGAACTGCCGCGCAACTCCTCTCCCACGCGCATCCGCAACCGCTGCGAGGTCTCGGGCCGCCCGCGCGGCTACTACCGCAAGCACAGACTCTCCCGTATCGCGCTGCGCGAGCTCGGCTCAAGGGGCCTGATTCCGGGGCTATTGAAGTCGAGCTGGTGAGGAGGCCGCGTCATGGCATTGATCGATCCGCTCGGCGACATGATCGCGCGCATCAACAACGCGCAGATGCGGCATAAGACGAAGGTCACCACGCCAAGCTCGAAGCTGCGTGAACGGGTGCTCGAGGTTCTCAAGAGCGAAGGCTATATCCGCGGCTACACCGCCGTTGCGCACAAGGACGGTCGCAAGGAGCTGGAAATCGAGCTCAAGTATTTCGACGGCGAGCCGGTGATCCGGCAGCTTGCGCGGGTGTCGAAGCCCGGTCGGCGCGTGTATGCATCGGTGCGCAGCCTGCCGCGCGTCAACAACGGGCTCGGGGTGGCGATTGTTTCGACGCCGAAGGGCGTGATGGCGGACCACGACGCGCGCGAGGCCAACGTCGGCGGCGAAATTCTGTGCACGGTGTTCTGAACGCGAGGGGCAAAGGGAAGAGTCATGTCGCGCATTGGCAAGAAAGCCGTCCCGCTGCCATCAGGCGTGACCGCAGCGGTCGAAGGACAGACCGTCAAGGTCAAGGGCCCCAAGGGCGCGCTGCAGGTGGTGCTGCATGACGACATCGTGGCCAAGGTCGAGGGTAACAGCGTGAAACTCGACCCGCGGTTCGATACCAAGCGCGCCCGCGCGCAGTGGGGCACTTCGCGCACGCTGGTGGCCAATCTGGTGGCCGGCGTCACCAAGGGGTTCGAGCAGCGGCTCGAAATCAGCGGCGTGGGATTCCGCGCCGCGGTGCAGGGCAAAAACCTGCAGATGCAGCTTGGCTTCAGCCATGATGTGGTGTTTCCGATCCCGGAGGGCGTCACCGTGGCGACGCCGAAGCCGACCGAGATCGTGGTGAGCGGTCTCGACAAGCAGAAAGTGGGCCAAGCCGCAGCGGAAATCCGCGCGTTCCGGCCCCCGGAGCCCTACAAGGGCAAAGGCGTCAAGTATGCGGAAGAGTTCGTCTTCCGCAAGGAAGGCAAGAAAAAGTAACGGGGCGCACGATGGCGACGGTCAAGGATCGGACAGAACGGCGCAAGGCGACGGTGCGGCGGCGCGTGAAATATGCCGCGCGCGGCCGCATGCGGCTGTCGGTGTTCCGCTCATCAAAGCACATCTATGCGCAGATCATCGACGACAACAAAGGACAGACGCTGGCGGCCGCGTCCTCGCTGGAGAAGGCCATGCGTGAAACCCTGAAAACCGGCGCCAATATCGAAGCCGCCAAGGCGGTCGGCAAGCTCGTGGCCGAACGGGCGCGGCAAAAGGGAATCACGGAAGTGGTGTTCGATCGCGGCGGTTATCTCTACCACGGCCGGGTCAAGGCGCTGGCGGACGCGGCGCGTGAAGGTGGACTCAAATTCTGACGACAGAGGACAGGTGACGGAGGACGGACGGAAGAGGAATTTGCAGCGCGACGCGGTATCATCTGTCGTCCGTCGCCTGTCCTCTGTCCTCGCGATCGCAGAGAGCTGGAACAGGCATTATGGCACGTGAACCGAGACGAGAGCGCGAGCGAGGCGAACGGAGCGAGCGCGGAGACCGCGAGGAGCGGGAAAGCGAGTTTGTCGACAAACTCGTGCACATCAACCGCGTGGCCAAGGTGGTGAAAGGCGGCCGCCGCTTCGGTTTTGCCGCGCTCGTGGTGGTCGGAGATCAGAAGGGACGGGTCGGCTTCGGCCACGGCAAGGCGCGCGAAGTGCCGGAAGCGATCCGCAAGGCCACGGACGCAGCCAAGCGCAACCTCATGCGGGTGCCGTTGCGCGAGGGCCGCACGCTGCACCATGACGTGCTGGGCCATCATGGATCCGGGCGTGTCTATCTGCGCGCGGCGCCACCGGGCACCGGGATCATCGCCGGAGGCCCCATGCGGGCGGTGTTCGAGACGCTGGGGGTACAGGACGTGGTGGCGAAATCGATCGGGTCGTCAAACCCCTACAACATGGTGCGCGCAACCTTCGACGCTTTGAAGCGCCAGGATTCGCCGCGGGCGGTCGCGGCGCGGCGGAACATCAAAGTCTCGACACTGCAGGCGCGGCGCCGCGACGTCGATGTGGAAGCAGCGGCCGATTGATCGGATCGAGTCATGACGACGACAAAAACCATCAAGGTGCAGCAGACGGGAAGTCCGCAGCGGCGTCACCGCATCCAGCGCCAGACGCTGATCGGGCTCGGGTTGAACAAGATCGGCCGCGTGCGCGAATTGCCGGACACGCCGATGACGCGCGGCATGATCAACAAGGTCAAACATCTCGTGCGCGTGGTGGAAAAATGAATTTGATCCCCGCTTGCGGGGAGGGAACGAACAGCGCGTCGGTGCGCGAATGGAGTGACAGATGAAGCTTAATCAACTCGCGCCGCGGCCGGGATCGCGCAAGAAGCGGCAGCGGATCGGACGCGGCATCGGATCGGGTATGGGCAAGACCGGCGGCCGCGGCGGCAAGGGGCAGACCGCGCGCGCGGGCGCGCGCATCAAGGGATTTGAGGGCGGGCAGATGCCGTTGCATCGCCGCTTGCCCAAGCGCGGGTTCAGGAACACAAAGTTCGCGCGGCGACTCAACGAGATCAACATCGGGCAGGTGCAGGCTGCCATCGACGCGGGCCGACTCGATGGCAATGCGGTGGTCGACCTGGCGGCCTTGGTTAAGGCCGGTCTGTTGCGGCGTCCTAAGGATGGCGTGCGGTTGCTCGGTGACGGGGAACTGAAAGCGAGGGTCAGCTTCGAGGTGTTCGGTGCCTCGAAGGCGGCCATTGCCGCGGTGGAGAAGGCGGGCGGGACGGTCAAAATTCTGGCCCCAAAGCTGGAGACCGCGGAAAAAGCCGCGTGAAAACGAGTCGCCGCAAACCATGGAACAATGGGCGAATGGACCCCACATAGAACCTGCCTGCGGCCGGGTGCGGTCTTGAGGAGCGCGGCGGCCGGCTAGGGCGGGGAGCGGAGCGGTCATGGTCTCAGCAGCGGAACAACTAGCGGCCAATCTCAACTTCTCGGCGCTCGCCAAGGCCGAGGAACTGAAAAAGCGAATCTGGTTCACCCTCGGCGCGCTGCTGGTCTACCGGTTCGGCACCTACATTCCCTTGCCCGGCATCGATCCGGCGGCTTGGGACCAGATTTTCCGCACCCAGGCGGGCGGTATTCTCGGCATGTTCAACATGTTCGCCGGCGGCGGCATCCACCGCATGGCGATCTTTGCATTGAACATCATGCCGTATATCTCGGCATCGATCATCATTCAGTTGATGACCACCGTCTCGCCGACGCTTGAGCAGCTCAAGAAAGAGGGTGAGCAGGGCCGGAAGGTCATCAACCAATACACCCGGTATCTGACCGTCGTCTTGGCGGCATTCCAGGCCTTCGGCATCGCGTATGGCCTCGAAGGCGCCGGCAATGTGGTGACCGATCCCGGATGGTTCTTCCGTATCTCCACGGTGATTACGCTCACCGGCGGCACCATGTTCCTGATGTGGCTCGGCGAGCAGATCACCTCGCGCGGCATCGGCAACGGCATATCGCTCATCATCATGGCCGGCATTGTCGCGGAGCTGCCGGCGGCGATCGCCGGCATGCTGGAGCTCGGCCGGCAGGGTGCGCTGTCCACCGCACTGATTCTGATTGTCGTCGTGATGGCGGTGGTCGTGATCGCCTTCATCGTGTTCATGGAGCGGGCGCAGCGGCGGCTCTTAATCCAGTACCCCAAGCGCCAGGTCGGCAACCGGATGTTCGAAGGCCAGTCCTCGCACCTGCCGCTGAAGCTCAACACCTCGGGCGTGATTCCGCCGATATTCGCCTCCTCGCTTCTGCTGCTGCCCTCCACCGTCGCAAATTTCAATGCCGGGCAGGGGCCGGAATGGTTCGTGACCATCACCACCATGCTCGGTCACGGCCGGCCGCTGTTTCTCATTCTCTACATCGCACTCATCATCTTCTTTGCGTTCTTCTACACCGCGATCGTGTTCAATCCGAACGAGACCGCGGAAAACCTCAAGAAGCACGGCGGATTCATCCCAGGAATCCGCCCCGGCGAACGGACGGCCGAGTTCATCGACTACGTGCTGACGCGCATCACCGTGGTGGGGGCGGCTTATCTGTCGGTGGTATGCCTCATTCCGGAAATCCTAATCTCGTATGCGGCAGTGCCGTTCTATTTCGGCGGAACGTCGCTGTTGATCGTGGTCAGCGTAACCATGGATACGGTCGCGCAGATTCAGGGTTATCTCTTGGCGCACCAGTATGAAGGCCTGATCAAACGCTCCAAGCTCAGAGGGCGCCGGCGATGAGGGTGGTTCTGCTCGGTCCGCCGGGGGCGGGCAAGGGCACGCAGGCGCAGCGGCTCGTCGATCAATATGGGGTCGTGCAACTGTCGACCGGCGACATGCTGCGCGCCGCGGTGAAGGCGGGAACCCCGCTCGGCAGGAAGGTCGCCGACATCATGGCGCGCGGGGCGCTCGTGCCGGACGAGCTCGTGGTGGCCATCGTGGAGGAGCGCATCGACCGGCCCGACGCCAAGCGGGGCTTCATCCTCGACGGGTTTCCGCGCACCGTGCAGCAGGCCGAGGCGCTGGAAAAGCTGCTCAAGAAAAAGGGCCTCAAGCTCGATGCGGTGATCGCCCTACAGGTGGACGAGGACGTCCTGTTGCACCGAATCAAGAACCGGATCGCCCAGATGCGGGCGCGCGGCGAGCCGCTCAGACCGGACGACAATCCCGACGTGTTGCGGGAGCGGCTCGCCGCCTATCGGGCGCAGACCGCGCCGCTCGTGACCCATTACGCGGCAAAGGGGCTACTGAAAACCGTGGACGGGATGGCTTCGATCGACGAGGTGACGGCGGCCATTGGCCGGGCCTTGGCCGAGACCGCCTTCCGGCCGGTTCCCGCCAAGCCGCGAGGGCGGAAGGCGCTTGGGCGGGCAGGAGCCAAGCCGGCCAAGCGCCCCGAGCCCTCTCGGGGAAAGAAAAAGACGCCTGGAAAGGGCAGAAGGAAGCCTTCTCGGCCCGTACGAGCCGCCGCAATGCGCCGTGCGCGGCCCAGAACGGGGGGGAAATTGCGGGGCCGGAGGTTGACGAAATGAGGGGCAATCCCCTAATAAGCAGCGCATTCAGTGGAGACCTTGAGAACGATGCCAGGCCCCGAAAACGAGGGGAAGGGCGTCGCGTTATTGCGTTGGAATTAACACCCGGGGACAGCCAAGAGACCGCATCGGTCGCCGGCAGGGGACCGAAAGAGGAGTGAAATTGTGGCCAGAATTGCAGGCGTCAATCTTCCAACCAACAAGCGCGTTGTCATCGCGCTCCAGTACATCCACGGCATCGGGCCGGCGAAGGCCAAGGAAATCATGGAGAAAGTCAGGATTCCGCCGGAGCGCCGGGTGAACCAACTCACCGATCAGGAGGTCCTGCAAATCCGCGAAGTGATCGATCGCGACTATGTCGTGGAGGGCGATTTGCGCGCCGAAGTGCGCGCCAATATCAAACGTTTGATGGACCTCGGCTGCTACCGCGGGCTGCGCCACCGCAAGGGGCTCCCCGTGCGCGGGCAGCGCACGCACACCAATGCGCGGACCCGCAAGGGGCCGGCCAAAGCCATCGCCGGCAAGAAAAAGGCCGTCGTCTAACGGCCATCAACCGGCAGCCGGCGCAATAGCGAGAGGATTTTGAATGGGCAAGGAAGCCACAGTCCGCGTTCGCCGCCGTGAACGCAAGAACATCGCGTCCGGCGTCGCGCACGTGAACGCGACGTTCAACAACACCATGATCACCATCACCGACGCGCAGGGCAACACCATCGCCTGGTCGTCGGCCGGGACCATGGGATTCAAAGGCTCGCGCAAGTCGACGCCGTATGCGGCACAGGTCGCCGCCGAAGACGCGGCGCGGAAGGCGCAAGAGCACGGCATGCGTACGTTGGAGGTCGAGGTCGCCGGACCGGGATCGGGACGCGAGTCGGCGCTGCGCTCGCTGCAGGCGGCGGGGTTTACCATCACCTCGATTCGCGACGTCACACCGATCCCCCATAACGGCTGCAGGCCGAGAAAGCGTAGGCGCGTATGACCGATATATCGATCCGGCCGGCGGAGTTGCCGGCCGAGAATCCGCAGGGAAAATGGGGCGCGCAAAACGTTGCGGCGCCCAACTCAACGGGTGCAAACGTGATCCAGAAGAACTGGCAGGAACTGATCAAGCCTAACAAACTTCAGGTGAGCGTGGGCCCGGACCCGAAGCGCCATGCGACGCTGGTCGCCGAGCCGCTCGAGCGCGGCTTCGGCGTGACGCTGGGGAACGCGCTGCGCAGGATTCTGTTGTCCTCGCTGCAGGGGGCCGCGGTGCAGTCCGTGCACATCGACGGCGTGCTGCACGAGTTCTCCTCGATCGCCGGCGTGCGCGAGGACGTCACCGACATCGTCCTCAACATCAAGGACATCGCCATTAAGATGCAGGGCGAAGGCCCCAAGCGCATGGTGGTCAAGAAGCAGGGTCCGGGCACGGTGACCGCAAGCGACATTCAGACGGTCGGCGACATCGTAGTGCTCAACCCCGATCTCGTGCTGTGCACGCTGGACGAAGGCGCCGAAATCCGCATGGAGTTCACGGTCAACACCGGCAAGGGCTATGTGCCGGCGGAGCGCAATCGCCCGGAGGATGCGCCGATCGGGTTGATTCCGGTCGACAGCCTGTACTCACCGGTGCGCAAAGTCTCCTACAAAGTCGAGAACACGCGCGAAGGGCAGATCCTCGATTACGACAAGCTCACCTTGCAGGTCGAGACCAACGGCGCGGTGACGCCGGAGGACGCGGTCGCCTATGCCGCGCGCATCTTGCAGGATCAGCTCAACGTGTTCGTCAACTTCGAGGAGCCGAAGAAGGAGGTCACAACGGAGGTCATCCCCGATCTCGCCTTCAACCCGGCGTTCCTCAAGAAAGTGGATGAGCTCGAACTGTCCGTGCGCTCGGCCAATTGCCTGAAGAACGACAACATCGTCTACATCGGCGACCTGGTGCAGAAAACGGAAGCGGAGATGCTGCGCACGCCCAACTTCGGGCGGAAATCACTCAATGAAATCAAGGAGGTGCTAGCGCAGATGGGTCTCCACCTCGGCATGGAAGTGCCGGGCTGGCCGCCGGAGAACATCGAGGAGCTCGCCAAGCGGTTCGAGGATCATTATTGACAGAGGACAGCGGACGGACGACAGAGGACAGATTATGGGCTGCATCGCATCCGTCATCTGTCGTCCGTCGTCCGTCGGCTGAACACACCATGCGCCACGGCAAAGTCCACCGCAAGCTCGGCCGCAAGTCGGAGCACCGCAAGGCGCTGTTCGCCAACATGGCGGCGGCGCTGATCAAGCACGAGCAGATCATCACCACGCTGCCGAAAGCCAAGGAGCTGCGGCCGGTGGTGGAAAAGCTCGTCACGCTCGGAAAGCGCGGCGATCTGCATGCACGGCGGCAGGCGATCGCCCAGGTGCGCGACGTTGCCATGGTCAAGAAACTGTTCGATGTGATCGGGCCGCGTTACAAGGAGCGTAAAGGCGGCTATACCCGCGTGCTACGCGCCGGATACCGCTACGGTGACAATGCGCCGATCGCAGTGATCGAGTTCGTCGATCGCGACGAGACGGCGAAGGGGATCGATTCAGGCCAGGTGCAGGAGAAAAAGCCGGAGGAGGCGGTCGCACCGGCGCCATGAAACGGGCGGCCAACGGCTGGCGAGTCCGGCAGGGCGGCCTCGGCCGCCCTTTGCGCATTCATGGATACGTCGGTACGGGCTTGACGGCTTGCATTGACTGCGGAGTTGGGACATTAATCGGTGGGGGATTTTGAGGAGACGGGGATGATCCGGCTGGCGATGGGGATCGCCGCAGTCGTTGCCATGACGGGCGCGGCGGCGGCACAAAGCGATTTGGTGAAGCGCGGCAGCTACCTGGTCAACACGATCCTGACCTGCGGGAATTGCCACACGCCGAAGGGACCGGACGGTCGCGACATCAAGGAACGGGCGTTTTCGGGTTTTCTGGAATTCGACGAGCCGCCGTGGAAGGTGACAGCCTCCAACATCACGCCCGACAAGGAAACCGGCATCGGCAAGTGGACACGCGCCCAGATCAGGACGGCGCTCACCGAGGGGAAACGGCCAAACGGCGTGCCGCTCGCCGCGATCATGCCGAGCGCATTCTACAAGATCTTCACCCGGCGCGATCTGGACGCGGTCGTGGCTTATGTGCGCTCGGTCAAACCGATCAAGAACAAGGTGCCCGATCCGGTCTACCGCATCAACGTGCCGCACCAGACCCCGCCGGGGGCAGAGAAGCCGTTCCGCGAGGCGGATCTGCGCAATCCGGTCAAGCGCGGCTTCTACCTCGTCACCATCGGGCATTGCATGGAGTGCCATACCCCGCTCACGCCGAAGGGACGCGATTACGTCAACGGACTCGGCAAGGGCGGTTTTGAGCTGAAAGGCCCCTGGGGCGTGTCGGTGTCACGCAACATCACCTCGCACAAGGAGAAGGGAATCGGCGCGTGGACCGACGAGGAAATCATCCGCGCCATTACGCAGGGGGTGCGCAAGGACGGCACCAAGCTCAAGCCGCCAATGGGCTACTCGTACTATGCCGGCATGACGAACGCGGACTTGCGGGCGATCGTGGCCTATCTGCGCACCGTGCCACCGAAGGAGTGAGCGCTCAGCGCTTCTTGCGAGCCCGATCTCCGATCGTGTCGAGGACGCCCGCCGGCGCAAAGTCGTCGGTGAGCACCTGACCGCGGGCGAGCGAAGGCATGGGTGCGCGGCGCTCAAGCAGTTCCGGCAGCGGAAAGCGGAAATTGTAACGCTCCTGCGCTGCGGCAGCACGGGTTGCCAGCTCCTGGCCGTCGGGCGCCGGGGTCGCCGTCACCACGGCGGTCACCTCGCCCTCGCCGGAGGGATACAGGTGCACGCTCGGGAACACCGCGGACAGCGTGCGCAGCGTCGAGGTGTAGAGCCGCGTGCCGTCGTGCAAATTGAAGGCCACCGCGCCGCCGGGCGCCAGGCGCTCCTTGAGCAGGCTGTAAAACTCCTGCGTCAGCAGGTGGAACGGGATGTAGCCGCCGCGAAAGGCGTCGACGAAGATGATGTCGTACTTCTCGGCGCTGCGCTTGAGCATGACGCGGCCGTCGCCGGCGATGTAGCGAACGCGCGGCGTCTCGCGCAGGCCGAAATATTTTTTGGCCGCGGCGATGACGGCCGGATCGATCTCGATGGTGTCGATGGACACCTGCGGCATGAACAGCCCGATATAGGTGGAAATCGCACCGCCGCCGAGCCCGATCATCAGCACTTTCCTGGGCTCGGTCACATAGGCGGCGGCTACGGTCATCACGCGCGTGTAGCGCACGGGCAGATCGTCGACCTCGCGCAGGTTGACGACAGTTTCGGTGTATTCCCAGCCTTTGAGCTGGAATGCCATGGTCAGCTCGTCCCGGCGCTTGGTGATGTAGATGTCGTTATATTGCGACTCGATGTGGGCGATCTGACCGTCGCGGCGCTTGAGCAGGGCGGCGCGAACCGACTCGTCCACGAGGTCATTGGCATGGCCGGTGCCGAGGTTGGAAACGACGATTGAACCGGCGGCAAGCAGCACCACCAGCGTGCCGCGACGCACGTAAGGCAGGGCCACGAGCAGAAGGCCGGCAAGCAGCCCGATGAAGCCCAGACTGAGCGTGATGTCGCGCGTGCCGATCATGGGAATGAGATAGAAGGTGGTGCCAAGCGTGCCGACGATGCTGCCGGCGGTGGAAATTCCGTAGACGGTGCCCGAAACCATGCCGGAATGTTGCGGGGTGCGCAGCAGGAGGCGGATGGCAAACGGCGAATACATGCCGAACAACGTGACCGGAACAAACAATATGGCAAACGCCGCGGCAAGGCTCCCGGTCTGGATGTCGTCGATGGCGGCGAGCGTCAGCTCGAGCAGGGGAGCGGAAAAACTCGGCAACAGCAGCATGTAGGTCGAGGCGGCGATCACGGTCGCGCCGAGCACGGGGGCGGACGGTCGGCGGTCGGCGAGCCAGCCGCCGAGAAAATAACCGACGGTGAGCGCGGCGAGCACGGTGGAGATCAACGCCGCCCAAGTATAGATGCCGCTGCCGAAGTAGGGATTCAAATAGCGCGACCCGAGCATTTCGAAGCTCATCACGATCGCGCCGGTAACGAAGGCGATGAGGTAGATCAGCGAGGCGGCCACGGTGTCATGGGTACTGCGCGCCGCCACACCGACTGATCCCTGCTGCACGAGACTGCTCCCTGGTTTGTTCCGCGGTTTAAGCGAAGCCGCAGATGCTTTCTAGCAAGCGGGTCAGAAAGGGGAAAGGGCGGCGGCGCCGCCGGCATCGCGCAACAATGCCGCCTTCAATTCACCGTGAGCTGAACCTATATTGCAGCAAAGGGATTCGACCATGTTCTACGGCGGCAAGCCGCTCGTCGCGCAGTCAACCAGACATACATACGGTTTCGCATACCGTTTCGCATTCCGGACGGTGGCGATCGCGTTGCTGTTGTCGGCCATGATTCTCTTGCCGACGCCGGCCGGGGCGCAGACGCAACGTGTGCCGCCCGCGACTTTGGGCGATGTAAGGCTGTCCTATGCGCCCATCGTGGCGCGCGTGGCGCCCGCGGTGGTCAACGTTTATGCTGGCCGGCTGGTGGACAATCGCTTTTTCGGCGCCGATGACTTCTTCCGCCGCTTCTTCGGACCGGGATTCAACCTGCCGCGCGGCCAGATGCAGCGCTCGCTCGGCTCCGGCGTGATCGTGGATCCGGCAGGGCTCGTGGTGACGAACTCTCACGTGATCGACGGCGCGGATGAGATCAAGGTGTCGCTCGCGGACAAGCGCGAGTTCGAGGCCGACGTGGTGCTCAAGGATTCGCGCACCGACCTTGCGGTGCTGGCGTTGAGGGGCGCGCGCGAGCGCTTCCCGGTGATCGAGCTCGGCAGCTCGGACGACCTCCAGGTAGGCGACGTGGTTCTGGCGATCGGAAATCCTTTTGGCGTCGGACAGACGGTCACGCACGGGATCGTTTCCGCCTTGGCGCGCACGCAGGTCGGCATCACCGACTATCAGTTCTTCATCCAGACAGATGCGGCGATCAATCCCGGCAACTCGGGCGGGCCGCTGGTGGACATGGCGGGGCGCATGGTCGGCATCAATACCGCGATCTTCTCGCGGTCGGGCGGCTCGCAGGGGATCGGCTTTGCCATCCCGGTGGACATGGTCAAGATCGTGGTGGCGTCGGCCAAGACCGGCGGCTCCGCGGTCAGGCGGCCATGGCTCGGGGCGAAACTGCAGGGCATCACGCAGGACATGGTGAGCAGCCTCGGGCTGCGGCGCCCGGCCGGCGCGCTGGTGGTGAGCGTTGCCAAAGGAAGCCCGGCCGCCCGTGCCGGGTTACAGGCCGGGGATGTCATCGTGTCGATCGATGGACAGGCGGTGGATGATCCGGCAGCCTTCGAGTACCGCTTCGCCACCCGGCCGCTCGGCCGGACCGCGCAGCTCGGCGTCGTGCGCACCGGCCGCGAGATGCGGCTCTCCATCGCGCTCGAGGCGGCGCCGACCGGACCGCGCGACGAGATCGTGATCGGGCGTTCGCCGCTTGGCGGCGCCAGGGTGGCGACGCTCTCCCCGGCGCTGGCCGACGAATTGCAGCTCGATCCTTCGACGGAAGGGGTGGTGATCGTCGATGTGACCGCCGGGTCAACGGCGGCCGCCGCCGGCTTCCGGCGCGGCGACGTGCTGCTTGGCATCAACGGCGAACGCATCAGAACCACGGCGGATGTCGAACGCGCGACGCAGAGCTTAAGCCGCGTATGGCGCTTTAACCTCGTGCGCGATCGGCAGCAGATACAGGCGATGTTCGGCGGATGAGCCCACGCGCAAAACGCGGTTCGAACCTGTTTGCGGCGGCCGGCCTCGATGACGCGGCGCCGCGGCCGCTGGCCGACAAGCTGCGGCCGCAGACGCTGGCCGAGGTCGTGGGCCAGGATCATCTGCTCGGGCCTGACGGCTCGCTCACGCGCATGCTTTCGACGCGCTCGCTCGGCTCGCTCGTGTTCTGGGGCCCGCCGGGCACCGGCAAGACCACGGTGGCGCGACTCCTGGCCAAGGCGACCGATCTGCACTTCGAGCAGATTTCGGCGATTTTCACCGGCGTCGCCGATTTGAAGAAAGTGTTCGACGAGGCGAGGGCGCGACGCGAAGTGGGGCAGGGCACGCTGTTGTTTGTCGACGAGATCCATCGCTTCAACCGGGCGCAGCAGGATTCGTTCCTTCCGGTGATGGAGGACGGCACCATCGTCCTGGTCGGGGCCACCACGGAAAACCCCTCGTTCGAGCTGATCGCACCGCTGCTTTCGCGCGCGCGCGTTCTCGTGTTCAAGCCGCTCGATGGAGAAGCGATCGAGAAGCTGCTAAAGCGAGCTGAGGCGATCGAGCAACGCACGCTGCCGCTCGATGCGGAGGCGCGCGCGTCCTTGATCCGCATGGCGGACGGCGATGGCCGGGCGGCGCTCACGCTGGCCGAGGAAGTTTGGCGCGCGGCGCGGCCGGGCGAGACATTCGATGCGGCGGCGCTGCAAAAGGTCGTGCAGCGGCGCGCGCCGATCTACGACAAGGCGCAGGATGGGCACTACAACCTTATCTCGGCGCTGCATAAATCCGTGCGCGGATCGGATCCGGACGCGGCGCTCTATTATCTCGCGCGCATGCTCGATGCCGGCGAGGATCCGCTCTACATTGCGCGGCGCGTGGTGCGCATGGCGATCGAGGACGTCGGGCTCGCTGATCCGCAGGCGCTCGTGGTCGCCAATGCGGCCAAGGATGCCTACGATTTTCTCGGCTCGCCGGAAGGTGAGCTCGCCATTGCCCAGGCGGTGATCTATGTGGCCACCGCGCCGAAATCGAACGCCGCCTACAAGGCGTTCGGCGCGGCCATGGAGACCGCCAAGGAGGCCGGCTCGCTTCTGCCGCCAAAGCACATCTTGAACGCGCCGACCAAGCTGATGCAGGACGAGGGCTACGGCCGCGGTTATGCCTACGACCACGACACGGAGGAGGCGTTCTCCGGTCAGGACTATTTCCCGGAGGCGCTCGGCCGGCGCCAGTTCTACGATCCGCCGGAGCGCGGTTTTGAGCGCGAGATCAGGAGCCGGCTGGCGTATTGGGCCAGGCTGCGCAAGGAGCGCGGCGGAGGCTGATCCGGCATGCCAACGGCACGGGAGACTGCAGGTGTGCAAACGGTCCAAACCGTAGCGGTGCGTGGCGATGAAAGCGGCATGCGCCTCGACCGCTTCTTTGCGGCGCGCTTTCCCGGCCTGCCGCACTCCCACATCCAACGCATCATCCGCAAAGGGGAAGTGCGGGTGAACGGCAAACGCGCGCAGCCGAAGGATCGGGTGCGGGAGGGACAGTTGGTGCGCGTGCCGCCGTTACGGTTCGAGCGGCCGCCTGCCGCGTCCGACTCGGCCATCGTGCAGACGCGCGCCTTTCTCAAATCCATCACGCTGTACGAGGACGCGGACGTGCTCGTGCTCAACAAGCCCATGGGGCTCAGCGTTCAGGGCGGCTCGGGCACGGTGCGGCACATCGACGGGATGCTAGAGGCGCTGCGCAGCCGCGACGGGCAGCGACCGCGGCTGGTGCACCGGCTCGACAAGGACACCGCGGGTTGCCTGTTGGTGGCCAAGACGCGGTTTGCCGCTGCGGCGCTTGCCAAGACATTTCGCTCGCGCGCGGCGCGGAAAATTTATTGGGCGCTGGTGGCCGGCGTGCCGCGGCCGAAACAGGGCCGCATCTCCACCTTTCTCGCCAAGGAGCAGCGCGAGGACGACAGCATCATGCGCATCGCCCGTCACGGCGAGGAAGGGGCGAGCCATGCGGTCACCTATTACGCGGTGGTGGAGACGGCGGCGCACAAGCTTGCCTGGCTGTCGCTCAAGCCGGTCACCGGGCGGACGCACCAGTTGCGCGCGCACATGGCGCACATCGGGCATCCGATCGTGGGCGATGCGAAATATTTTTCGCTGGAGAATTGGGAGCTGCCGCATGGGCTGCAGAACCGGCTGCATCTTCTGGCGCGACGGATCATAGTGCCGCATCCGCGCGGCGGCAGCATCGACGTGACTGCGCCGCTGCCGCCGCACATGCAGCAGTCGTGGAACCTTTTGGGCTTCGATGCCAAGCGCTACGATCCAATCGTAGAGGCGCCGGAGGATTAAAACCGGACCGGATTCCATCGGCCGTAAGCTTGTTTCGGAGCGGTGCTGAGTAAGGTCGTTGCGCGAAGGCGCGCCGGCGACTGCCGGGGTAAATTTATGTCAGCAGCTCTGTTCGCAATCCTATGGCGGGATTAAATTGTGAACATGAAGTTATGCGCTGTCATGTTCAGACTCGGCGGTCTTGCAATGCTAGCCGCGCTTGCTACGGGAACGGCGGCGTTGGCAGAGACTGCGATCATCGTTCCTGGCGCGCCCGGGCCGCTTTTGCCGCCTCCGCCACCGCCTGCTGTCGTTGCACCTCAGCCACCGAACACGCCGCCAAAGCTCGATACGTTCGGGGATCGGGTCAATCGCTGCGTGCATTTCGGTGCGCTCCAGGGCTTGGGGGGTGGAGCGCGCGATGCCTACGTGCGGGCCTGCGCCAACAATTGAACGCGCATCATCAGTGTGCTGCGGAGGCAATTTGATCGCGCCCTAGTCTCGCTAGCGCAGGCTGGCGTTGATCTTTTCCAGTATCGCGGAGCCCGGACAAAGCTCCTTCTCGCTAAGCGCATTCAGCGGCGTGTCGACCGTGCCGAGATGGGTGTGCAGATCTTCCGGATCGGGGTCGATGTAGAGCAATCCGGTGACGATCTGGCCTCTGGCGGCATGGGTCTGCAGGAAGGTCATGGCGCCGATGCGGTCGTTTGGGTCGTAATCGGCGGCGAGTTTCTTGAGCGCAAGTTTTGAGCCGTCGTGCTGTTCGACGATTTGCACGGTGCCGGGTTCATACGCGATCTTGATGGGCGCGCGCGGTGTGATGTAGTCAAGGAAGTTCACCGCCTCGTTGTGCTCGCGCACGTAATCGAAGCTCTTGGTCGAGCCCGGATGGTTGTTGAAGGCAACGCAGGGCGAAATCACGTCGATGAAAGCCGCGCCTTTGTGTTCAATCGCCGCCTTGATCAGCGGCACGAGCTGCTGCTTGTCGCCGGAGAACGAACGCGCGACGAAAGTAGCGCCGAGCTGCAAGGCGAGCGCACAGAGATCGATCGATGAATCTGTGTTGACCACGCCGCGTTTGGATTTGGAGCCGCGGTCAGCGGTGGCGGAGAACTGCCCCTTGGTCAGCCCGTACACGCCGTTGTTCTCCACGATATAGACCATGTTGACGCCGCGGCGCAGCGAATGAGCGAACTGGCCGAGCCCGATCGAGGCGGAATCGCCGTCGCCGGAGACGCCGAGATAGATCAGGTCGCGGTTGGCAAGATTGGCGCCGGTGAGCACGGATGGCATGCGGCCGTGCACGGTGTTGAATCCATGCGAATTGCCGAGGAAATAGGTCGGCGTCTTTGACGAGCAGCCGATACCGGACAATTTTGCGATGCGGTGCGGTGGCAGGCTCAGCTCGAAGCAGGCCTCGATGATGGCGGCGGTAATGGAGTCGTGGCCGCAGCCGGCGCACAGCGTCGAGATCGAGCCCTCGTAATCGCGGTGGGTGAAGCCGAGCGCGTTCCTCGGCAACTGCGGATGGTGGAACTTGGGCTTGGCGATGTAGGTCATGACACGAGCTTCCGCAGCGGGGTCACTTTCAAGGCATCGAGGTGGTCGCCGATGGCGCGGGCGATGAAGCGCGCGGTGATCGGCGTGCCGTCGTAGTGCAGGATCGGCACAAGACGCACGGGGTCGATGCCGCATTCGTTGACGATGAGCGAGCGGAGCTGCGCGTCGCGGTTCTGCTCGACCACAAACACGAAATCATGGTCGGCGACGAAGCTCGCCACGCTCGAATGGAATGGGAAGGCGCGCACGCGCAGCCGGTCGAGATTGTGACCGCGCGCCTCGATCATGTGGATGGCCTCGTCCATGGCAGGGGAGGTGGAGCCGTAATAGATCACGCCGTACTTGGTCGGCTTGCCGGCATTGGCGACCACTGGACGGGGCACCAGGTCCTTTGCGGTCTCGAACTTGCGCAACAGCCGCTGCATGTTGTCGGCGTAGGGCGCGCCTTCCTCGGTGTAGCGGGCATAGCGGTCGCGCGAGGTGCCGCGGGTGAAGAAGGCACCCTTGGTCGGGTGTGTGCCGGGATAGGTGCGATAGGGAATGCCGTCGCCGTCCACATCGAGATAGCGTCCGAACTCTTTTCCGGCTTCAAGATCCGCGGCGGTCATCACCTTGCCGCGGTCATATTTGCGGCTGTCGTCCCAGGTGAGCGGCTTGCAGAGGCGATGGTTCATACCGATGTCGAGATCCATCATCACGAACACCGGCGTCTGCAACCGGTCGGCGAGATCGAAGGCGAGCGCGCCGAATTCGAACGCCTCGTAGGGGTCCTCGGGGAACAGCAAAACGTGTTTGGTGTCGCCGTGCGAGGCATAGGCGCAGGCGATGATGTCGGACTGCTGGGTGCGCGTCGGCATGCCGGTGGACGGCCCGCCGCGCTGCACGTCAAACACCACTGCCGGCACTTCGGCGAAATAGGCGAGGCCCAAAAACTCCTGCATCAGCGAAATGCCGGGGCCCGAGGTGGCGGTGAAGGCGCGGGCGCCGTTCCAGGCCGCGCCGATCACGATGCCGATGGAGGCAAGCTCGTCCTCGGCCTGAATGATGGCGTACTTCGCTTTCTTGGTCTCCGGATCGACGCGATAGCGCGCACAGTGGCGCGTGAAGGCGTCAGCGAGAGAGGAGGAGGGCGTGATCGGATACCAGGCGCAAACCGTGGCGCCGCCGTACACGGCGCCGAGCGCCGCTGCCGAATTGCCCTCAATAAAGATGCGGTCGCCCACGGCGTCAGCCTTGCGCAGGCGAATGGGCAGCGGGCATTGGATGTTCTTCAGGGCGTAGTCGCGGCCGAGATGGAGGGCGTGAACGTTGGGCTGGATCAGCTTGTCCTTGCCCCTAAACTGCTCGCCGATCAGCTTCTCGATCGCGGCGACATCCATGTCGAGCAGCGCCGAGAGCGCGCCCACATAGATGATGTTCTTGAACAACTGGCGCTGACGCGGATCGGTGTATTCGCGGTTGCAGATGGCGGTGAGCGGCACGCCGATGACGGTGATGTCCTCGCGGAATTTTGCGGCCGGCAGCGGCTTGGTGGAATCGTACAAGAGATATCCGCCGGGCTCGATGGAGGCGACGTCCTTGTCCCAGGTCTGCGGATTCATCGCCACCATCAGGTCGGTGCCGCCACGCGCGCCGAGGTGCCCGGCCTCGGAAATGCGCACTTCATACCAGGTCGGCAGCCCCTGAATGTTGGACGGAAAGATGTTGCGCGGGGCAACCGGCACACCCATGCGCAGCACGGCACGGGCGAACAATTCGTTCGCGCTCGCGGAGCCAGAGCCGTTGACGTTGGCGAAGCGGACGACGAAATCGTTTACGCTGCTGATCGGGTTTGGCTTTGGCATCGATAATCCGTACGAGTCATGTCGATCAGATATTTCTGCATGTCCCAGGCGCCGGTCGGACAGCGTTCGGCGCACAGGCCGCAGTGCAGACAGACGTCCTCATCTTTTACCATCACGCGGCCGGTCTTGAGCGGGCCGGAGACGTAGAGGTCCTGGGTCAGATTCTTGGCCGGCGCGGTCAGCCGGGTGCGCAGCTCGGCCTCATCGCCGTTCTGGGTGAAGGTGATGCAGTCCATCGGGCAGATGTCGACGCAGGCGTCACACTCGATGCACAACTGGTCGGTAAAGACGGTCTGCACGTCGCAATTGAGGCAACGCTGCGCCTCCAGATAGGCGAGCTTGGGGTCATAGCCGAGCTCGACCTCGGCCTTGATGTCGCGGAGCGCCACCACCTTCTCGCGATGCGGCACGCGGTAACGCTTGTCGAGGGTCACGTCGTTGTCGTAGCTCCACTCGTGGATGCCCATCTTCTGGCTGATGATGGTGACCGCGGGCGTCGGCCGCCGGTTGATGTCCTCGCCGCGGCACATCATGTCGATGGACAGTGCCGCCTCGTGGCCGTGTGCCACCGCCCAGATGATGTTCTTCGGGCCGAACGCGCTGTCGCCGCCGAAAAACACCTTGGGATGGGTGGAGCGCATGGTCTTCGGATCCACCTTGGGCATGCCCCAGCGGTCGAACTCGATGCCGATGTCGCGCTCGATCCAGGGGAAGGCGTTCTCCTGGCCGACCGCGATCAGCACGTCGTCACATTCGAAATGCTGGTCGGGCTCACCGGTGGGGATCAGCTCGCGGCGGCCCTTCTCATCGCGCACGGCCTTCACCTTCTCGAACAGCACGCCGGTCAGCTTGCCGTTCTCGTGGGTGAATTCCTTCGGCACGAGGTAATTGAAAATCGGGATGTCCTCCCGCATGGCGTCCTCCTTCTCCCAGGGAGACGCCTTCATTTCATCGAAGCCGGAACGGACGATCACTTTGACGTCCTCGCCGCCGAGCCGGCGCGCGGAGCGGCAGCAATCCATGGCGGTGTTGCCGCCGCCGAGCACGATTACGCGCTTGCCGATGCTGGTGGTGTGACCGAAGGAGATGCTGGAGAGCCAGTCGATGCCGATGTGGATGTTCGCGGCCGCCTCCTTGCGGCCGGGGATGTTCAGCTCGCGGCCGCGCGGGGCGCCAGAGCCGACGAAAATCGCGTCCCAGCCTTCCTCGAGCAGGGCCTTCATGCTGTCGATGCGCTTGCCGCCGATGTATTCCACGCCGAGGTTAAGGATGTAGTTGCACTCTTCGTCGAGCACGGTCTCGGGCAGGCGGAATTTCGGGATCTGGGTGCGCATCATGCCGCCGGGCAGTCGATCCTGCTCGAAGATCACGCAGCGATAACCGAGCGGGGCGAGGTCGCGCGCCACAGTGAGCGAGGCTGGGCCGCAGCCCACGAGCGCAATGCGTTTGCCGTTCTTCACCGTCGCGGGCTTGGGCAGCCGGGCACGTATATCGTCCTTAAAATCAGCGGCCACGCGCTTGAGGCGGCAGATGGCCACCGGCTCCTTCTCCACCCGCCCGCGCCGGCAGGCGGGCTCGCAGGGGCGGTCGCAGGTGCGTCCCAAAATTCCGGGGAAGACATTCGACTCCCAATTGATCATGTAGGCGTCGGTGTAGCGGCCCGCCGCGATCAATCGGATGTATTCGGGGACTGGTGTATGGGCGGGGCACGCCCATTGGCAGTCGACTACTTTGTGAAAGTAGTCTGGTGCCGAGATGTCAGTCGGTCTCATTCACTCCTCGTGCACGCGCCGCGCGATGCAAGGTCGACGGGGCGTGACGTGACGCGTGGCGATTGCTCCCCCCACAGACCGGCGCGGTCAGCGCCGAATCCGAGGTGCGGGATGTTAGTGGACAGGGGCACGAAACGCTACCGTTCTAAGGCCATAACTGCAGCTTTTGCGCGGCAGATATGTGCGTTTTAGACCGCGACCTTTCCGCACTCCCGGACATTGGCACAAAACGCAAGCCCGATCATCGTGGCCCCGGTATGCGTGCGAAAAAATGGTTATTTTGGCGCCCATTTGAAGAGCGACATGCCGCCGCTATATTTGGGACAATTGCTGCGCCGCACAAAAGGGGCCCTGCGCGATACCAATGCGCGACATTTTTGCCGACATTTTTGCACAACAACAGGCCGCAAATCCCATGGAAGCGGCGCGGCGCGCCATGCGGCCGCAGTTGCGCCGACGCTTCTATGCACGTTCACAAGTCGGCGAGCACCAGGACGGCTATGCGGTGCTGCTCGACGGCAAGCCGGTGCGCACGCCGGCACGGCGACCTCTGGTGGCACCGGTGCGCGCGCTCGCGCAGACGCTGGCGGACGAATGGGAGGCGCAGCGTGAGACGATCGATCCGGCAAAAATGCCGCTCACGCGGCTTGCCAACTCCATCATCGACGGCGTGAGCGCGCAAGGCGAGGCCGTGCGCGCGGAGATCGCCAAATATCTTTCCGCAGACCTGATCCTTTATCGCGCGGCATCGCCGGAGACGCTGCGCGCGCGGCAGGAACGGCACTGGAACCCGGTGCTGGACTGGGCGCGAACTGCGCTCGGCGCGCGGTTTGTTTTGACCGAAGGAGTCATGCACACGGCGCAGCCGGAGGCGGCCATTGCCGCCGCGTGCGCCGCGATCCCGCAGGATCCCTGGCGGCTCGGCGCGCTGCACGCGGCCACGACGCTCACCGGCTCGGCCCTGATCGCGCTCGCATTGTCCGGACGCGCGATTTCACTCGATGAGGCCTGGACGGCGGCGCATGTGGACGAGGATTTCCAGATGGAGCAGTGGGGCCGCGATCAGCTCGCGCTCGAACACCGCGCGTTCCGTTTTGCCGAAATGGAGGCGGCGGCACGGGTGCTGGCGCTTCTTTCGGCATGAGCAGGTCTGTATGATCCTTCTCTGAGTCTATTTGAATTTCAACGTCGAAATTCTTCACCTCTCCCCGCTTGCGGAGAGAGGTTGCCCGCCGAGCGGAGCTCTTGCGAAGCGAAGACGGGCGGGCGACGGAGCATAGCCGCGAGTCTCGGTTGGCGGAACCGCGCCCTCACCCCAACTCTCTTCCCGCAAGCGGGGAGAGGGAGATTGAGCGGAGGCCATGAAGGATATTCTCGACAGGCTCGAGCAGCGGCGCGCCAAGGCGCGCGAGGGCGGCGGTGCGGCGCGGATCGTGGCGCAGCACAGCAAAGGCAAGCTCACTGCGCGCGAGCGCATCGATCTTCTGCTGGACAAGGACTCGTTTGAGGAATTCGACATGTTCGTCGAGCACCGTTCGGCCGAGTTCGGCATGGAGAAGACCAAAATCCCCGGCGATGGGGTGGTCACCGGCTGGGGTACGGTGAACGGCCGCACCGTCTATGTGTTCGCCAAGGATTTTACCGTGTTCGGCGGCTCGCTCTCGGAGACGCATGCGCGCAAGATCACCAAGGTGCAGGACATGGCGATGACAGCGCGGGCGCCGATCGTCGGGCTGTTCGATGCGGGTGGGGCGCGCATCCAGGAGGGGGTGGCGGCGCTCGGCGGTTACGGCGAGGTGTTTAAGCGCAACGTGATCGCCTCCGGCGTGATCCCGCAGATTTCCGTGATCATGGGGCCGTGCGCTGGCGGCGACGTCTATTCGCCGGCCATGACCGATTTCATCTTCATGGTCAAGGACACAAGCTACATGTTCGTCACCGGGCCGGACGTGGTGAAGACGGTGACCAACGAAGTGGTCACCGCCGAGGAGCTTGGCGGCGCTGACATCCACACCACGAAATCGGCGGTGGCGGACGGCGCCTACGAGAACGACGCCGAATGCCTGTTGCAGATGCGGCGGCTGATCGATTTCTTGCCTTCCAGCAACGACGGCGGCGTGCCGGAATGGCCGAGCCATGACGATCCGGATCGCGAGGAGCCCGCCCTCGACAAGCTCGTGCCGGACAATCCAAACAAGCCTTACGACATCAAGGAATTGATCCTCAAAGTGGTGGACGAGGGCGATTTTTTCGAAATTTCGGAGGCATTTGCGAAGAACATCGTGGTCGGCTTCGGCCGCATGGCCGGCCGCACGGTGGGGTTCGTGGCCAACCAGCCCATGGTGCTGGCGGGCGTGCTGGACTCCGACGCCAGCCGGAAAGCCGCGCGCTTCGTGCGCTTCTGCAATGCCTTCAGTATTCCTATCGTCACTTTCGTGGACGTGCCGGGGTTTCTGCCGGGCACGGACCAGGAATACGGCGGGCTGATCAAGCACGGGGCGAAGCTTCTGTTCGCCTATTCGCAGTGCACGGTGCCGCTGGTCACGGTCATCACCCGCAAGGCGTTCGGCGGCGCCTATGACGTGATGGCGTCAAAGCACATCGGCGGCGATCTCAATTATGCCTGGCCCACGGCGCAGATCGCGGTAATGGGTGCCAAAGGCGCCGTGGAGATCATCTTCCGCGCAGACATGGGGGATGCGGAAAAAATCGCAGCACGCACGCGCGAATACGAGGAGCGGTTTCTGTCACCGTTCGCGGCGGCCGAACGCGGCTATATCGACGACATCATTATGCCGCGCACCACGCGGCGTCGCATCTGCCGCGCGCTCGCCATGCTGCGCAACAAGCGGGTGGAGATGCCGGCCCGGAAACACGACAATCTGCCGCTGTGAGTGGAGGGGGCGCATGGCCGCTTTCGCGCATCGCCGCGCATGACCGATCAATCCACCAATAGGCGCCCCTATGGGCTCAAGCCGGCGCTCGTGCTCATCGGCGGCGTCTGGATCCTGGCGGATGCGGGCTACCGGTTCGTGCTGCCGGCGCTGGGCCTGCGGGCGGCCTATACGGCGGAGCCAGTGGCAATCGCGCTCTACTACGCGGCATGGGTCGCCATCGCGCTCGCCGTGTTCTGGCCGCTGTACCGGCCTTGGCCCACGCACGAGAATCCGGTGGTCACCCATATCGTCCTGGTCGGGCTGCTGGGCGGCATCCTCCTGTTCGCAGTCTATGGCCTGCCGGCCTTGCCGCGCATCGTCTGGACCGAGCCGTGGGAGGCCCCCGAGCTGATGCGGGTGACGGCCTGGTACTTCGTGCCCAAGGCGGCGGAGATTCTGTTCCAGCAGCTTCTGATTGCGGCGCTGGTGCTGGCGTTCGCCGGGGAAGGCTACGCGCTGCGCGCGATTTCATTCATCTGCGCGGCGCTGTTCGGTGGCATGCATGTCATGCTGGCGCTCGGCGGGATGCCGGTCGGCTATGTGGTGCGGTTCATGCTGGCTGCGGCGGCGTTCGGTCTGATCTTTCCAGTGCTGCTGTTGCGGACGACCAATGGTCTGGCGTGGTCGTACTCGCTGCACTGGTTGTATTATCTCGTGACCATCGTGATGGCGCACACGCTCTCGCCCTACACTCAATACTGACCGAAGAACCCGCAAATGCATCGATGCAGAAACTGATAGTTGACGCCGCCGCCCGCTTCTTCGAAGCGGCGGGAGAGGGGACGACGGTCGTTCTCATCCACGGCAGTCTGAGTTCGAGCCGACAGTGGCGCAAGCTGATGGAACGGTTGCGCGACCGTTTCTGCGTGCTGGCGCCGGAGCTTTATGCCGCGGACGAGGATGGCCCAGCGCAGACCGCGCGGATCGGCGATTTTTCCTTTGCCGAAGATTGTGCGTTCATCGCGCGCCTCATCGAGGCAGCGCCAGACAAGGCGCACTTGGTAGGACATTCGTGGGGCGGGGTCATTGCGGCGCGGGTGGCGCTCGACAGTCGCGAGAAGATCGCGACCCTGACCCTGATCGAGCCGTCGTGCTTTCATCTGCTCGACAAATCCGGCCCGGACTATGCGGAGATCTTCGGCGTGTACGCGCGCGGGCGCGATCTGTTCGAACGCGGCGAGACGGCGGCAGCGGCGAAGTTTTTCGTCGATTACTGGATGGGAGCGGGAGCTTTCGACGCAATGCCGGCGAGCCGGCAGGAGCCGATCGTGACGGCGATGGTGCGGCTGCACCAGGACTGGGCCGGAACCCTGGACATGAACACGACGCTCGAGGAGTTTCGCGCCTTCCGGCCGCGGACGCTCCTGCTGCGGGCGCGCGACACGCGGCGGCCGTCGGCGCGCATCGTTGATCTGCTTGGGCAGGCGTTGCCCAATGCTGTCAAGGTCGAGATCGAACGCGGCGGGCACATGTCGCCGATCACGAACCCTGAGCCGGTGAACAATGCGATCGAAAGATTCCTCGACGGCCGGTTGCAGCGGCGAGCTTGAGCCTGTGCCGCCTCCTCCGCCGCAAGCCTGAACATTCGGTTTACGGCATCGCTCAACCTGCATCAGGCCGCGTGGGCATCCGGTGAGGTTTTCGCAATAGCTTCGCCGCCATGGCGATGGACGAAAGATCGAGAAAGGCCTGTCTGCGTTGGAGTTGGCCCGCGTTCATCCTTGCGGTGCTGCTCATCGTCACGACAGGAGAAGGGCTGTTGTCGTTCCTGGCGCGCATCCAGCACGACTACCCGAACACCTATGCCTGGCTCGATCTGTTTGCGACGTTCGTGCCGTTCCTTTTGTTCGTGGCCCTCGGCTTGAAGACGCCGGCCGAGCAGGTGCGCGACCGCATCGACCGGCTGAAGCAGCAATTCCGCAGCAACTAAGTCACCGGCGAATTTTTGAGGGTTCGCGACGCACGGCTGTCGCGAAGCAGGTGGCTGTTTACAGGCGGAATTTCCGCTAGACAAATGCCATGGCCAAAGTCGCCCAAGTCCCCGAAAAACCGCCCGAGCTGGAGCGGCTTGCCGTCTTTGCTGCGCCCGGCGTGTTCGTGGTGCTGTGGGCCTCCGGCTTCATCGGCGCCAAATTCGGCTTGCCTTACGTCGAGCCAATGACGTTTCTGTTCATCCGCATGGCCGCGGTGGTGGCGCTGATCGGCCTCATCATCGCGGTGACACGGCCGTCCTGGCCGGACGGCGCACGCCTCGGCCACAGCGCTGTCACCGGAATCTTCGTCCACGGCTGCTATCTCGGTGGGGTGTTCGTGTCGCTGCATCACAAGCTGCCGGCGGGCTTGGCAGCGCTCGTGGTCAGCCTGCAGCCGGTGCTCACCTCCACGCTCGCCAACCGGCTCTTGGGTGAGCGGGTTCTGCCGCGGCAGTGGGCCGGGCTCGCGCTCGGCATTGCGGGCGTCTATCTCGTGGTGCGTGGACACACCGAAGGCGAAAGCACAGCAACGGCATGGGTCGCGATCACCGTGGCGCTGCTCGGCATGACAGTGGGGACGCTCTATCAAAAACGGTTCGGCGGCAATATCGACTGGCGGCCGAGCTTTCTGGCGCAGTACGCGGCGGCAGCCGCCTTGTTCGGGCTGGGCGCGCTCGGATTCGAGACGCGCGCCGTGGAGTGGACGGCGGAGCTTCTGTTCGCGCTCGCTTGGCTCATCTTCGTGCTTTCATTCGGCGCCATTTGGCTGTTGTATTTTCTCATCGCCCGCAATGCCGCCACGCGGGTCGTCAGCCTGTTCTATCTCACCCCGCCGATCACGGCGCTGATGGCGTGGGCGATGTTCGACGAGCGGCTGACCCTGCTTGCGCTCGCAGGTATGGCGGTGTGCGTCTTCGGCGTGGCGCTGGTGAACTGGCGCGCCGGATGATCGCTGCTCAGGATTTTCGGTCGGTCATTACCAACTGCGTCTGGATCACGATCGCGGCCAGACGGCCGTCACCGCGGGTGATCTTTGTCTGCCACACCATGGTGGTACGGCCGCGGTGCAGCGGCGTGCACTCGGCGCGCGCGACATCGCCGACCGGGATGCCGGCGAAAAAATTGGTCTTGCTCTCGATGGTAGCGGTGGCGGCGCCGTCCGGGAGATTGGCGACGGTGGCGGTGCCGCCGAGGTTGTCGGCGAGCGCCATGAGCGCGCCGCCGTGCAGCACGCCGTTGCGGTTGCTCAATTGCTCGGTCACCGGCATTTCCGCGGTGACAAGGTCGCGGGAAATCTTGGTGATTTTCATTCCCATAAAGCCTGCGAACGGCGGCTGTTCGTCTGCGCGCATCGTCTTGAATTCCGCTGGTGGAAAGGAAACGGGCGCGGAATTGCGCCGCGCCCGCTGTTGGCATGGTTCGGCGGTGTCAGCTGCGCGGCTGCGGCACGATGCGGATGTAGGGCTTGGGCGATTTCCATCCGCCCGGCCAGATTTTTTTCGCATCTTCGTCGGACACGGAACCGGCGATGATCACGTCGTCGCCCTGCTTCCAGTTCACCGGGGTTGCCACCTTGTGCTTGGCGGTGAGCTGCAAGGAGTCGATGACGCGCAGCACCTCGTCGAAGTTGCGGCCGGTGGTCATCGGGTAAACCAGGATCAGCTTGATCTTTTTGTCGGGGCCGATCACGAAAACATTGCGGACGGTCTGGTTGTCGGCCGGCGTGCGGCCTTGAGAGCTGTCGCCCGCGCTTGCCGGCAGCATGCCGTAAAGCTTGGAGATCTTCAGATCGGGATCGCCGATCATCGGATAATTGGGGGCAAAACCCTGGGTCTCCTTGATGTCGTTGGCCCAGCGCGAATGATCTTCGACCGGATCAACGGACAGCCCGATGATTTTTACGCCCCGCTTGTCGAACTCGGACTTGATCTTCGCCATGTAGCCAAGCTCGGTTGTGCAGACGGGGGTGAAATCCTTCGGGTGCGAGAACAGCACCGCCCAGCCGTTGCCGATCCATTCGTGAAAGCGAATTCTTCCTTCCGTTGTCTGCGCCTCGAAATCCGGCGCGGTATCGTTGATCTTCAGCGTCATTGGTTCCTCCTTGCCTCACACACGGCATCGATGCGCGGTCTTAAACTTGCGATACGCGGTCTTATTGCACGTTGGGCTGCGGCCGGGCAACCGATCCCGCATATTGAATTTTCGCAGGAGGTGATTGCCGGAGCAATGCAAATGTCGCATGGTGCGCGCAAAATAGAATAATTTCGTCGCGGCAGAGCCGAATGGCGTGCGGAAAGCGGAAGCGCCGATGGAATTTGAGAACCTGCTTTCGCGCCTGGCGCTGGCGCTTGGTATTGGTCTCTTGTTCGGTCTCGAGCGGGGGTGGCGGCGACGCGAAGCCGAGCCGGGCAGTCGCGCGGCCGGCATCCGCACCTTCGGCATTTCCGGCTTGCTGGGCGGTGTGCTCGGTGCTCTCGCCATAGCGGTCGGCGGTGCCGCGAGCACAGGCGGAGGTGCCGTGCTCGCAGCCGGCTTTGCCACCTATTCGGCGGTGCTTACCGTATTCGGGCGCGACGAAAACAAGGTCAGGGGATCGGTCTCGGCGACAAGCGTCGTCGCCGGCATGTTGGCTTTCGCGCTCGGTGCCTATGCGGTCCTGGGCGAAATGCGGATTGCGGCGGCTGCGGCGGTGGCCGCGGTCGGGCTCCTCGCGCTGCGCGAGGAAATGCACGGCTGGGTGGAAAGAATCACCTGGCCGGAATTGCGCTCGCTGTTCGTGCTCTTGGCAATGACCTTCATCGCGCTGCCGATCCTGCCCGGCGATCCGATCGGGCCGTTCGGCGGCGTCAACCCGCGCGAGGTGTGGATCATCGCGCTCGTGCTCGCGGCGGTATCGTTTCTCGGCTATGTGGCGGTCAAATATTTTGGCGGCCGGCACGGGCTCCTGTTGTCCTCCTTCGCCGGCGGCCTTGCCTCGTCCACGGCGGTGACCGTGTTCAGCGCACGCGCGGCAAGAGCCGGCGAGGCGCCGCCACGGCTGCTCGCCGCCGCGGTGGGGATGGCGTCAGCCGTGATGTTCTTGCGCGTTGTCGCGATCGTTATGGCGCTCAATCCGGGTCTGCTCCTGCTCGTCACGCCGACACTCGTTGCTGCCGCGATTTTCGCCTTTGCCTTCGCCATCTTCATGGCCTATCGGCAACAAGATGGCTCGGTCCAGGCGGGCGTCGTGCGATTGCGCAACCCGTTCGATTTTTTCGCGGTGGTGGGATTTGCACTGTTCTTGGGGCTGATCATCGTGTTGGGACGGGCGGTGAGTGAATATTTTGGCGCCAGCGGCGTCATCCTGGGAGCGGCTGCAGTGGGCATTGCCGACGTCGATTCGGTTACGGTATCGCTCGCGCGGCTCGTGCCGCAGACGCTCGATGCGCGAAGCGCCGCGCTGGCGATTCTCACCGCGGTGGCTACCGATACGCTGAGCAAGATCGGCATCGGCGCCGCCATCGGCGGCGGCGCGTTTGCGGCGGAAATCGGGGTCATGGCTGCGGGCTGTTTCGCCGCGGGCGGGCTCGGATTATGGCTCACCTTCGCGCTCCTCGCCTGAGCGACCGTTGACAGCGGGGCAACCACCCAGCAACTCTCGGCACTCGGCGCACCCGGCCTGACGCATGTTCAAACGCATCCTGATCGCGAACCGCGGCGAAATAGCCTGCCGCATCATCAAGACCGCGCGGCGCATGGGCATTGCCACGGTCGCGGTCTATTCGGAGGCCGACCGCGATGCGCTGCATGTGGCCATGGCGGACGACGCCGTGCTGATCGGGCCGCCGCTGGCCGCGGAAAGCTATCTGTGCATCGAGAAGATCGTTGACGCCTGCCGCAAGACCAAGGCGGAAGCCGTGCATCCGGGATACGGGTTTTTGTCCGAACGCGCGGAGTTCGCCGCCGCGCTTGCACAGGCCGGCATCGTCTTCATCGGCCCGAACGCCAAGGCGATCGCGGCCATGGGCGACAAGATCGAGGCCAAAAAACTCGCCGCTGCGGCCAAAGTTTCCACCGTGCCGGGCCATATCGGCGTGGTGAAGGACGAAGCGGAGGCGCGGCGGATCGCGCGCGACATCGGCTATCCGGTGATGATCAAGGCCTCGGCGGGCGGCGGCGGCAAGGGCATGCGCATTGCGCGCACCGAGGGCGAGCTGCTCGAAGGCCTGGCGCGGGCGCAATCGGAAGCCAAATCCTCCTTTGGCGACGAGCGGGTGTTCTTGGAGAAATTCATCGAAAATCCCCGGCACATCGAAATCCAGGTGCTGGGCGACAAACACGGCAACGTGATCCACCTCGGCGAGCGCGAGTGCTCGATCCAGCGCCGCAATCAGAAGATCGTGGAGGAGGCGCCGAGCCCGCTGGTCGATAACGTGATGCGCGAGCGGATGGGCGCGCAGGCGGTGGCGCTCGCCAAGGCGGCCGGCTACGACAGCGCCGGCACGGTGGAATTTATCGCAGGGCAGGACAAGCAATTCTATTTTCTCGAAATGAACACGCGGTTGCAGGTGGAACATCCGGTCACCGAGTTTGTCACCGGCCTCGATCTCGTGGAGCAGATGATTCGGATCGCCGCTGGCGAAAAACTTCCGATCCGGCAAACAGACGTGAAAATCACCGGCTGGGCGGTGGAGAGCCGAATCTATGCCGAGGATCCTTACCGCAATTTCCTGCCTTCGACCGGACGGCTGGTGCTGTATCGCCCGCCACAAGATCGCGCTGCAAACGGCATCACCGTGCGCAATGACACCGGCGTTACCGAGGGCGACGAGATTTCCGTCTATTACGATCCGCTGATCGCCAAGCTGATCACCCATGGACCCACGCGCGAGGCGGCGGTCGATGCGCAGGCGGACGCGCTCGATACCTTCGCAATCGAAGGCGTGAGCCACAACATCCCGTTCCTGGCGGCGCTGATGCAGCATCCGCGCTGGCGCGCGGGGCGGCTTTCGACCGATTTCATCGTCGAGGAATATCCCGACGGGTTCCGCGTGCCACTGTCGGAGGCGGTGCGGGAGATTTTGGCGGCCGTGGGCGCCGCGATCGACCACGTGCTGGGCGAGCGCAAGCGGCAAATTTCGGGCCAGTTGCGCAGCCGGCCGGTGAGGCGCGAGCGGCGACGGGCGGTGATGGTGGGCGATATCGAAATCGCGCTTGAGATCGGACGGCGGAACGAACACATCGAAGTCAGCTTCGGCGCCGGCCGGGTGCATCGCTTGGAGTCGGTCTGGAAGCCCGGTCAACCGGTGTGGAGCGGGACTTTTGACGGCAGGGCGCTCTCGGTGCGGGTGCGACCGATCGTCAACGGCTTCCGGCTCATGCATCGGGGCGCGGAGGCCGATGTATTTGTTTACACTGAGCGCGAGGCCGCAGCGGCGCGGCTGATGCCGGCGAAAAAGAAAGTCGCAACAGGCAAGGCGCTGCGCGCGCCCATGCCGGGGCTTGTCGCCTCTATCGCGGTCAAGGTGGGACAGGAAGTCAAGGCCGGCGAGCCGCTCGCGGTGATCGAGGCGATGAAGATGGAGAACGTGTTGCGGGCGGAGCGGGACGGTGTTGTGAAAGCCATCCGGGTCAAGCCGGGCGACAATCTTCCCGTGGACGCGGTCATCATGGAGTTTGCCTAAGATGATACCGCCATGACGCTGTACTTCGCCTATGGCTCCAATATGAGCCGCGCGCTGATGCGGCGGCTCTGCCCGCAAGCCGAGCCGGTTGGGACTGCGACGCTCTGCGGATATCGCTTCATCATTACCACCGACGGCTTTGCCTCGATCGTTCCGCATTCCGGCGGAATCGTGCACGGCGTATTGTGGAAGCTTTCGGCGCGGGACATTGCCGCGCTCAATGCCTACGAAAGTTTGGACAGCGGGCTTTACGCCATGGTTACGCTGCCGGTGCGCAGAGAGGGACGCAGGCTCGCCGCGATGGTTTATATTGCGCGGTCGCGCAACCAAGGGCGGCCGCGGGCGGGTTATCTCGATGTGGTGCTGAAAGCGGCGCGCGAGTGGAACCTGCCGGAGACCTACGTGCGCTCGCTTGCGCGCTGGGCGCCGGCGCGATGGCGCGGGGCGCGGGCCGTTGAATGCGGAGAGATCGGATGAACGACGTGGTGATCCGTCACATCGTCGTCCGCGGACGGGTGCAGGGCGTGGGTTACCGCGCCTTTGTCGAAGACGAAGCGGCGATCAGAGGTTTGGAGGGTTGGGTGCGCAATCGCCGCGACGGCACCGTGGAGGCGGTGTTCGCCGGGCCGGCCGAAGAGGTCGCCATGATGATCGAGGCGTGCAGCCAAGGACCGCGCGCGGCGCGGGTCGAGGCGGTCGATGAGCGGGAAGGCACGCCGGCGCTGCTCGCCCAACGCCGCATCACCGAAAAATTTTCCGTGCTGGCGACGGTTTGATTTATGTCTCCCCGCCCGCGGGCAGAGAGCGCGTTGCGCCGAACACCTGCTCGAATTCCGCGCGCAACGCCATGTCGACTTCGGGCATCGAAACATGAATGCCCAAATCGGAGAGACTGGTGACGCCGTAGCGCGGTTCGCTTACGCCGCACGGTACAATGCCGGAAAAGTGCGATAGCTCGGGCGCGACGTTGAACGCGATTCCGTGCAGGCTCACCCAGCGGCGCAGGCGGATGCCGATGGCGGCAATCTTGTCCTCAAAACCTTCGCCCTTGTCCGGCCGGCGGACCCAGACGCCGATGCGGTCGGCGCGGCGCTCGCCGCGCACGTTGAAGCGGGCGAGCGTGCGGATGAGCCATTCCTCCAGTGCGGCAACGTAGGCGCGGACGTCCTGGGCGCGGCGGTTGAGGTCGAGCATCACATAGGCGACCCGCTGTCCGGGGCCGTGGTAGGTGAACTGGCCGCCGCGGCCGGCGCGGTGCACGGGGAAGCGGGCGTCGAGCAGCCCGCTGTCGCGGGCGCTGGTGCCGGCGGTATAAAGCGGCGGGTGCTCGAGTAACCACACGAGCTCGGGCGCGATCCCTGCGGCGATGGCGGCCACCCGCGCATCCATGGTCGCAAGAGCGGCCTCATAGGCCACTGGATCGTCGCTCACCCGCCATTCGACGGGTGGCAAAGCCTCTGTCGGCAAAAGACGGACCGCCGGCGCTGCACCCATACTATTAAAAATAGCGAGCGCATCGGATGGCCGCCAGCGCGGGCGCTGCAAATGGCCCGGCGGGATCAGAAATTGTCCCGCATGGCGTTCATGTGCCGGCTGCAGATGCTGGCCTGCGGGCCCGCCACAACGAAGTACACCATCCCTTTGCTCGCGGCGCAGCGGATCAAAGCCGTGTAATCGCCCCGCTCCCCGAAAACGGAAGCGTTGCCCACTACCTCGAATCGCGTGTTAAAGCTCTGCTGCCGCATGGCGGCAGAGCCTTTCTGAAGGCAATCCTCCTGACTGATGGTAATCGACAGCCAGGCCGAAGCCATGCTCGGTCCAGCGTCCCCCGCAGCCACCGACGCCAGCGTTCCTGCGACCCCCAGCGCCGCTGCAACCGAATGCCATCTCATCTGCATGCTTGCCACCCCAGTTTTCGCCATCGTTTTGCGACAGCCCCAAACGATACGGCTTACAAACTAAAGGCGGACGCGCGGTTCGACAATGAGCATTCGTGAGACCGCAGCAGCGGGGACATTTTCCAGGAAACCTGTCCACTGCAACCTATGATTGTTTACCCCCTGCTAACCATGGCGTGGTCACCTGCGGGCCGGGACAAGGAGCCGAATCGTGCCGACCCTCGACAAAGTCGCAGTGGACATTTCGGTCGTGCTCGGAACCACGGAGATGCCGATCCACCAGGTGCTCCGGCTCGGCCGCGGTGCCATCATCGAGCTTGAGGCGCGGGAGAACGATCCGGTGAAAATTTTGGCCAACAACTACCCCGTGGCCAAGGGAACCGTGGTGGTGAGCGGCAACCGCATCGCGGTCGAAGTCAAAGAGCTTTTGCCCCGCTCGGCGGAGGTGCGCTGACGGCTTCCGCCTTGTCCCGCCGGACCCTATTTGTTAATCGTCCCTCGCCTTTAAGGCCCGGCTGTTAAGCCGGCATTCACCTGCGGTCGTGGCGGAATGGCAGACGCACTAGCTTGAGGTGCTAGCGGGGCAACCCGTGGAGGTTCGAGTCCTCTCGACCGCACCACCAAGTGGACTTTGGGATTCGTTCGGCGGGGCCGTGTTACGCTGCCCTCCGGATCCTGCGCGCACTCAGTTCGACAGCACCAGCGGCGGGCGGATGGCGGGGCGCAGGTCGACTGGGGCAGGCGGAAGCGTCGCGCGCAGATCGAGGGGCGCGAGGATAACTTCACTTGCCGCGCGCTGCGCGGGCGGGGATTTCGCGCTCATGATTTGCGGCCAAGCCTGGCGCGAGCGCGCGAGTAGCCATTCCTGCGGCGCCGACGCTGTCCTGAAATGCTCGCTGCTCGTGGGAACGACGTGCACGATGCGATAGCCGCGGGTCTTCAGCTCGCGCAGCAAGTCGGGCAGCGCGAGCGCGGTGGCGGGTTGAATATCGTGTAGCAGCAGAATCCCGCGGCGCCGGGCCTCGATGCGCCGGAGCGCGACGCTCACGATCTCGCTCGCCGAGATGTGCCGCCAGTCGTCGGCGGGAAAATCCGCGCTCCACACCATGAGCCCGCGTTCGCGCAAGTAGGTTTCGACCGCCTTGCCGCGCCGCAGGCCCGGAATGCGAAAAAACGGCGCAACCGCGCTGGCGGAGCCGAGCGCGGCGGCCGCAGAGGCAATGCCGTCCTCGACCTCGGTCTTGACGCGGGTGATCGGCATCTCGTTGAAGAGGCCCGGGTGGTTCTCGCTGTGTGTGCCGATGGTGTGGCCCTCGGCATACATGCGGCGCACGAGTTTTGGATAGGCGCGCGCCATCCGACCGACCACGAAATACGTGGCCTTCACGCATTCGGAGGCGAGAATGTCGAGCACGCGGTTGCTAAAGGGCGGCAGCGGACCGTCATCGAAGGTGAGCACCAGCTCCTTGTCGGCCAACGGCAGAGTCTCGGCATACTGCATGGTGCCGACGCGCATGTACCGGGCGGGAACCGCTGCAATCACCCGGCTTACACCCAGGGCGTCCGGGTTGCCGGGGCATTCGGACGCGCGCGCAGTCCAAGACGCGCACACAACGGCCAATCCGCACCACAACGCGGCCCAACGCGACATCGCGGACTCTTGGTAAACCTCTGCTTGCCGGAGCCACGATAGGGTCAGGCCGTGAACATCGGCTTAACGCTTTACTGACTCTGACGCGATTTGTGGCGCGATGGTGCGACGGCAATTGCGGGACACCGCGCATTTTCCGGCGGGACTGTCAGCAAAAGTTAACGGTGCGCGGCGCGTTGATGACCGGACATTAACCAGCCGGCCGTAGCTTCTTTTTAAGGGTTGGTGAGCGGCGGGACGGTGCCAGTATGGCGGAGAGTTGGGGTACGCATGCGCGCCGCCTCGCCACACCGCGGCTCGTCGCGACGCTCGGACTGTTCGCGCTCAGCGCCATCTTCTTCTGCGCCGTCGCCGGCTACCTGCTCTTGAGCCGCGCCGAGGAGGTCCGCGAGCACGAGCGGCGCGCAGCGCTGGTCGGCGCGATCGCCGACATCCGCATGGGCGGCACGGACATCGCGGAGCTGGATTCGGAGCTGATGGATGGATTGGCGCGCGCCTACGGGCTGAAAGGCCTGCGGTTCGAGCATGAGCTTGCTTCGAGCGATCGCGAGGTGCAGCCGGCGCTCGACCGCGACGGCCGCATCGTCGGATGGTTCACCTGGGAGCGCGATCAGGCGACCGCAGAGGTCTTCGCAAAATTGCTGCCGTTTCTGGTGCTCGGCGCGTTCAGCCTGGTCGCATTTGCCGGCATGGCCCTGTCGCAGGTGCGGCGGTCGGTGCGCGACCTTGCGGGCAGCGAACAGCGCGCCTGGCAGCTCGCGCACGAAGATCCGCTCACCGGTCTGCCTAATCAGCGCCGGATGCTGCGGTTGATTGACGAGGCGCTGCTGGCGCGGCCGTCCGCAGACGTGGTGAGCCTTGCCATCGCGGATGTGGATCGACTGGCGGACGTCAACGATGCGTTCGGCCGCGCGGACGGCGATCGGTTGCTCGCTGCCTTTGCCGAGCGGCTGCGGCAGGCGGTCGGCGAGGCGGCGGGCCGGATGGGCGACGACGAATTTGCACTTTTGCTGACAGCGGCGAGCGCGGGTGAGGCCTGCGACCGGTTCGCTGCCATCGCGCGCGCTCTGGAGCGGCCGTATTGGCTTGGCGAGCAGTCGGTGCAGATCGCCGTCACCATGGGCGTGGCGCATGCCGACCAGGAACAGTCGGGGCGCGAGGAGCTCTTGCGGCGCGCGAATCTGGCGCTGCGGACCGCCAAGCGCAAAAGCCGCGGCAGCATGCTGGAATTTGCATCGGCGATGGAGACCGAGTTCGCCGAGCGGCAGTTCATCGAGCGCGAATTGCGCAAGGCGCTCGCAGAAGGCACGCTCGATCTGCACTACCAACCGATCGTGAGCGCTGACGGCACCGCGATCACCGGGCTCGAGGCGCTGGTCCGCTGGGCGCATCCGGAGCGCGGGGCGATCCCGCCGGACGCTTTCGTGCCGGTCGCCGAGCAGACCGGCCAGATCGGCGCGCTCGGCGAATTCGTTCTGCGCCGCGCGCTCGACGACGCCCGGCGCTGGCCGCAGCTCTTTGTCGCAATCAACGTCTCGCCGGTGCAGGTGCGCGACCCCACGCTGGTGGTGGCGGTCTCCGACGCGCTCAGCGCCAGCGAAATTTTGCCGTCGCAAGTGGTGTTGGAAATGACGGAAAATGTGCTGATCGATAACCCGGACGAGGCCAAGCGGCGGCTCGATGCGCTGCGTGCGATCGGCGTGCAGCTTGCGCTCGACGATTTCGGCAGCGGTTATTCAAGCCTGACCTATCTGCAACGCTTCAAGTTCGATCGCCTGAAGATCGACCGCGGCTTCGTGCGGCCGCTCGGCAAAGCACGCGGCAGCGAGGCGATCGTTCAGGCGATCGTCGCGCTCGGCCGTGCGCTCGACCTGCGTATCATGGCGGAGGGGGTGGAAAGCGAAGAGCAGCGCGTGCTGCTGCGGCTTGCTGGGTGCGAGGAGATGCAGGGGTTTCTGTTCGCCAAGCCGGCGCCGCGCGAGGCGATCGAGCGGCTGCTGGCAGCCGCGGATGCCGCCGGATCGCGACCGATCCTGCGCGCTTTGCCGCTCGCGAGCGCGTGAAGCGGGCGGCGCTGACACGGCGGGCGGGGAGCGTCATAATGTCCGATAGAGCGGCAAGGCGGCAAAATCGCTCCGAGGGCGGCATGATTCCCAACGTGTGGACCGGCCTCGATTTCGGCCTCGGCGCCGAGATCGATGCACTGCGCGAGACCACAAAAAAATTCGCGCAGGAAAAAATCGCGCCGCGGGCAGACCGCATCGACCGCGAAAACACTTTTCCGCGCGATCTGTGGCCAGAGATGGGCGCGCTCGGGCTGCACGGCATCACGGTCGAAGAAGAGTGGGGTGGTGCAGGCATGGGGTATCTCGCCCATTGCGTGGCCATGGAAGAGATTTCGCGCGCCTCTGCCTCGGTCGGCCTGTCCTACGGGGCGCACTCCAACCTGTGCGTCAATCAGATCCGACGCAACGGAACCGACGACCAGAAGCGGCGCTACCTGCCAAAACTGCTGGCGGGCGAGCACGTCGGCGCGCTGGCAATGTCGGAACCGGGCGCGGGCTCCGACGTGGTGTCCATGCGCACGCGCGCGGACAGGCAAGGCGACCGCTACATCCTCAACGGCACCAAGATGTGGATCACCAACGGGCCGGTGGCGGACGTGATCGTGGTCTATGCCAAGACCGATGTCACCGCGGGCGCGCGCGGCATCACGGCATTCATCGTGGAGCGCAGGTTTCCCGGATTCTCGGCTTCACCCAAGCTCGACAAGCTTGGCATGCGCGGCTCGGACACGAGCGAGCTGGTGTTCCAGAACTGCGAGGTGCCGGTCGAAAACGTGCTCGGCGCGGTGGGTAACGGCGTCAACGTGTTGATGTCCGGCCTCGACTACGAGCGGGTGGTGCTGGCGGCGGGCCCGCTCGGCATCATGCAGGCCTGCATGGATCTCGCGGTGCCTTACGTGCATGACCGCAAGCAGTTCGGCCAGCCGATCGGCCGCTTCCAGATGATGCAGGCCAAGCTGGCCGACATGTACGTGACCATGAACGCAGCCAAAGCCTACGTGTACGCGGTGGCGCGGGCATGTGATGCAGGCCACACCACGCGCGAGGATGCGGCGGGGGCCATTCTGTATGCGGCCGAGCGGGCCACCTGGATGGCGCTGGAGACGATCCAGTGTCTGGGCGGCAACGGCTACATCAACGACTATCCGGCGGGTCGCCTGCTGCGGGACGCCAAGCTGTACGAAATCGGGGCGGGGACCAGCGAAATCCGCAGGATGTTGATTGGACGAGAGATTTTCGAGAAGACGAGCTGAGGGCAAAGGCGCTTTCGTTCGCTGATCGCGCAGTCCATGTGCGGGCGGTGCACGAAAAAAAAGCCGGCTATGCTGTGGACCGGAATTGGGCATTCTTGGACGACGGCGTGGACATCCGGCGGATCCGGCAGCCGCGGTCAGCCATTGGCTCAGTCGGCCAATGCACCATAGTCCAATGGACGAGGCCGGCGGCCGAGGCGGCCAATGGTGGCTCTGGTTTACCAATCCTCAACGGAACCGGTGCGATTCTAGGCCCGTGAACCACGGGGGACGGGCATGATGCGGGTGCGACTGAAGGCCGATGGGCGGCTCGTGGCAATCCTGCCGGACGGCAGCGAGGGGCCGCTGCTTCAATTTGAGGATCAACCGGTCCGCGATGTCTGGGCACCGCCGCTGGTGCCAAATCCACTTGCCGGAGCCCAGTCGGCAACGACGGGGCAAAGCGCAGGTTCACCCGACAGCGCAACGTATGCACGACGCATCCGAGCCAATGTAAAACTCACGCAGACGGAGTTTGCCTTGCGCATCGGCGTGCCGGTAGAAACGGTGCGCAATTGGGAACAGGGCAAGCGGGTGCCGCGCGGGCCGGCGCGGGCGTTGCTCAAGCTGATCGAACACGCGCCTGATGTGGCGTTTTCGGTGCTGCGGCAAGAGGAGGCGACGCGTTCTTGAAACCTCGATTCAGGCGCTTCGTAATTTGATTCATTGATGATTCAGCGCGCGGCCGGCGCGGACGCGGCTCGCAAAGTGATTCCGAAGCTGTTCGAAAGCTATTGATCCCTTGAGGATTTTTGTTCGTCTCGGGGCCGTGCAAGGCGGCATCGCACATGCCGGCGGGCGGGTTGGCAGAGGCCCTTCCGCGCGGCATTCTGTGCCTCCTTTGAACCCAAGGGCATCAAGCAGCACAGGAGTTGTTCATGCACGTCGTCGAAGCGCATGGCGCCAAAATCCCTGCCATCGGTCTTGGTACCATGACCCTGAAGGAGGACGTGTGCGTCAACGCGGTCTCCACCGCGCTGAAAATGGGATACCGCCACCTCGATACGGCCTGGTTCTACAAGAACGAAAAGGAGAACGGGGAGGGGTTGCGCGCCTCCGGCGTGCCGCGCGAGCAGGTGTTCATCTGCACGAAAGTGCGCGAGACCCATCTGCAACCGGACGATTTTCAGCGCAGCGTGGACGAAAGCCTGGCCAATCTCGGGCTGCCGTATGTGGATCTCTTGCTGATCCATTGGAACAATCCCAACGTGCCGTTCAAGGTGAGCATCGGTGCGCTCAACAAGGCCAAGCGCGACGGTAAGGCCAAGCACATCGGCGTGGCCAATTTCACCACGACCATGCTGGACGAGGCCTGGGCGGTGACCAGCGAGCCGCTCGTGTGCAACCAGATCGAGGTGCATCCGTTCATCAACCAGGACAAGGTGATCGCGGCGAGCAAGAAGCACGGCATGGCGGTGGTGGCCTATGTGCCGATCGCGCGCGGCAAGGTGCCGGGCAACGAAGTGCTCGAGCGCATCGGCAAGGTACACGGCAAGACTTCGGCGCAGGTGTCGCTGCGCTATCTCACGCAGCAGGGCTTGATCCCGATCCCGCGCACGGCGAACCCGGCGCACCTGAAGGAAAATCTTGACGTGTTCGACTGGAATTTGTCGGATGCGGAGATGGCGGAACTGAAAAAGCTCAACGCCGCCAACTTGCGTGTGGTCAACCCGCCGCACGCACCGAAGTGGGACACGCCCTGACCGCATGCGCGCTGCGGACCAATCGATCGAGGCAAAAGGCGCGCGCATTCCCCTCCTCGGGCTCGGTACCTGGGACCTGCGCGGGCGGACCTGCGCGCGCATGGTCGAGGAGGCACTCAAGCTCGGCTATCGCCATATCGACACTGCGGCGATGTACGACAACGAGCGCGCGGTGGGTGAGGGGTTGCGCGCTTCGGGCGTGCCGCGCGAGGAAGCGTTCATCGTCACCAAAGTTTGGCAGAGCGACCTTGCAGCCAAGGATTTTGAGCGCTCCACCAAGGCGAGCCTTGCCAATCTGAAGCTCGATGCGGTGGATCTGTTGTTGATCCATTGGCCGAACCCGCGCATTCCGCTCGCCGAAACCATCGGCGCGCTCTGCAAGATGAAGCGGGAAGGATTTGCGCGGCATATCGGAGTGTCCAACTTCACCGTCGATCTCTTGGCGCAGGCGACAAAACTTTCCACCGAGCCCTTGGTGTGCAACCAGATCGAATGCCATCCCTTTCTCGACCAGTCAGCGGTGATCGCGGCCTGCCGCCGGCACGGCATGGCGGTGGTGGCCTATAGCCCGATCGCGCGCGGCTCCGCCTCCAACAGCGATGTTTTGGCCAAAATCGGCAAAGTGCTTGGCAAGACCGCGGCGCAGGTGAGCCTCAGATGGCTCGTGCAACAGGGCATTGCGGTGATCCCGCGCACCAGCAAATCCGACCGGTTGCGGGAAAATTTGGCGATCTTCGATTTCGAGCTGTCGGCGGCGGAAATGAAACAGATCGCTGCGCTGGCAAACCCGCGCGGCCGCATCGTGGACTGGTCGGGCTCGCCGGATTGGGATTGATGGCCTGGCGGGTTGCGGGTTTTATGGCGCCGACGACCGCCGGAAAGGATTTTGCATGAAGGCCGCCTTCGACGTACTTCGCCGTATTACCACTGCCACCATCACCACTATGCTGCTCAAGAAGGGCATCCGGCGCTGCTGGATGAACGGGCCGAAGCCGCTTGTGGCGGGCGGCAAGCGGCTCGTGGGGCCGGCGTTCACGCTGCGCTTTGTTCCCGCGCGCGAGGATATTGCGACGCCGGAGAGCTGGGGCAAGCCGATCTCCACGCGGGCGGCAATCGAAGCCATGCCGGAGGGTTGCATCGCGGTGGCCGACGCGATGGGCCTCACGGGTGCAGGAATTTTTGGCGACATCCTCGCCATGCGCATGGCGCGGCGTGGTGTTGTCGCGCTCGTGACCGACGGGGCGGTGCGTGACAAGGCCGGCGTGCTCGCCACCGGCCTGCCGGTCTGGTGCGCGGGCGTGGCGGCGCCGGCGTCGGTGAACATGCTCACCTTCGTCGGCTGGCAGGAGCCGATCGGTTGCGGCGGCGTTGCGGTATTTCCCGACGACGTGGTCGTGGTGGATGACGACGGTGCGGTGCTGATCCCGAAAGAGCTTGTGGATTTCGTCGCCAAGGAAGGCGAGGAGCACGAACGCTACGAGACCTGGGTGGTGGACGAAGTGGCGCGCGGCGTGAAGCTGCCCGGCCTCTACCCGCCGGACGAGGACGCCAAGGCGCGCTACGAAGCCTGGAAGAAACAGCGCGGCTGAGGACGCGCATGTATTTTTCGGCATCAAAAATTCTCGGCTTCTTCGCGCTGCCGTCTAATTTCATCCTGACGCTGGGTGTGGTCGGGGCACTGCTGTTGCTCACGCGGTGGGCGCGGCTCGGGCGGCGCCTGATGGTTGCCAGTGTGGTTCTGTTCGGCCTTGCGGGACTCTCGCCGCTGGGGAATCTGCTCATGCTTCCGCTCGAGCAGCGTTTTGCGCCTTGGGAGCAACGCGGCGGCGCGCCCGACGGCATAATTATCCTCGGCGGCGCCATCAATCCGGAGGTTTCGACGGCGCGCGGCACGGCGGCGCTCAACGAGGCATCCGAACGTCTGGTGGCGGCGGCGCAATTGGCCCGGCAGTTTCCGGATGCCCGCATCATCTTCTCCGGCGGCAACGGAAACCTGCTCTTGCGCGAAGGGACGGAAGCGGATTTTGCGCTCCGTGTGCTAGAAACCCTCGGTGTGTCTCGCGCGCGGGTGAAACTCGAGGACCGCTCGCGCAACACCATCGAAAACGCGGCGTTTACCAAGCAGATCGCGGCGCCAAGAGCTGGGGAGCGGTGGTTGCTCGTGACCTCGGCCTATCATATGCCCCGCGCCATCGGCCTGTTTCGGCAGGTCGGGTTCTTGGTGGAAGCTTACCCAGTGGATTTTCGAACGCGCGGCACGATCGATTGGGCGCCGCCGTTTGCCCGCGCGGGCGAAGGCCTCGTGCGCACGGATACTGCGGCGCGCGAATGGATCGGGCTTTTCGCCCATTGGATCAGCGGCCACTCATCCGCGCTGTTCCCAGGGCCAGGACGATGATTACTTCCCTCTCGTCGCATCCCGCTGCAAGGACGGTGACGACAGCGGTATTGTGCGCAAGTCATGCGCCGACTAGGGCGCGGCGGGAGTCGGAGGCAAACTGCCGGCGCCACATCACCACCACCACGGCGACGGTTGCGGCGAGAAACACGACGGGGCTGACGAACCAGCCGAGATAGCCGAGCGCAAAGAAGAAGGCGCGCTGGCCGCGGTTGAAATGCAGGCCCGCCACTTCGGTCAGGCGCGCGGCGCGCGCAGCCAGGGCCTTCGACTCAGCGGAGTCCTTTTGTTCGATCGGCGCGGTGGCGCCGATCATGATCGCCACGTAGTTGAATAGGCGGTAGGCCCAGGCAAACTTGAAAAACGCATAGACGAAGATGATGGCAAGGCCCATCGACTTAGCCTGCCACTGGGTGGCGGTAGTGCGCGCGGCGAAGGGCAGCGCGCCGATCACCTCCAGCACCTGCTCGTTGGAATGCAACAGCGTCAGCGAGCCGCCGAGCGCAATCAGCGAGGTGGAGGCAAAGAAGGCATTGCCGTTCTGCAGGGCGGCGACGATCTGGGTGTCGACAATGCGCACCTCGCGCGCCAGCATCTGCTGCATCCATTGATAGCGATAGCGGTGCATCAGCGCGTTGAGGCTGCGACCGCCGTACGGCGTCCTCTCAACCGTAATCGCGTAGGCAATCCAGGCGCCGACAAAACAGGCGAGCGCAATCAGGTCGAGGGTCGAGAACAGCGGCATGGTGCGAATCGCGCTTACGCGCATGCTGCACGTTCGACCGCACCGAGGCAACGCCGAGCCCTTGACCGTAAGCCCGGCTCTGCCACTCTGCACGCCGCGGTGCAAGCGAAAGGGGACCCGGTGCTCAAGCTCATACTCGGCAACAAGAACTATTCGTCCTGGTCGTTTCGGCCGTGGATCGGCATGAAGGTCGCGGGCATCGATTTCGAGGAGGAAGTGATCTCGCTCGATGCGCCGGAATTCAAACAGCGCGTGGGGCAAATCTCCGGAACGGGTAAGCTGCCGGTGTTGATCGACGGCGACATCAGGATCTGGGAGTCGCTCGCGATCCTCGAATATGTCGCGGAAAAATTTCCCGACGCCGGGCTGTGGCCGCGCGATGCGGCGGCGCGCGCGCATGCCCGCACCATCGCCGCGGAGATGCACGCGGGCTTTGCGGCGCTGCGAAAACATTGCCCGATGAACATGTGGCGGCCGGCAAAGAAGATGCCGTTGCCGGAGGAGGTTGCCGCCGACGTCAAGCGCATCGACGGCATGTGGACGGACTGCCTGGCGCGGTTCGGCGGGGGTGGACCTTTCCTGTTCGGCGCATTTACTGCGGCGGACGCCATGTACGCACCGGTGGTGGCGCGCTTTCACACCTATGCGATCGATGTCGGGGCGGCGGCGCGCGGCTACATGGCCGCCATGATGGCGTTGCCGGCCTGGGCAGAGTGGGTCTCAGCGGCCCGCAAGGAGCCGTGGGTGCTTCCCCATGACGAGCCCGATTGGCCGACCGTGCTGCGGGCCTAGGCGCTCCGCGGAGCGACCAAATGCCCGAAGGGGCTTGCAAATATCCGGCAAGCACCTATTCCTTTGCCGGGTTTGATCCCAAGAGGGGACTCTTGCCGTTGTTCGAGCCGCCGGCCTTTTCGGCAGCTTGCAGAAGGGGGAGGGTGCCGCATTAAAAACCGCGAAACCGCGAATGCCGCCGGGAGACATGGACATGCTACGTGTGCTTGCCTTGCTTTGTGCAGTTGCGTTCACCCTGGCCACGGCGCCGAGCGCGCTGGCAACGAACCACGAGGCGCCCGCCGGGATTAAGGGGATTTTCCTGCTGACCGACTATCCGGCCGTCACGGTGCGGCCGGGTGCTGCGTCGACGATCAGCCTGCGGTTGCAAAATTACGCCTTGCCGCCGGAGAACCTTAAGCTGTCGGTGTCCGGCGTCCCGGCAGGGTGGACGGCAACCCTGCTCGGCGGCGGCCAGCCGGTGGCGGCGGCCATGCCGCTCACCAACCAGAGCGTCTCGTTGCAACTGCGGGTCGATGTACCGGCGACCGCGGCGCTCGGCACGCACACGCTGACGGTGACCGCCGCTGGCAGCTCGGCCCAGGTCAATCTGCCGATCGCGATCACGCTAGCGAAAGATTTGCCGGCCAAGCTTTCGATAGAGGCGCAATTGCCCTCGCTGCGGGGCACGGCCAAGTCTTCGTTCGAATATCAGTTCAACATCAAGAACGACAGCGGGCGCAATCTCGTGGTGAGCTTCACAGCAAGCGCACCGCAGAACTTCGAAACGTCGTTCACAGAGCAATACGGCAGCCAGGAGATCAGCTCGATCCCGATCGAGGCCGGTCAGTCCAAGGGCATCAAACTGAGAGTGCGGCCGCCGAGCACGATCGGTGCGGGCAGCTATCCGGTCAAAGTTTCGGTCAAGTCCGAGGATGCAACGGCGGAAGCGTCGGTGACGCTTGAGGTCGCCGGTCAGCCGCGGCTCAATCTGACCGGGCGCGACGGGTTGCTGAGCGCGAGCGCGGAGGCAGGCGTCGAGCGAACAGTCCCGATCCTGGTGACCAACACCGGCACGGCACCGGCCGAGGACATCGAGCTGTCGGGCAGCGGGCCGAGCGGCTGGAAGATCGAGTTCCAACCCAAAGCCATCGACAGCATCCCGCCGGGCCAGAACAAGGAAGTGCAGGCGCAGATCACGCCGCCGCCGAAGGCGGTCGCGGGGGACTATGTGGTGACGCTGCGGGCCTCGGCGCGCGGTGAGACATCTTCCTCCGATTTCCGCATCGGGGTGCGCACTTCAACGCAGTGGTGGGTCGTCGGCGCCGGCATCATTGCGGTGGCGCTTCTGGTGATGGTGGGAGCGGTGGCAAGGTTCGGCCGGCGATGAGTGACACCGTCATCGAAGTCAGCGGGTTGACCAAGCGCTACGGCAAGACAACCGCCGTGGACGGCATCTCGTTCACGATCTCGCGCGGCGAGATTTTCGGGCTGCTCGGACCGAACGGTGCGGGCAAGACCACGACGATTCTCATGCTGCTCGGGCTGAGCGACGTGACGTCGGGGACGGTGCGCGTGCTCGGGCACGATCCCGGCCGCGAGCCGCTGCAGGTGAAAAGCCGCGTCGGCTACCTGCCGGACAGCGTCGGCTTCTACGACAATCTCACCGCCGTGGAAAACCTGGTCTATACCGCGCGCCTGATCGGCGTTCCGGCGGCGGAGCGGCAGGAGCGCATAGAGGCCGCGCTCGAGCGCGTCGGACTTACTTCGGTGGCGCATGATCGCGTCGGCACCTATTCGCGCGGCATGCGGCAGAGGCTCGGACTGGCGGAAATTCTGATGAAGAAAGCTGCGATCGCGATCCTGGACGAGCCGACATCCGGCCTCGATCCGCAGGCGACGGCCGAGCTTCTGGAAATCATCCGCAGCCTGCGCAGGGATGGCGTTGCGGTGCTGCTCTCCTCGCACCTGCTCGAGCGGGTGCAGAGCGTGTGCGACCGCGTGGCCTTGTTCGACAAGGGTCGCATCGTGCTGATGGGCACCGTGCCGCAGCTTGCGCGCCAGGTGCTGGGAGGGGGATACCACGTGGAGGTGGAAGCCGACGGCGCGGGGCTTGCGGAAAAACTGGCGCAGGTCCCGGGCGTGCGGTCGGTCGAACGGCTCGGGCCGGGGCGGCTGCGGCTGTTGTCGGATGACGACGTGAGGCCGCAGGCTGCGGCGGCGGTGGTCAACGCCGGGGGTGCGCTGCGGCGGCTCTCGGTCGAGGAGCCGAGCCTCGACGCGATCTACAACCGCTACTTCCAAAAGCAGGAGGTCGCCCATGCCGCGTAACGGGGATCCCGGCGCGCAGCGGGCGCAACCGCGAGCCGTCCCATGAACCGCAGCGCTACCGACGTCGAACGCAAGCCGGCCGAAGCCGCGAAGCAGTGGTTCTCTCGCGCGCGGCGCGAGGGGTCGCCGTGGCGCGGGCTCGGCATCGTGTTCCTGAAGGAACTCGCCGACAACTTGAGCAGCGCGCGCATGCTCGTGCTCGAATTCCTGATGGTGTTGTTCGGTGCGGTGGTGGTGTACATCGCCGCCGAGCAATTGCGCGAGGGCACGGCGGAGGATCCGTTCCTGTTCATGCGGCTGTTCGCGCCGCCGCGCGAGCCGCTGCTCACCTTCGTGACCGTGATCAGCATCCTGGTGCCGCTGATGGCCATCGGGCTCGGGTTCGACGCGATCAACGGCGAACACAACCGGCGCACGCTGTCGCGGATTCTGGCGCAGCCGATTTATCGCGACGCGCTCTTGTTGGGCAAATTCCTCGCCGCGCTCGCGACGCTCACCATCAGTCTGGTGATCCTGTGGCTCCTGGTGATCGGCTTCGGCCTGGTGCGGCTCGGCATTCCGCCCAACGGTGAGGAACTGGCGCGGGCGATGGTGTTTCTGGTGGTGACGGTGTGCTACGCCGGGGTATGGCTGGCGCTGGCGATGCTGTTCTCGGTGGTGTTCCGGGCGCCGGCCACCGCAGCGCTGATGACGCTCGGGCTGTGGCTGTTCTTTGCGTTGTTGTGGCCGGCGCTGGCCCGGCCGATCGCGGAACTGATCGCACCGCCGGACATCCGCTACCTGATGCTCGGCCTGCCCACGCCGGACACGTTGGTGTGGCAGATTATGCTTGCGCGGCTCTCGCCCGGCACCCTCTACAGCGAGGCGATTACGGCCATCCTCAACCCGGAGACGCGCGCGCTCGGGCCGCTGTTCCTCGACCAGTTGCAAGGCATGGTGCGCGGCGCCCCGCTGCCGTTCTGGGAGAGCGTGGTGCTGGCCTGGCCGCAGACGGTGGCGCTGATCGCGGCGACGATACTCTTGTTCGTGGTCGGTTACGTGCTGTTCCAACGGCAGGAAGTGCGGGCGTAGCACCGCCGGGGCCGGGTGGGGAATGCCCTGAGCCCATGCATTTGCCTTGTGGACCTGAAGCCGCCACCCCCTCGTGGCCGGCCCGGCGTCGCGGCTAGAGTCGCGGCCGGATCACGGTGATGCGCGCATGCAACTTGCTTCGTCGATCGACCCCTATGCGGAAGAGTTCCGCGCCAACGCCGCGCGCATGGACGCGCTGGTGGACGAATTGCGCAAGCGGCGCGCGGAAGCCGCCGAAGGCGGCCCCCAGCGCGCGCGCGAGCGGCACCTAGCGCGCGGAAAACTTCTACCGCGCGAGCGCGTGATGCGGCTGATCGATCCGGGCGCGCCGTTCCTCGAACTGTCGCCGCTCGCGGCCTATGGCATGTACGACGACGCGATCCACGGCGCCGGGCTGATCACCGGCATCGGCCGCGTGGAGGGACGCGAATGCATGATCGTGTGCAACGATTCCACCATCAAGGGCGGCACCTATTTCCCGATGACGGTGAAAAAGCACCTGCGCGCGCAGGAGATCGCGCGCGAGAACCGGCTGCCGTGCATCTATCTCGTGGACTCCGGCGGTGCGAACCTGCCGCATCAGACAGAGGTATTCCCCGACCGCGAACATTTCGGCCGCATCTTCTACAACCAAGCCACGATGTCGGCGGTGGGCATTCCGCAGATCGCGGTGGTGATGGGCTCGTGCACCGCAGGCGGCGCCTATGTGCCGGCCATGGCGGACGAATGCATCATCGTCAAAGGGCAGGGGACCATTTTCCTCGGTGGGCCGCCGCTGGTCAAAGCAGCGACCGGCGAGGTGGTGAGCGCCGAGGAGTTGGGCGGCGCCGACGTGCACGCGCGGAAATCTGGCGTGGTGGATCATCTGGCGGCGGACGATGCGCATGCGCTCGTGCTTGCGCGACGCATCGTGGCCAATCTCAACATCAAGAAGACCGCGGACATCCAGCTCCTGCCCCCGCGCGAGCCGAGCTACGATCCGGCGGAGCTGAACGGCGTGGTGCCGACGGATCTGCGGCGCCAGTACGACTCGCGCGAAATCATCGCGCGGCTGGTGGACGGCTCGGAATTCGACGAGTTCAAGGCGCTGTACGGCACCACGCTGATCACGGGCTTTGCGCATATCGCCGGGATTCCGGTGGGGATCCTCGCCAACAACGGGATTCTGTTTTCCGAGAGCGCGCTGAAGGGCGCGCATTTCATCGAGCTGTGCTGCCAGCGGCGAGTGCCGCTCCTGTTCCTGCAGAACATCACCGGTTTCATGGTGGGGCGCGAGGCGGAGGCGGGTGGCATCGCCAAGGACGGCGCCAAGATGGTGACGGCGGTGGCCTGCGCGCAGGTGCCGAAAATCACGGTGATCGTGGGCGGCTCGTTCGGCGCAGGCAACTACGGCATGTGCGGCCGCGCCTATGGGCCGCGGTTCCTGTTCATGTGGCCGAACGCGCGCATTTCGGTGATGGGCGGCGAGCAGGCGGCGAGCGTGCTCGCCACCGTGCGGCGCGACAATCTGGAAGCGGAAGGCAAGACCTGGTCGAAAGAAGAGGAGGAGGCGTTCAAGGCGCCGATCAGGCAGCAATACGAAGACGAGGGCAACCCGTACTACGCCACCGCGCGGCTGTGGGACGACGGCATCATCGCGCCTTCCGAGACGCGGCGGGTGCTGGCGCTTGCGTTCGCCGCGACGCTGAACGCGCCGATCCCGGAGACCAGGTTCGGGGTGTTTAGGATGTAGGCCGCTTGCTAAAGCGTGATGGCTTGCTAAAGCGTGATGAGATGAGTTTGGCGCGCCCCGGATGCGGTGCAGCGCGCAGCACCTTCAGGCGCGGATCGGTGCACCGCTGATCCGGGACCGCCAAGGGCGATGCCGCACAGCGCCGTGCAGCGGTGACGATTTTCAACGTTGATCCCTTGCGCGGTCCCGGGTCAGCAGCGCACTGGTGCGCTGACGCTCCGCGCTGCGCTGCGCCCGGGACATGAGGCAATTTCAATTCATCATGCTTTAAGGCGGATCCTTTAATAAGGTTGATCCGCTGCGTGTCTCTGCACGCAAAATTTACAAAAGCACTGCAAGTAACAATCATGAACTTCGCAGGATTTCTGTAATCCTTCGGACCGAGAACTTATTTATCGACCTTCTTCAGGTAGCTGCCGCCGCGTCTCGATCTCCGCGCCGTAGCGCCTTTTCTCCCGGTCATTGGCTTTCCTCATCGATATCAGCCGCAAGGTCGGACGCCAACTTCGCCTCACCGGTTCAGCACCCACAGCACGAGCGAGAGCACGATGCTGGCGATGAGGCTGGTCATCAGCGGAATGTAGATGCGGGTGCCTTCGCGTTCGATCACGATGTCGCCGGGCAGGCGGCCGAGCCCGAGCTTCGACAACCAAGGCCACAACAGACCGGTGATCAGGATGATGAGCCCGAGAATGATCAGAAAGCGCGACATCGCTGCTCCCGAAATGCAGATTGGAATGCGGATTGCTGCGCCGGCGCTTTCAGCCATACGGCCGAACGCACACGGCGGAACGCACACGGCGGAACGCACACGGCGGACTCACGCCCCGCGGCCGCAAAGGGCTGCCGCGCGCCGATCCATGCCAGTATCTAGAACCGGATGGCGCGGCGACAAGAGTGGGTTGGCAAGCATGCGCTGGGGTTGGCAAGGGGGCGGCGGTACCGCGCGTGTTAGATTGCTGGGCGTGTTAGGTTGAGGTCGTCGATTCTGCGGGAGAATTCGCATGAGCAGGATTTTGATGTGCGCGCGCAAAGCGCGACAGCGCAGCGCGGGGAGCGTCCGTCGGTGGCCGGCTGTGTGGACGGGATTTGGGGCGGCGGCGGTTGTCGTTGCAATCGTCCTCGATGCGGCTCGCTCGCAGCCGGCACAGCCGACGCAGCCGGCCGGGCCTGTCGCTCCGGCTGCGCAGGCGCAAGCCAAGCCCTACACGCCGGCGCTTGCCGAATTCATGCTCGGCATTCAGGCCCAGCATGCCAAGCTCTGGCTCGCGGCGCGGGCGCAGAACTGGCCGCTTGCCGCCTATCAGCTCGGGGAAATCAAGGAATTGTTCGAGGAGGTGGAGGAGCGCATTCCGGTCTACAAGGATCTCCCCGTCGGCAAAATGATCGAAGTGATCACCAAGGGACCCGTGTCTGAGCTGGAGAAGGCGGTGGAGGCCAAAAATTTCAAAAATTTTTCCGTCGCCTATTACAAGCTGACCGACGCCTGCAACGATTGCCACAAATCGGCCAGCCGCGGGTTCATCGTGATCCGGACGCCGTTCCGCTCGCCCTATCCGAGCCAGGATTTCCGGCCGCCGCGACGCTGAGGACGCGGCAGCCGGAGGTGCTGAGGGATCAAAGGGTCACCACCACGTTGCCCATGGCCTTGCCCTGTTCCACCGCCTCGTGCGCAGCGACGATGTCGTCGATCGGCAGGGTGAGTGCCACGTTGTTGATCAACGTCTTGTTCTCCAGCATGCGGTTGATGGTGTTGATGGCGGCGGTGCGTTCGTCGGGCGTCAGCTCGTAGACGAAAATCCACCGCATCACGATCTGGTTGACGAGCAGGAATTGCGCGGGGATCTGCGCCTCGGGACTGCCGGTGCCGTACACCACGACGGTGCCGCGCGGCCGTAGGACGCCAGGGTAGAGTTTTGCGTTGGCGGCGAGATCCATCTCGATCACGGCGTCGACGCCGGCGCCGTCGGTGAGGTCCTTGATGATGGCGGCGACGTTCTCGCGCTTGTAGTCAATGGTGTGGTCGGCACCGGCCTCGCGCGCGAGCTTGGCCTTGGCCTCGGAGCTGACGGTGGCGATCACCACGGCGCCGCACGCCTTGGCGAACTGAACGACATAATGGCCGACGCCGCCGGCGCCGCCGGTTACCAGGAGGGTGCTGGCGGCGTTCGCCCCGGCCACCGCCACCGCGTGGTATGCGGTCATGGCGGGGATGCCGAGGCAGGCGCCGGCCTCGTAGCTCGTGTGCGCGGGTAGTCTTACGGCCTGCGCCGAAGGCAGCACGATGTATTCGGCGCAGGTGCCGAAGGCGCGCTTCCACTGGCCGTTCCACAGCCATACGCGCTCGCCAAGCCGCGTTGCGGGCACGCCGTCGCCGATCATGTCGATGTCGCCGGCGCCGTCGCTGTGCGGGATCACGCGCGGGAAGGCGATCTTGCGCGTGCGGCCCTCGCGCGCCTTCACGTCGGAGGGATTCACGCCGGAGGTTTTCAGGCGCACGCGCACCTCGCCGGGGCCGGGGCGCGGGGTCTCCACCTCGCCGAGTTGCAGAACCTCGCGGGCGGCGCCGTTCCGCTCATAGTAGGCTGCTCGCATGCGGACCTCCCACGGCAGGATATATCGACAGCGGCTCAGAGCAATGAGGTTGTGCGCTTCGCCGGACTGTGGCCTGCTCCCGCGGGGCAGGCGAAGGAGCAAATGTCATGGCCTATGAGCGGTTCAACACGGCGCTGATCGTGGGCGCGGGTTCGGGACTGAGCGCGTCACTGGCGCGGGTGCTGGCCAAGGAGGGCATCAAGGTGGCGCTTGCGGCGCGCGGTGTTGACGATCTCGCTCCGCTGGCCAAAGAGATCGATGCGCGGACGCATGTTTGCGACGCCAGCAAGCGCGCCGACGTGGAAAAACTGTTCGCGACGCTCGACGCCGGGTTCGGCGCGCCGGAGATCGTGATTTACAACGCGAGCTACCGGACGCGCGGACCGCTGATCGGGTTCGACCCGGCCGAGGTGGAACGATCGCTCGCGGTGAGCGCCTTCGGCGGATTTTTGGTGGCGCAGCAGGCGGCGCGTCGGATGCTGCCCAAAAGACATGGCTGCATCCTGTTCACCGGCGCCTCGGCCAGCGTCAAGGGCTACGCGGAGTCGGCGCCGTTCGCCATGGGCAAATTCGCGCTGCGCGGGCTTGCGCAGAGCATGGCGCGCGAACTGCATCCGCAAGGCATCCACGTGGCGCATGTGGTGATCGACGGCGGCATCAAGAGCGCGCGGCGGCCCGAGCCGCCTGACGCGCCGGCGAGCCTGCTCGACCCGGATGCGATCGCAGCAAGCTATCTGCACCTGATCCACCAGCCGCACAGCGCCTGGGCGTGGGAGATCGAGCTCAGGCCGTGGGTAGAGAAATTTTGAAACCTGTCGCTGCGGCGGGCGGCAGAGCCTGTATGGCGGAGGCCTGCATCAGGTGGCGCGGCGGCGGGGCACCTTGGTCCACTCGACGCCGGCCTCTCGCCGCGCGTAAAGCAGATGCGGCTCGCGCTCGGCGAGCCAGCTCTGTTCGTCGGGGGCAGCCAGTGCATCGAGATCAGCGGGCGTTGCCTTGGGATCATCGACCCATTCGCGCAACAGCGGGCTGCCGTTGATCACGTCGATGGCGAGCTTGCCGTCTTCGTACTCGTAGCGGAAATCGCGCCAGAGGGGGTAGTCTGGGTACAGATGGCGGATCGCCTTGAAGGCGACCGCCTGCAAGCGCCAAGCCTTGAATTTTTGGTGGTCGTAGCCGGTGTCGCCGGCGTGAATGTGTATGCCGTGGCAGAGTTTTCCCGTGTGCTTCTCGAACGTGGGCTCGAACCAGCATTCGCGCAGGCGGCAGGCCTCGAGCCATTGCGGCGCGAGCGCCTGCATCTTTTGCATCACGCGTCGGGCGTCGATATCGGGCGCGCCGAACAGCTCAAGCGGCCGCGTGGTGCCGCGGCCCTCGGACAAAGTGGTGCCCTCCACCATCACCGTCCCACCATAGGCGCGCGCCATATAGATGTTCGGCGCATTGGGGCTCGGGTTCACCCAGGCGCGTTCGCCGAGCGGCCAGCCGAAGCCCGGTGCGGCGTCCGGATCCCAACCTTCCATCTCGATGACGCGATAGTCCACATCGAGCTTGAAATGGGCGATGAACCAGAATCCCAATTCACCGAGCGTGAGGCCGTGACGCATGGGCAGGGGACCTGCGCCGACAAAACTCTGCCAGCCCGGCCGCAGCCGCAGGCCCTCCACCGGCCGGCCGATGGGATTGGGACGATCGAGCACCCACACGGCCTTGCTGTGCTCGGCCGCGGCTTCCAGCACGTAGCGCAGCGTAGTCACGAAAGTGTAGATGCGGCAGCCGATGTCCTGCAGATCCACCAGGATCACGTCGCAGGTGTCCAGCATCGCGGGCGTGGGCTTGCGCACCTTGCCGTACAAGCTGAACACCGGAATGCCATGCACCGGGTCGGTGTAGTCGTCCGTCTCGATCATGTTGGCCTGCTTCTCCCCGCGCAGCCCGTGCTGCGGGCCGAAGGCGGCGGTGATTTTCAGGTCGCCGCAGGCGGTGAGCGCGTCGAGCGAATGCGTCATCTCGGGCGTCAGCGAGGCCGGATGCGCGAGCAGCGCCACGCGCCGCCCCTTGAGCGGGGCGCGCAGGGCAGGATCGGCGAGCAGGCGGTCGAGGCCAAATCTCATGAGTAAACCACAGCGGGAAGCTCGTGCACGAAACCATCGGGATGGTGGAAGTCGGGCTTGCCCGGCGGATGCGCCAAGGCCCAGTACGACCGGCCGCCGCGCAAATCTTCGATCACCGCCGCAAGGGCAAGCCGCCAGGGCGCATGCCGCGACAGGCCGGAGAGCGGCTCCAGATCGAGCGAGACGCGCACCTCGCAGCAAGCAGGGTCCGCGAGGGCCTCAATCTGCGGTGCCGGACACTCGTGCGCTACCGACATGCCGGTTCGGTAGCCGGTGAAGCGGTAGGCGGCCCATTGCCTGGAGGGAGCGAAGTTGAACTCGTAATACGTTTCGTCGGCTAGCGCGCGGAGAAACGCCTCAAAACAGGTGTGACGCCACAGTTCGTCAGCGCGGCGCAGTGCGGCAAGAGGTGGAATGCTGAGCTCGCTCATCCGTCCCGTCACCACGTATCGCAGCACGAGGTTGCTGGAACCTGAACGCGCCACGTCCACCGCTACGCCGACGGCTGCGGCACACCGCGAGTCCGGATGAAGTTTCAGCGCCCGGCGCATGCCGGCCTTGTAGCGCCGCTGCCTTTCGACACCGCTACAATCCCCCAAGGCTTAAAGAGCCCGCACCGGCCTCCCCGTCGCCAATCAAAGCAGGAAATCGCCCGCTACAAAACCGGTATTTTCAGCCGCAGCATCAAGGGCATCGGCGCGGGGCAGCGTTGCACTGTCGCCCGTTGAGGGCGGCGCCCCTTCGGCATTAAATTTTTAAGCATAAGGAGCGTCGCCTGATCGTGACGGATCGCGCCCACTTGTTCCGTTAGGAGAGGCCCGGGCGCTCTTCCGGTCTTATACAGGGAGCGAATTTGGGGTCATGTCGCGCAGGTCTCTCAAAGTGCTGATCGCCGGCGGCGGCATCGGCGGCATTACGGCAGCGCTTGCCCTGGCGCAGCGCGGCATCGAGGCGGTCCTATTCGAACAAACGGACGCCTTCCGGCAGGTCGGCGCCGGAATCCAAATCAGCGCCAATGCAGCGCGTATTCTCCGCTCATTCGGTTTGAGCGAGGGGCTGGCGCGGGTGGCCGTGTTCCCCGAAAGCCGCGACTATCACGCATGGGACACAGGAGAGCGGCTCTACGGCACACCGCTCGGCGAGCGGGCGGAAGCCCGTTTCGGCGCGCCTTACTACCACATTCACCGGGCCGATCTCTTGGACGTCCTGCTGACCGGACTGAAGCGGTCGCAATACCGCCTGAACGCGCACGTGAACCGCTTCGCGCAGGACGGCAGAAGCGTGACGATCTTCCTCGACGACGGCACGACCGCGAGCGGCGATGTGCTGATCGGGGCGGACGGTATCCATTCGGTCGTGCGGGCGCAAATGTTCGGCGCGGAGCGGCCCCGCTATACCGGCAATGTGGCCTGGCGCGGGCTCGTTCCGGCGGAAAAGCTCGCGCATCTTAACCTGCCGCGCGTCACCAGCGTCTGGATGGGCCCCAATCGCAGCATCGTGCAGTACTTCGTGGCGGCGGGACGCACGTTCAACTGGATCGGGATCAGCCGTTCGGCCGAACCGGCGCGCGAGTCGTGGCTCGCCGAAGGTAGCGTCGAGCAGGCGCTGGCGGAATACGCCGGCTGGCATCCGACGATTCGGACGGTGATCGCCGCGACGCCCCGACTTCTGCGGCAGGCGCTGTACGACCGCGAGCCGTTGCCGGATTGGCAGCAGGGTCGGGTGGTGCTGTTGGGCGATGCAGCGCACCCGATGTTGCCGTTCTATGCCCAGGGCGCGGCGCAAAGCATCGAGGACGCCTACGTCGTCGCCGGATGTCTGGCGAAATACGCGGACGATCCGGTCGCAGCCCTTGCGCGCTATGTGCGGCTGCGCCAGCCGCGCACCGCCTGGATGCAGGACCTCTCCCGCCGCGAGGAGGAGCTGTACCAGATGACCGACGCCGCGGCGATCGCCGAGCGAAACAGCCGCATGCGGCGTAACGGCGGTCCCGAGACGGCCGCGTTTCCGCCCGAGCAGGAACGCCTTTACGGCTACGATGCCGAACAGGTGCTGCGCGCGGAGGCGTGAGCGCACTCACTCGATCTTCGGTATGCCGGCCTTGGTGATGATGTCGCGATATTTCACGACCTCCTCGGCATGGAACTTTTTGGCCTGATCGAGCGACAAGGCCATCGGCACCGCACCCGCCTTCTCGAAGCCCTTGCGAACTTCGGGATCGTTCAATGCGGCGGCGAGCTCCTTGTTCAACCGTTCGAGGATCGGCCGCGGGGTGCCGCCGGGCGCGAGCAGGGCGAACCAGCCCGCCACCTTGTACTGCGGCAGTCCGGCTTCCGTCGTGGTCGGCGTGTCCGGCAGGGCCGGGAGTCGCCTGTCGCCGGCAACGGCAAGCGGAATTGCGCCTTTGGCATTGATCGGACCGGCGACGTTGGGGAACCACTGAAAGCCGAGCGGCACGGTGCCAGCGATCAGATCGGGGCCGTATTGGGCGATGTTGCGATAGGGGACGTGCGTCAGCTTGGCGCCGGTCACCTGCGCGAAATACTCGCCCGCCAAGTGTTGCGAGCTGCCGATGCCGACCGAGCCGAAGTTGAGGCCTGGCTTCTCCTTCACGTAAGCGACCAGTTCCTTGAGCGATTTGACGGGAAGGTTCTTGCTGGCCACGACCACGATGGTGAATCCCGCGAAGGGCGAGATCATCTCGAACTCCTTCAGCGGATCGTAGCCGAGCGATTTGTAGAGCGTCACATTGGCGGCTACCGGGCCGGAGCCGCCGCCCAGGAGCGTGTAGCCGTCGGGTGCAGCCTTGGCCGCCTGCGCGGTGCCGGTGTTGCCTCCGGCCCCTGGCCGATTTTCGACGATGATCGGCTGGCCCATGTTCTTCGACATCTTGTCGAGCATGATGCGGCTGACCACGTCGCTCGCGCTGCCGCCGGCAAAGGGAATGATGACGGTGATGGCGCGCGACGGATATTGCTGTGCAGGGGCCTCGGTGCTCGCAAGCGCGGCGCTGATCGCGATGCCGAGTGTCAGAAAAATTCGCCAAGGCATGGTCTGCATGTCTGTTCCTCCCGTGTGGCGTTGCAGAGCATAACATCCATTCTCGCGTTAGAGTATGGATGGCGGCGTCTCCGCGCAGGGGGGTGGGCAGGGCGGCGAGCCCCGCCTATGGTGCCCTTTCCGCATGCGCAAGATTTGGTGCGCCTGCTAGGCTGGCGTGGAGTTTGTGCGGGCACGGTTGGCTGTTTTTGGAGGGGGGCATGAGTTTTATCGCATCGCGGTTACTCGTTCTTTTTGTGTTCGTGCTCGGCTCGATATTCATGTTCGGCACGGCTTTCGCCCAAGAAGCCGTGCGCAAAGAGCTGTTGCCCATGGGCAAGCTGCGCGTGGGCATCGCCCTCGGACTGACGCCCGGCGCCGGCAATGTGGTGATGGACGCATCGGGCGAGCCGCGCGGGATCAGTGCGGATCTCGGCCGCGGGCTGGCACGAAAGCTCGGTGTCCAGGTCGAATGGGTTCCCTATGCGAATTCCGGCGCGCTCACCGAGGCGGCGGACTCCGGCGCGTGGGACGTGGCGTTCATTCCGGTCGACGAGCAGCGCAAGCAGAAAGTGGATTTCGGCGCGGCGCATATCGTGCTGCAGAGCACGTTTCTTGTGGCGCCCGGCTCGAAAATGCAGACGCTCGCGGACGTGGACAAGCCGAGGGTGCGCGCGGCCGGGGTGCAAAACACGGCCACCGCGCGGGCGGCGCAGGCTTCGCTCAAGAACGTCACCATGATCTATGCCAAGAATGCGCTGGAACTGTTCGACATGCTGCGGAGCGGAAAGGTCGATGCGGTCGCCCAATCGCGCGAATCGCTCATGCAGATGGCGGCGCGCCTGCCGGGCTCGCGGCTGTTGCCAGGCTCGTTCCTCAACTCCTATGTCGCGGTGGCGATGCCCAAGAACCGGCCGGCCGCGCTCGCCTTTGCCAGCGCCTATGTCGAAGAGGCCAAGGCAACAGGATACGTGCGGCAGTCCCTTGACCGGCTTGGAATGCAAAGCACGGCCGTGGCGCCCGCAGGCGCGAAGCCGTGATGGGGGTAAAAGCGGCTGGGCGTCGCTCCTCGTGGCTTTCTGTCGCACTCGCCCCTTTTGCCCTCTTTTGCAGGGTGAGGGACGGCCCCTTTTGCCATCGCGAATTCTACCGGCAAGTATTCGTGCCAGTTCTGCGTGGTAAGATATTGAATTGACTATAGATTGTCCGCCTGCCTAGAGCGATTTGTTGGGATTTGTGGCGCATTTTTCCCTGCACCGCGGAGAAAGTTGCTATATGATTAATCCGTTCGAAGACATGCGGCGGCGCCCGCTCATTGGGGGGCGTGAGCAACAGACCAGGGGAGAGTGCTGTTTGTTGAAAACACATAAGTATTCAGTCGGTCAGTCGGTACGTTACACCGCGGGGCCCTTTGGGCGTTTCGGCGCAAGCGGTAGCTTCAAGATCGTCAAATTGCTGCCGCCGGACGGCGACGAACACCAGTACCGCATCAAAAGCCCATCGGAAGCGTTCGAGCGGGTGGCGAAAGAAAGCCAGCTCGACCGCGACCAGTAACGAAGGCCCGGCTTTAACGCGCAATTTTTCGCGCGCCGTGCGCATGCCGCGCGGCGAAGGGTGCACTATCCCCGCCCTCCGCACGGTGCTATGCAAGGGAATAATTCGCACCTATCAAGCGTTTATCCCCACGCCTATCCCACGCCTGCAACCATCCGGGAGGTTTCCATGTTGCCCCTGCGCTTTGCGCTCGCCGCGCTCGCCCTGACGCTGATCGCGCCGCTTTCCGCCTCCGCGCAGAGTTACCCAAGCAAGACGGTCAGACTCATCGTCCCGTTCGGCGCCGGCGGGCCGGCCGATGTGTTCGGCCGTGAAATCGCGCAGCACCTCTCCGAGGCGCTCAAGCAGTCGTTCGTAGTGGAGACGCGGCCGGGCGGCGGCGGCACGATCGGTGCCGATGCAGTCGCAAAATCACCGCCGGACGGCTACACGCTGCTGGTGATGTCCAACACCCATACCACCAACGAAACGCTCATCCCGAACAAGCCGTACCAGCTCCTGCGCGATCTCGTGCCGGTGGCCACCGTCAATTATTCCGATCTCCTGTTGGTGATCCATCCGTCGGTGCCAGCGAAGGATCTGAAGGAATTCATCGCGCTTGCCAAGAAGGAGCCGGGCAAGCTCAATTATGCCTCATCCGGGCCGGGCACGCCGTATCACATGGCGGGCGAGTTGTTCAAAGCCATGAGCGGAACGAACATCGTGCACGTGCCGCACAAGGCCTCGGGTGACATGCGCAACAGCGTGATCGGCGGGCACGTGCAGATGGGTTTCGATGCCATCACAACCATGGCGGAGAACGCCAAGGCCGGAAAGGTGCGTGCGCTCGGCTCAACGGGGCTCAAGCGCTCTCCCGTGACACCCGACATTCCCACCATTTCCGAGGCGGGCGTGCCCGGATATGAGGCGGTGTTGTGGCTCGGCATCATGGCGCCGGCCGGAACGCCGAAGCCGGTCATCGACAAGCTCAATGCCGAAATCAACAAGGTGATCAACAAGCCGGACGTGCAGGCCAATTGGACCAAGCGGGGCGCGGTCGCGATGGTGAAGACGCCGGCGGAGTTCGAGCAATTCTTGCGCGCCGACATCCAGAAATGGGCGCGCATCATACAAGTCTCGGGCGCCAAGCCGCAGTAGGGCGGACAATCGAGCGCATTTCAGGACAAAGCGGCTAGGGAATCGCCGGCCTTCGTATTACAATAGATTTCAGCGCGGGGCCGTATGCTGAAGGCTCCGTGCCGATCATCGTCGGTCAAAACAAATGTCAGGTCTCGAAGACTGGCTGCCGAGTCACGCCGCGAGCGGAACCTATCTGCTGCTCTTGTGGGCGGCGGGGGCGATAGCTGTGCTCGTGGTCGTGCTAGGGGCGCTTGCGTTCCGCGACGAGGGCATGCGCGGCACGCTCACCGTGCTCCTGCGCGGCGCTGCGGTGCTGGTGTTCGCGGCGCTCGCCTGGGGGTGGCTCGATCTGTCTTTATCGCGCGAGCGTGCCGCGGAACGGCGGACGCTGGAGACGCGGGCGGCCGAGCTTGCGGCGCGTGCGCTCGCGCCAGGCTCGGCGCTCGCCTGCCTCAACGGGGTCGGACACGAGGCGGTGGAGACGGCCTGTGCGCAGGCGGTGTTCGCTAGCCCGCAGACGGTCGCTGCTGCGGTCGCCTATGCGGAGGCCCGGCTGCAACTTCTGGCGGACGGTCTCGAATTCGCAAAGCGCGAGAGGACCTTTTCCGCCGAGCTTGGACCGCTCCGACAGGGGCTTGAGGCGGACCGTTTCGGCGTGGTGGCGCAGGCGCTGGCGCGCCGCGGCTGCAACGCCGAGAGCTGCCCGGAGTTCCGGATGTTCGGCGACGCAAGCAGAATCCAGGCAAACCTGAAAGACGGCGCCTTCGCAGCGCATGTGGCCCGCTATTCGCTCCACTGGCGGCCTGACGAGCCGACCTCGGCGGTGGATGCGGCCCCCTCGTCCGCCCCGCCGGTCGCGGCCGCAGCGCCGGAGATGCCGAATTCCGTACCGGGAAGCAAATACAGCTTTCCTTCCGCGGCTTCGATCCCGCCCATCAGCATCATGAACGCGGAGCCGACCGGCTCGGCGCCGAGCGGTTCCGGTGCGGTCGTGGGCCCGCCGGCGCCAGAGGCGCAAAAGCCGGCCGTGCGCGCACAATCGAACGCCGCCGCGCCCCTTCCTGCGCCGGAGGCCCAGAAGCCGCCGGCGCGCACGCAATCGAGCAATCGGCCGCCAACCGCGCAGCGGCGTCCGCCGCCGCCGCAGACGCTCGGCCCCGAAAACTAGCGACGACCGCTCGTTTCGCTTGCCAGGCGGCACAGCTTCGGTTCGCGCTGGGCCGCTCCCTTGACACTGCTGATTCCTGCAGAAGCAAAATTCGGTGTATTTTGCCCGACGCTGTCGACCCTGAGGCCGCCGCGGAGAGGCGCGATCCAAACCCGGATGTTCTCCTCCGTCCTGATCGCCAATCGCGGCGAGATCGCCTGCCGCATCGCGCGCACGGCGCGGCGGCTCGGCATGCGCGTGGTGGCGGTCTATTCGGAGGCGGACCGGAATGCGCCGCATGTTCGGCTGGCCGACGAGGCGCATCCGATCGGGCCGGCGCCGGCCCGCGAGAGCTATCTGGTCATCGAGCGCCTGATCGAGGTCGCACGCAAAGCGGCGGCGGAATGCGTTCATCCCGGCTACGGGTTCTTGGCGGAGAACGCGGCGTTTGCCGAAGCCTGCGCAGCGGCGGGGGTCGTCTTCGTCGGACCGCCGCCGGCGGCCATCCGCGCGATGGGACTCAAAGACCAGGCGAAGCGCCTGATGGAAAAGGCCGGGGTGCCGGTGGTGCCCGGCTATCACGGCGCACAGCAGGATGCAGCATCGCTAAAAAAGGAGGCCGATCGGTTGGGCTATCCGCTCCTCATCAAGGCTGCGGCCGGCGGCGGCGGCAAAGGCATGCGGCGGGTCGAGGCGGCCGCCGAATTCTTTTCCGCGCTCGAGGCTGCGCAGCGCGAGGCCGTTGCGGCGTTCAGTGAGGGGCGCGTGATCCTGGAAAAATACATCGACAAGCCGCGTCACATCGAGATGCAGGTTTTCGCGGATGCACACGGCAACTGCATTCATCTCAACGAGCGCGACTGTTCGCTGCAACGCCGCTACCAGAAAGTGATCGAGGAAGCGCCGGCGCCGGGCATGACCGCGGCGTTGCGTGAAGAGATGGGCGCGGCCGCGGTGCGCGCGGCGAAGGCGGTGGGCTATGTGGGTGCGGGCACGGTCGAGTTCATTGCCGACGGAACGCGCGGGCTAAAAAGCGGCAGCTATTGGTTCATGGAAATGAACACGCGGCTGCAGGTCGAGCATCCGGTCACCGAGGCGATCACCGGCCTCGATTTGGTTGAATGGCAATTCCGCGTGGCGGCAGGGGAAAAACTGTCGCTTGGGCAGAACCAAGTGCTGCTCAACGGCCATGCGGTCGAGGCGCGCATCTATGCGGAGGATCCGGCACGCGGCTTTCTGCCGTCCACGGGAAAGCTTTTGGCGCTGGAATTTCCCGAGGGCGTGCGTATCGACACGGGCGTGGAGGCGGGCGCACAGGTTTCGCCGCACTACGACCCATTGATCGCGAAACTGATCGCGCATGCTGCAACGCGCGAGGTGGCGCTGGCGAAGCTTGCCGACGCGCTGGAGCGGACCGTGATCGCCGGTCCGCGCAGCAATGCGGGGTTTCTTGCGGCACTTGTGCGTGCGGAGGAGGTGCGCGCCGGACGCATCGACACCGGCTTGATCGATCGGAATCTCGTGGCGCTGGTTCCCTCCGGGATCGACTGCGCCGCGGCTGCGTGCGGGGCGGCGACGCTGCTCAGGCAGGAGATGGCGCGGATTGCGCAAAGCATCGAACGTGCCGATGACGCGTCGCCGTCGCCCTGGGAGGCAAACGACGGATTCTCGCTGTCAGGTCCGCGCGTGCAGACGATACCGATCCTGGTCGACGGGGTGCAGGCGAGCGCAACCATCCGTTATGGCGGCGACGGCCCTGTGGTCGCTGTGGATGGCGCGGGGCCGGCGCTTGATGCGCGCACCTTTGCGACCGCAGATGGGGTGCTCGTAGTGCGGGGAGGATGGCAGAGCCTCGTGCAATGGGCGGATCGCGTCGCGCGCGATTTTGTCCATGCGGACGGTGACGGCACGGTGAAAGCGCCCATGCACGGCCGGCTGCTTGCGCTGTTCGTGGCGCAGGGGGACAAGGTTGCGAAGGGGCAGCGGCTTGCCATTATCGAGGCGATGAAGATGGAGCACACGATCGCGGCGCCCTGTGCCGGTACCGTGGCGGAAATCAATACGGCGGCCGGGGCGCAGGTCGCCGAGGGCGCGCGGCTGATGACCATCGCGCCGGAGAACGGCAAACGTTCATGACACTGCACCTCATCAAGCTCAGCGTCGGCACCGACTCGGTCCAGGACCTTCAGGATTGGATCAACGCCAAGCTGAAGGAAAAGAAGCGGCGCGGGCAGAAGCCGGAGCGCATCCATACCACGCGCATGATGCCCAAGCGCGCAAAGGAGCTGCTCGACGGCGGCTCGATCTATTGGGTGATTCGCGGCGAAATTTTGTGTCGGGAACGGATTCTCGACATTCGGCCGGTGGTGGACCGCGACGGCATCAGCCGCTGCCAGCTCGTGCTCGATCCCAAATGCATTTTGGTGCAGCCGCGGCCCTATCGGGCCTTCCAGGGGTGGCGGTATCTGGAGGTCAAGGATGCGCCACCGGATCTCGATCGCGCGGCGCCCGGCGCGCGCGACATGCCGGAAAGCCTGCGCCGCGAGCTGCGCGAACTGGGACTGCTGTGAATCGGCTTGTGATCGGGGGTCCAAGCGCGCAAGATAGTTGACCGGCCGCCGACCCCAACGCGAGGTGCCCCATGACCAATGTGCAACCTGCTGCCGCGACCGCGGCGGAACGCAGCCAGTACGTGGAATTCTGGAACAATGTGCTGGTTCCCAAATTCGTGCGCTGGAAGCACATCATCGTCGACGGGTTGACGCTGCACAGCGCGAAAATTTTTCCCACGCTGCCGGTCAAGCCGGGCGACAAAGTTCTGGACGCTGGCTGCGGCTTCGGCGACACCGCGATCGAGTTGGCGCGCCGCGTGGGCCCGACAGGCTCCGTGCTCGCGGTGGACTGCTGCGACGGTTTCCTCGAATACGGCCGGCGCGACGCCAAGGCGGCTGGCTTAACTAACGTCACGTTCCTGGAAGCCGACGTGCAAACCTATCCGTTCAAGCCGGTGCACGACTTCTGCTTCTCGCGCTTCGGCACGCAGTTCTTCGAGAATCCGGTGGCGGGTCTGCGCAACATGCGCAAAAGCCTCAGGCCCGGCGGAATCATGACCATGATCGTGTGGCGCGGGATCAAGGACAATCCCTGGCTCGGCCACGCCAAGGACATCGTGCTGCGTTTTTTGCCGCCGCCGGGGGAGAACGCGCAGACCTGCGGGCCGGGCCCGTTCTCCATGGCCGATCCCGAAGTGGTGACCAAACAACTGGAAATCGCCGGATACAAGGATATCGAGTTCGAACGCGTCGACGCGCAAGTGTTCGTCGGCAAGGACGTTGACGAGGCGGCAGCCTTCCAGCTCGCCATCGGACCGGCGGGCGAGGTCTACCGCGAGGCCGGCAAGCTTGCGGAGGCGCGGCACGAGGAGATCGCGGGCGCGCTGAAGGCGGAGCTTGCCAAATTTGTCGGCACAAACGGCGTGATGATGGATTCGAGCTCCTGGAAGGTAACCGCGCGTAATCCGGCTTGAGCTTCGACCGTACACGCCGCCGACGCCGTGGCGACCCGGCCTCTACGCTTGCACTGAATCAGGACGACGGCGAGGGAGGCGTTCTCCGAGCTACACGGCGATGTTGTCGATGAGGCGGGTATTGCCGAGTTTTGCGGCCACGAGCAGGCGCACGGGGCCGTCCTGCATCGAGGCGACGGGGGCAAGCGTGTCGGCGTGGCGCGCTTCGAGATAGTCGAGCGCAAAGCCCGCGCGCTCGATCTCGTTGCTGCCAGCGGCCAGCGTCGTAGCGAAAGTCTCGCCCGCCGCGAGACGTGCCGCGCAGTCTTTCAACACTCGGTAGAGCGTGGGGGCCACCGCGCGTTCGGCCGGGGAGAGGTAGGCGTTGCGCGAGGACATGGCGAGCCCGTCCTTCTCGCGCACTGTGGGCGCGCCGATCACTTTCACCGGCAGGTTCAGGTCGCGCGCCATTGCGGCGACCACCTTGAGCTGCTGGTAATCCTTCTCGCCGAAGATGGCGATGTCCGGTGCAACCTGGGCAAAGAGTTTGGCGACCACGGTGGCGACCCCGCCGAAGAAATGCGGGCGGAAGGCGTCCTCGAGGCCGGCGGTGGCAGGGCCTTCCAGCACAACTCGCGTGCAAAAACCCTCCGGATACATTTGCTCCACACTCGGCGCCCAGACCAGATCCACTTTGAGCGCGGCTAGCGCGGCGAGGTCTTCAGCAAAAGTTCGCGGATAGGTGGCAAAATCCTCGTGCGGCGCGAACTGCGTCGGATTGACGAAAATTGAGACCACCACCCGCCGGGCGCGGCGCTTGGCCAGCCGCACCAGCGACAAATGGCCGGCGTGCAGCGCGCCCATGGTCGGCACCAAGGCCAGCGTTGCGCCGCGGCCGCGCAGGCGAGCGACGTTGCGTCGCAACACGGAAAGGGTGCGGGCGACCTTGAGCTTGGCCAAGATGAAACTCTCCAGAGCCAGGATTACTCGACCGGCCGGCGCAGCCATTGCGCCAGCGCCGCGAAGGGGCACTTATAGGCAAGAGCGAATGGCTCCGACAGGCCCAATCATGACCAAAGACCGCACTCCGGCCCCGACCGACGGCAACAAGGCGCCGACCGCATCCTCGCGGGCGGAAATCGACGCCTTTCTCGCGCAGGTGCGAGCGCTCGGCCCCTCCACTGCGACAGGCCAGCGCGGCCGGCTGATCTTTGCGCTCGACGCCACCATGAGCCGGCAGCCCATGTGGGACACCGCCTGCCAATTGCAGGCGGACATGTTCCGCGAAGCGGCGAAGGTGGGAGGGCTCGACGTGCAGCTCGTCTACTACCGGGGGATCGGCGAGTGCCGCGCCTCGCGCTGGGTCTCCGATGCGCGGCAGCTTGCAGATTTAATGACCAAAATCACCTGCCGCGGCGGCCACACCCAAATCGGAAAAATTTTGACCCATGCGCGGCGCGAGACGGAAAAGAAAAAGGTGCAGGCGCTGGTGTTCGTGGGCGATGCCATGGAGGAGGCGATCGACGATCTGGCGGCCGCAGCGGGTGAGATCGGCCTGCTCGGCGTGCCAGCGTTCATGTTTCAGGAGGGAGGCGATCCGATCGCCGAGCAGGCGTTCCGCGAGATCGCGCGCTTGTCGCGCGGCGCCTATTGCAGGTTCGATCCGGGCGCGGCGCAACAGCTCGCAGAACTTTTGCGGGCCGCGGCGGCTTATGCCGCAGGCGGCCTGCGGGCGCTGGAAAACCTGTCGGCCAAGCGCAGCGGCGGCGCCACGCTGCTGCTGCAACAGATGAAGTGACATGCCGGCCCTGCTGTTCGGAATCGTGGTGCTGGCGCTCCTGTTGTGGGCGCTGTACGCCTTCACCAAGGCGGACGCCAAGCAGCTTGCGCGCTATTTGCCGTCCATCGGCGGGGTAGCGGCGCTGGCCCTCGCCGGTTTTCTTGGGTTCCGCGGGCGCCTCGACATGGCAATTCCGCTCGGCCTGTTCGGGCTGAGCCTGCTCGGCTGGGGACCGTTCGGCGTCGCCAGCATTTTTCAACGCACGCAGAAGTCTCCCGGCCAGGTGTCGCGGGTGCGCGCCGCCTTCGTGGAAATGGAGCTCGACCACGACACCGGCAACATGCGCGGCTGCATCCTCGCCGGACCGCACGAAGGCAGGATGCTGGACGATCTCGATGTGGCGACCCTCGTCGGGCTGCTCAGCGAGATCGACGAAGAAAGCCGCGCGCTACTGGCTGCTTATCTTGACCGCCGGGAGCCCCGTTGGCGTGAGCACGCGCAAGGTAACGCGGACGCGGGGAAGGGGGCGTTCGGCGGCGGCAAAATGTCGGAGGAGGAAGCCTATCAGATCCTTGGCCTGCAACCGGGGGCGAGCGCGGAAGACATCGCGCGCGCGCATCGTTCGCTGATGAAGAAACTCCATCCGGACCAGGGGGGCTCGACGTATCTCGCCGCCCGCGTCAACGAAGCCAAAGAAGTTCTGCTTCGCCGCCATCGTTGATCGTGTCTCCATTTGCAATTTCCGTGGTCAGATCTTGAGCGCCAGGCAGGCGACATCGGCGCGTTGCAGCGCCTTGCATGCCGCTTCTGCGCCGGCGCGGTCGAAGCCGGTGAAACGGGCGCGGTAGTAGGTCTTTGCGCCTTTGGTGGTCTTTTCGGTGTGCGGATCGGCGCCGCTCAGCAGGTCGGCCGCCTTCTTGCGCGCGACGAGAAGCCGCTGTCGGGCGTCGTCCTCGCGCTCGAAGGCACCGACCTGAATGGCCCAGCCGCCGTCGCGGCCTGCACGGGTCATGCGCAGCACGGGCTCCGCCGCCGTCTCACCGATGTTGCCGGTGACCGCTTGCTCAGGCGGCTTCGGCTGTGTCTCGGCGGGGCTTGGCAGCGGGGTCACCTCGATCGCCGGCGGCGCTGCCTCGGGAGCGGGGGCAAAGGCATTGAGCTGCGGGATCGGCAGCGGCAGGGTGGCAGCGCGCACGGGCGCTATCGGAGCAGCCTCCGGAGCGGCTTCGGTGGCGGTCGGCTCACTTGCGCCGGGTGAGGCCATGTTGGCGGTGTCGGTGGGTGGGGCGATCACCGGCACGATCACGATGCGCGGAATGGTGCGCGGCTCGGCCTGAGGTTCAGATCGCGGTTGCGGGGCGGACCGAGCCTCGGCGCGCGGTTCGGATCGAGCCTCTGCCTGTGACTTGGCGGGGGTCTCGGTTGCCGCCGGCGCGCGCGCGATCTTCACGTCGGGGCGCCTGACCGAGGCTTCGACGATGTGGCGCTCGATCAAGCCGCGCATGTGGGCGTCGCGCTGAGCGGCGGTATTGCCGCCGAGCACCACGGCAACGATATGGCGTCCGTTACGGCGCACCGAGGCGATGAGGTTGAAGCCGGAGGCGTGCGTGTAGCCGGTCTTGATGCCGTCGGCGCCCGCGACCTGGCCAAGCAGGCGGTTGTGGTTGCGCATCGTGGCGCCGCGATAGGTGAAGCGGGTCAGCGAGAAGTAGCGGTAATAGCGCGGAAACCGCTCCTGGATGTGTATCCCAAGCCGCGCCTGATCGCGGGCGGTCGTCACCTGCTCGTCGTCGGGCAGGCCGGAAGCGTTGCGATAGACGGTGCGGGTCATGCCGAGCGCGCGCGCCTTGCGCGTCATCAGCCTGGCAAATTCCTCTTCGCTTCCGGCAATGGCCTCGGCCACCACCACAGCGACGTCGTTGGCCGATTTGGTGATCAGGGCCTTGATCGCGTCTTCGACGCTGATGGTTTGCCCGGGCTTGAGGCCCAGCTTGGTCGGCGCCTGAGCTGCGGCTTCGGCGGACACCGGAAGCGGCGTGGTGAGCTTCAGGCGGCCGCTCTCAAGACGCTCGAACAAGAGGTAAAGCGTCATGACCTTGGTCAGCGATGCGGGATGGCGCAGGCTGTCGGCGTGAACCTGTCGCAGCACAGTGTCGGTGTTGGCATCCACGACTATGGCGGCGTAGCGAGAGCTGTCGGGGGCCTGCTTTGCAGCGCGTGCATCCGCCGCTGCTCCGGGGAATGCCAGGAGCGCCAAAGCGGCAACAAAATGCGATATCCAACCACGAAGCCTGCGCGCGGCTCCGTCCGGCACGCGAAACATTCGTCCTTCCCCGTCCCTCGGCGGTTCGGCGTTGGGGACGAATCACCCACAAACTCCGATGCCGTCAGCGATTCCGGGCGGGCCACGCCCGCCGGTTTGGGTTCTTGAGAGCGGCCTTAAAGCCCCCTGACTGGATTTCCACAGAAAAATCTGTGGCAATCCAGGCACAGGGGCTAAAACTATGCGGGCGCGGTTGCTAATATGTTAAGCTAATCAATGAAAAAGGGTTACTTTTTGCGTCGCAAAAATACGTCTTGACTTTTTTGTGCGGTGCAATATCTTGCCCTTATGCGAGCGGTCGAGCTGCGCAGGCTACAGACAACCCCAGGCCCGTCGGCCCCGCGGCGGGCGAGCGAGGAGGGCAGAGTGATGGTGAAGAACTTCGACGAAATGCAGAAACTCGGTCGCGAGAACATGGATGCGACCCTGAAATCGTTCGGCGCGCTGACCAAGAGCGCACAGGCGATCGTGATCGAAATGGCCGACTTCTCGAAGAAATCCTTCGAGGACGGTACGAAGGTTCTCGAAAGGCTGCTGGGCGCAAAGAGCTTGGAGAAGGCGATCGAGATCCAAACCGATTACGCCAAGTCCTCGTATGAGGCTTTCATTGCCGAAGCGACAAAGCTCGGCGAGCTCTATGCGGACTTGGCCAAGGAGACCTACAAGCCGTTCGAAAGCTACCTGGCGAAGACGGCTCCCGCGACAAAGTGACCTGCCCCGGCGCGATCTCCCCCCGTCGCGTTCAGGCTGAATGCAAGAGCCCGGCCTTGCGGCCGGGCTCAGTGTTTTTTGCGCATCAGTTTTGCGTATCAGAGCGCTTCTGTTTGACGCCTATTTTGCCACCCGCAGATTCGAGAGCTGTGTGCCGATCTGCTGGAATGTCTCCACCATCTGGTTCGCCGAGGTCAGCATCCAGAACTTGTCCTTGGTGCTGGCGCAGTTCTCCAACAACGTCGATTTCGGATCGCCGTCGGTGTTGACGTGGATCGTATAGAGCGTGATGCCGGCGGCCTTCACGTTGTCGCAGGTGATCTTTTGGCGCGCGTCGATCTGGCTTGCGCTGGTGTACCAGCGGTTCTGCGTGTTGAGGCCGTCGCTCATGAGAATGATGACCTTGTTGTACTTGTATTTGGGGTCCTCGGCGGGCGGCGTGCCGTAGGGTCCGCCGCCGACCAGCGACATCCAACCATGCGCCAGTCCGATCCCCTGATTGGTGTTGCCGGCCGCCGTGAGGCCGTTGATCAGGTTGGTCATCGCATTCCAATCGTAGTTGAGGGGCATGACGGCAGGCGTGCACGAATTGTATTGTTCGGCGGCGAACAGGGTGGCCGTGATCTTGGGGTCCGGCGCCACCACGTTGGTGTCGTAATTACCCGAACTGGGGCCGTTCGAATTGCCGCGATCCATCACGCAACCGTTCCAGGTGTTGTGGTTCGCCGTCGTCCATTTGCCGCCGTTGTCCTCGCAACTGTCCTTGTTCTTGTACTTGGACTTGCTGCACTTGCCGTTCATTGCGTCCCATTCTGACCAATCGATCCACGTGGCCTTATAATTTTCCGGGCCGATGTTGACGTCCTTGCTGAAGGGGATGATGGATACGTAAACGTCGCCGTCCTTGGTCGCCGCCTTCTTCAATTGATCGAGCAGATTTTTGGTTGCGGTCTTGAGCGCCTGAAGCTTGCCATCGCTGTTCATCGAGCCGGTGACGTCGAGCACGAGCGCCACGCGCAGCCGCGTATTGCCCCACTTGACCGTCGAAGAGGCGCCGATGTCGATCTGATTGATGCCGATCAGCGAGACGAAGCTCGCCTTCACCGTTCCGGACGCCTTGACCACCACTTCGGTGCCTTCGGCGGTGCTGTAGGTGGGCACGACCTTGAGGTTGGTCACTTCGGGGCGCGTGTAGAGGCTCAAGAATATGGCGTTGGCCTTCTGCTCGAGCTGCGATTTCGAAAGGTTGGCCGCCTCCTTGCTCAGCATCAATGCGGTGGCGTCGACCGCGGATTGCATGGCGGTGCGCGCGGAATTGACGTGGCTGTAGTCCACCGCAGCGCCGACGGCGCCGACCACCGGAATGATCGCAAGCGCGAAGGTCACCGTGACATTGGCGCTGCGCTCAGATCTGAACGCGCGCAAACAATGTTCGAGCCGGCTGAAGATCGACTTCTTGAACATGGCGGCCTCTGCCAGGAAGGTTTTCGTGACGCGAATTCGTAAACTTCAGGTATGAAAAGCCAGTAAAGCTCGATGCGAAAAGTCGCGGCTTTCTCCGATCCTTCCCGGAAGGATCGGATTGAAAAGATCGGGCTTAAATTCATGTGAACGCGGCGGCGAGCAGCTCCGCAATCGCGGTTGCACACCATTAATGATAATCGCCGCCCTAAAGCGACGGCGCGCTTCGTACTGGCGCGCCTTTTCCACTGTCCGTCGCGTCCTTTCATCCAAGCCGTCCGCTCCGTCAATGCGACAAGTGCAGCTTCGTAAGCTCAGTGCCGATGGCCTGAAACGTGGTGATGATCTGATTGGCGTCGGTCAGCGCGAAATATTTGTTGGGATCGCTGGCGCAGTTCTGCAGCACCGTGGAATTGCCGGACATCACGAGCACGCTATAGATCACTATACCGGCGGCCTTGGCATTGGTGCAGGTGATCTGCTGGCGCGCGTCAATGGGCGCGGCGGAATTGTACCAGCGGTTTTCGGTATTGAGACCGTCGCTGAGCAGAATAATGACCTGCTGATAAGTGTAGTTCGGATCGAGCGCCGGTGCATTCAGCGGCGGACCGCCGGTGAGCGACTGCCAGCCCCAGACAAGACCGATGCCCTGATTGGTGTTGCCGGCCGGCGCCAGGGCGTCGATCTTGTTATGCAAGGCGGCCCAGTCGTAGCTGAGCGGCATGAGGGGTGTCGGGCACGACGAATATTGCTCGGCCGGGAACAGCGTGCCGCCGACAGTGGGTGCGGTGTTCGACGTGTCGAAATTCTGATTGCGGTCGGTCACGCAACCGTTCCAGGTATTGTGGGCCTTCGGTGTCCAGATGCCGCCGTTGTTGTTGCAGCTCGTCTTGGACTTGTAGGTAGACTTGCTGCAGGTGCCGTTCACCGCCTCCCAATCGGTCCAATCGATCCAGGCAGCTTCGTAGTAGGCGGGGCCGACGTTGACGTCCTTGCTGAAGGGGATGATGGACACATATACGTCGCCGTCCACCTTGGCGACCGATTGCAACTGATCGAGCAGCTTGTGGGTCGCGGTCTTGAGAGCGGTCATCTTGCCGCTCGACGACATGGAGCCGGTGACGTCGAGCACGAGCGCCACCCGCAGCCGGCTGTTGCTCCATTTGACCTTGGCGGTGCTCGAGACGTTGATGACCGGAATGCCGAAAATGTTCATGAATTGCGTTTGCACCGATGTGGCGCCGGTGACGCTCACCGCATAGCCAGCGGTGGTGGCGGAGTAGGCAACGGTCACCTGCGGGTTGGCGGCCTCCGGCCGGGTGAAGTTGACCGAGAACAGTTTGACCGCCTGCTCCTGGAGCTGGGCCTCGTTGAGGGTGTGCGCGTTCTTGGACAGCATCAGGGCGGTCGAGTCGAGCGCCGCTTGCATCGAGCTGCGCACAGAGGCCGCTCGGCTGTAGTCGACGGCGGAGCCTACGAAGGCCAGAAGCGGTATGGTGACAAGCGCCAGCAACGGCGCGACGCTGGCGCTGCGGTCGCACAGAAAACGGGTCAGCGGCATCTGCCTGAGCTCCATTGTGGGGCGCGGCCGGTTTTTCGCTTCGGGCCTGCGGTCAACCGGACTAAAATCGGGTTGCGCGCGGTTTCTTAACGGGCAGGGAACTAGCCGAGCAGGGTTTGAAGCGCCGTGAAGCCGGATGCCCTAGTTTTTCACGAATTTGCCGTGAATGATCGCCTCTTGCGCCATGATTAACGCCCGCTATGTCTGTTTTGCTGGCCAGTCGCGCCGGTTTGAGGCACCGTGGGTTGCCGAAAAACCACTGGATCGTGAAAATATGGCGGGTCGCTTCGGAGGCCCTTATGATGAACTTTCCGTCGACTTGAACGCTGAACCTGTCGCCTTAGACTTGCCTATCATGCCTGACATGCTCGCCATGATCGATCTGCCAAGCCTCAAGATGAGCGGCGCCACACCGGCTGGCGCCGGGAGCCCAAGGATGGGCGATGACGACCGCAAGCGCCGCAACGACGCCGGGGCGCCCGGGACCGCGGTTATCACCAAGACCAGGCCGCAGACCAAGCGGCCGAGCCTCTATCGGGTGCTCCTGCTCAACGACGACTACACGCCGATGGAATTCGTGGTCCATGTGTTGCAGCGGTTCTTCAACAAGGACCACGATACCGCCACCCGAATCATGCTGCATGTGCATCATCACGGGATCGGCGAATGCGGAATCTATACCTACGAAGTGGCGGAGACCAAGGTGACCCAGGTCATGGATTTCGCCCGCAAGCACCAGCATCCTCTGCAGTGCGTGATGGAGAAAAAATAGCGGAGGACAGACAAGGAAATCGGAATGCCTACTTTCTCGCGCAATCTTGAGCAATCGCTGCATCGGGCGCTGGCGCTCGCCAACGAGCGGCACCACGAATATGCAACGCTCGAACACCTGTTGCTCGCCCTGGTCGACGATTCGGATGCGGCCGCGGTCATGCGCGCGTGCAGCGTGGACCTCGAACGCCTGCGCCGCAGCCTGACCTCGTATCTGGAAACCGAGCTGGAAAACTTGGTCACCGACGGCGGGGACGACGCTAAGCCGACCGCCGGCTTCCAGCGGGTCATCCAGCGGGCGGTGATCCACGTGCAGTCGTCCGGCCGCGAGGAGGTGACCGGCGCGAACGTGCTGGTGGCGATCTTCGCCGAGCGCGAGAGTCATGCCGCCTATTTCCTGCAAGAGCAGGACATGACGCGCTACGATGCGGTCAACTACATCAGCCACGGCATTGCCAAGCGGCCCGGCCTGTCGGAAACGCGGCCGGTGCGCGGCGCCGAAGACGACGCCGACACCAAGACCGGGGAGGAGCCGAAGAAGAAAGGCGATGCGCTCGAAGCCTACTGCATCAATCTCAACAAGAAGGCGCGCGAAGGCAAGATCGACCCGCTGATCGGCCGCGAGGCGGAGATCAACCGCACCATCCAGGTGCTGTGCCGGCGGCAGAAGAACAATCCGCTGTTCGTCGGCGACGCCGGGGTGGGCAAGACCGCCATCGCCGAAGGCTTGGCGCGGCGCATCGTGCACGGCGAAGTGCCGGACGTGCTGAAGAACGCCACCGTGTTCGCGCTCGACATGGGGACGCTGCTCGCAGGCACCCGCTACCGCGGCGACTTCGAGGAGCGGCTCAAGCAGGTGATCAAAGAGCTCGAGGCGTACCCGGGCGCGATCATGTTCATCGACGAGATCCATACGGTGATCGGCGCCGGCGCCACCTCGGGCGGCGCCATGGATGCCTCAAATCTGCTGAAGCCGGCGCTCGCCGCCGGCACAGTGCGCTGCATCGGCTCCACCACGTACAAGGAATACCGGCAGTATTTCGAGAAGGATCGTGCGCTCGTGCGGCGGTTCCAGAAGATAGACATCAACGAGCCGAGCATCGCCGACGCCATCGAGATCATGAAGGGGCTGAAGCCCTATTTCGAGGACTACCACAAGCTGAAATACACCAACGAGGCGATCAGGGCTTCGGTCGAACTGTCGGCGCGCTACATCCATGACCGCAAGCTGCCCGACAAGGCGATCGACGTGATCGACGAATCGGGGGCGGCGCAGATGCTGCTGCCCGAGAGCCGGCGCAAGAAGACCATCGGCATCAAGGAGATCGAGACCACGATCGCCACCATGGCCAGGATTCCCCCGAAGACGGTATCGAAGGACGACGCGGAGGTGCTGCAACACCTCGAACAGACCCTCAAAAGCGTGGTGTACGGCCAGGACAAGCCGATCGAGGCGCTGGCCGCCTCGATCAAGCTCGCGCGCGCGGGTCTGCGCGAGCCGGAGAAACCGATCGGCTGCTATCTGTTCTCGGGGCCGACCGGCGTGGGCAAGACCGAGGTGGCCAAGCAGCTCGCCAAGGCGTTGGGCGTCGAGCTCATCCGCTTCGACATGTCGGAATACATGGAGCGCCACACCGTGTCGCGGCTGATCGGTGCGCCGCCCGGTTACGTGGGCTTCGACCAGGGCGGCCTGCTCACCGACGGCGTCGACCAACATCCGCACTGCGTGCTCCTGCTCGACGAGATCGAAAAGGCGCATCCCGACCTGTTCAACGTGCTGTTGCAGATCATGGATCACGGCAAGCTCACCGACCATAACGGCAAGCAGGTGGATTTCCGCAACGTGATCCTGATCATGACCACCAACGCGGGCGCCGCCGATCTCGCCAAGCAAGCTTATGGGTTTACCCGCACCAAGCGGGAAGGCGACGACATGGAGGCGATCAACCGCCTGTTCGCGCCGGAGTTCCGTAACCGTCTCGATGCGATCATCGGCTTCAATCATCTGTCGCAGGAGATCATCGCCAAGGTGGTGGAGAAATTCATCCTCCAGCTCGAGGCGCAGCTTGCCGACCGCGATGTCACGATCGAACTGACCGAAGATGCGAGCAAGTGGCTGATCGCGCACGGCTATGACGAGCAGATGGGTGCAAGACCCATGGCGCGCGTGATCCAGGAGCACATCAAGAAGCCGCTCGCGGACGAGGTGCTGTTCGGCAAGCTCAAGAGCGGCGGACACGTGCGGGTGATCGTGGTCAAGGACGAGGCGGGCGCCGAAAAACTCGGGTTCGAGTTCGTCGAGGGACCGGTCACGCCGAAGCCCGACAAACTGCCGGACAAGCAGTCGAAACCCCGGCGCCGCAGCGGTCCGCGTCAGAGCAAGCCGTCGGGGCCGAAGGGCGGCGAGGAGATGCGTCGTAGCCCCGTACCCAAGGTGCCGCTGGTCAAGGCGTAGGGCCGGCGCCGTTCGGCATTCAAGCTACCCATCGGGTCACCGCCCACGTCCGGCGCGCATTGCGCCGGGGGCGATGTGCCGATCGTAAACCTGGGGGCAGGTGTGCGCGGGCAGGGGAGCAGAATCCGATCCGCAGGCTAGGATGGGGCGCGATGTCCGCGCCTGCGCCGTTCTCGACACATTCGCCGAATTCCGCCACCGCCGCCTTTCTCTTGGGCGCGAAGACCGCGGCGACGTCGGTCTTCATGTTCGTCATCACCGTCACTTACATCGGCTTCGGCGCGCTTACGCACGACTACGGTCTGAGCGTGGTGTGGGCGATGCTGTCCACTGTGCTGTTGTGGGCGGGGCCGGCGCAGGTGATTCTCGCCACGGCGCTGGGCGCGGGGACCTCGCTGATCGAGTGCGCGCTGGCGGTCGGTCTGTCCAGCGTGCGGCTGATGCCGATGGTCGTGTCGCTCCTGCCGCTGGTGAAACCCGAGCGGCCGCGCGCTTGGCGGCTCATCGTGCCGGTGCATTTTATGGCGGTCAGCGTTTGGGTTGAGGCGATGCGGCTTGCGCCGGGGATTGCGCGCGAGTGGCGCCTCGCCTTCTGCAACGGCGTCGGCAGCGCGCTGATGGCGGCCGGCGTAGTGGCCACGGCGGTCGGCTATTCCCTGTCCGCTGCCTTGCCGACGCTGTTCGGCGCGGCGGCAATGTTCATCACACCGATGTCATTCCTGGTATCGACGGCGCGCAACAGCCGGCTGTTCATGGAGAAGGCGGCGCTCGCGTTCGGGCTCGTGATCGGGCCGTTGCTCGCCTCCACCAAGGTGGGACTCGATCTCTTGTGGACCGGGATCATTGCCGGGACACTCGCCTATGCGCTCGGGCGTTGGCGCAGGAGGGCGGCATGACGGACCTCTTGCTCGAACCGTATGTTGCGCTCGTGCTGCTGGGCTTCTTGCCGAGCGAGATCTGGCGCTGGCTCGGCATGGTGCTCGGCCGCGGGCTCGACGAGGATTCCGAGATCGTGCTGTGGGTGCGCGCGGTGGCGACGGCGCTGGTTGCCGGCGTCGTCGCGCGCATCGTGCTGTTTCCGCCCGGCGCGCTTGCGGGAGTGCCGCTCGAAGTGCGGCTTGCCGCAATCGCCTGCGGGTTTCTCGGCTTCTATTTCATCCGCCGATCGCCGTTCGCGGGCGTGCTGGTCGGCGAGGTCGTGCTGATCATCGGGGCGACGGCATTCGGAAGCCGCTGATCGAACACCATGGTGACCGCGAGGGGCGCCTGAATGCCGGTGGTCCGTTCATCCGCCCGCTGATTGCCGGCCCGCTGCTTGGCAGGACGCTGCTTTTGCGTGCGCGGCTGAACCATGGCCTTGGTCACGCGCGTTGCGCGCCAGTTTTTGGCGCCGGTGGGCGATTTCACGATGCCTTCGATGACGTTGCCGTTGACGCGGCCGATGTAGCGGGCCTCGCCGGCGGAAAACTCGATCCAGTCGCCGATCATCCGGCCCTCGTTGATCGCCTGGGAAGACTGCCCGGACTTCAGCGTGCCGGACAGCATCTGATACTTCTGCTCCAGCACAAGCTCGCCATCCGCGGTCTTCCAGGTGCCTTGCACCTTGGCAGGGACGATCCAGAAGAAGGCCGTGCAGTACGAAGTGCATCCCTCTGTGATCGTGGCCTGCTCATCCGCCGTCCAGTCACCCATGGTGAACGAGTTGGACACCACACGCACACCCGGCTTCATGTCAAGAATCGTGGGGCGCAGCTTGACATTGAGGTCCGGCAGCAGAAACAGCGTGATTACGGTGGCGCGGGAAAAATCGCTCTTGAAAATGTCGGCGCGCATAAATTGCGCCCGGTTGGCGACGCCTTCCTTGGCGGCATTGCGTCGCGACAGCGCCACCAGATCGGGGTTGTACTCGATGCCCAGAGCCCTGGCGCCGCGCTTTGCTGCTGTAATGACCGTGCGGCCGTCGCCGGATCCGAGATCGACCACAAAATCCTCCGGCGTGACTTTGGCCATGTCGAGCATCTTGTCGACCAGGGCCTGACTCGTCGGCACCCACACGACGTCCTTGCCCGGCTGGCCGGAGGTGGGCTGATATTCCTTCGTCTGTTGTTTGGCCGGCTGCTTGGCCTTTTGCGCCTCGGCGGCGTTCAAGGCCGCCACAAGGAGGAGGGCCGAGAGCGGAAGCAGGCGTGTGGTCAACTGCAAGAATTTCATTCTCTATCTCCCACTATGACGCGACAACGGCTTGTCCGAAGGCTCGGGCCGAAGCGTGGTCGACGCGCACACTATCGACTGGCGCGGCTTTCTCATAGCCATGTTTTGCAGATTAGGCGCCGCCCGCCGTTCAAACATGCGCGAGTCGGGTTCGCGGCTCGCCCCAATGCCATTCCGCGATGCGGAACGTCGGTTCAGGTCTCGGCCAGGGCTGCCGAGAGCCGTTTGGCCTGGTCGGCCAGCACCTCGGGCTTCTCCTTCTCGCTTGCCGGAGGCTTCATCGGGACGCCGTTCTTGCGCGGAATGACGTGCACGTGCAGGTGGAACACCACCTGCCCGCCGGCGCCTTCGTTGAACTGCTGAACGGTGATGCCGTCGGCGTTGAACACCTTGACCTGCGCCTTGGCGATCTTCTGCGCCGCGATCGCCACCGCGGCAAGGTCGTCCGGCGACACTTCAAGGATGTTGCGGGCCGGCGCCTTGGGCAGCACCAGCGTATGACCGGGCGCACGCGGCATGATGTCGAGGAATGCCAGCACCTTGTCGGTCTCGTAGACCTTGTAACACGGCATCTCGCCGCGGAGGATTTTGGCGAAGATGTTGTTGTGATCGTAGGCGGGCATGGCCGTGTTCCCCGGTTCAGTCCTGTTGAGCCAAATCCTTGCGGAACGGTGCCGCGGCCGCAAGCTCGGCGCTGAAGGCTTCCACACCGGCCCGTTCGCGCACCAGATAATCGGCGATCGCGCGGCGCAGGCCGGGGTCGGCGATGTAATGGGCGGAGTAGGTCGTGGTCGGCAGGTAGCCGCGCAACAACTTGTGTTCGCCCTGTGCACCGGCTTCCACCCGGGCAAGCTTTTGGGCAATGGCAAATTCAATGGCCTGATAATAGCAGATCTCGAAATGCAAAAACGGATGGTGTTCGACCGCGCCCCAATGCCGGCCGAACAGCGTGTCGGAACCGATGAAATTGATGGCGCCGGCGATCCAGCGGCCGGAACGCCTGGCCATCACCAGCATGATGCGGTCGCGCATGCGCTCGCCCACCAGGGAATAGAACGCGCGGGTCAGATACGGCCGGCCCCATTTGCGCGAGCCGGTCTCCATGTAGAACGCGAAGAAGGCATCCCAGATGTCTTCGGTGAGATCGGAGCCGGTGAGCCAATGCACGCTGATTCCGGGAGCGAGCGCCTCGCGACGTTCGCGCCTGATGGTCTTGCGCTTGCGCGCGTTGAGGGCCGACAGAAAATCCTCGAATGAAGCGTAACCGGCGTTCTCCCAGTGAAACTGGTTGTCGGTGCGGCGCAGAAATCCGTGCCCGGCGAGAAAGTCCCACTCGGTTTTGGGCGCGAAAGTCACATGTACCGACGATGCGTCGTGGCGGCGGCACAGTTCGATCAAGCCGCGCGCCAAGGCGGCGCGGACGCCGTCATCGTCCTGCCGGCGCACCAGAAGGCGCGGGCCGGTGGCGGGGGTGAACGGCACCGAGACCTGCAGCTTCGGGTAGTAGCGGCCGCCGGCGCGCTCGTAGGCGTCGGCCCAGCCGTGGTCGAACACGTATTCCCCGCGCGAGTGGGATTTCAGGTAGCAGGGCACGGCGCCGACGACCGTGCCGTCAGCGGTCTCGGCAATGAGATGCTGGGGCTGCCATCCGGTCCGTGCCGTGGCCGAGCCCGACGCCTCCAGGCTGTGCAGGAAATCGTGGGAAATGAAAGGGTTATAGCGTCCCTGCGGAGGAATTCGTGGAAGCGGCTGCCAAGTCGATTCCGGCGCTTGAGAGGCCGATTCAGCTCGCCGACACAAATCCGGGTTTGCGCAGGCGTCCCACGCTTGGGCCGGAACGTCGCGAATGGCGGGGACGACGCGCAGACGCAGGGTGGTGCTCATCGGTAGAACCGCGCTCGCAGCTTGGGCCGTATATTCGCCGCCGGGCGGTCCAGCGACAATCAGCTATCGAAACGGGCATATGATCGCGTCAAATCCGGTCGGCAATCCATCCCAATTGCGTTCGATCTCGATCCAGCAGCCGGGCGGAATGGGACGGCAGCCGGTGCGAGTGCAGGCGATCAAGGTTTTGGGGCGCTCGGAGACGCTGCGCTGGCGGGATGGCGGCGGGGGCCTGTCCGACTGTGCGGCCTCGTTGAGCTGGCGCGAATCCGATGGGGGCGGCTGGGCATGGCCCTCTCTTGCGGCCAACATGACGGCCGTGAACACGATAAGCGCAGCAAGCGGCAACGGCTTTCGCATGCAACTCTCCTTCCGCGTTCGCTGGGTTTAAGCGTCCGGCAGTCGGCAACATCGAACGACCAGCCAAATGCGCCGAATTTCTGGCCAATTCTGTGTCAGTTTAAGGCCTGAAACCTTCAAAAATGATCTGGTCTGCCCAGCGTGCGGCGCGGGCGCGATCTTCGGCCGTGCGCACCGTCCAGGTGAGCAGCGGCAGCCGGAGCACAGAGCGTGTAAAAAGGGGTAATGCCGACGGCAGGTCTTTCACACGATAGGCAAGGAATTGCAGCCCTGCGGCGAAGGCATGCCGCATATAATGCGACGGCCGTTGTGCAGGCGGAGTGTCATTTTCGCGATGAGCTTCGGAATCTCGGCGCTGCGCCACCAGACCGCGGGTGAGGCGGGGGGAGAGATGCCGCAGGGCGGCGACGGGTTCAGGATCGAACGACATGGCGGCCACCGGCCCCTGGTATTGGCTCAGCACCTGCGCGGTTCGCTGCGCGAGCCGCAGATCGCCGTCGAATCGGCTTTTCAGCTCCACCAGGAGGGTGACGCGGCCGGCGACGAGGTCGCACAGCTCGCCGAGCGTCAGCATCCGGTCTGCGGTGGCCTTGAACGATACGCGTTTCAGTTCGGTCGAGGACAAATCTGCCAGGCGCGCAGTGCCGTCGGTGAGGCGTCCCAGCGCAACATCGTGGTACACCATGGCCTCGCCGTCGGCGCTGATTTGCAGATCGCATTCGATGCCGTAATCTGCGGCGATCGCCGCGGTAAAAGCTGACGCGGTGTTTTCGACTGGGCCGGCAGGATCGTGCAATCCGCGGTGCGCAAGAGGCCGCGCGGTGAGCCAAGCCGGCATGGCGCTGCTCAGGCCACCTCGAACAAACCCTCAACTTCAACCGCAGCATCGAGCGGCAGAACGGCGACCCCCACCGTGGTGCGCGCATGGCGGCCCTTGTCCCCGAAAGCAGCGACCATCAGATCGGAGGCGCCGTTCATCACCTTCGGTCCGTCGACAAACGACGGCACCGAATTGATGAAGCCGCCGAGCCGCACCACGCGCACGACCCGGTCGAGGTCGCCAACAGCGGCCTTGATCTGGGCGAGCAGGTTGATGGCGCAGACCCGCGCTGCCTTGTTGCCGTCGTCGACGGAAACACCGTCGCCGAGCTTGCCCTTGGCCACGAGCTTGCCGTCGGCGTCGAGGCAAAGCTGGCCCGAGACCATGAGCAGGTTGCCGGTGCGGACAAAGCCGACGTAATTGGCAATCGGCGCTGCCGGTGTCGGCAGCTTGATGCCGAGTTCCGCAAGCTTCTTTTCCACCGTGCCGGCCATGATTCCTCCTGTATGCGATTGTCGTTAAATTGCCGCCTTTCTCTTCGCTGATTGGGGGCAACCTTGCAAGCGGCGGCCGGCGCAAGACCGCCGTTGCGGGGAGTGGCGCGCAAGCCTATTTTGGTGGGTGCTGCGGAGGGTAACCAAAGTAGCGAAGGGTAGCGAAGGAATGCACAGGCGCCGGGCCGGCGTGCCCATGGGGATGGCATTGGCGGCGGCGGTTTTCGCCGTTTCCGCGACATTGCCGATTGCTGCCGCCATCGCCCAGGGCGAGGCCGTGGTGCTCGTGCCGCATCGGGCCATCTACGACCTCAAGCTTTCCCAGTCGCGTGGCCGGCGCGCCATGCAGGCGGTGCACGGCCGGATACTCTACGACTTTTCCGGCAATGCCTGCGAGGGCTATGCCCTGCGTTTCCGCCAGATGTCCGTGCTGGACAGCGGCGAAGGCAAGCCGGTGATGAGCGACCTCAGAGCCAACACCTGGGAGGAGGGCGAGGCGAGAAGCCTGCGTTTCAACTCGCAGAGCTATCTGAACGATCAGCTCCGCGAGTCGGTCGACGGATTTGCCCAGCGCGGCCAGGGCGCGGTCGGCGTGCTGCTCACCAAGCCGGGCAGCCGAAGCTTCGATCTGGCGCCGAATCTCGTGTTTCCCACCGAGCATGTGCGGCGGATCATCGCCGCGGCGCGCGAGGGAAAGACCTTGCTCGAGGCGTCGGTCTATGACGGCTCGGAGACCGGAGAAAAAGTGTACGACACGCTGGCCGTCATCGGGGCGATCATCAAGCCGGGAGAGAAGCCGCCCGCTGACGCTGCGGCTAAGCAGCCGGCGCTCGCCGCGCTGCCGCGGTGGCCCGTCACCGTCAGCTATTTCGAGCGAACCGAGGCGAGCGGCGACAAGACGCCGATCTATGTGGTCGGGTTCGAAATCTACGACAACGGGATATCCCGCGCGCTCACGCTCGACTACGGCGATTTCGTCTTGAGCGGCGAACTGACCTCGCTGGAGATTCAAAAACCCAAGCCCTGTCCGTGACGACAGGCGCTTTGTGCGTGCGTCTGAGCCCCGCTTGGGCTCAGGCATCGTCCTCCTCGAGCGCCAATCCTTTGATCAGCGAGCGGTGGCCGAAGCGGCCGCGCACGCGGTCCATGGCGCGTTCCGCGGCAGCGCGGCGTTCCGATGTGCGGTCGATGAGGTCGGCGGGATCGGCGGCGGCGGCATCGCAGAGAGAGCCGACGCCGATGCCGATAAGGCGGTAGCGGGTGCCGTTGATCTCGCGCGCAAGCAGAGCCCGACCGGCGGCGAAGATCCTGTCGGCGAGCTGGGTAGGGGCGTCGAGCGAGCGTGCGCGGGTGAGGATGCGGAAGTCCGCGGTCTTCAACTTCAGGGTTACGGTCGAACCGGAGATGCCGGCCTGCTTGAGGCGGTCCGCGACTTCCTCGCTCAGCGTCCAGAGCTGTTTCTCCAGCGGCCGGAACGACGCCAGATCGCGATCGAAAGTAATCTCTGCCGATATGCTCTTGCGCGGCCGGTCCGGGTTCAGCGTGCGGGAATCGATGCCGCGGCAAAGCTGGGCCAGACGTTGGCCTTCCACGCCGTAGCGGCGCATCAAATCGCGCTCGTCCGCGCGCTGCAGATCGGCGATGAGACGAAAGCCGTCGCGTGCGAAACGCGCCTGCATCACCTTACCGACGCCATAGATCAAGGTCACCGGTTTGGGGGCGAGAAACGCCGGGGCCTCGACCTGACCGAGCACCGCAAAGCCGCGCGGCTTGTCGAGGTCGGAGGCGATCTTGGCAAGGAATTTGTTGCAGGATAGCCCGATCGACACGGTGATGCCGAGCTTTGCTTCGACGCGGGCGGCAAAGCGCGCCAGCACTTTTGCGGCATGTTCCCCATGCAGGCGCCGAGTGCCGGCAAGATCGACAAACGCCTCGTCAATGGAGAGTGCTTCCACCTGAGGGGTCAGCTCCAGCATGAGGGCGCGGACCTCGCGGCTCACGCGCCGATACTTGTCGAAGTCAGGCCGGATCACGGTGGCATGCGGGCAGAGTTGCAGCGCCTGAAACATGGGCATGGCGGAACGCACGCCATAAGTGCGGGCGACGTAACAGGCGGTGGTCACGACGCCGCGGCGGCCGCCGCCGACGATCACCGGCTTGTCGGCGAGCGAGGGATCGTCGCGCTTCTCGATCGCCGCATAAAAGGCGTCGCAGTCGATGTGGGCGAGGGTGAGTTGCTCGAGCTCGGGATGGCGGACAATGCGCGGAGAGAAGCAGGCCGGGCAACGGGCATCGGCGTCGCGCAGGTCGCTGAAGCAATCACGGCAAAAGCCGGACATCAGGGCAGATCCCTCTCGTGGCGACGGCCGCCGAGCGCAGCGCAGGCGCCGGCGATGTGGCGCGGATCGATCGCGGCGTAGCGGGCGAATTCGAGCGCGAGGCGGTCGTCGCCGGCAAGATAGTCGAGAACGCCGGCGAGGAATTGCGGCTCCTGCGCCTGGGCGCGGATCCGGGCCGGATCAAGGCCGGTCAGCGCGAGAAAGCGACCGAGCCGCCCGCTGTCCGCGGCGATGAAGGCAAGGGCTTGAATGGCCAGCGTTTCCGCGGCCTCTCGGTCTATGGAGGGGTGCCCCGACTCAGGCATCCGTTTGCCATTCCGTAATGAATCATCATTATTGTTCAACAGCATGCCCGAAATCGATCCGGGCTGCGACGCAGTCTGATCATCGATCCTATGCCCCGCTCGTTCCGCGGGCGCCGGAGCGGGACATGTCCAAGACCGTACTGATCGTGGAAGACAACGAGCTCAACATGAAGCTCTTTCACGATCTTTTGGAGGCGCAGGGCTACAATACCGTCGGCACCCGCAATGGTATCGATGCGCTGGAGCTTGCGCGCAAGCATCGCCCCGACCTCGTGCTGATGGACATTCAGCTCCCGGAGGTGTCCGGACTCGAAGTCACCAAATGGCTGAAAGACGATCCACAACTGAAGTCAATCCCGGTCGTTGCGGTCACCGCCTTTGCCATGAAGGGGGACGAGGAACGGATCCGCCAGGGCGGCTGCGAGGCCTATCTCTCGAAGCCCATTTCGGTCGGCAAGTTCATCGAGACCATCCGGAATTTTCTGGGCAATCCCTGAAGGAGAGTCGATGACCGCCCGCGTCCTCGTGGTCGACGACGTGCCGGCCAATGTCAAACTGCTGGAAGCACGACTTTCGGCGGAATATTTCGACGTGATCACCGCCAGCAGCGGGGCCGAGGCACTCGCGATCTGCGCCCGCTCCGAATGCGATATCGTCTTGCTCGACGTGATGATGCCGGACATGGACGGATTTGAGGTGTGCCGGCGCATCAAGATCAATCCGGCGCTGCAGCACATCCCGGTGATCATGGTCACAGCGCTCGATCACGCGGCGCATCGGGTGCGCGGACTGGAGGCGGGCGCCGACGATTTCCTCACCAAGCCGGTTTCGGACGTGGCGCTGATTGCGCGCGTGCGCTCGCTGGCGCGGCTGAAAATGATGACCGACGAGCTGCGCATGCGCGCGGTCACATCGAAGGAAATCGGCATCCGACTGCCGGCCGACGAGGCGGTGTCCGACACCGGACGCAACGGCCGCATTCTTCTGATCGACGACCGCAAGCCGTCGTACGAGCGGCTCGCCGGGGCGCTCACGAACGAACACGCGGTCGAGATCGAAACCGATCCCAACCGCGCCCTGCTGCGCGCCGCCGAGGGTGATTTCGATCTGCTCATCGTTTCGCTCGGCATCGAAAACTTCGATGCGCTGCGCCTGTGCAGCCAGGCGCGCTCGCTCGAGCGCACGCGCAACGTGCCGATCCTTGCGATCACCGACGAGGGAGACGATCAGCGCATGGTGCGCGGTCTGGAAATCGGCGTGAACGACTATCTGCTGCGACCGGTCGACAAGAACGAGCTGCTGGCGCGGGTGCGCACCCAGGTGCGCAAGAAACGATACGCCGAGCGGTTGCGCGAGAACGTGCAACAGTCGATCGAGATGGCCATTACCGACTCGCTGACCGGACTCTACAATCGCTATTACATGGAAAGGCATCTGGCGGCGCTGGTCGAACAGGCGATTGCGCGCGGCAAGCCGCTGACGGCGATCATGCTCGACATCGATTACTTCAAATCGATCAACGACAATTACGGACATGACGCGGGCGACGACGTGCTGCGGCAGCTCGCCACGCGCGTGCGCAAATCCATTCGCGGTATCGATCTCGCCTGCCGCTACGGCGGAGAAGAGTTCGTCATCGTGATGCCGGAAACCGACATGGCGGTGGCGACGATCGTGGCCGAGCGGCTGCGGCGGCGCATTGCCGCCGAGCCGTTCACGATCCAGCAGGCGGGGCGGGCGATCGCATGCACCATCTCGGTCGGGATCGCCACGCTTGACGCTGCGGACGACGATGCGGCAAAAATTCTCAGGCGTGCCGACCAGGCCCTTTATCGCGCCAAGCGCGACGGGCGAAACCGGGTGGCGGCGGACGCGGCGTGAGCCGGGGCGATCGGCTAAGGCACGCGGAATTTTGGCGAAACGCGGTTGTTTATGGATTCAGGGCGCCGTCACCTTGGTGTCACCTGCGTCAACCATAACCCTTTACGTTGACGCCGGAATTCGGTTCCGAGGAAGAGGCTGCGGATTGCTTTCTGGAACTGATAGGATAGCTTAGCCCATGGGGCGGCGGCCAAAGGCTTGATTAATCGGGGCTGCCAAGGGACAGTCTTAAGAGCGGCAAACATCCATTGAATAACCCTACGGAATGCTCAGGTCCGCCGCATCTCCTGGGTCCGTGGGGTTCGGCCGGCCTGGGAGCGGTGTGAGTGGCCTCCTCATGACATCGCTTCCGGCCGGCCACCTTTTTGACCAAACGAGACCAAGCCAAGCGTGCAATATCCGCCGACCAGCCATGCGCGCGCGGAGGGAACGGAAAGGGCGCCGAAACGGCGCCCGCAAATTTTCCGCCAGCGCAGGTTGCCCGCTACTTGATCTTCGCCTCGCGGAACTCGACGTGCTTTTTGGCAATGGGATCGTATTTCTTCTTCACCAGCTTCTCCGTCATCGTCCGCGAATTCTTCTTGGTCACGTAGAAGTAGCCGGTGTCGGCGCTGGAGACCAACTTGATCTTGGTAATTACGGCCTTGGCCATGGCAAACCTCACGCTTTGTCGGCCGCCAAACTAACCGCCGGCGGCGGATTGTCAAGAAACAGTCACAGAAGCTCACGCACGCGCTTGCCGTGCAGCATCCGATAGTACGGTACCGGCTGGTCAGGGCTGAAGCCGGCATCAATTTGCGCCTGCAGATCGCGCAACACCAGCTTGGTGATCGGGATCAGGTCAAGCTGCGATGCTTCGGCAACCGGCAGCCAGGTCAGCTCCAACAATTCGGCATCCGCTCCCGTGCCGCGGTCGATGCGATGGGCCACGGCGCTGATGTCGGCGGCAAAAAACCGCGTATCGTAGCGCCGCGGCCGACGCGGCGGGGTAATGGCGCGCGCAACGAAGTGCAGCGCCGCAAGGTCCGGGGCAATCCCGGCCTTGGCGAATTCCGCCCAGGGGCCATCCGGAATCTTTGCCGCCACTTCGCTCGGCCGGCCGATCAAGAGACCGGTCTCCTCAAAAGTTTCGCGTATCGCGGTGAGCGCGATGGCGCGCACCTTGGTCGCGGTCGGCCTGGACACGCACCGCGTCAATCGCTCCGCAATGAGCGGATGCAGCTCGCCAGCCACGGGGATCACGCGGTCCGCCGGATCGACGCTGCCGCCGGGAAACACGAACTTGCCGGGAAGGAAAACGTGCCGTTGATGGCGGCGTCCCATCAAAACCTTGGGCACCGGACCGGTGCGGTCAAGCAAGATCAGCGTGGCGGCGTCCCTGGGACGCTGGTTCGGATGCGGCTCCCGCATGTGCGGGTCCTGGCCGAAATCCACCGCTTCATCACTCATTGACGGCGCTTTCCTCGCCGGAGCCGATCCGGCCCACGGCGCCTTTCCGGACTCCGTCCGCCCGCCGCAAAGCGCGGCCGGGTGACGTGGCGGGCTTGGGAGAGCAGCTCAAATCGCAGGGCGCCGGCGACCGGTGCGGCCTCGATGAGGCGCACGGTGACCGGATCGCCGAGGCGATGGGTCTCGCCACTGCGCGCGGCGACCATGGCATGCGCCTTCTCCTCGTAACGGAAATATTCCTCTCCCAGACTGCGCGCCGGAATAAAGCCGTCGGCACCGGTCTGGTCCAGCCTGACGAACAGGCCGGCCCGGGTGACGCCGCTGATGTGGCCGCTGAACGTTGCGCCGACGCGGTCGGCAAGGAAGTGGGCGATCAGCCGGTCGGCGGTCTCACGCTCGGCCTTCATGGCGCGCCGCTCGGCGGCCGAAATCTGCGCAGCGATCTCGCTCAACGCCCGCACATCGAGGTGATCGGGGGCGCCGTCGGGGCCGAGTTTCAGGGCGCGAATGAGCGCCCGATGCACCACAAGATCCGCGTAGCGGCGGATGGGCGAGGTGAAGTGTGCGTAGCGGCGCAGATTGAGGCCGAAATGGCCGTAGTTTTCCGCCGCGTATTCGGCCTGCGCCTGCGTTCGCAGCACGACTTCGTTGACCAGCTGCTCCACGTCCTGGCCCTTCACGCGGGCAAGGATGGCGTTGAACTGCGCCGGGCGCAGCGCGCCACCCTTGGGGAGCGATATGTTCAGGGTGGCGAGGAACTCTCGCAATGCCTCGACCTTCTCGGGGGAGGGCTCGTCGTGCACGCGATAGATGAAAGGGATGCGGGCGCGCTCGAGCGTTTCGGCCGCCGCCACATTGGCCAGAATCATGAATTCCTCGATCAGCCGGTGTGACTCGAGCCGTTCTGGCGTGATTACACGGTCCACCGTGCCATCGGATTTGAGCACGATCTTGCGCTCGGCAATATCGAGGTCCAGCGGACCGCGGGCATTGCGCGCCCGCTGCAGTGCGCCGTACGCGGCATAAAGCGGCTTCAGCACCGGCTCGATCAGGGGCGCGATGTCTTCATCCGGCCGACCGCCGATTGCCGTCTGCGCCTGGGCGTAATGCAACTTTGCGGCCGACCGCATCAGCACCCGATGGAAGCTGTGCGAGCGCTTGCGGCCATCAGCGCCGATGACCATGCGCACGGCGATCGCTGGCCGATCCTCGCCGGGACGCAGCGAGCAGAGGTCGTTGGAAATCCGCTCAGGCAGCATCGGCACAACGCGATCGGGGAAATACACCGAATTGCCGCGGAGGAGCGCCTCGCGATCGAGCGCCGAACCTGGCCGCACGTAGTGGGCCACGTCGGCGATGGCCACGGTGATGATGTGGCCGTCCGGATTTGCAGGGTCGGGATCGGGTGCGGCATGCACGGCGTCGTCGTGATCCTTGGCGTCGACCGGATCGATGGTGACGAATGGCAGCGCGCGCCAATCCTCGCGCCCCGAAAGGCCGATCGGGCGCGCGGATTCTGCTTCCATCAGTGCTTCCTTTGGAAACACGTGCGGGATGTTATGCGCGTGGATGGCGATCAGGCTGACGGCGCGTTCGCTCTTG
>DATLYX010000040.1:0-3995 GCA_035574295.1 Xanthobacteraceae bacterium
GACCTGTTGATGGACTTCGACGGCTGCGCCAAGCACAAGTCCGCGCTCGGCACCGCGGCGGTGATCGTGATGGACAAGTCCACCGACATCATCAAGGCCATGGCGCGCATCGCCTATTTCTACAAGCACGAATCTTGCGGCCAGTGCACGCCGTGCCGCGAGGGCGTGGGCTGGATGTGGCGGGTGCTCACCCGCATGGCGGAGGGCCGGGCGCAGAAGCAGGAAATCGATCTGCTGTTCGATGTCAGCAAGCAGATCGAGGGCCACACCATCTGCGCCTTCGGCGACGGCGCGGCCTGGCCGGTGCAAGGCCTGCTGCGGCATTTCCGGCCGGAGATCGAGCGGCGTATCGACGAATATACGGCCAAGACAAGGCCCGAGCCGGTGCGCGTGGCGGTGGCGGCGGAGTAGCCAAGATGGCCAAAATCATCGTTGACGGCAAAGAGATCGACGTTCCGCCGGAGTACACGCTGCTCCAGGCGTGCGAGGCCGCGGGGGCGGAAATTCCGCGCTTCTGCTTCCACGAGCGGCTGTCGATCGCCGGCAATTGCCGCATGTGCCTGGTGGAGCTGGTGGGCTCGCCCAAGCCGGTGGCGTCCTGCGCCTGGGGCGTGCGCGATTGCCGGCCGGGGCCGAACGGCGAGCCACCGCAGGTGAAGACCAAATCGCCCATGGCGCGCAAGGCGCGCGAAGGGGTGATGGAGTTTCTGCTCATCAACCATCCGCTCGACTGTCCGATCTGCGACCAGGGCGGGGAGTGCGATCTGCAGGACCAGGCCATGGCCTATGGCGTGGACTCCAGCCGCTACGTCGATAACAAGCGGGCGGTGGAGGACAAATACATCGGGCCGCTGGTCAAGACGATCATGACGCGGTGCATCCATTGCACGCGCTGCGTCCGCTTCTCGGCGGAAGTGGCCGGCGTGCCGGAGCTCGGCGCCATCGGCCGCGGCGAGGACATGGAGATCACCACCTATCTCGAACAGGCGATGACCTCGGAGCTGCAGGGCAACGTGGTCGATCTGTGCCCGGTCGGGGCGCTCACCTCCAAACCCTATGCCTTTGCGGCACGGCCGTGGGAGCTGAACAAGACCGAGAGCATCGACGTGATGGATGCGCTCGGCTCGGCGATCCGCGTCGATACGCGCGGGCGGGAGGTGATGCGCATCCTGCCGCGCGTGAACGACGACATCAACGAGGAGTGGATTTCCGACAAGACGCGACACGTGGTGGATGGGCTGCGGACGCAACGGCTGGACGAGCCTTATTTGCGCGAGCACGGCCGGCTGCGGCCGGCGTCGTGGAGCGAGGCGTTCGCGGCCATTGCGGCGCGGCTGAAGCAGACGCCTCCCGCGCGGATCGGCGCCATTGTCGGCGATCTTGCGGCAGTGGAAGAAATCTTTGCGCTCAAGGACCTGATGGGACGCCTCGGCGTCGTCAATCTCGACGCGCGGCAGGACGGAGCGGCGCTCGATCCGACGCGGGGCCGCGCGAGCTACATTTTCAATGCGACGATTGCCGGCATCGAACGGGCCGATGCGCTGTTGATCGTCGGCTCCAATCCGCGCCGCGAGGCGGCGGTGCTCAATGCGCGCATCCGCAAGCGCTGGCGCGCGGGGAAGTTCCCGATCGGGCTGATCGGTGAAAAGATTGATCTGACATATACTTATGACTATCTGGGGGCAGGGCCGGAGACGCTCGCCGAAATCGCCGCGGGCAAGCATAGCTTCGCAGCGACGCTGCGGCGGGCGGAACGGCCGCTGCTGCTCATCGGGATGGGCGCGCTTGCGCGTCCCGACGGCGCGGCGGTGGCATCGCTTGCCGCCAAGGCCGCGATCGAAGTCGGCGCGGTCAAGGACGGCTGGAACGGCTTCAGCGTCCTCCACACGGCTGCCGCGCGCGTGGGAGCTCTCGATCTTGGCTTCGTGCCGGGGCCGGGCGGGCTCACGGCCCGCGCCATGGCGGAGCCAAGCGCGCTGGACGCGGTGTTTCTTTTGGGCGCGGATGAGATCGAGATCGCGCCGGGAGCCTTCGTCGTCTATATCGGCACGCATGGCGATGCGGGCGCGCATCGCGCCGACGTGATCCTGCCGGGCGCGGCCTATACGGAAAAATCCGGCACCTATGTGAACACCGAAGGCCGCGTACAGATGGCTACGCGCGCCGGCTTCCCGCCGGGGGAGGCGCGCGAGGACTGGGCGATCCTGCGGGCGCTGTCGGACGTGCTCGGCCAGCGCCTGCCCTACGATTCGCTGCCGCAATTGCGGAAGGCGCTGTATGCCGCGCATCCGCACCTGATGCGGATCGGGCAGATCGCGGCCGGCGACTCCGAGGACGTGCGGCGGCTGGCGCAGCACGGCGACGCGGTGGATCGCGCGTCCTTCCGCTGCGCCATCGAAGACTTCTATCTCACCAATCCGATCGCGCGCGCGTCGGCCGTGATGGCCGAATGCTCGGCGCTGGCGGAGAGTCGCGCAAGGCTCGTGGCCGCGGAGTAGGCGATGACCGAATTCCTCTCGACCTATGTCTGGCCGTTGATCGTGATCGTCGCGCAGTCGCTGCTGCTCTTGGTCGTGCTGCTCATCGCCATCGCCTATGTGCTGTACGCGGATCGCAAGATCTGGGCGGCGGTGCAGATCCGGCGCGGTCCCAATGTGGTCGGACCCTGGGGCCTTCTGCAGTCCTTCGCCGATCTGCTCAAATTCGTGTTCAAGGAGCCGACGATCCCGGCCGGCGCCAACAAGGGCGTGTTTCTGCTCGCCCCGCTCGTCACCTGCACGCTCGCGCTCGCGGCCTGGGCGGTGATCCCGGTCGATGCCGGGTGGGCGATTGCCGACATCAATGTCGGCATTCTCTATGTGTTCGCCATTTCCTCGCTCGGCGTGTACGGCATCATCATGGCCGGCTGGGCCTCGAATTCCAAATATCCCTTTCTGGCGGCGCTGCGGTCGGCGGCGCAGATGGTGTCGTATGAGGTCTCCATCGGTTTCGTCATCATCACGGTTCTCTTGTGCGCGGGTTCGCTGAAATTGTCCGCAATCGTTGCCGCGCAAGACACGCCCTTCGGATTGTTCGGCTGGTACTGGCTGCCGCTGCTGCCGATGTTCGTGGTGTTCTTCATCTCGGCGCTGGCGGAGACCAATCGGCCGCCGTTCGACCTGGTGGAAGCGGAATCCGAGCTGGTGGCGGGGTTCATGGTCGAATACGGCTCCACTCCCTATATGATGTTCATGCTGGGCGAGTACGTGGCGATCGCGACCATGTGTGCGATGGCGACGATCCTGTTCCTGGGCGGATGGCTGCCGCCGTTCCCGGTGGCGCCGTTCACCTGGGTACCGGGCGTGATCTGGTTCACGCTCAAGGCGTTGTTCATGTTTTTTCTGTTCGCCATGGTCAAGGCGATCGTGCCGCGCTACCGCTACGATCAATTGATGCGGCTCGGCTGGAAGGTGTTTCTTCCCCTGTCGCTCGCCATGGTGGTCATTGTGGCGGCCGTTCTGCAACTTGCCGCCGCGGCGCTGAAGTAGAGGGTATGATGAAACTTGACGCCGTAGCGCGTGCCGCTTTCTTGAAGGAATTTGTGACCGGGCTCCTGCTCGGCATGCGCTATTTCTTCAAGCCGAAGGCAACGCTCAATTATCCGTTCGAGAAGGGGCCGTTGTCGCCGCGCTTCCGCGGCGAGCACGCGCTCAGGCGCTACCCGAACGGCGAGGAACGGTGCATCGCCTGCAAACTGTGCGAGGCGATCTGTCCGGCGCAGGCGATCACGATCGAAGCGGAGCCCCGCGCCGACGGCAGCCGGCGCACCACCCGCTACGACATCGACATGACCAAGTGCATCTATTGCGGGCTGTGCCAGGAGGCCTGCCCGGTCGATGCCATCGTCGAGGGGCCGAACTTCGAGTTCTCCACCGAGACGCGCGAAGAGCTCATGTACAACAAGGAAAAGCTGCTCGCGAACGGCGACCGGTGGGAGGCGGAGCTCGCGACCAGCC
>DATLYX010000041.1:0-36994 GCA_035574295.1 Xanthobacteraceae bacterium
GTAGGCGTAAGGGATGCGCAGGAGATTCACGAATATGCCGACGAGCGGCAGGTTCAGCGCCAGCAGCATCAGGTTGCCGACGTACATCGAAGCGACGAATCCCCAAAACACTTTGGGATGATCGTTGATCAGCGTCGGTCCAGGCGGAATGCCGTGGATCAGGAGCGCGGCGATCAGCACCGCGGTCACCGGCCCGGTGGGGATGCCGAGCGCCAGCATCGGCACGAAGGCGCCGGTGGAGGCGGAATTGTTCGCCGACTCCGGGCCGGCGACGCCGGCAACCGCCCCCTTGCCGAACTCCTCCGGATGTTTCGACACGCGCCGCTCCAGCGCATAGGACAGAAAACTCGAAATGATGTGGGCGGAGCCCGGAATAATTCCGATCAGAAATCCGAGCACCGAGCCGCGCGCGATCGGCATGCCCGACTGGCGCCACTCTTCGCGGGTGGGAAGAAGTTCGCGCAGGCGCGGACGCATGACCTCGCCTTGGACCTGGTGGCTCGGGGTCGCCAGCAATTCGCCGAGGCCGAACAGGCCCACCGCCACCGGCACGATGCCGATGCCGTCGCCCAATTCCGGGATGTTGAAACTGTAGCGGAAGTGGCCGGTCATCACGTCGATGCCGATGGTGCCGAGCAGAAGCCCGAGGGCGGCCATCAACAGCGTGCGGATCAGCGAACTGGTCGACATGTAGGCCAGGAAGATCAGGCCCACAGTGAGCAGGGCCGTATATTCGGGAGGCCCGAAGCGAAGGGCGAAATTCGCCAGCGGCGGCGCAACCAGGGTGAGCATGATGACGCCGAAAGTGCCGGCGATGAACGAGCCGACCGCGGCGATGCAAAGCGCGGCGCCGGCGCGGCCCTTCTTGGCCATGGCGTTGCCGTCGATGCAGGTCATCACCGAGGCGGCCTCGCCCGGGATGCGCAACAGGATCGAGGTGGTGGAGCCGCCGTATTGCGAGCCGTAATAAATGCCCGCCAGCATCACGATCGCTTTGGTGGCGTCGAGGCCGAAGGTCAAAGGCAGGAGGATCGAGATCCCGGCCAGCGGGCCGATGCCGGGCAGCATTCCGACCAGCGTGCCGACCAGGCAGCCAAGAAAGGCGTACAGCAGCACATCGGGCCGCAACGCCACCGAGAAGCCGAGAGCAAGACTGCCGAGGATGGTTTCCACGCGATCAGTACCAGAGCAGTCCGCGTTCGAGCGGCGCCTTCAGGGCGATCCCGAACAGCCAGTAGGCGAAAATCGTGAGGAACACGGCATAGGCCGCTGCCGGCAGAATCCGCCGCCGCTCCACCACCACCAGAAGCGCAAACACCAGCAGCGACATGGTGATCAGGAAGCCGAGCGTGCGATAGGAGGCGACCGCGATCGCCGTAATCACCACCACCAGCGCGGCATGGGTGCGGTCGCTCCAGTCGATGGAGGAGAACGGCGGGCTCGTGCCGGCGCCGGCGATGATCAACAGGGCGAACAGGATCAGCAGGCCGGTCATCAGCTTCGGCATCATGCCGGCGCCGGGCGTCGAGATGGTGCCGAACGGCAGATCGCCGCTGATGGCGAATACGAGGATGCCGAAGGCGACAAATGCACCGCCGGCCACGTGATCGGCGCGGAGCTTCATTGCTTTCGGTGCCGCCTCACAGACCCTGTTTGACCTCCCCGCGGGGCCTTAACCTGCGGGGAGGTCAATGGGCTTACCCCTGGACGCGGCCGATGGCAACCACGGCCTCGGCGGAGCGTTTGGAGTCGTCATCCCAGAATTGCGCAAAGGCCGGTGCGCTGAGGTAGGACGGTTCGAGCCCGATCTTGGCTATCGCCTCGGTGAATTGCGGGCTTGCCGCCGCCTTGTCGATGGCGCCGGTGAGCGTCGAGACGACGGCCGAGGGCGTGCCCTTGGGCGCGAACAGTCCGACCCACAGATAGTAGACAACGTCGAGACCGCGCTCCTTCAGCGTCGGCACCTCGGGCAGCACCTTGGAACGCTGCGCGCCAAAATTCGCCAGTGCCCGCAACTTGCCGGCCTTGATATGCTGGAGCGTCGCCAGCACGGTCTGCGTGCTGGCCTGGGCATTGTTGCCGAGCAGCGCCGTGACTGCAGGCCCGCCGCCAGCAGTCGGCAGGTGCCGCATCTTGGACAGGCCGGCAGCCTTCTCCAACATTGCCATCGGCAAATGGCTGGCGCCATAAAGCCCGCCGGAGCTGTAGACGATCTGTTCGGGCTTTTTCTTGGCGTCGGCGATGAACTCCTCGAGCGTCTTGTAGGGCGTCTGACTGTTGACTACGAGAAGCACGGGATCCGCGGCCAGCCGCGCCAGGGGGATGAAATCGGCGCGGGTGACTTTGGGCGCGCGTCCGAACAGCTTGTCGACTTCGGCGTAGCCGGCGAGGCCGTTATTGTGAGAAAGCAGCGTGTAGCCGTCCGGCTTGGCGCTGGCGCCGACCTGCGCGCCAACCGCTCCGGCGGCTCCTGCTTTCGTTTCCACCACGACCGGCTGCTTGACCACCGCCTCAAGCGCGGAGGCAAACGGCCGCGTCACCAGATCGTTGGCCCCACCGGGCGGAAACGCATTGATGATGGTAATGGGCCGCGACGGAAATGCGTCCTGCGCGGGCGCCTCGCGAGACCAAAGGGCAGCCGCCGACGCGGCGCTGCCGATCACGAACTGTCTTCGATCCATCTGTTCCTCCTGGTGTTTCTCCTGCCTTCCCGCTGTCAGCCCTGAACCTTGCCGATCAGCCTGACAGCCTCTTGCACCCTTTTTGCGTCGGCGTCCCAGAACGCCCTGAAGTCCGGCTGATCCAGGTAAGCCACGACGTCGCCGATGTTCTGAATCGCCTTCTTGAACTGCTCGCTCTCAACCACCTTCTTGGTCTCGGCGCGCAGCCTGGAAATGACCGCGTCCGGCGTGCCTTTCGGGGCAAACAAGCCGACCCAGATCGAGAACTCGACATTGTAGCCGAGCTCTTTGAGCGTGGGCACGTCCGGCAACGATGCGGCCCGCTTGGGCGAATAGCAGGCGAGCGCGCGCAGCTTTCCGGCCTTCATGTGGCCGCTCGCCGCAGCAATCGAGGACACCAGCACCTGCGCGTTGTTGCCGAGGATGGCGGTAAGCGCGGGACCGCCGCCGGCGGTCGGTAGATGCTTCATCTGGATGCCGGCGGCGTGCGTGAACAGAGCGGTCGGCAGATGCAGCGCACCGTAGAGGCCGGACGAGGAGAATGTCAGCTTGTTCGGATTCTTCTTGGCGTCGTCCACCAGCTCCTTGAGCGTCTTGTAGGGTTGCTGGTCATTGACCACCAGCACCAGCGGCCCCTCGGTGAGACGGGCGATGGGGATGAAGTCGGCGCGGGTAAACTTGGGCTCGCGGCCGAACAGACGATCCACGGCCTCAAAACCCGAAAGCGACGGAAGATGGGCGAGCAGCGTGTAGCCGTCAGGCTTGGCGCTGGCGGCGAATTGCGCGCCGACTGCCCCGGCGGCGCCGGCCTTGGTCTCGACCACCACCGGCTGCTTCAGCAGCGGCTCCAGCGCGGCGGCGAAGGGACGGCCGACCACGTCGACCGCGCCGCCGGGCGGAAACGGATTTACAATCGTGATCGGCCGCGACGGATAGCTGTCCTGTGCGAACGCCGGTCGGGCGGCGAGGGCTGCGCTTGCGGCGGTGCCGATGATGAAGCTGCGTCGATCCATGGATTTCCTCCTTAGTGGTTTTTGCCGGCCATACTCCGCAGTGTCAGGTCATTGCCGAAACCCTGCGGCCTGGGCTCTCCGAAATGTGAACTTTGGGATATTGCCCACGCCCACCGCGTTGCGCCTTGACGCGGCGACCTGCCGTGGCCTCGATAGGCCCCATCCAGAGGAGAGGAATGTGCTTCGGCTGCGGCAGGGGCATTGCGAGAATCCTTTGGATTGCGCCGGACCGCACGGCCCGGCGCAATACCCAATCCAGTCTCAACCATTGCCACGACAGTGTCCAGGAGGGAAAAATGCCGGCGTATTGGGTTGCCCGCGCCAAAATCAACGATCCGGTCGAGTATAAAAAGTACACCGACCGGGTGCCGGAGATCATCCGCAAGCACGGCGGGAAGGTGTTGGCGCGCGGGGGGCGATACCAGGTCATGGAGGGCCCGCAGAAGTTCCACCGGTTCGTCGTCATCGAGTTTCCCACCTTCGAGCAGGCCGTAGCCTGCTTCCAATCGTCCGAATATGATGAAGCTGCGGCTTTCCGCCGCAACGGCGCCGGGGAGGTGGAGACCGTCATCGTCGAATCCGGCGACGCCACCAAATAAAAGGCGGCGGGGTTCGAACCCCTAGCGTTTCCGACCGAAATGCGCGTAAACTCGCGCAAATCCGCACCAATAACTCACTCACAGGAGGAAGAACCAATGCCACAAAACGTTCGCCTGAGATTACCGGCTCTGCTGGCCGGCGCGTTTGCTCTCGCCTTGCCGCTCGGTGACTCGGCGCTGGCACAGGCGCCGAAAGGGGAACCGATCAAAATCGGCTTCTCCATGGCGCTGACCGGCCCGCTGTCGGCCAACGGCAAGCAGGCGCTGCTCGGCATGCAGATCTGGGAGGAAGAGATCAACGCCAAGGGCGGCCTGCTCGGGCGGCCGGTCAAGCTGATCTATTACGATGATCAGAGCCAAGCGGCGCCGGCGCCGGGCATCTACACCAAGCTGCTCGACGTCGACAAAGTCGATCTGATCATCGGCCCCTATGCCACGGTTCCCGCTGCGGCGGCCATGACCGTTGCCGTGCAGCGAAAGAAGGTATTTCAGATTCTGTTCGGACTCGACGTCAACCACGAGTTCAAATACGACCGCTTCTTCGCAATGATCCCCACTGGACCGAACACGAAGCCCTCGTTCACGGAAGGCTTCTTCGATGTCGCAGCCCAACAGAATCCGAAGCCGCAGACGGTGGCGCTCGCATTCGCGGACGCCGAGTTCGGGCAGAACGCCTGCGAAGGTGCGCGCCAGAACGCAAAAAAACACAACATCAAAATTGTCTACGACAAGAGCTATCCACCGGCCACAACGGACTTCACGCCGATCGTCCGCGCGGTGCAGGCCGCCAATCCTGACTTGTTCGTGATCTGCTCTTATCCGCTCGACTCGGTCGGCATGGTGAAGGCGATCAACGAAGTCGGGTTCAAGCCGAAGATGGTGGGCGGTGCCATGGTCGGGCTGCAGGCCACGGTGTTCAAGAACCAGCTCAAGACGCTGCTTAACGGCATTGTCAATTATGAGACGTGGGTGCCGTCGAAAGAGATGATGCTGCCGGAGACCGAGGCATTCCTGAAGAAGTATCAGGCGCGCGCAGCGGCGGCCGGCGTCGATCCGCTGGGCTACTACCTCGGGACCTGGGGGTATGCCCACATCCAGACTTACGGTCAGGCCATCGCTGAGGCCAAAAGCCTCGACGACGCCAAGCTAGCCGGCTACATGCATAAGGCGACGTTCAAGACCATCATGGGAGACATCAAATACGGCCCCAAGGGTGAGTGGGCGCAGGGCCGGATGCTGCAGGTGCAGTATCACAGCATTAAGCCCGATGCCGGTCTCGAAACTTGGCGCGGCATGTCGTACCAGACGGTGTTGACACCGGCGAAATACAAGACCGGCAACGTCATTTATCCGTATGAGAAGGCCCGGCAGTAATCCCAGGCCGTAAGCCAAGCACATTGGGATGCAGAATGCCGCCGCGGGTGACCGCGGCGGCGCTTTTTCGATGCGCCGGCGGTGCCTCCGCCGCATTCAGCAGCAAAAGATTCTGCACGAGGTTGTCCGCGAGTACCGCGACCGCGGCGGAATCCGCGGATAGCGGCGACAATCAAAGGCCGAGGTACAGCTTGCGAATCAAATCGTTGTTGTTGAGCTCGTCGGCGGAGTGGCCGTGGAAGGCGATCTTGCCGTGTACGATGACATAGCCGCGGTCGGCGATGCGGATCGCCTGGTTGAAATTTTGCTCCGCCATTAACACGGTAAGCTGATAACGATCCTTCAGTTCTTTGATTTTGTCGATGGTGCGACTGACCAGGATCGGCGCCAACCCCACCGACGGCTCGTCCACCAGCAGGATCTTCGGCGCCAGCATCAGGGCCCGCGCCAGCGCCAGCATCTGCTGCTCGCCGCCGCTCATGCTGCCGGCGAGCTGATGGGCCCGCTCGCGCAGCACGGGGAAGCACTCCATGCAGAATTCCAGGTTATTTGCGATCTCGGCGCGGGCGCTGGGGCGGAAGGCGCCGAGCATCAGGTTCTCCATGACCGTCAGTTTCGGGAACAGCCGGCGGCCTTCCGGCACGAGCGCAATGCCGAGGTCCACGATCTGCTCGGTGGTGAGGCTGGCGAGATCGTGACGCACGCCGTCGATTTCGGCCACGATGCGCCCGGCGCTCGGGCGCACCATGCCCATCACGCATTTCATCAGCGTGCTCTTACCGTTGCCGTTGGTGCCGAGCAGCACCACGGTCTCGCCGGGTTTCACCTCGAGGCTGACGTCCTCGAGCACCCGGACCGCGCCGTAGGCGGCGTCGACGTTCTCGATGGCGATGCTACTGGCCAAGGTAGGCTCCAATGACCTGAGGATCATTGACGACGGCGTCCGGCCTGCCGTCGGCAATCTTGCGACCCGACACCAGGACCACGATCCGTTGCGAGAAGCTCATCACGGCGCTCATGATGTGCTCGATCAAAATGATGGTGATGCCGCGCTCGTTCAGCTTGATGAGCAGCGCGACGATGTCGGCGACCTCGGATTGCGAGAGACCGGCCATCGATTCGTCGGCGATGAGCAGTTTGGGGTCGGCGGCCATGGCGCGCGCGAGCTCGAGCTTGCGCATTTCGATCTGGGTGAGATCGCGCGGGAATTTGTCCGCCTTGTCCGCCAGCCCCACAAGCCCAAGCAGTTCGGCGCAGCGGGCGTCGATCTCGGCTGGGCTCAAATGCGTGCGCTCGTGGGTCTTGACCGCGGTGTGGGCGCGGGCGTTCACGGTGTAGATCATCGGAATGCGCAGATTGTCCGCCACGGTCAGCGAGCCGAACGGCCGCGGGAGCTGGAAGCTGCGCGCCATGCCGCGATGGGTGCGCTCGTGGGCGGTCAGGCCGTTCATGTCCTGGCCGTCGAAATACACCGTGCCGGTCTCGTTGACGAGCGTGCCGCAAACGCAATTGACCAGGGTGCTCTTGCCCGACCCGTTGGGCCCGATCAAACCCACGCGCTCGCCCTCGTTCACGGAAAGATTGATGCCTTCGAGGGCGACAAAGCCGCCGAAACGCTTGCCGAGGTTGGCGACTTCGAGCAGCGGTCTCGTCATCGGCCCGTCCTCGATTGCCGGCGCTGGCGCAGAAAGTCCTGCACATGCCCGACGATGCCCTTGGGCGCCAGGATGACGAAAGCGATCAGCAACGCGCCGGCGAACAGAACGCCCCATTCGGAGGAGAACGTCACGGTCATCCATTGCTGGAGCGTGGCGATGATGATCGCGCCGACCAGCGGGCCGATCCAGCTCGTGGTGCCTCCGATCATCGGCATGGCAATGGAGTTGACCCCGTAGGAGAGATTGAAGGCGGAGGCGGGGTCAAGATAGTTGATGTAATAGGGGAACGGCGCGCCGGCCATGCCCATCAGCGCGCCGGAGATCGTGGTGGCGATCAGCTTCAGGCGGAGGGTCGGCACGCCGCAGGCTTCCGCCGCGAGCTCGTCGTCGCGGATGGAGGCAAAGCCGTAGCCGAGGCGCGACCGCTCGATCAGTCGTGCGACGGTGAGCGCGATCACCACCAGCACGATCATGATCAGCGCCAGGTAATGGATATAGCGCAGTTCGAAACCGCCGATGGCGAGGGTCTGCGGGGCGATGACATAGGCGCCGCGTGCGCCGCCGACGAAGTCCCAATTGATGACCAGCGTCTGCAGCACCACGGCGAGCGCCAGCGTGGCAATGGCAAAGAACGCGCCGCGTAGGCGCAGTGTCAGGTAGCCGGTGCCAAGGCCGACGAGTCCCGCAACACACCCGCCGATCAAAATGAGAACGGGCACCGGCAGCGGCATGATGAGGCCGGCAACGGGCGCAATCGCCTCGGGGAAATAGCGGCCGACATTGGTGCCGAGCTTGTGCAGGGCGATGGTGGAATAGGCACCCATTGCGAAGAACGCGGCGGATCCGAAATTCACATAGCCGCAGTAGCCGCCGAGAATGTTCCAGGCGGTCGCGAGCACGATGAAGTGAAGGACCACGTAGCCGGCGTAGAAAACGTAGTCATTGGCGGTCCATAGCGCGGCGCCAAACACGGCGAGGCCGCACAAGAGCGCAACGATGAAGAAAACCGGAGTGCGCACGGGCCCGTCCGCCTACCGTCCCAACAGTCCGGCCGGCCGCAGGGCCAGGGTGAGCAAAAGCACGCCGAACGCCACCGCCGGCGCCCACGACGGGCCTGCATAGGTCGTCGTGAGGCTCTCGATGATGCCGAGCGACAGCGCGGCGATCACCGTTCCGGGAAGGCTTTGCAGGCCGCCGAGCACGCAGATCGCAAAGACCCGGCCGATGAATTCGCGCCCGACCGACGGCTCGATCGGCTGAATGATGATGAGACAGGCGCCGGCAAGCGCCGCGGTGCCGATCGCGATGGCAAAGGCGATGCGCTTGATGCGCACCGGGTCGACCGCCATCAAACGCAGGGCCGTCTGATCCTGCGATACCGCCATGATGGCGCGGCCGGTGAAGGTGCGGCTCAAATAGAGGTGCAGCAGGCCGACCATGAGCAGCGAAAGCACGCACGGAATCAGCATCCGCATCGGGATCGCGAACTGCCCGAAGCGGAAAACCCGGTCGATGTAGTCGGCCTGCACGTATCGGTAATCGACGCCAAACGCAAGAATGAGGGCGACCTCGGTGACGAACAGCAGCCCGAAAAAGAAGGCAAGGCCGCGCAACGCTTCCTGACCATATTTCTCGAATGACAGGTAATAGACCTGATAGGTCAACGCGCCGAGCGCATAAAACGCCGGCAGCACCACGACGGCAATCAGGATCGGGTCGACCCCGAACGTCTGGTTGACGATGTAGGCGATATAGGCGCCGAGAATGATGAATCCCGGATGGGCGATGTTGACGATATCGAGGATGCCGAATGCGATCGAGATGCCGACGGTGACTGCGGCGTAGAATCCGCCGAGCAGGAGGCCGGCGATCAGGGCATTGAGCAATAGCGTGACGTCCATGACGACTCAGCCGAGCAGGTGGAAGAGGATGCGTGACGGGATTCCGGCCATCGAGACCTCAGCAATCGCGGGATTGGCGACAGGGCGCTGCACGCGCCGATCGAAGTCCGCCTTGCTCGGATGGTGGCATGCGCCCCCCTTTACGCTAGCCTTGTTAAGGTCCGCCGGTCGCGCGCGGCAGTGTGCAGCAGGCCTTGCTGCTTGGCTAGTCATTGCTTGTGTCGCGCCCGGCCGTCAAGCCGCACCGGCCGGGCGCGACGATCCTGCCCACGGGCGCGGTCAGGCGGCTTTGAGGCGCACGCTGTCGGGGATCGGGAGCGGCTTGTTGGCGCTGGACAGAAACTCGACCGTGTTGAAGATCATCTCCGTGTCGCCGATGTTGGTCAGGTCGTGCACCTTGTACTGGCCCGCCGCATAGGTCTCGTGACGGGTTTCACCCGGATAGTAGGTGTGTTCGACGGTGGTGCCGTCCATCAGCCGCTGGCGGCCGCGTCCGCCGTTGACCGAGGTCCAGAAATAATCCAGCACGTGGCGGTGGAAGCCGATCCGCTCGCCGGGCTTGAGGCGGATGATCCAGATGCGGACACGTTCGTTTTCCGACAGCAATTGACTGCCCACGCAGCCGTTGGGATTCTTGCTTTCGCGCTCGAATTCGGCCCTGATCTCGGGCGGCCATTCGGAGCGATCTTCGCGCACCGGCTTCTTGTCCAGCATGGTAAGCGTCATGGCATACCTCCAAGTCATCCGGGCACAATATAGCGAAATTTTTTGCCCGCAAGAACGAATGCCATGAGCGCCAGGCCGGGCCGCGCCATCGTCATCGGCGGTTCGCTGAGCGGGCTGTTCGCCGGGCACCTGTTGCGGCAGCACGGCTGGCGCGTTGACATCTACGAGCGGGTGGAGAGCGAACTCGCTGGCCGCGGCGCGGGGATCGTCGCGCAACCCGAGCTGATCGAACGGCTGCGCCGGCTCGGCTTCGACACGCGCGGGCTCGGGGTCGAGATCACCACCCGCAAGATGTACGACGTCTCGGGCAGGCTCATGCACACCTGCCAATGCCCGCAGGTGCTCACCGCCTGGGAGCGGGTGTACCGCATCCTGCGCGATGCCTTCCCGTCCGCCCTCTATCATCGCGGCATCGGCCTTGTGCAGTTCACCCAGGACGCGCGCGCGGTGACGGCGCATCTCAGCGACGGCTCGTCCGTGCAGGCCGAGCTGTTGGTCGGCGCGGACGGAATCCGCTCGACGGTGCGGCAGCAGTGCCTGCCGGATCTGGCGCCGCTGTACGCGGGCTACGTGGCGTGGCGTTCGCTGATTGCAGAGGCGGACTTTCCTCCGCAGGTGCACGAGGAGCTGTTCGGCTACATGTCGTTCTGTCTGCCGCCGGGCGAGCAATTTCTCGGCTATCCGGTGACCGGGGCGGAAGAGGCGCTGGAGGCAGGACATCGGCGCTACAATATCGTCTGGTACCGGCCGGCGGAGGAAAAGACCAAGCTCAAGTGGCTGTTGACCGACGAACACGGGGTGACGCATTCGATCTCGATCCCGCCGCCGCTGATCCGACGCGAGGCGATCGCCGAAATGCGCGCGGATGCCGAACGGCTAGTGGCGCCGCAACTGCTTGCGGTTGCGCGGTTGATCGACGGGCCGATCCTGCAGCCGATCTATGACCTGGCGTCGCCGCGCATGGCGTTCGGGCGCGTCGCCATCATCGGGGATGCCGCCTTCGTCGCGCGGCCGCATGTGGCGGCGGGGGTCGCCAAGGCGGCGGACGATGCGGCGGCGCTCGCCGCGGCGCTCGCCGCCGAGCCGGACGTTGCGGCGGCGCTCAAAAAATTCGAGGCCGAGCGACTGCCGATCGGGCACAAGATCATCGAGCGGGCGCGGCACCTCGGCGCTTATCTGCAGGCGACGCAGACGGCGGAAGAGCGCGCGCGATCTGAGCGGCACAGCACGGCACAGGCGGTGCTCACGGAAACCGCGGTGCTGGATTTTTTGCACTGAGGGCGCGTACTACGCGGCTTCTGCGCGGACGGGCAAAATCAAAGTCCCAACAGCCGCTTTGCGTTGCCGCCGACGATGTCCGCGGTGGTCGAGGCGTCGAAGCCACTCGAGACGACGTGCTCGATCGGATCGTAGTCGGCCATGTCGAAGGGATAATCGGTGCCCATCACCACATGGTTGGCGCCGAATGTTTTCACCAGGGTGCGCAACTGGTCATGGGTGAAGACTACGGTGTCGACATAGATCTTGCGCAGATAGTAGGTGGGCTGCTGCGGCAGATTGGCGCGGCAGTCGGAGCGCGCGCCCCAGGCGTGGTCGATGCGGCCCCAGTAGGCGCCGAGATAGCCACCGCCGTGAACCGCGAGAATTTTTAGGTTCGGATGGCGCTCCAGCACGCCGTCGAAGATGAGGTAATGCAGCGCAATGGTGGTTTCCAGCGGATTGCCGATGACGTTGTTGAAATAGAACCGCGACAGGCGCTTGGCCTCGGTGAAGCCGTTGGGGTGAATGACGATGAGCGCGCCGAGCTCCTCGGCCTTCTTCCAGAACGGGGCAAAGGCCGGGTCGGACAGCTCCTTGCCGGCGACGTTGGTGAGAATCTGCGCGCCCTTGAATTTGAGCACCTTGACTGCGCGTTCCAGTTCCTTGGCGGCTTCATGGCTGTCCGGCATGGGAACCGTAGCAAAGCCGACAAAGCGGTCGGGTTTCTTTGCGCAATATTCCGCGATGCCGTCATTGATGATCTGCGCGGCCTTCACAGCGATCTCGAGGGGGACGGTGTAATAGCACTGCGGCGGTGGCGGCAGCGCCACCTGCAGATCGATGCCCATGGCATCGAGCTCGCGGAGGCGGTCGTCATGCTGACTGATGCGGGCGCCGATATCGGCAGCCTGCTTCTGGTTCAGCGCCTGGGTTTCGGCGGAGGCAAAGTAGGAGAGCGGGTCGGCGGCGGTGTCCAGATGCGGCGCCACGAATTTCGCCGCCGCCGGCACGGCAACGTGCGAATGGAAATCGACGGTTATGGTTGTCGGCCGAATCTCGCGGCCGGGCCGCGACCGCCTGCGTGCCGCAGTGGGTTCGTATTTGTTCCAGATCTCCGCCATGGTGCGTCTCCTGCTGCTCACTGATGCTGCTCACCCGCGGCTTGCGCGGCGGCGCATCATCCATGACAGCTCTCCGGTGGGCAAGGGAGTGGGCAGAGACGATGCTGCGGCGTTGCCGCCGCTTTCGGGGTCTGTGGCGGGCTGTTATAGTTTGCAGCAGGCATGGTTCGCCGATGCGAGGCCGCGTGGTATGACCGTTGCACTGCAATCGCAGCCTGAACCACGCGATCATAATCCGACGAACGCCAAGCGTTCGCGAATAAGGGGAGAAACTTGATGCGTAAATTAGCCTTGAGACTTGCATGCGCGCTCGGCGCTGCGCTCGCAGCATCAAACGCATACGCCCAGCAAGAGGTCAACCTGACGGTTGCCGCCGGACAAGCTTTGCGCGCGCTGCCACCGCTTGCGCTGTTGAGCGAGTGGTGGGTGCCGGAAGTCACCAAGCGGGCGCAGGCGGCCAACATCAAGATCAACTGGAAAGAGGCTTATGCCGGATCACTCTTGAAGCCGACTATGGTGCTGGAAGGCACCCGCGACGGCATCACCGATGTCGGATTTGAGCCGACCATCTTCCATCCCGACAAGCTGCCGCTCGAACAGGTGTCGTTCGTGACACCGTTCACGACCAGCAACGTGGTGCAGGTGGGCAAGGCGATCGAACATCTGCACCGCACGATGCCGGAATACACCGCGCAGTACGACAAGTACAACGTGGTGCGGCTCGCCGGCTCGAGCTACGACTCCTATGAGCTGTTCACCACCACGCCGGTGAAAGCGTTCGAGGATCTCAAGGGCAAGAAGATCGCCACCGCAGGCGCCGCATTGCAGTGGTTGCGCGGAACGCCCGCGGCGCCGGTGCAGAGCAACATGATGCTCTACTACAACTCCGCCAAGACCGGCGTGATCGACGGATTCATCATCTTCCCGTCCGCAGTGAAAGGCATGAAGTATCCGGAGGCGGCGCCCAATCTCACGGTCGTGGGCTTCGGCGCGCAGTATGCGGCGGCCTTGCTGGTCAACAAGAACTCCTGGGCCAAGTTGCCGCCGGCGTTACAGAAAATCATGCGTGAGACGGCGCAAGAGTGGGGAGCCAAGGCTGACGCCATGATGCAGAATCTGGGCGACGACGGCATCAAGGCTACACCCGGGTTCCCCAGCGGGCAGGTGTTCCGGTTCGATCGCAAAGAGCAGCAGAAATGGGCGAGCGCGATGCCGAACATCGCAAAGGAATGGGCGGAGCGGCTGGACAAACAGGGCCTGCCGGGATCGAAGGCGCTCGCCGCCTACATGGCCGAGGTGCGCAAGGCCGGCGTTTCGCCGGTGCGCGACTGGGACAGGAATTGACCCGTTCCGACGCTCGCCTGCTGATCCATGGCGAACCAGTCGCAAGCTGCACCGTCGCATGATCGAGAGGGGGCGCCGAGCGGCGCCCCCCGCAGTTCCATGTTCGGGACCTTCACCGGCGTCCTCAACGTCATCGGCACGGTTCTGATCCTGGCGATGGCGGTGGCGGTCAACGCCGATGTGCTCGGCCGCAATCTCCTGCTCCGTCCGCTGCCCGGCGTGCTTGAATTCGTGGGCCTCTCGATTGTGGCCATCGTCTTCCTGCAAATGGCCAACACGCTGCGCGAGGACCGCCATGTGGCGAACGACGTGCTGATTCGCGTGCTCGGCGTCGCGAAGCCGCGGCTGACAGCGGCGTTCTATGCCGTGTTCCATCTCATCGGCGCGGCGCTCATGGCGTTGATCGTGTGGTTCGTCTGGCCGATCCTGATCGACAATTACTACGGCGGCTTTTATCGCGGCACCCAAGGCGTGGTGGAAATCCGCGTCTGGCCGTTCATCGCCGCTATCATCATCGGGGCGGCGACGACTGCTGTTCAATATCTTTTGCTCGCATGGCATGCCTTCATTCGGGCCTCTGGCCAAGGCTCGGCTTGAACGATGAGTGAACTCTGGATCGGCGTTGTCTGCCTCGGCGCCAGTCTGGTGCTGATCCAGACCGGCATGCACATCGGCGTGGCGCTGATGCTGTTGTCGTTCGTCGGCGTGTGGGCGATCAAGGATTTGACCGTGGCCGGCAAGCTGCTTGGCAGCTCGGTATCCACCTCGATCGCGTCGGACGCCTATGCGGTGATCCCGCTGTTCGTGCTGATGGGTCTATTCGTGTCGGCGACCAACATGGGGCGCGACACGTTCGACGTAGCGGCCCGGTTATTGCGGCGCCTGCGCGGTGGCCTCGGCATTGCAACGGTTGCCGCCAACGCCGTTTTTGCCGCCTGCACAGGCACGACCATTGCTTCGGCGTCGGTGTTCACCAAAGTGGCGGTGCCGGAAATGGTGCGGCACGGCCATTCGCCCAACTTTTCGGTCGGGGTGGTGGCCGGCAGCTCGGTGCTCGGCATGCTGATCCCGCCGAGCATCCTGATGATCATTTTCGGCATCATCGCCAATATCTCGATTGCCGATTTGTTCACGTCCGGCATCCTGCCCGGAATCGTGCTGTCGCTGGCGTTTGCCGTCACCATTCTATTGCTGGCGTATTTTTGGCCGGCATTCGTGGCCTCGGATCCGAACGCGCTGCGCGGTGGTTATGGCGGCCCGCTGGCGGATGCCTCGTTCTGGGTACTGGGCACCAAGTTCCTGCCCGTGGTGATTCTGGTCGGGACCGTGCTGGGCGGGATTTACGGCGGGTTCTTCACCCCGACAGAGGCTGGCGGGGCGGGCGCATTGGCGGCGTTCCTGATCGCGCTCGCGCGTCGCGAACTGTCGCTCAGGGTGTTCTGGGAGATCGCGCTCGAGACCGGGCGCGTGACCGCGGCGATCTGCTTTCTGTTGATGGCGGCGTCGCTCTATTCGCAGATGCTGACGTTGTCGGGGCTGCCCTATGCGGTCGGGCAGTGGCTGCAGCATGCCGGACTCGGATTCATGCCGGTGCTGATCGGCTATCTGCTCGTGTTGATCGTCCTGGGCTGCTTTCTCGACTCGGTGTCGATCATGTTGATCGTGCTGCCGTTCGTGATCCCGGTGTTCGACGCCTTCGGCGTCAACCTGGTATGGCTCGGGCTGATCAGCATCATCGCCATCGAGATCGGTCTGCTCACGCCGCCGCTGGGAATTGCGGTGTTCGTGGTCAAAGCCAACCTCGAGGATCAGCGCATCACGACCTGGGACATCTTCAAGGGCACGACGCCGATGACTCTCACCATGGTTCTCGTGCTGGTGATCTGCGTGCTGTTCCCTTGGCTCGCGCTGGTGCTGGTGGGCCAGAAATGGAGTTGGTGGTGAGGCGCCGACCGGGCGAATTGCGGCCTTGGTTCAGATCCCCAAGTAGCCGGATTTGATCTCGTCGTTGGCCCACAGCTCCTCCGGCCGGGCGGAGTAAACGACCTGGCCCTTGCTCATCACGTGCACATAGTCCACGAGCTTCAGCGCCAAGGCGGCGTTCTGTTCGACCAAGAGGATGGACAGGCCTTCCTGCTTCAGCTTTCCGATCACCTCCCAGACGCCCTGGATGATGATCGGGGCGAGACCCTCGGAGGGTTCGTCCATGATCAGGCAATCGGGATTGGTCATCAGGCCGCGGCCGATCGCCAGCATCTGTTGCTCGCCGCCGGACAGCGTCTTGGCGCGCTGGTTGCGCCGCTCGCGCAGGCGCGGGAACAGGTCATAGACGCGATCGAGGTTCCAGCCGTGGCGCTCGGCGTGGCGCTCGGCCACCAGCAAATTCTCCTCGACCGTGAGCGTCGGGAAGACCCGCCGGCCTTGCGGCACCAGACCCATTCCGCTGCGCACGGTATGGAACGACGGGATGCCGGTGATGTCGGTGCCCTTGAACAGAATCCTGCCGTGGCGGGGCGGCACAAATCCCACGATGGAATTCACCAGCGTGGTCTTGCCGACGCCGTTGCGGCCCAGCAGCCCGAGGATCTGGCCTTGTTCGAGGCGCAGCGAGAGCCCCTGCAACACATAGGCGTCGCCGTAGTAGGTGTGGATGTCCTGGACTTCCAAGATCGCCATCAGCCGGTCCCCAGGTAGATCTCCTGCACCTTCTTGCTGTTGCGGATTTGCGCCGGGACGCCGGTCTCCATGACCTCGCCGAAATGCAGAACCGAAATCTGCTCGGCGAACTCGAACACAACGTCCATGTCGTGCTCGATCAAGAGGATGGCGAGGTTGGGGTCGAGGCGATGGAGGAATTTGGTCATCTCGGCCGACTCGCCGGAGGAAAGGCCTGCGGCCGGCTCGTCGAGCAACAAAATTTTCGGATCGCTGGCGAGGCCGAGCACGATTTCGAGCTGCCGCTGCTCTCCGTGCGACAGGTTGCGCACTTGCACGTCCTTGCGGTCAAGAAACTGGGCGCTCTCCAGCAGGCGGTGCGCCTTCTCGTACACTTCGCGATACGACGAGAGAAAACGCCACATCACGAACTTGCTCGAGCGCAGGCCCTTGATGGCGAGCAGCACATTGTCGAGCACGGTGAGCTTGGGAAACAGGCTGGTCACCTGAAAGGTGCGCGCCATGCCGAGCGCAGTGCGCTGATGCGTCGGCCACTTGGTCACGTCCTTGCCGAACAATAACACCTGCCCGGAGGTGGCGGGCAGGATGCCGGTGATGACGTTGAACAAGGTCGTCTTGCCGGCGCCGTTGGGGCCGATGATCGCCTTGCGGTCGCCGGCCATGAGCTTGATGGTGACGTTACGGACGGCGTGCAGGCCGCCGAAGCTCTTGGAAAGACTTCGCAGCTCGAGCACCGGCTCGCCGCCGTCGGCTGGCGTCGTTCGGTTCACGCGCCTTCCCTTCGCATCAAATGGGGCGCCGGGGCTCCGCGCGGAGCCCCGGCTTTGCGATCTCAGTTGCAGTATTTGCAGGGCGGGAAGTCGCGACTATAGACCGGCGACTTCAAGAACTCCTCCTTCTTGAACTGTCCGAACTGACTGACGTTCGGATAGGTCTTGATGACGGTGTTCCAGAGCTCGTCCTTGTCGTAGCCGAACATCTTCTTCTTCTCGACTTTCTTGATGTAGATGTTCTGCACCGGATTGCGCATCTCGTCGATGCTTACCGGCCCGCGGATGGTGTCGAGGTTCTTGAGCGAGGCAAGCTGTTTGACGAAGGCTTCCTGGCCCGGGAACTGGCCCTTATTGTCGGCGATGATCCTGTGGATCATCTGCGCGGTGGTGTAGTTGCTCTCGGAATAGTACGACGGCACCTTGCCGTATTTGGCCCGATACCGTTTGACAAACGCCGCATTCTTCGGCGTGTCGAGGGCGGCGCTGTACTGCAGCGCAGAGACGTGGCCGATGACCTCGTCACCCATCGAGGGCAACACGAATTCGTCGTAACTCGTGCCGCCGCCGAGCACCGGCTTCTTGTTGCCGGCGGCCTGCAGCTGTTTGGGGAAGCGCAACGACATCGGGCCGACCATCAGGGTAAAGATGGCGTCCGCATTCTGCTTGATGGTCGGGATGTAAGGCCCGAAGTCCTGCGCGCCGAGCGGCGGCCATATCTTCTGGATGATCTGCCCGCCGCAGGCCTCGAACGCCCGCTGGAAGCCGCCGACCACTTCGTGACCGAAAGCGTAGTCGGCGCCGACGGTCACGATCCGCTTGTAGCCCTGCTCGCAAGCCCATTGCCCGAACGGATGACTGGGCTGCGAGCTCGACCAACCGGTGCGGACCATGTAGGGATATTTGGCCAGATCGCGTTGGGTAAGATCGTCGGCGGCCGCGATCGGGACCACATAGACCACCTTCTCGGAGGTGCTTACGGGCGCCAGCGCGTAGCCGGTGGTGGCGAGCAAACCGCCCACCAGGATATGGATCTTGTCCTGCAGGATCAGTTTTTTGGCCTTGGTGACGGCGGTGTCCGGCTTGGCCTGCTCGTCCTCGACGATGAATTTCACCGTCGCGCCGCCGAAGTTGCCCTTCACCTCATCGAGATAAAGCTGAAAACCGTCGACCATGTCCTTGCCGATCTGCGCAAAGGCGCCGGTGGTCGGGGCCAGGAAGCCGATACGTAACTCCTGTCCCTGCGCCAGGGCGCCGGCACAGACGGCGAAGGCAAGGACGCCGCCAAGCAGCATGGAACCAAGGCTTCGACCGATACGCTGTTTCATTGCCCTTCCTCCGATGTTGTCGTACCGCTGCTCAAGAAGACGGCACGGGTGCCAATTTTTTCTGTTCAGTCACTTCACTCAAACGCAGCCGCCGTTGGCGGATACGCTCGGGAATTCCCATCAAGCCGCTCGGCAAGTATAGAATCGTCAGCACGTAAACGCCACCGAGCACATACTGCCACCACGGCACCACGGTGCTGAGATATTCGCGCAATCCGAACACGATGAACGAGCCGATCACGCCCCCGACCAAGGTCCCGGCGCCGCCGAGAACCGCCATCAGCAATGCGTCAACGGAGGTCGTGAGCACTACGTTCTCCGGGCTGACGATGCCGGCGGTGTGGGCCCATAAGACCCCGGAAAGCCCGCCGAAGGCGCCGGCGATGATGAAGGCGATGTATTTGTGCAGCCAGGTGTTGTAGCCGAGGATGCGCATGCGAAGCTCGCGCTCGCGGATGCCGGTGAGGCTGCGGCCGAACGGCGAGCGGACCAGCACGTACATGATCAACAGCGAGGCGGCAAAAAAACCGAAGACGAGGTAGAAAAAATTCACCTCATTCGAGAGGTCGATGCCGAAATTCGGACGGACGCGCAGGTTGATGCCGTTGTCGCCGCCGGTCAGCGAGTTCCAGCGGTAGGCGAGGCCCCAAACGCACTGGCCGAGCGCAAGGGTAATCATGAGAAAATACACGCCGGTGGCGCGGATGGCGAGCAGACCGAAAATCGCGGCGAGTATGGCGCCGCTGAGAATCCCGAGCACGATCACGATCCAGAAATCGTAACCCAGCCCGAACTCGTATCGCGTGGCCAGGATCGCCGTCAGATAGGCGCCGACGCCGAGGTAGGCGGCCTGCCCGAGCGAGGGCAGGCCGGTGTAGCCGAGCAGGATGTCCAGACTCATCACCAGAATCGCGAAGGCGAGCGCGCGGGTGACGAGAAGGATCACGAAGGAATTGGTGTTGGGGGTGATGACGGCGATTGCGGCGAGCGCCGCCACGACCATCAGAACCTTGGTTCGTTGACTGACCTGCATTCCCTCATTCCCGTCCGAACAGGCCGGTCGGTTTGACCGCCAGGATCAACGCCATCGGCGCATAGAGCGTGAAGTAAGAAATCTCCGGAAACAGCGCCTTGCCGAAATTGTCGGCAAGGCCCACCAGAATGGCGCCGATGGCGGCTCCACCGAGGCTGCCCATGCCGCCGATGATCACCACCGCAAAGGCCAGCGGCAGTATCTCGAAATCAAGGCCAGGATAGACGCTCAAGAAAGCGCCGCCGATCACACCGCCGAGCGCGGCGAGAAACGCTCCCAGGCCGAAGATGAACATCGACACCCGCGAGGTGTCGATGCCCACCCCGCGTGCCATCTGCGCGTCGTCGACGGTGGCGCGCACGGCGGCGCCGATCCGGGTCTTCTCCATTGCCAACCACAAGATGATGCCGATGGCCAGCGCGGTGCCGATCATGAAGGCGCGATACAGCTCCAGATAAATGCCGGCGATGTTGAAGCTTTGGGTCAGCACGGGGGGAGGATCGATGTTGAAGTTGTTGCCGGTCCAGATGTCGAGGGCCGCCTGCTGGAAGAGGAAGGCAAAGCCCACGGTCAGCAGCACCTGGCGCAGCGGGTCGGCTTCGATCGGCGTGATGGGGATGCGTTTGAGCAGCAGATGCATGCCGATGGCGGCGATCACGGCGACGAGCGCAAAGCGCACCCAGGTGAAGCCCGCGGCATTGACGATAAGGAACGCCAGCCCAAGACCGAGCAAGACATTGCGCAGCCACTCAAGGCCGATGGTGCGCAGGAACAACCGCTCCATGAGCAGGCCGACCACCGCGATGGTGAGGGCGGCCACGGGCAGGGCAAGCAGCCAGGATCCGGTGGTCCAGATCACCGAGAGTGCCACGTAACCGCCGAGCAGGAAGTAGGAGCCATGCGACAGATTGACGATGCGCATGACGCCGAAAATCAGCGATAGTCCGCTGCCCACCAGGAAGAGCAGAGCACCGTAGGAGATCCCGTTGTAAGTCTGGACGATCCAGAAGTTCCAGTTCATGTCCGCCCAACTTTCGTGACCGGGAGCCGGGAGATTACCGCAGGTTGGGCGAACGCCACAGCCTGCCACAAAGCCGCAGGAACTTTGTGGATTGCGAGACTAATCACGTCTGTTCTCTGTGGAAGATCGTGCACGAGAAAAGCTCAGCGCGCGCGGCCTGCGCGCGCCTTGGGGCTCGGCTCCTTACGCGGCGGGATCACCGGCAGCAGCAGGAAGGGAGCTTTGCCGCCGCCGAAATGCAGGCTGGTGGTGCCGCCAAATATTTCCGGCGGCCGGTCGCGCGGATCGTTGTGCAGGAACGGTCCGCAGCCTCTCAGCTCGTTCTTGAAATTGGATAGCCGACCGCCGCTCGGGCCGGGATATTCGTAATCCTTGCCGCGAATGGTCAGCGCAATGCGATGGCCGGGCGGGATCACGATGGAGGTGGGCCAGATCTCGACGTCGAGCTCGACCGTTTCACCCTTCTTCAGCGGCTGCTTGCGGTCATGGGTGTGGTAGGGCCGGTACGGCGTGGAGAGCCGCTTGTCCAGCTTGCGGTGCGAGGCGCGGAGCCAACCTTGCGCAATCGGGGTGTGGGGATCGATCGCGCCCTGGAACACCACTTCCTTCATGTTGGGGTCGAACACGCGCACGATGGCGAAAATGTCGGCGTCGCTCGTACTCGAGGAGACGAAAAGTTTCAGCGCGCAGGGGCCGGTGATCTCGGTTTCCCGCGTGAGGGGAGCGGAGAGGAAGGTCACGCCTTCACCCATGGCCTCGAAACTCACTACCGCCTTGCCGCCGGCGCGTTTGTCGCCGAGCGTACCGTCGCTGGGGTTGAGGTAGAATTTCGTCCATTTGGTGCGCTTGAGCGGCCATTCGTTCTCGTGGCGCTCGACGAACTTGTCGATGTGACGCACCTGCAGGCGGACGCGCGGTTCCTTATCCCAGCCGTTCTGCTTGCCGTGCAGGAAATAGTCGAAGAAGCGGAGCTGCAGATTACGGCCATAATCGGTGTAGAAGTGCGTCCAGTGCTCGATGCCGTGCACTTCGAGCCATTTCTGTTTTGAAGCGGCGCGCACGAAACCTTCGAAGTTGCCGCGCGGATGCAGGCCCTGGCCGCCCCAATTGGCGGCCGACAAAAACGGCGCCTTCACCTTGGACCAGATCGGCGAGCGGGCCTTGTGGTAGTCGTCGTCGAGGGGATGGGAGCGGATTTCTTCGCCGAAGTTGCAGCGGTTCTTCGCCAGCTCCTCTTCCGACAGGGTTTCCGGCCCGCACACGAGCTCGCCGTGCACCCGGCTGCGCTTACCGCGTTCGCCGGCGCCGTACTGCACGGTTTTCACCTGCATGTCGTACCAGTTTTCCCAGAACGTGCAGAGAATCCCGCCGTGGTGGGTCATGTCGCGGTACCAGTCGGCGGCGCCTTCCCAGATGCACATGGCGGCCAGGTGCGGCGGCTGGAGGCTGGCGACGTGCCACTGATTGATGCCGTAATAGGAGATGCCGTTGAGCCCGATCTTGCCGTTCGACCAGGGCTGGGCTGCGGCCCATTCGATGCAGTCGTAAAAATCCTTGGTCTCGCGCGGCGAAAAATGGTCGATGTAGCCGGGCGAGCAGCCGCAGCCGCGCGAGTCCACGCGCACGCAGGCATAATCGTGCGGCACCCATTTCTCCGGATCGACCACTTCCCAGTTCTGATACAGGTTGCTGGAGCCGGCGGTGACGTCGGGGTGCTGGTCAGCCATGCGCTGCCAGGCGCTGGGATAACCGTCCTGGAAGGCAAGCCCCTTGGCGTAGGGGCCATAGGAGAGGATCACCGGGTAGCGGCCGTCCTTGACCGGGCGAAACACATCGGCACGCAGCACGAGGCCGTCGTCCATCTTGATCGGCACGTCCCATTCGATGCGCATGTTGTCGCGCACCTCGGTGCGGTGCTGGTGGGTTTTGCCGGCAGTGGTTACCGCCGCACTGGTGGCCGGTGGCATCGAGACCTCCCTGAAGCTTCTTGTGCTGAGGCAAAGTCTGTCATGGCAGCGCTGCCGGGACTAGGGTTTGCGGCGCGCCGCGCGGCGACCGCGCCTGAGGCCGGCCTTGGCCTCGAGCACGGCGCAGACCGCCGCGGTGTCCTCCTCGGCATGGCCGCTCTTTAAGGCCGCGCGATAAACAGGTTCGGTGGCGCTGAACAGTGGCGTGGGGCAACCGAGCTTGCGCGCAAAATCCCCGATCACCTGCATGTCCTTTTGCCAAACCGAAATCTTCATGGTCGGCTTGTCATAGCGGCCCGCAACCATCATCGGGGCGCGCAGCTCGAACACGCGCGAGTTGCCGGCGCCGCTTGTGATCATCTCATAGATCATTTTTGGCGGCAGCCCGGCCTTCATGCCAAGCACCATGGCCTCGGCGGAGGCGACGTTGTTGATGGCGACCAGATGATTGGCCACGTATTTCATCTTGCTGCCGTTGCCGAAAGCGCCGAGGTCGAACACTTTTCGGGCAAAAGCCGAGAGCATGGGCTTGAGCCGGGCGATGGTTTTGGAGTCGCCGCTGGCGTAGATGACGAGATCTTTGGTTTGCGCCTGGGCGCCGGTGCCGCTGACCGGTGCGTCGATCATCACATGTCCGGCCTTGCGCAGCCCCCGCTCGGCGCGCTCCTTGTCGGCAAGGGTGAAGGTGGAGGCCTCGACCACGACCTTGCGCGGAAGGCGGGCGGCCACGATAGCCTTGACGGTGGCGTCCAGAGCTTCCGGCTTCGGCAGGCTGGTGATGATGACCTGAACTTCCGCCGCCAAAGTGGCGACATCCTTGGCGATAGCGACGCCGTGCTTGGCCGCGGCGCGGCAGCGGGCGGGATCGACGTCGTAGCCGATCACGCGCCAGCCAGCGGCGGCGAGGTGTTTGGCAAAGGCCCCGCCCATGATCCCAAGCCCCACGACGCCGACCGCACCCTTCGTCTTCGCTGCGCTCATTTATCCTGGACCTCTATCCTGGACCTCTCTCCCCGCCCTTCACGTCCGGGCGCGGTATTTTGTTTTTGTCAAAGCGAAACATTCAGACCATATTGATCGGCGCCCGCCAAGCGCGATGTGAAGCGCAAGGCACAGTTTCGCACGGGTGTCGCGCACGGGTGTCGCGCACGGGTGTCGCGCACGGGTGTCGCGATAGACGACCACCCGCGGATGCAGCGGAGGAGTTGAGGATGAAAATCGGATTGGCAGGGCTCGGCAAGATGGGAGCGGCCATTGCGCTGCACCTGATCGAGTTGGGGCACGAGGTGACGGTGTGGAACCGCTCGCAAGACAAGGTCAAGCCACTCGCAGCGGCCGGGGCCAAGGTCGCAAGAACGCCGGCAGAGCTTGCGAGCGCGGTCGAGGCCGTCATCACCATCGTGACCGATGCCGCGGCCCTCGACGCCATCTACGGCGGACCGCAGGGGCTGTTGGCGGGCGACATCAAGGGCAAGCTGTTCATCGACATGAGCACGGTACGGCCGGACACCGAGATCGGGCTCGCCGAGAAAGTGCGCGCCAAGGGCGCGGCGTTCGTGGAATGTCCGGTCGGCGGCTCGGTGGGGCCGGCGCGGCAGGGCAAGCTGCTCGGGCTCGCCGGCGCGGCGCCCGCGGACTTCGCCCGCGCCAAGTCAATCCTCGATCAATTGTGCCGGCGCGTCGAGCATTGCGGTCCGGTCGGCACCGGCTCGCTGATGAAGTTCGCCATCAACCTGCCGCTGATGGTGTACTGGCAGGCGCTGGGCGAGGCGCTCGCGATCAGCCGTGACGTGAAATTCGACCCGGACCGCATGATGGACCTGATGTGCGACACCTCCGGCGGGCCGAACGTGCTGAAGGTGCGCGGCGCCGCCATCGCCGCCAAGCTGAGGGGCGCCGACACCGGTCCGGTGACGTTCGATCTCGACAGTGCCATGAAAGACATGCGCGCCATGCTCGCCGAGGGCAAGGCGCGCGGGCTCGAACTTCCGCTCGTGCAATGCGCGCTGAACTGCTACGAGGAAGCCAAGCGCAACGTAGGCGGAGGCGAGGAAATTTCGCTGTTGTCCGCCTACTGGGCGCGGCGCTGAACGAGCCCTCCTGCCATGTACCCCATTCAAACCAGAAGCGATCCGGTCATGACGCTCAGCCTTGCTCAAGCTTCAACCATCGTGGACGCGGCCCTGAAAAAGGGGCGGGAAACGAATTGCGCGCCGCTCACCGTGGCCGTGCTCGATGCCGGCGGCCATCTGGTTGCTTTCAAGCGGGAGGATCGCTCCGGCATTCTTCGGTTCGACATCGCCTTCGGCAAGGCCTGGGGAGCGCTCGGCATGGGCTTCGGCTCGCGCACGATCTTCGAGCGCTCGCAGAACACGCCGCTGTTCTACACCGCGCTGGCGGCGGCGAGCGGCGGGCGGCTCGTGCCCAATCCGGGCGGCGTGCTGATCAAGGATGCCGCGGACGAGATCATCGGCGCGGTCGGCATCTCCGGCGATACCTCCGACAAGGATGAGATGTGCGCCGTCGCCGGTATCGAGGCGGCGGGGCTCAAGGCCGACCCGGGCGGCACGAAGAAGTAGCAATGCGGGAGTTGCGGCGATGAAGGTCTATACGTTCTGGCGGTCGATCGCGAGCTACCGTGTGCGCATGGCGATGAATCTGAAGGGGCTCAACCCCGACGTGGAGTTCGTCGATCTGCTGAAGGGCGAGCAACACGGCGCGGCATATGCGTCGGTCAATCCGCAAAAACTCATTCCGGCGGTGGTCCTCGACGACGGCGGGCCACCGCTGTTTCAGTCCATGGCGATCATGGAATGGCTGGAGGAGACCTATCCGAACCCGCCGCTGTTGCCGCGCGATGCGCGCGGCCGGGCCCGCGTGCGCGGGCTGGCGCAAATCGTGGTGTCGGACGCGCATCCCTTGTCGGTGCCGCGCATTCGGAACTACCTGACCAAAGACCTCAAGCTCGGCGAAGAGCAGATGCTCGCCTGGGTGCGCCACTGGCAGAACGAGGCCTTGCGCACGCTGGAAACGTTGCTGGCGCGGGATAAGGATACCGGCCGGTTCTGTCACGGCGACCAAATCACCATTGCCGACATCTGTCTCTGCGGCCAGGCGGCCGGCTCGTCCTTCTTCCAGGTGGACATGAGCCCCTATCCGACCGTGAGCCGCATTGTCGCAGAGGCCAACAGGAATGAGGCCATCGCGCGCGCACATCCGCTGAAGCAACCGGGCGCACCGGCGTCCATCTAGCATCACCCCTTGCCAGCAAAACGTCCGATCGCCGTGCGCTCAATGCAAAATGCAGTCAGAGGCTGAGGAACCATGCTCAACGCAGCAATCATTGGACTCGGGTGGTGGGGCAAGCGTCTGGTCGAAGCTGTCGAGGGAAGCAAGCTGATCCGCGTCTCGCGCGCGGTGACGCTTGAGCCGGAGCTTGCCCGCGATTTTGCCGAAGCACGCAAGCTCAAACTTGGCACCTCCTACGAGGAGGTGCTGGCCGATCCGGCGGTCGAGGCGGTGGTGCTGGCAACCCCGCACACCACGCACCGCGCCATGGTGGAAGCGGCGGCTGTTGCCGGAAAGCACGTGTGCTGCGAGAAGCCGTTTGCTCTCGCGCGGACGGATGCAGAGGCGGCGATCGCCGCCTGTCGGCGCGCGGGTGTCGTGGTCGGCGTGGGCCAAAACTTCCGCTTCATGCCCTCGATCAAGGCGCTGCGCGAGCTCGTCGAGGCCGGCACGCTGGGCACGATCATGCACGTGGAGGGCAACTACAGCCACGATTGGATCGCCGGACTGACGACCGACCATTGGCGCAACGCGCGCGAGGAAAGCCGCGCCGGCGGCATGACGGGGATGGGTATTCACGTGCTCGATTGCTTCAGTTATCTGGTGGGGCCGATGCGGCGGCTTGCTGCGCTCTCGAAGCGGCGGGTGCTCGATCTGCCGGCGGGCGACACCACGGCGGCGCTGATCGAATTCGCAAGCGGCGCAACCGGACTGCTCGGCACCACACTGAAGACGCCGTTCGTGTGGCGGGTTGCCCTCTATGGGGAGAACGCGCGAGCGGAGAGCGTCAGCGAGACGCGGCTCATCCTGCATCGCGGCGCGGGCGACCCGGAAGTGCGAGATTTTCCTGCGGTCAACCACGTGGGCCAAAATCTGGAATCGTTTGCGGCGGCGGCGCTCGGCAAAGGAAAATTCCACATCGACGAGGCCGGCATCATCCACACGGTTGCGGCGCTCGAGGCGGTGTTCCGTTCCGCCGAGTCCGGCGGGGCGTGGCAGACGGTGAGCTGACGGCTTACGAGGCCGGCGATTCGGCCCGGCGCAGCGCGCGCGGTGACTTGTTCGGGCGCCGCGCGGCCTGCGGAAATGTCACCGGCGGGATGATCTTGGCCCAGACATCCTGTATGCGCGCGATTTCCGCCTCGAACGCCTCAAGGAACAGTTGTGCCTGCGTGGGCAGCGGGCGGCGCGCGGGCGAAATCACCACGAATTCGGCGAACAGCGGCGGATCGAAGATCGGATTAATGATGCGCTCCGTCCGGTCGATATCGTTCACGCAGATCAGGCCGGACAGAATGGCGACCCAGTCCGACCGCGCTACGAACTCGAGCGTGCCGAACATGGCGTCCATCTCCAGCATTTCCGCGATCTCGACGCCGTGGGTGTGCAGGTATATCTCGATGTTGCGGCGGCGGACATTGGCGCGGCTCGGCACCACGAGCTTCAAGGGACCGCAATCCTTCAGCCGGATCGGATCAAGATGCGTGAACCCGCGGCGCGGGCCCGATACCAGCATCTCACGGTCGCGCACGATCAGCCGCGATTTGAGCCCGATGCGCCCCTCGGACGTGGGCACGACCGCAAAATCGAGATCGCCCGCCACGACCTTGTCGGTCAGGAGATTGCTGTAGCCCTCGACGATGTGCAGCCGGACGTCGGGATATCTGGGCACGAAGGCCTCAAGCGTGGGCGCAAGCGCTGCGCGCGTCAGCGTCGGGATGAGGCCGATCCGCAGGTCGCCGGTGACGCGAGCGGCAATCCGACGCACCTCTTCACCTGCGCTTTCGAGCTGGCCGACCGCCTCAACGCACCGCTTGTAGTAGCGCAGACCGGCGGGGGTCGGGGTGACGCCCTTTGCAGTGCGCTCGAACAGCCGCACCCCGAGCCTGCGCTCGGCCGCGGCAACGTGCTGGGAAATGCCCGACTGTGTGGCGTTTTCGCGCATGGCGGCGCGGGTGAAGGAGCCCTCCTCGCAAACCGCGATGATGGCCCGGATCTGCCGCAACGCCACACCCGCCATTACGCCACCGCCATTAGAAAACCTGATGCTATGGGCTCAATTATATTATTTCAGTCGCATAGGCCAGTCGTTCTAGGATTTCTCCCCAGCAGCGTGGAAAGCGCGCAAGGCGCGCGCCGGGAGGACATCATGGGAACGGCAAATTTCGGCATCGCCGGACTGGATTGGCAACAGCGCGTCAATTGGGACCGGATGAAGAAGTACCGGACCGAGCGGGCGCGGCAAATGATGAAGAAGCACGGCCTCGGCGCCATGCTCTGTATGTACGACGAGAACGTGCGGTATCTGACAGGCACGCTGACGCCCGGCTGGAACCGCCTCAAGCCGGGTCTGCGCTACGCGCTGCTCTGCGGCGACGGGCAGCCGGTGCTGTTCGAGCAGGGCGACCTCGGATTTCAGATCGAGCGCCACTCGCCGTGGATCCCGAAGGAGAACATCCGCTACTCCTACGCCTGGATCAAAGGCGCGGCCGGGCCGGCCTCGCAGCAGCAGGTCAAGAAATTCACCGACGCCATTCTTTACGAAATGAAGCGGCACGGGGTCGCCGGCGAAAAGCTCGGCTGCGACTTCATCGACATCAACATGCTCAACATCTTCAAGGACAAGAAGATCAACTGGGCGGACGGCATGACGCCGATGATGGAGGCGCGCGCGATCAAGAACGAAGACGAGCAGGAATGCATGCGCATCGTCGGCGCGATCGGCGACGCCACGCACTGGGAATGCATGAAGTTTTTGCGGCCGGGCATCACCGAAAACCAGGTCACTGCGCACCTGATGAAGTACCTCTATTCGATTCCGGGAATGGAGGACGTGGAAGACGTGATCGTGTCGTCGGGGCCGAACACCTGGCCGAACTGGCGCAACTTCTCCGACCGCATCATCCAGCCCGGCGACATCGTGTTCATGGATCTCGCCGCGCTCACCTGGAACGGCTACAAGTCCTGCTATTACCGCACCTATTGCGTCGGCAAGGAACCGACCAAGGAGCAGAAGGACACCTATGCGACGGCGCTGGAGTGGTTGTACGATTCCATCAACGCGGTGAAGGTCGGCGCAACGACGCGCGACATCGCCAAAAAATGGCCGTCGGCAAAGGAGGCGTGGGGCTATAAGGAAGAAGATCAGGCCGCCGCCAACCTCTGGGGTCACGGGCTCGGGCTTGCGCAATACGATCCGCCGGTGATTTCGCGGATCTGGTCACTCGATCATCCGATCGAGATCCAGGAGGGCATGACGTTTGCGCTCGAGACGCAGCACGGCAAGAAATACCGTTACGGGGTGCGCATCGAGGAGATGCTGATCGTGCACAAGAAGGGCATCGAGATCATCTCCAACTTCCCGGTGAAGCAGATCACCGTCGTCGATCCGCTGCCCGGTTACGGCGATCACGTGAAGTAATTCGCCTGCCGCCACCTTCCCTCTCTCCGCATCGGGGGAGAGGGCGGCGCGCGGCGCAGCCCGCGAGCCGGATGAGGGGACTGCTCCGCCTTTGCAAGTGCTGACGCCTTTCGCCCGGCTTTCCGCTGCGCCCGCAAGCCGGTCCCTCGCGTGCGCGGGAGGAGTGGGGCATGCGGCTTAGCTTGAGTGCCATGATGGACCGCTTCGTTCTGCCACTGACCGCCCCATCGGCCGCCGATCCGGATACGGTCGGACCCAAGGCGGCGAACCTGGCGCTGCTCGGCCGCGTCGGCCTGCCGACGCCCGGCGGCTTCTGTCTGACGGCGGCGGCCTATCGGCATCAGGTCGAGACGCTCGGACTCGCCGCGATGATTCGCGATTTCGGAAAGGCCGATCCGCGCGCGGAGCGGCGGCTGTCGGTCGAAATCCGTCTGGCGCTTTACGAGCAGCCGATCGCGCCGGAAATCGCGGAGCCGCTGTTGTCGGCATGGCGCGACTGGCGGGCGCGCGAAGCGGGTTTGTGGGCGGTGCGCTCGTCGGCGCTGATCGAGGACCGGGCGGATGCGAGCTTTGCCGGACAGTTCGAGAGCTTTCTCGGCATCGGCACCGAGGCCGAATTTCTGACCGCGGTGCGCGCGTGCTGGGCGGCGCTGTGGACCACCAACGCGCGGCGCTACATGGCGAACCACGGCCTCAATCCGGCCACGACCGCAATGGCGGTGCTGATCCAGCCGCTGGTGGCCGCCCGCGCTTCCGGCGGCGGGTTGAGCAAGACCGCGGAGGGCAACATGCTGCTCTCGGCGACTTGGGGGCTCGGCTCGGCGATCGCGCAGGGCGAGGTGGTGCCGGACCGCATCGTGCTCAGCCGCCAGGCTTTCGTCCGCAAGATCGAGGCGGGCCGCAAGGATCACCGTGCAACCTGCGGGCACGGACAGGTGGCGCCGCAGGCGGTGGCGCAGGATCTTGCGCGCGAGCCGTGCCTTTCGCCCGGGGAGGCGACGGCGCTCGGGCGCATGCTGCGCAAATGCGAGGATTTGCTCGGTCGTCCGGTCGAGATCGAATGGGCGCGCGATGACGCGGGCTTCAAGCTCTTACAGGCGCGGCCGCTGCACTTGCAGCCGATCAAGGTGCCGGACGAAATCTGGTTGCAGCATCCGAAGCTGGGCGGCCACCCGGCCGGCGTCGGCTGGGCGGCGGGGCGGGCGGTGGTGGTGAATTGCGAGTGCGAGCTGACCCGGGTTGCGCCGGGCGACGTCTTGGTGACCCGGATCGCGGGACCGGCGCTGAGCCACATCCTGCCGCATGTTGCGGGCGTGGTGGCCGAGCTCGGCGGCTCGACCTCGCATCTGGCGTCGCTGGCGCGCGAGCGCGGCATTCCCATGGTGCTTGGTGTGGTCGATGCGACGGAGAAGATCCCCGACGGCGCGCAGGTCGCAGTCGACGGCGTGGCCGGCATCGTGCGATGGATGGCATGAGAAAGCCGCGCATCTTCGTCACCCAGCCGATCGCCCAGAGCGCGGTGGAGCGGCTGAAGGCGGTCGCGCAGGTGACGATCAACCGCGACGCCAGCCGGATCATCAGCCGCTCGGCGCTGATCGCGGGTGCGCGCAAATGCGACATCCTGTTCACGAAACTGCACGACAAGGTCGACCGCGGCGTGATTGCCGCCAATCCGAAGCTGCGCGCCATTGCCTCGCAGTCGATCACGCCGGACAATACCGACGTGGCCGAGGCCACGCGGCGCGGCATTCCGGTCACCGTGGTGCCGCCGATCGTGGCGGAGGCGACTGCCGACATCGGCTTTGCGCTGCTGCTGGCCGTGGCGCGGCGCCTCGTCGAGGGCGACCGCCTTGTGCGGCGCGGCCGGTTTCCCGGCGCGCAGTCGGATTATCTGCTCGGGGCTGCGGTGTACGGCAAAACCATCGGACTTGTCGGCGGCGGCGGCCGCATCGGCCAGGCCACGGCGCGGCGGGCGCGCGGCTTCGGCATGCGCGTTCTGTATTGGGGACCGCGACGCAAGCCGGATATCGAACGCGAGATCGGGATGGAGTTTGTCGATCTCGATCGGCTGCTCGTGGAATCCGATTTCGTCTCGATCCATTCGCCGATGCGGCCGGAGACGCATCATCAGATCGGCGCGCGGGAGCTTGCGCTGATGAAGCCCACCGCGTTCCTGATCAACACTGCGCGCGGGCCGATCGTGGACGAGGCGGCGCTGGTGCGGGCGCTGAAGAAGAAGCAGATCGCGGGCGCCGGCCTCGATGTGTTCGAGCACGAACCGAAGGTGACGCCGGGCCTTCTGAAATTGCCCAACGTCGTGGCGACGCCGCACCTCGGCAGCGCCGTCGTCGAGGTGCGGGAGAAGATGGCCAATATCGTGGTGGACAATATTTTGGCGTTGCTCGAGGGCCGGCGGCCGCCCAATATCGTCAACCCGGAGGTCCTCGACAGATAATGCCTATTCATAATGCCTATTCACCCCCGCTTCCCGCGGAGCCATGGCATTTGCTTTTCCCTCCCCCTTTCACAGGGAGGTTCGGTCAGAATGCAACGCTCTGCCGCGTGGGGAAGAGGTGAATGGAGAGAGCATGCCCCGCCCCATCATTGCCGTCACCGATAGCCCGTTTCCTTCGCTCGAGCCGGCGATCGCGGCGCTGGCGCGCGTCAATCCGGAGCCGCTGCGCATGGCCAAAAGCCCTTCGGCGGAGGACATTTTGGCGGTGGCACGCGATGCCGATGCGGTGCTCGTAACCTATGCGAAGCTGCCGGGCGATCTGCTGAAGGAATTCAAGCGCTGCAAGGTGATCGGCCGCTTCGGTCTCGGGGTGGACAATATCGACATTCCAGCGGCGGCGGCGCTCGGCATCACCGTGACCTATGTGCCTGACTATTGCATGCGCGAGGTGTCCGACCACGCCATGGCGCTGCTGCTGGCGCTCGCCCGCAAGATCACCTTCTCCAACAAGCTTGTGCAATCGGGCCGCTGGGAGGTGGCGCCGATCACGCCGCTGCGACGGCTCGACGGGCAGGTGCTCGGGCTTGTCGGCTTCGGCAACATTCCGCGGGCGCTGGTGCCCAAGGCCAAGGCGTTCGGCCTGCGCGTGGTGGCGCACGACCCCTATGTGGCGGCGGAGGTGTTCGCCAAATACGCGGTCGAGGACGCAAGCCTCGATGCGCTGCTGGGCATGTCGGACTTCGTGTCGATCCACGCGCCGCTGTTGCCGGCCACGCGCGGGCTGTTCAACGCCGAGACGTTCCGCAAAATGAAGAAGGGCGCCTATCTCATCAACACCGCGCGCGGCCCGCTGGTGGACGAGGCGGCGCTGATCGCCGCGCTCGACTCTGGCCATCTCGGCGGCGCGGCGCTCGACGTGGTGGCAACCGAGCCGCTGCCCAAGGACTCAAAATTGCTCGGCCGCGACAACGTGATTCTCACTCCGCATACGGCGTTCTATTCGGTGGAGGCGCTGGAGGAATTGCAGACCAAATGCGCGAGCGATGTCGCGCGCGTGCTTTTGGGCGAGAAGCCGGTGTATCCGGTGCGAGTTTAATCCTCTCCCTGCAAGCGGAGAGAGGTAGAGCCTTACTCCGCGGTCCAGCCGCCGTCGAGCACGAGGGCTGCGCCGGTCATCAGCGAGGATGCGTCGGAAGCGAGGAACACGATGGCGCCGGTCAGCTCCTCGAGCTGACCCAGCCGTCCGAGCTTGATCTTCGACAGCACCTCGTCGCGGAACGCCTTGTTCTCGAAGAACGGTCGCGTCATCGGCGTCTCCAGGAATGTGGGACCGAGGCTGTTGACGCGGATGTTGTGCGGGGCGAGCTCGATCGCCATCGCCTTGGTGAAGCCTTCCATCGCGTGTTTCGAGGCACAGTAGACGGTGCGGCGTGCGGCACCCACATGCCCCATCTGCGAGGAGATGTTGATGATCGAGCCCGGGAGCTTTGCCGCGATCAGCCGCAGTGCCACGGTCTGCGCCATGAAGAAGGCGGCGCGCACGTTGAGCGCGAAAATTGCGTCAAAATCCTCCACCTTCACGTCGGGCAGATAGGCCGGCCGGTTCATGCCGGCGTTGTTGACGAGGATCTGGTAGGGCTCGCGCGCGGCGAGCGCCTTGCGCGCGGCGGCGATGTCGGTGACGTCGAGCACGAGCGCATCGGCCTTGCCGCCGCGGGCACGGATGGCGCCGGCGGCCTCCTCGATCTCGGACTTCGTGCGCGCGGCGAGCGTCACATGGGCGCCGGCTTCGGCCAGCGCGGAGGCAGCGGCAAGCCCGATGCCGCGGCCGGCGCCGGTGATGAGCGCGCGGCGGCCGTCGAGGCGGAAGGAGGGAATCTTGACAAGCTCGACCATGCGTCGCGACGGATCGATTGAGGATCACTCCGCCGCCTGGGCGTAGCCCACGTTGCGGCCGCCGTAGCGGCGCACGCGCACGTTGGCCTGCTCGGCATGGGCATAAAAACCTTCGAGGATGCACAGGCGTGAGCAGTATTCGCCGATCATGGCGGAAGCCTCGTCGGTGAGCACCTTCTGATAGGTGCAGGTTTTCAGAAATTTTCCCACCCACAGGCCGCCAGTGTAGCGGGCGGCCTTCTTGGTCGGCAGCGTGTGGTTGGTTCCGATCACCTTGTCGCCGTAAGCCACGTTGGTGCGCGCGCCGAGAAAGAGGGAGCCGTAGTTCTTCATGTTGTTGAGGAAATAATCCGGGTCGCGGGTCATGACCTGGACGTGCTCGGAGGCCACGCGGTCGGCCTCGCGCACCATCTCCTCGTAGCTGTCGCAGACGATGACCTCGCCGAAATCCTGCCAGGCTTTGCCAGCGGCATCCGCGGTGGGAAGGATTTTGAGCAGGCGCTCGACTTCGGCCATGGTGTCGCGGGCGAGTTTTTCCGAGTTGGTGATGAGCACGGCGGGCGAAGTGGGACCGTGCTCGGCCTGGCCGAGCAGGTCGGTGGCGCAGATTTCGCCGTCCACGGAGTCGTCGGCGATGATGAGGGTCTCGGTCGGGCCGGCGAGCAGATCGATGCCGACGCGGCCGAACAACTGCCGCTTGGCCTCCGCCACATAGGCGTTGCCGGGGCCCACGATCATGTCCACCGGCGCGATGCTCTCGGTGCCGAGCGCCATGGCGGCCACCGCCTGCACGCCGCCGAGCACGTAGATCTCGTCGGCGCCGCCGAAATGCATGGCGGCGACAATCGCCGGGTGCGGGCCGCCCCGATACGGCGGCGCGCAGGCGATGATGCGTTTGACCCCGGCCACCCGGGCGGTGACGATCGACATATGCGCGGAGGCGACCATGGGATAACGGCCGCCGGGCACATAACAACCAATCGAATTCACGGGGATGTGCTTGTGGCCGAGGATCACGCCCGGCAGGGTCTCAACTTCGAGGTCGCGCAAGGTTTCGAGCTGTTTCTGGGCGAAGTTGCGCACCTGAGCCTGCGCGAACTTGATGTCGTCGAGGTCGCGCTTTTTCACCTGGGCAATGGCGCGCTCGATCTCCTGCGGCGTCAGCCTGAAGTTCTTCGGCTCCCAGTTGTCGAATTTTTTCGACAGCTCGCGCACCGCGGCCTCGCCGCGCGCTTCGATGTCGGCAAGGATGCTTTCTACGGTCGCGCGCACTTTCTGGTCGGCGGCCTTGATCGCGCTCGCATCCATTCCGCGCTTGAGATAGCGGGGCATGATGTTTCTCCGTTTTTCTTTGCCTTCCCTCTCTCGGGGGATTCGTCACTTGATCGCCTGCGGATTGATCGGCGAGCCGGTGCCGCCGGTGATGATCAGCGGCGGGCCGCAGAAGAAAAATTCGTAGATGCCGTCCTGCTCGCAGTCCTCGGCCAATTCCTTGAGGTAGAAAATCTCGCCCATGCAGAGGCCCATGGCCGGGATCACCACCCAGTGCCAGGGCTGGTTGACCTCGTCGGTTTCGTTGGGCCGCACCTCGACGCCCCAGGTGTCGGAGCAGATGGCCGCGATCTGCTTCTCCTGGCACCAATAACAATTCTCGAATTTCACGCCGGGCGCGTCGCCGCCGGCATAGCCGCCCCATTTTCCTTCCTTCAGGCAACGCTCCATCTGGCCGGTGCGGATCAGCACGAAGTCGCCCTTGCGGATTTCCACGTTCTGGGCGCGCGCACAGCGGTTCAGCTCGTCGTTGGAGATGCCTTCGCCGTCCTGCAGCCAGGGGACGCCGCGGAAGCGCGCGATGTCGAGCAGCACGCCGCGGCCGACCATCTTGTTCTTGGAATGCTCGATGCCGAGCACGGAGAGACCGCGCGAGTCGATCAGCTTGGCGTCGTAGCCGTTGTAGGCCTTGTCCTCATAGAAGATGTGACCGAGCGCGTCCCAATGGGTGGCGCCCTGCACGCACAGCATGAGCGTGTCGTCCGCATAGCGGATCTTGTTCCAATCCTGTTGGCCGGCGATGGCGTCGGTGCCGGTGGCGAGCATCTGGTGGATGGGATTGAAACGGCCGCCGAACAGGCCGGTCTGCGGTCCGTTGGCGTCGAGCGGGATCCCCAGCGCAAACACCTTGCCGGTGCGGATCAAGCTGGCGGCCTTCACGATGTCTTCGGGCGTCACATGATTGAGCGTGCCGATCTGATCGTCCTTGCCCCAGCGACCCCAGTTCTTGAGCTTTTCCGACGCCTCGGCGATCGCTTTCCTGCCGACCTTGATGTCCATCAGTGGCCCCCATGTTCTCTTGAGTGGAGTTGTCCCGCATGTGCTGCGGCAGAATTTGACTCTAAGGACGCATGGCGGCCAATACAACAATGGGCTTAAATACCTCCTTGTGCCGTGAATTGGGCAGAGCAATCGGGCTTTGACGAACGTCACCGTGCGGGCCATCATCGGCCCGGCAAAGAGGGAACAAGGAAATCAGAGAGGAAACCATGGTTCGTGTTCGAACGGCTTGTCTTGCGGCCGCAGCGGCAGTTGCGCTGGCGATCCCGCCCGCGCTGGCGACCAACATCATCGACGAGTGGGCAAGCGTGAAAGCGCCGTCACCGCCCGCGCTGAAGCCGGTCACGGTGGACGCAAAGACCACCGCGCTCCTGATGCTGGATTTCATGAACCAGAACTGCGGCAAACGGCCGCGCTGCCTCGCCACCATCCCGGCGATGAAAAAGCTTCTGGCCGACGCGCGCGCCAAGAAGGTTGCGGTCGTCTACAGCCTGATCCGCAACACCACGCCGGCCGACGTCCTCAAGGACGTGGCGCCTGCGGCCGACGAACCCTCGGTTCTGTCGGGACCCAACAAATTTTTGGGAACGGAGCTCGAAAAAATTCTCAAGAGCAAGGGCGTCACGACCGTGATCGTGGTGGGTACGGCCGCGCACGGGGCGGTGCTCAATACCGCGGCGCATGCGGCGCTGATCGGATTGAACGTGATCGTGCCGGTGGACGGCATGTCGGCCGACCCTTACGCCGAACAATATACCGCCTGGCATCTGGTGAACGCGCCGGTCATTGCTTCGAAAGTGACGCTGACCAAGAGCGACATGATCAAGTTCTGATCGCGCCGTCACGTCCCTACGTCCCGGATGCGGTGCAGCGTGAGCGCGATAGCGCGAACGGTGCACCGCTGATCCGGGACCGCCAAAGACAATGCCTCGCTTCGTCCCGAATGCAATGCACCGCTGATCCGGGACCGTTGCGGCCTCGGAGCTTGTGACGGTCCCGGGTCTGCAGCGCACCGCTCCGCTTCGCTCCGCGCTGCGCTGCGCCCGGGACACGTGAGCGATAGAACTCGGCATTCGACAGCGCAAAATTCCACCCCACAGCGCAAAGCTCCCTCCCACAATGCAAGCTCCA
>DATLYX010000042.1:0-2497 GCA_035574295.1 Xanthobacteraceae bacterium
GTCGGCCGCGCCCGCGCCGGCGCGCCGGCGCAGCACGGGCTGAAGGCGCTCGATCCCGTGGGCGCCGCGCGCGCCGCCGCGCTCTGCGCGCGGGCGAAACAAGTGTCCGACGCGGCCGCAACGCAGGCGCGGCACTTGCGCGACAGACTTTCCCGCCTGCGCGCGCTGATCCTGCTTCTGCGCGCCGAGCGCGATCTCGCCGCCGTTGCCGCGGCGCAAACGGCGCGCGCGCGACGCCGGGTCACTGCAGCCGCAGCCGCGGCCGAGCGGAGCGAGGCGTTGCGCCGCACCCTTGCCGCCAAGCTCGACGCCCTGGCCGCGGAAGCGGACACGCCCGCGCAAAACACCTCTGCGCCGTCCACGCCCGCGCCCGAGTCGCCCGCGCCCGAGTCGTCCGCGCCGTTTGCGCCGCTGTCCCCGCGCATCCGCGTGCTTTGAGGCGCGGGCCGCTGCATCGCGATCACGGAACATGTGCCGCGCCATGCGGCCCATGGGCCTGCGCCGTTGCAGGTGACGCGTGACGAGGGCGGCATGTGTCGGTTGTCACAGCGCGTATCCACAGGCGCCGCGGACAGGTATCCACACCCGGCAACTGCCGCTTGCCTCATCGCGGTAATACTGACTACCATTTTGTGCAGTTCTGAAATTGTACATGGATTTACTCAACCACGCCCCCTTTCATCTTCAGGATCGAGGAAGAAAGACAGTATAGCGCAGGTCCGGCGGGCGTTCGGCTGTGGCGTCGTTGTTGCATAACTCATCGTTGTGTTGCGTCCTTCCGTAGCGTTCGCTTGCGCCGCGGAGCGGCGCCGGCCGCATCCGCGTCACCGCGACTTGGCCCCGCGAGAGGCGGGGCTGTGTGGGCTTTCGGGGGCTATAGTGAAGTCAATGCTGATCATTCTCAGCGCGCTTGCCGCGGCCGGCTGCACCACGGTGATCGACAAGCGCACCTACGTCAAAGTCGTGCATTGCAAGAACTGCGCACCCGCGCCGGTGTGCCCAGGCTGCGCCGTGGCGGTGCCCTGCGCGGACTGCGTTCCGCCGTCGCCGCGGCCCAAGCGCTGTGGCGAGGCGCGCATCCAGGGCGATTTTGGGCAGACATTTCGGGTCGAATGTCCGGGAGGCCGCGTCGTGCCCGAACTGAGGTAAGCGATCGGTCGGCCGCGCCGTGCAGCGCCGGAAATGCTCGGCGCGCGGCATCGGCACCGAACTGGTCGGCTCGAGGAAGATCAACCAGGGGGAAACAGATGCGGATCGTTGATTTGTGTGCGGTGATCGTCGCGCTGTCGCTGGCGAGCTCTGCGGGCTTCGCGCAACAGAGTCGTGACGGCTATGCGTCCGAGACGTCCGAGCGCATTGCCAGATCGCTGAGGAATTACCACGCGATTTTCGGCACCGACCCGCGGGCGACGACTTATGCGCTCAAAGCCCTCTGCATGCCGCTGGCGCCCACCTTCAAGACCGAATGCGAGACCAAGGTCGACGAAGTGACCAAGCTGTTCCGCAACACCGAGACGCTGCTCGACGCCCAGCCGAAGCGCGTGGACGCGCTGCCCGATGTCTACGAGCGGCAATATAAGCGCGGCACCATGGCCAATATGGCAATCACCGATCAAATCAACTGGGCTCGATTCCAATACGCCTACGTCGCGTTCCTGACCTGGTACGTCAATTGCTATCCGCTCCCGGCCATCGACAATGCTCCGATAAGCTTCCCATTCGATGCCATCGAGAAACGCGGAGCGCCGACGCAGCCGCCGGGAGCGCCGCCGGCGCAGGCGCCTCCGCTCAAACCGCCGGGCAGTTGAGGCGTGCGCGTCGTGCGCGTCGTGCGCTCCCTGTGCCAAATCGGAACAGGTGCGTCGCGCGTCGGCGCATGTGCGCCGCACATAGGCATGCGCTCACCGAGATGTGATTGCGTCGGTTGCGCATCACAATCTACAGCTTGTGTCCAGCTGGCGGAGAGGAGGCCAATCGCTCTGTCGGTCGTGAACCCCGGGCGAACAAGATGCGGCGTCACGCAGCGCTCGGGGTTCACTCTCGATGACGGTCCGAGGGAATGAACCAAAGGATCGTTGTTGGCGTTAAGAGCGTTAAAGAGTGAAGGGAGGCCGTCAGTGTTGCGCAGCACGGCGTCACGTTCAGGCAAACCCAAGCGGTCGAACGCCAGATCCCGGGCAAGAACCAAAAACATCGGATTCAAGACCAGTAGCTGGTATCAGGCGGCCGCCCGCGCAATCGGCATCAGCCATGCGCGGCAATCGGCAAAAGTCTCGTTGAGCTGACGGCCGCGCGCCGCAGCCGGCTGATGGTGCGCGATTATGGCGCACGATGATCTTTTAACGCATGATGACTGAAGATTGAATCGTGTCCTGAGCGCAGCACAACCTGAAGATCGACTCGTGTCCCGGGCGCAGCGCAGCGCGGAGCGCAGCGGAGCGGTGCGCTGCTGAACCGGGACCGCCAAGGGGATCAATCCCTGAAACCCCACAAAAAT
>DATLYX010000043.1:0-5357 GCA_035574295.1 Xanthobacteraceae bacterium
TTTGGTTGCGGGGGTAGGATTTGAACCTACGACCTTCAGGTTATGAGCCTGACGAGCTACCGGGCTGCTCCACCCCGCGTCAATCCTGTTTCGCCTGTTTCGCCTGTTTCGGCCCCCGCCCGCGCGGGGTTAATCCGATGCTCCCTCTGTCACATTCAGCGCGTGATAACCGCAGGCATGAACGATCGCCGGCTCCGGCCCGCGCGCGAGGCTTATGTAGCAACGCCATTCCCGCTTGGGAAGCCCGCCCCAAATCGGCTCCCACAGAGCGAGCAAATTCAGGGTGAAACAGAGCGAGCCAATTCGGGGTGAAATCGCCATCGCCGATACCTCCTCCGAGGCTGACCTTCGGCCCCGCAGAGCGCGCAAATTCATGCATCACTGCAGAGGCCCCGCCCGCCCGCACCCGCGCGCGGCTGACATTCGGTGCCGCAGAGCGCGCAAATTCATAAGGACGAATTTGCGCCGAGAGCGCCGAGCTCCGCCCGCACGCGGCCGATCACGCTGTCCCAGTCGCCCGGCTGCGGCTGCCGGAACAGTCGCGCCGCCGGATACCAGGGGCTGCGTTCGGCGTCGAGCGTCCAGCGCCAGTCGGGCACAAACGGCAGCAGCACCCACGTCGGCCGCCCCATGGCCGCCGCCAGATGCGCCACCGCCGTATCCACCGCGATCGCCAGATCGCAGAGTGCCAGCACCGCCGCCGTGTCGTCGAGGTCGGCGAGCGCGTCGCCGAGATGCAGGATGCCGGGCGCGGATTTCAGCTCCGCGGCGTCCGTCGCGCGCAGCTCGCGCTGCAGGCTGACGAAGCGCGCAGCGCCCGCCTCCCACAATGGCCGCAGCTTCGCGAGCGCAATGGAGCGATTGCGATCGTTGGCATGATGAGGATTGCCCGCCCACACCAGCGCCACCCGCGGCGGATCAAGCGCCAGAATGCGCGGCCGCCATTTTTCGATCCGCGCCTGATCCGCCGCCAGATACGGAATCTCCGCCGGCACCGTCGCCGGTTCCGTCTTGAACGCAAGCGGCAGACTGCCGAGCGGACAGTGCACATCGAATGTCGGCAACGCTTCGCCGCGACCGACAACCTGAGCGGCGCCGGCAAGTCGCGACAACAGCGATTTCAGCTCGGCGTGCACTTCCAGCACCACCGTCGCGCCGCTTCGCGCCAGAAGCGGCACGTAGCGCGCGAACTGGATCGCGTCGCCCAACCCCTGCTCCGAGGAAAGCAGGATGGTCTTGCCCGCGAGCGGAAACTCCCCGAGCCACCCTCGGCCATAGTTGCGCCGCGCCGGCATGCCGCTGCGCTTCCAGCGCCATTCGTATTCGGCAAAGCCGCGCGCGTAGTCGCCGACGGCGAGCAGCGCCAGCGCCTGCCCGAAATGCGCATCGGCAAACTCCGGCTTAAGCGCAATTGCGCAGCCGAAGCTGTCGATTGCCTCGCGGTGGCGCTTGAGCGCCATCAGCGTATTGCCGCGGTTGTTCCAGGCCGCAAGATGCTGCGGATACAGCCCCACCACCCGGTCGTAGGCGGCGAGCGCCTCGGCGTGCCGGTCGAGGTTGGCGAGGGCATTGGCGCGGTTGTAGAGCGCGACCGGATGGCCCGGCGCGAGCGCGAGCGCCGCCTCGCACGCCGCGAGCGCCTCCGCGAACCGGCCGAGCGCCGCCAGCGCCGCCGCGCGGTTGGCATGTGCCTCCGGATGCCGCGGCACGCGCGCGAGAATCCTGTCGAAGCATTCAAGCGCCTCCCCGGCACGGCCGCGCGCAAGCAAGGCATCGCCGAGGCAGCCGAGCGCGTCGATATGGCTGGTATCGAGAGCGATCGCCTTTTCGAAGGTGGCGATTGCCTCCGCATCTTGCTTGAGCGCGCGTTGCACTTGGCCGAGCAAAAGCAGCGGCTCGACGGTATTCGGCCGCGCCCGCACGGCCGCAGCCGCGTGGTCGCGCGCACGGGCCGGGCGGCCCAGACCGAGTTGGAGCTGCGCCATCAGCAGCAGCGTCTCCACTTGATCGGGTGCTTCCTTCAGGATGCGCGCGTATATTTTTTCCGCCTCACGGAATTGTCCCTGCCGGTGCAGAGTCGCCGCTTGTGCGAGCAGGACTCCGAGATTGCCGCTCGGCTGCTGCGGGTTCGGTTTTGACATCGGTGCAGGGAGCCCCAAGTTGCGACGCGGGCGGATGGCCGGGCGTCATTTTGGGATGAATCTGCGCAAACGAAAAGCGGTAACGTCAATTGTTCTGTTTCAGCAGGAAGGGGGTGCTGACGCCCTGTGACTTGTTCTCGTGGGTGAAGACGGCGAACAGAATGCGGTCCATGGATGTCCTGTCCTGGAAGGTTCCCATGGGCCGGGTCCGTCGCCGTACTTCGCGGAATCGTCGTTCGATTGCATTTGTGGTTCGCACCTTGCGACGTTGGTCCTCCGATTTGTAGCGGAAGCAGGTTAGCAGTTCATCGAGGTCGTTGCGCAGGCAGGCAACCGCGGCCGGATACTTGTCCTCGAAGCGATCGGCGAGCTTTCGCGCAGCAGCCCGTGCAGCCTGGGCATTGGGCGCATTCATGATCTTGTGGAGAGCGCGCTTGACCTTCGGCTGGTCGGCTTTGCGGACCTTGTCGAGGACGTTCCTGATCTTGTGCGCCCAGCAGCGCTGTACCGGGATGCCGTGGAAAACGCCCGGCAGGGCCGCCAGCAGGCCGGCGCCGGTCTTGCGAGCCAGCACCACGCCATCGAGCATCAGCGCCTGATAGCGGTTTTGCAGCGGCCGGCGATGGAAGGCAGCCACCGCCGCATCCAGCGTCTTGGCGACCCGGCTCACCGTCGTGGGGCTTACCTTGCGGCCGAGCAGAGCCAGCAGCGTCTCGCCCACCTTGCGGGTCGACAGGCCAAGCACAAAGCCGGCGAGGATCACCCGGTCGATCTCTCGCGTGCGTCGCGCATAGGCGCGGATGACCTCGACCGGGCTGTAGCGGCGCGTCCGCGGAACTTGCAGCTCGATGTCGCCAAGCTCGGTCAGAAGATGCCGACGATAGTAACCGTTGCGGCGATCGGCAGCGTCATCAGCCCCAAGCTGGTCGAGATAGCGGTCAACCGCCGCCGCCATCTGGTCTTCGATGATCTCCTCCAGGGCCTGCCGGCCGAGCGGGCGATAACCCTCGCCCCAGTCCAAGCCATCCGCCTGCATTGCCTTCACGACTTCAAATGCCATCGGTAGACTTGTGATCGTCGCAGCTCGCTGTGACATGGGGGGTGCTCCATTGTTGGCTTTGGATAACCACAGTTGGAGTACCCCCTTCCTCGCCTGACACAAAACCCCTTACGTCACCGCCGGACAGATTCTGGACACTACCGCGAAAGATTCTGTACACTACTTCAAAAATGAGTACTCAAATCAACCTGGGATTCCACCCATCGCTGGATGAAAGTTGGGGTTCAGGTCAAAAGGTGAACTACACATGCTTGGGTCTGTCTTAATGGTGATTATCATTGTCAATCTTATTTACGGACTGCTTATATTTGCAGCTGCAAGACTACTGAACATCAATGTATTTAAGCATAAATCGGCGTCTCGCTTGACTGCATGGTCTTTGACTATTTTAATATTTTTTGTGAGTTTTTTCGCGCTAACATTTGTGGAGGAGCTTTGGTATCTGGCCAGGCCCCATTACCCAGGCGTGCCATTACGACTACCTCCCATCCGTATTTCGTACTGGGCAGTATTTCATGCTATACTGTTTTTCTTTTTACTAAATCGCCAAAAGAAAAATCACCGTTAAAGCGTTCTGCATTTCGGTTGACGCATACCCGGCGTTTTTGAAGATGACGTACAGAATCTTTCGCACAATTGAGTAGGGCTGGCGGCCCCGAATCTGGCTGAATTGGAGGTGGCTAGACGCAACCAGGATCAGCAAGAGGGAGCCGCCATGACGGAGAATACACCGAGTTCGCTGGGGAATGTCATCTCGATTGACGACGAGCGGATCAAGAATCACCTGGACCGGGTGGTGCGGGGGACGGTGGAGGAGACGTTGAACGCGCTGCTGGATGCGGAGGCGGACCGGCTGTGCAATGCGCAGCGCTATGAGCGCAGCGAAGCGCGCCGCGACACGCGGGCCGGCCACTACGAGCGACGGCTGCACACCAAGGCCGGCGAGGTGCGGTTGAAGGTGCCGAAGCTGCGTCAGCAGACCTTCGAGACGGCGATCATCGAGCGCTACCGCCGACGGGAGAGCTCGGTCGAGGAAGCGCTGATCGAGATGTACCTGGCCGGGGTCTCGGTGCGACGGGTCGAGGACATCACGGAGGCGCTGTGGGGCACGCGGGTCTCGCCGGCGACGGTCTCGGAGCTGAACAAAAAGATCTACGGAACGATCGAGGCCTGGCGCAACCGCCCGATCGAGGGTGAGCATCCCTACGTCTACCTGGACGGTATCGTGCTCAAGCGCAGTTGGGCCGGCGAGGTGCGCAATGTGTCGCTGCTGGTGGCGATCGGCGTCAATCACCAAGGCTATCGGGAGATTCTTGGCATCTGCGAGGGCGCCAAGGAAGACAAGGCGGGCTGGAGCGCGTTTCTCAAGCATCTCAAGGAGCGCGGCCTGCGCGGTGTCCGGCTGATCATCTCCGATGCCTGCCTCGGTCTTGCCGAGAGCGCGGCCGAGTTCTTCCCCGATGCGGCTTGGCAGCGTTGCATCGTGCACTGGTACCGAAACATCTTCAGCCACGTGCCGTCGACCAAGGTGCGGGAGATCGCGGCCATGCTCAAGGCGATCCACGCGGGCGAGGACATCGTGGCAGCGCGTGAGAAGGCTGGCCGCGTGATCGAGAAGTTGCGCGGCTTGCGTCTCACCAAGGACGCCGAGCTCGTGGAAGCCGCGGTCGAGGAGACCATCACCTACTACGCCTTCCCCGAGGAGCATTGGCGGCGCATCCGCACCAACAACCCGCTCGAGCGCCTCCTGCGCGAGATCCGGCGGCGGACGCGGGTCGTCGGCGCGTTCCCGGACGGACAATCTGCCCTCAATCTTGCCGCGGCCAGGCTCCGGCATGTTGCCGGTACCGCTTGGTCGAGCAAGCGATACTTGAACATGGAGCTGCTGAAGGACCGGCAGATGACACAAGCCATCATCGCTTGAGCCAGGGCCGGGCGCCGCCCAGCCCAAATCAAAAGTGCGAAAGATTCTGGACACTACCGCGCGGAGCGCAGCGGAGCGGTGCGCTGCTGAACCGGGACCGCCAAGGGCGACGTATGAAAAACGACGTATGATAGCCGACGTATGAAAAAGAACGTCTTGCGGTGTCCGCGATTTTGTGCGGTTTCGGGGATTGATCCCCTTGGCGGTCCCGGTTCAGCAGCGCACCGCTCCG
>DATLYX010000044.1:0-3363 GCA_035574295.1 Xanthobacteraceae bacterium
CGCGTCGCTGTTGCTCCGCGCGCGCCACCCTCTCCCGCAAGCGGGAGAGGGGAGTTTGGAGCAAACGGTAGGCAGAGGTTTTCCCCTCTCCCCGCCTTGCGGGGAGATGATAGCGGACGGTCTACATAATTTTCCCCTCTCCCCGCGCAGCGGGGAGAGGGTGCCGAGCGAACGAAGTGAGCGAGGCGGGAGAGGGGGCGGTGATGCCGTGCAGGGGCTACATCTTCTCCGGCACCGGAGCCTGAGTGGCCTCCGCAGGGGCGGCCGCGCGTGCGGCTTCCTCAAGCCGCGGCAGGATGTCCTCGACACGCTCCACCACGAGATAGCGCACCGACAGGCCCGAGCGGATGAATTTCAGCTCCGTCATATGATCGAGCAGCGCCAGGAGCGGATTCCAGAATCCGTTCACGTTGGCGAGCATGATCGGCTTCTTGTGCCGCCCGAGCTGTGCCCAGGTCAGTTGCTCGACGAGTTCCTCCAGCGTGCCGATTCCGCCGGGCAGCGCCACGAACGCATCCGCCCGCTCGAACATGATTTGTTTGCGTTCGTGCAGGGTGCGCGTGACGATCATCTCCTGCACGCGCTGCAGCGCCAGCTCCCGTTCCCGTAAAAACTCGGGAATGATGCCCGTCACTTCGCCGCCGTGGTCGAGGACGGAGGTGGCGATCGCGCCCATGAGTCCGATCGAGCCGCCGCCGTAGATCAACCGCACCTTGTTTTGCGCCAGTATTTTGCCGAACGCGCGCGCCGCCGCGGCGAACGCGGGATCTGCACCGGGCCCCGACCCGCAATACACGCAAACCCTTCGAATGAGGCTCATGGAGGCTTGATTATCACCTGTCCGTCGTGGTTTGGCTGTGGCGCCCCGTCCCGCGCCTGACTTTTTGCGCCGCCGAAGGCCGAACCCCCGGCGGCGCCTATCTAATGTAAGCATTGCCGCGGTAAAAAACTTCTATATCTAAGAACCGTTGAAAATCAGCACCGTACGACGGTCTGCCCCCGCGCGGCCCGTCCTCTCGCCGGCCGCCCCCGATGTCCGAAATCCACATTCGTTCGCCCCATGCGATGCGGCGGGAGATTTCTGCCGGCGGCGGCTCGCTGATGCGCACGTTGCGGCGCCTGTGGCCGTTCATCTGGCCTGCGGACCGCCGCGATCTGCAGATCCGCGTGCTGTTGTCGGCGGTGCTGCTGCTGTTGGCCAAGTTCGCCACCGTCGCGGTGCCGTTCACCTTCAAATGGGCGACCGACGCCCTGGTCGGGCAGGACAGCGCGCCGTTCGCGCCCGACTCCTGGCTGAGCGCCTGGCTCACCTGGATGATCGCCGCGCCGATTCTCCTGACTGTCGCCTACGCCGTCATGCGCATTGCCATGGCCGGCCTCACGCAATTGCGCGACGGCCTGTTCGCCAGGGTGGCCATGCACGCGGTGCGGCAGCTCGCCTTGCGCACCTTCGAACATCTGCATCTGTTGTCGCTGCGCTTTCATCTGGAGCGCAAGACCGGCGGGCTCACGCGCGTGCTGGAGCGCGGCCGCAACGGGATCGAGACCATCGTGCGCATGGTGATCCTGCAGGCGGTGCCCACCGCGGTGGAGCTGGGACTGATCGTCGTTGTTCTGCTCTATCAGTTTGACTGGCGGTATGTGGTGGTGATCGTTGCGACCGTGGCGCTCTATATGGGTTTCACTTATGTCGCTACCGAATGGCGCATCGCCATCCGCCGCCGGATGAACGAAAGCGACTCCGACGCCAATACCAAGGCGATCGATTCGCTGCTCAACTACGAGACGGTCAAATACTTCAACGCCGAGGACCGCGAGCGCGCCCGCTACGACCGCGCCATGGCGCGTTACGAAGAAATGAGCGTCCGCTCCTACACCTCGCTGGCTGTGCTCAACGCCGGTCAGGCGGCGATCTTCACCATGGGCCTCGGCACCGCCATGGTGATGTGCGCCTATGGCGTGCGCGCCGGCGCCAACACGGTCGGCGACTTTGTGATGATCAACGCGCTGATGATCCAACTCTACCAGCCGCTCAACTTCATGGGCATGGTGTACCGCGAGATCAAGCAGGCGGTGACCGACATCGAGATCATGTTCTCGGTGCTGGCGCGCAAGCCGGAGATCGAGGACGCGCCCGGCGCCGCGCCGCTCAAGGTGAGCGCCGGTGCGATCCGGTTCGAGAACGTCTGCTTCGCCTACGAGCCGGCGCGGCCGATATTGAAAGGCGTGAGTTTCGAAGTGCCCGCCGGCAAGACGGTGGCCATCGTCGGTCCCTCCGGCGCCGGCAAGAGCACCATTTCGCGCCTCCTGTTCCGCTTCTATGATGTGACCGGCGGCCGCATCCTGATCGACGGCCAGGACATCCGCGCGGTCACGCAAAAATCGCTGCGTGCGGCCATCGGCATGGTGCCGCAGGACACCGTGCTGTTCAACGACACCATCCGCTACAACATCCGCTACGGCCGCTGGGATGCGACCGACGCCGAAGTGGAGGAGGCGGCGCGGCTCGCCCGGATCGACGCCTTCATCCGCGCCTGCCCGCGCGGCTATGAGACCGAGGTGGGCGAGCGCGGCTTGAAGCTGTCCGGAGGCGAAAAACAGCGTGTGGCGATTGCCCGCACCATCCTCAAAGGCCCGCCGATCCTGGTGCTCGACGAGGCCACCTCCGCACTCGACAGCCACACCGAGAAGGAAATCCAGGATGCGCTGGAACGGGTGTCCAAGAACCGCACCACGCTCGTGATCGCACACCGGCTGTCCACCATCGTCGGTGCGGACGAGATCATCGTGCTCGATGGCGGCGTGGTCGTCGAGCGCGGCACGCACCATCAGCTTCTGGCCAAGGGCGGCCTCTACGCCAGCATGTGGAACCGCCAGCGCGAGGCGGAAGCGGCGCGGGAAAAACTCGCGCAAGTGGCCGACGAGCCGCTGGCGCCGAACCGCAACCCGCCGCCTGCGCCCGACGCGCCCGACGCGCTCGCGCCGGCCGAACCGATGCCTGCGAACGGCATCACTCCTGCGGCCGCAGAGTAGAGCCGCAGCCGCACTGCTCGCGGCTGCAGAGAGGCCGCGGCGCAAGAAGGCCGCTCCGCCCGAAGTTCGCATCGCCCAAAGTTCGCGGCTTCAGGGGGCCGCATCGCCAGAAGCCCATGGCACCAAAGGCCCCGCGGCACCAAGATCCCGGCACCAGCCAAAGGTCGCGGCACCAGAAGGATGTATCGCAACAAGATCCCGCATCAGCCATGAAGATGCGGCACCAGTAGGCGGCAAAGGAGATTTTCGGACCTGATTGTTCTTGATGGTGCCCCTTTAATGTTTCCCCTGCCCCGCACGATGCCCTTGTCCTTCTCCCCGCACGATGCC
>DATLYX010000045.1:0-3137 GCA_035574295.1 Xanthobacteraceae bacterium
CGCGCTGGCGCTGGCCGTGGCGCTCAACGGCGCCCCGGGTATTGCCGCGCTTGTCGGGGATACCGACGGCACCGACGGCGGGACAGGCTCGCCCGACGATCCGGCCGGCGCCTTCATCGACGAGACCACGCTGTCGCGGGGGCGGGCGCGCGGCCTCGATCCGGCCGCGTTCCTTGACGATAACAATTCGACGGGTTTTTTCGCGCAACTCGGCGATTTGCTGATCACCGGACCCACCTGCACCAATGTCAATGATTTTCGCGCTATCCTCGTTGACAGGCCGCAGCCTTTACGTGAAATGCGGACGTGAGCAAAAGACGACGACCTTGCGCGCGATCAGACATCAAATGGCTCGAAGCGTCGGCGCGGTTGCGCTCTGCTGTGCGACGGCGGCGGGATCCGCCCTGCCGGCGGTGTCCGCGCGCGCCGACTTCCAGATCTGCAACGCCACATCGAGCCGGGTCGGGGTGGCGATCGGGTACAAGGACAGTGACGGCAACTGGGTCACCGAAGGATGGTGGAACCTGCCGCCGCACGCCTGCGAAGTGCCGCTGAAGGGAACGCTCGCGGCGCGATTCTATTACGTGTATGCCATAGATTACGACAACGGCGGCGAATGGGCCGGAACCGCCTACATGTGCACGCGCGAAAAGGAGTTCAAAATCGTCGGCATCGAGGATTGTCTGGCGCGCGGCTACGACCGGACCGGCTTCTACGAAGTCGACACCGGCGAGCAACGTGCGTGGACCGTGCAGTTCACCGACGCGCCGCCGCCGTCCGATCCGGCGCAGGGAACCACGCCCATCATTCCAATGCCGCCGGCACGGCAGGCGCCGCCGGCACCGCCGGGAACGCAAAACCGATGAGACGGCTGCGCCGGACCAAGATCGTGGCGACCCTCGGTCCGGCCTCTTCGAGTCCGGCCACGATCCGCCGCATGTTCGAGGCCGGGGCCGACGTGTTCCGCATCAACATGAGCCACACGCCGCACGACCGCATGCGCGAGCTGGTCGGCGCGATCCGGGCGGCGGAAGCCGAATTCAACCGCCCGATCGGAATCCTCGTCGACCTGCAAGGGCCGAAGCTCAGGGTCGGCAGCTTCGTGGGCGGTGCGGCGATGCTGGACAAGGATGCGCGGTTCACGCTCGACGCCGACGCGACGCCCGGCGATTCCACGCGCGTGCAACTGCCGCATCCGGAAGCCTTTGCCGGCGTGGAGCCGGGGCACACGCTCTTGCTCGACGACGGCAAAATCCGCCTCACTGCAGAGGAGACTTCGAAGCAGCGCATCGTGACCCGGGTGCAGGTGGGCGGGAAACTTTCCGACCGCAAAGGCGTGAGCTTTCCGGACTCGACCTTGCCGTTCACGGCGCTGGCGGAAAAAGACCGCTCCGATCTCGAAGCGGCGCTCGACGCCGGCGTGGACTGGATCGGGCTGTCGTTCATCCAGCGGCCCGACGACATCGCCGATGCCAAAAAGCTCACGCGCGGGCGGGCGGGGGTGATGGCCAAAATCGAAAAGCCGCAGGCGGTGAACCGACTCGACGATATCATCGACCTGACCGACGCGCTGATGGTGGCGCGCGGCGACCTCGGCGTGGAAATGCCACTGGAGAAGGTGCCGGTCATCCAGAAGCAGATCACGCGCAGCGCACGGCGGGCGGGCAAGCCGGTGGTGGTGGCGACACAGATGCTGGAGTCGATGATCGCAAGCCCGGTGCCCACGCGCGCGGAGGTTTCCGACGTGGCCACCGCAATCTTCGACGGCGTGGACGCGGTCATGCTGTCGGCGGAGTCGGCAACCGGGCAATACCCGGTCGAGGCGGTCGCCACCATGAACCGGATCGCGGAAGAGGTGGAGAGCGAAGACACCTACCACGCCATCATGCAGACGCAGCACGCCACGCCCGAGGCGACGGGCGCGGACGCCATCGCCGCCGCGGCGCGGCAGATCGCGGAGACCCTCGACCTTTCGGCAATCATCTGCTGGACGAGCTCGGGCGCCACGGCACTGCGGGTGGCGCGCGAGCGGCCGCAGGTGCCGATCGTCGCCATCTCCCCCAATGTGGCGACCGGCCGGCGGCTGTCATTGACCTGGGGTGTGCATTGCATCGTGGCGGAGGATGCGCGCGACCAGGACGACATGGTGGATCGCGCGTGCCGGCTCGCGTTCAAGGACGGGTTCGCCAAGGCGGGACGGCGGGTGATCATCGTCGCCGGCGTGCCGCTCGGCACCCCGGGCGCGACCAACATGCTGCGGATTGCGTTCGTCGGGCAGGATGTCGCCAGCGAGGAATAGTTGCGCGCTGTGGCGCCGCGTTCGAGCCCGGAATCGCAAAGGGGTTTGGTCCAGGACCAAACCCCTTCGCATACCTGTCTATCGGCTGGCCTGTGTATCGGTCGGCACTCAGGCCGTGACCTTCGGCTTGTGGTTATAGACGAGCCAAAGCTTCACGGCCGAGAACACGGCAACCGCGACGCCGACCACGAGATGCAGCCGCGTCGCCGCCGCCTCGGCCGAGAAGGCCACGAGCCACGGCGATACCGCGACCCAAACCCCGGCGATCAGGCTGAGCCATTCCTGCCAGGTGGCGAATGCCGCAAGCGCGGCGACCGCCAGAGCGACCAGCACGATTGCGCTCAGCCACGCATTCCAGCTCGCCGTCCGGGAGGCGAACCCAAACAGCCACGGCGAGAGGAACAGGAACGCACCGAGCACCAGGTTCGCGACATCGGTCAGCCCTTCCTTCTTCCAACTGTTCTCGAACATTGCGCCCTCCATTCAGCATGCCGCCGGGCGGGAGCATTCGGCTCCCGCACGGCCGTCATTTGCCGTTGATCGCGATGCGTTTGACTTTCTGCTGCGCCTGCATCGACTTCGGCAGCGTGACGGTGAGGACGCCGTTCTTGAACGAAGCGGCGACCTTGTCCTCGTCCACCTCGTCGATCGGAATGCGCCGTTCGAACCGGCCGTAGAAGCGCTCGCTGAACAGCCGATCCTTGTCTTCCGTATCGGTCCGCTTCTCGCCCTTGATGACCAGGACGCCGTTCGACAGCTCAACCTGGACATCCTTCTCGTCAAGACCGGGAAGCTCGGCGGTGACCTTCACTTCCTTGTCGGTCTCGCTGACCTCGAT
>DATLYX010000046.1:0-8040 GCA_035574295.1 Xanthobacteraceae bacterium
ACGTTGCGATAGGCGCTGATCGTGAGCGTGTTGCCGCTGCCCCAGATAATATCGGAAGCAATCTCGATGTCGCCCGCGCCGAGTGAGGCGACACCGGGACCAGCGGTTCCGGTCGCGGTGGTCATCACCGTCACATTGGTCATGGATAGGTTCAGGCTGACGGTGGCGGCGCCAACGAAATCGAGCAGCAGATTGTACGGATCGAGCAGCCAGTCGCCGGTGCGGCCGTTGGGCGCCGAGGTATCGACGCGCGCGCCGTTGATGTTGAGCGTCTGTCCCGACGTCTCGACGAAGCCGCCGTTGCCGGTGAGCAACCCGCCGCGGGCGAGGATGGTGCCGGCAAAATTGGTCGCGCCATCCGCCCACACGATCACCTTGCCGCCGTCGCCGATCTGCAGGGCGGAGGCATCGATGACCGTGCCGGCATCGATGCTGACGCTGGTCGCGGTGGGGATCAGGTTGGCTTCGAGCCTGGCGCTCGGGTTGACGATGGTCATCGTCGGACGGCCGTCGCCCCAGTCGCCGCCGATCAGCACCTTGCCGCCGCCGGCGTCGCCCGACGCATCAATCCGCGCATTGGCCAGCACGATATTCTCGCCGGTGATCTGGATCGCGCCGCCGGTCTCGCCCGCGTTCTGCCCCGCCGCCGACACCAGGCCGGACACCTTCACCGTCTGCGCCGGCGCACCGGCAAGTTTCGTTGCCGCGGTGTGCGACATCAGCACGATCTTGCCGTTCTGCGTGCCGATGGTATTGGCCTCGATCACCCCGCTGGTGTTGATGACGGAATCCACGATCTGGCGCGCGGTGACGGCGGCGAGCTCCACCCGCCCGCCGTTGGCCGAGAGTTTGCCGCCGTTGCTGATGAGCGAGCGCAGCGTCTGTCCGGTGGCCACGTCCTTCACCTGCGCCGCAATCGAATCGCTCACCGCCAATTTGATCAGGCTGTCGCCGTACAGATCGAGCGCGAAGCCATTGCCGGAGGCGAGGCTGATCTTGCCGAGCGTCGCGGTGATGGTGCCGGAATTGCGCACGCCGGGCGCCACCAGCGCGGCAAAACCTTGGCTGCTGGCGGTGATGGCCCCGAGGTTGACCACGGACGCATCCGGCCGGCCGGGGATGAAGAAATTGTACCGCCCGGCCATGAAATCCTCGTTCTTGATGTCGCTCGTGGTGGCGAGGAATCCGGCGGTGTCGATGCGCGCGCCCGGGCCGACAAGAATGCCGTCCGGGTTGACCAAAAAGATGCGGCCGTTGGCGGTGAGCGTGCCGTAGAGCTGCGAGGGGCCCAAGCCGCCGGTCACGCGATTGAGCGCAATCGAGCTTGAGTTCGGCTGGATGAACCGGGTCGTCTCGCCCGTGGCGATGTTGAAGGTGTTCCAGTTGATGATCGCCTTGTCGGTCGATTGCGTAACCGTAACCTTCGCGGTGCCTTGGCCCTGGATGGTGGCGCTGCCGCCGACCACCTGGCCGCCCAGCGGATTGGCAAACGCCGGCTGCCAGGCGAGCGTCACCCATGCCGTTGTGGTGAGCAACAGCTTGCTGCAGCGTCCCCGCATGGCGCCCCCCAATGAGTTTTCGGCGGATTGCCCGCCACAATGTCTTCAGTCCACCTTCAATTCCGCACCGTCACCGCAAAGAAGAACCGCCAGTCATGGCGCGGCCCTTCGATGCCTTTGGCGACGGTCAAATCTGCAGTTCCGTATTGCAACCACCCCAAACGCAGGCCGCCTCCCGCGGATGCGGCTTCGACCCGCTGCGGCGTCCCCACGGCTGGTGTAATGGTATGCAACCAGCCCTTGTCGGTGAAGCCGTAAAGTTGTGCCTGAGAAAGCGGGCTGCCGGCCGGCGCCGGCAGGTCGTAGCGCAGCTCGCCCACGAGCTCGATGCAGCGATCCGCAAGCAACTGCGACGGATCGAACGCGCGTCCGAAGAATCGTCCGCCATAGCCGCACTGCTCCGACACCAAAAGCGAGGTGAAGCCGTATTGGCCGTAGGCGGCGACATAGGCGGAGATTGACGCAACCAGCGGCTGGATGCGGCTCACCGTTCCTTCGAGCTTGCTGAAGTCCACGCGGCCGGCCGCCCGCGAGGCCAACGGGTTTCCGTTTTGCGTTGAGCCGAGCCCCTCGATCCCCTGACTGAAGGTGACGTTGAACTGGTTGATGCCTTGCCACTGGTCCGCGAGGTCGGCGTCACCTTTGATCCGGAAGCCGCGCAGGCGGTCGCGATTGAATGGTGCGCCGAGAATGTCGCTGGCGTTGTCGCTCATGAACACAACGCCGCTGACGATCAGGTTGCGCTCGCGGGAACGGATGAAGGGATAACTCAAGCCGCCGTCGATGATGGTGCTTTGCGCATAGAATTGCAAAAGCTGCAGCGTCGGCGTGCCTGGAAAGCCCCAACTGTAGGTGCCGTTGACGAACGCCGTCAGACCTTCGCTGTTCAAGACCTGCCGCCAGCCTGGTGCAACGTATTGCAACTCTCGTAGCGGCGACACACCGGCATAACCGATTGTAAACGCCTCATGCTGTCCCAAGAGGTTGTTGAGGGTTCCAGAGGCGAGAAATTGGAATGGTCCACGCGACTTCGTGCCCCGGTTGTCAACGCGCCCGAACGCCTCCAGCGGCTTTTCTGTTACCTCGACCAGCAAGGCGGCGGCGCCCGGCTCGGTCTCCGACGGCTGCAACGTGGTGGTGAACTTCAGTCCCGGCAGATCGCTCGCCAGCAACAGATAGCGTTCGATGGTTCTGATGTTGACCGGGCGCTCGCGCGTAATCTTGGCCGCGTACTCGGTGAAAAAATTCCGATAGCGCGCAATCTGCGTGGGCCAGATCACCTTGTTGATGTAGCCCTCGATCACCTCGATGCGGACGGTCGCACCCTTCGGATCGAACTGCTGCGGCGGCACGATCGCGCGCGAGAGCACATAACCGTCGGCCCCGTACTTGGCGGTGATGCGGCGCGCGAGATCGTAGACCACGGTGAGCGGTACCTGCCGCCCGATCAGGTCGGCATAGAGCGGCCGAAAATCTTCGGGGCGATAAACCGTGGAGCCGACGATCTGCACCCGCCGGATGATGATCCGGACCTTTTCCGCGCCCGGGGGCGCCACCGTGCTCGGCAGTGTGATGACCGGCGCCTCGGGCCGCACCAGCGGCGGCCGCGGCACCTCAAACCGCTCGCGCTCCCGCCCCGGCTGCTCGCTCGGCGGAATCACCTGTGCCGCGGCGATGACCGGCACACCCGTCAACACCGCAAATGCAAGAATACGGCGGATCGCGGAAGGCACCGTTTCCCCGAGCCCGACATCCCCTGGTTGCGGATTTTCGGGGGCTTAAGATTTTGCCGTCAATGCCCGGTTGTACGTTTCCCCCGCCAGGTTGCAAGCCAGCCACACGTTGCCTGCCCCTCTCGGCATGTCCGCTCGGGTCAAGGACCGCTGTTTTCCTCGACCTCCGCGTGATCTGAGCCATCGAACCGATTGTGTCCCGGGGGGGGGCTGTAACAATGGTGGCGCATATTGATGCCCGGGAGGGTCGGCCATCCTATCAGGCTGCCCGCTGTCGCGGCCCGATCGCCCAGCCAAACCCGGCGGCGATCATGATCGCGCCGCCGTTGTTTCATCGGGACGCGATCCTATTTCCGGCCGATCGCGCGCAGCTTGTCGCAATCATTCGGGGGTGTTTTGGCCAACCGTCGCCATCCCAGAGATCGGCCGCAGGCGGTTCGCGTCGCGCACCTCATGCGCACCTGCGCACCCGGATTTTCGTTCTATCGCTAGGCACAGGTCGCGCCTTCGCCGCCCGCATACCCTTGTTGCCAGGAAGAACCTACGGCCGGGGGCTAGGTCTTCGCTGCACCAAGCAAGCGCCGCGACCGCCGAAATGCCTGTTGGATCATCAGCGTGTGTCTGGCCCGTGAATTCCCATCATTGCTAACGCCGCAATCGCCTCTGCCTTGCGCGCCGCGTGCCATGCCGGCCAGCAGGGCGAATGCAGCCAGACGTGGCCGCTGGTTTCGGTGCCGAACGGCAAGAGTGGACCGTGCGAATGCTCGGTCTCACCGCAGCCCAGGCAGCGGCTGGACGGCGACCGCACCGGATTGCGATTGAGCCATTCGACGACGCAGCAATCGAAAGCGTGCGCTTCGGCCTCGATCCCGGTCAATCCGTGAGCCGCTGCCATGCGCGTCCGTTCGCCAAAGAACGTCAACCAATCCAGCGCAGACCATCCGTCGTCGGCCGGGCGCAACAGCGCGATGATCTCGGCCTTGTGTCGCGACAGCGATTCGACCAACGCAGGCGGCGGTGGCGCCGATGCCTCCAGCGTGAGGGGATCCCCGTCGATTGCGACTTGCACGCCGGCGGCGCGAGCCTCTGCGATGGCCAGGATCGCATTCACAATCGCATCCTCCAGCCCGCTCCAGCCCGGCGAACTTTCGTTGCCGCGCCCGGAATGGGGCGGATGATTTGCGTCCGTACCGTCCGCATCGGTCTCGCCGTTGGATTTCACGGGGTTGTCGCGGACGATTGGGCCGTCGCCCCTCCTCGAACCGTCCACATCGGCGCCGACCGTCCGCAAGCCTCGCGAAGCGAACCCGTTGGCCGGAATGAGGTTCGTCCGATTCGCGGACGGTGCGGACGAAGCGGACGGTCGCACCGCGCCAGTTTCTAGCGGCGGAAGCTCCCCGGCGGTGATGCGGATGACCCGCGTGCGGGCCCGGCCTTCACGCCCGAAGCCGATCTCGATGCCGACCTTGCGCAGGAAGGTCGCCGCCCGGCGCAATCGCCCCGCCAGCGCCCGCGGGCTGTCCGGCCAGCTCTTGGCTTTGGCGACGCGCTCACCCGCCATCTGTTCTAGGGCGCCCAGAAGGTCCGAGGCCGTCCCCGTCCACTCGGTCCGCCTTGCCAACAGCGCGCGCACGGCAGAAGCGATGGGATCGGCCTCGATCACCCCTTCGACGGCCTCGTCGCGATTGCCGCAATAGGCCGACCAGAAGGTGCCGGCCGGCCACAGGGACGTCTCGCAGGCCGTGGCCCACAACGCGAAGTCGGCCATGCGTGGAAGCTTGTCGAGCCGGGTGTGCGGCAGCATCGCCAGGCCCTTCGCCGCCGCGTCGAGCAGCACGCCCAGGATGCGCGGGCGCTCGGCCTCGAACGCCGCCCACAATTCCTGCTCGGGCCGGCGGCGTTCCTCGGAGATCGGTTCGATAGTGAGAAACAAGGCGCGGTCGGCAAGGTCCGGCCGGGTCACGATGTCCTCGATGCCGTTGAGGATCACCGGCCGGACGGCATCGAACAGCACCTCGTCCTGGTCGGTACAGAGCTGGCGCACCGCAAAGCCGCCGCCGGTGGCGAGGCGGCAGAGCGTGTCGGAAATCCACGCCGGCAGGCCCGACACATTGTCGAAGGCGAGCACATGGCTGTTGGTGGCGGCAATGAACAGGTCGCGGTCCTCGCGCGGCAGCGCCCGCAATGGCGCGGTGTTTGGATCGAGCAGCGCCCTTAAGATCGCCGAAAAGGTGGACTTTGCCGAACCCTGTTCGCCCGAGAGCACCAGCACTGGATAGGGTCCTCGGTTGCGCAAGACAGCGAGCGCCCAGGCGACCACCAGCACGAAATCGGCATCGGAGCGGACATTGAGGAATGACCGCAGCGCTTCCGCCGACCCGCCGGCGACCGGCGCCGGCAGGGCCTGCATCCCGGCAGCGCGGCGGAAGCGCACCGGCGGATTGTCGATCACCCGCCACCCGGAGGCATCGATTTCGACCGCCCGCCATGTTTCGTCACCGAGGTCGAGATACAGCCGTCCGTCGAGACCGCCGACGCGGACATGAACCGTGCGCTCTGGCGCATCAAAATGCGCCCGGGCCTCGATCACGCTCAGCGCCGATTGCAGCGCCTCCGAGCTTGGCGCGCCGCCCGTCTGCTGGAAGAAGCGGCGCGCAAGCCACCGGCGAAAGCCCCGCGAGCGGATCGGCCAGGTTTCGCGATGGCCGTTGATGGCGAGGTCGGCGAAGCCGGTGCCGTCCGGCGCGTGGAACAGCTCGGCGGATTGCGCAAGGTCGATCAGGATGTCGGCCTGCGTCGGACCGCGGCCGCCCACTTCGCCGTTCTCCTCGGCGATCGCCTCGTCGAGTGCCGTCACCCGGCATCCGGCCTTCTTCAATTGCGCCCGCAATGCCTCGAAGGCGGCGCGGTCCTCGCGCTTGAGCGTCGCGAGCCGGGAGAGCACGTCGGGCGCGAAAGCGGAGCCCGCGTCGGCGGCGGTCCTTTCGACGAGACCCTCCAGCGGGTCACGAACCTCCTCGGCAGCATCGATGGCCGCGCAGATCGGATCGTCATTGCCGCCATTGTCCAAGGAGCTCATTGCGCCGCCTCCTCGATGCGAGGCGTGCGGTGCAGCAGCAGATCGTTGAAGTCCATCGCTTGCGGCGCACGGGCGATGCGCACGCGCCGGCCTTCGCGCTTCCAGCGCCAGGCGCAATCCTGCGCCGCCGCTTCGCCGGGATCGTCGCCATCGGCGAGCACGATCACATCGCGAACCTCGCGCGGCAGATCGAGCGCGCGAAGCCCGGAGGTCGAAAGCGCCGCCCATGCCGGACGGCCGCTCGCCTGCATGACGGCAAGGCAGGTCTCGAGGCCTTCGCCGACCATCAGCACATGGTGCGGCTCGGCCAGCCGCACCGCGCCGCCACGGCACGGCCCGAGCATCATCTTTGTCGGCTCGACCGGCGCCTTGCCGCGGCCATCGCGGGCGAGAAACGTGCGGTGAATGCCGATCGGCTTGCCGTCAACGCCGTGCGCCACCAACGCCACCATCGCCGGCCAGACGCCGCCCAACGGATGCTTCAGCCCGGCATGGAAACGGATCGACTGCGGGATCGGAATTGTGAGGCCGCGCGATCGCAGGTAGATTGCGACGGCCGTTCCCTCGGCCGCGTGCGATGTCTGCCAGATCGCCAGTGCCGCCGCGTTGCGCTTAAGGGCTTCGGCGTCGGGTTCTTCGACGATCCGCCGCCGCGGCTGGCGAGCGACGCCCAATAGCTGCCCGGTCGTCGGCCACAAGCCACGCCCCCGAAGTGCGGCAATCACGTCGCGCTGATCGCATCCGGCATGGCAGCGAACGAGCACCTTGTCGTTGCGAACGTCGGTAATCGAAAGGCTCGGCTTGCGATCGTCATGCGCCGGACAGCGCGCCATCCAGGCGGTGCCGGCCCTTCGTCCGCCGAGGGCCTTGGCGAGGGCTTCAGCGGTCATCACCGGCCTCATCGCGCCGAAGATTGTCGAGTTGAGGCGGTGTCGGATTCGATTGGCGGCAGGTTTGCCAACCAAGCGCGCAAATCGTCGACGCGAATGAGGGTCTTGCGACCATACTTTGCGGCGACGAGATCGCCGCGCTTGATCGCCTCATACAGCGTGGTTCGGCCGATCCGGGCAGCGGCGCACGCCTCGGCGACCGTCAGGGCAAGTTGTTCCATGATTGTCTCGCCATCGTTGACCGGTTTGACTCCGGCGGTCAGGCCCGCGTCCCTGCGGGCGATGGCGAATTAATCTAAACAAATTTCCAGATTTGTCGCCATCGCGAATGCGGTTTTTTCTACGTCATGGTCCGGGATTTGCCGCCGAATGTCGGCGAATGCAGAGATCGCCGTTGTCGCTCTTTCGGCGCAGCGCGAATCATTTCTCCAACGGAGATCGTGATTCGCTTCAGATCTGTTCGGCCCAAAGCGGGTGGGTCTTTCGCTTTTGCTGTATCGATTTGCGCTGCCGGATTGCGTGCCGACTTCGCGACGGGAATCGAACCCGCGATTTTTTAAGGCGGAAAACGTGTTGGCTGACTTGTTGGCCTACGACAAAATCTCATCGAAAAACACATTATTCGTCAATGTATTATGCTAGAGCCGTTCATGTTTTGACGGAAGCGTATCCGGCGTTTGCGAAGTAGTTGCTGCACTCGCGGGGTTGGATGGTTGTTACCAGGGTTCCGATCTGCCGCCAGGTATCCTCGATCGTCCGTCTCTGGGCCGTGCGCATCC
>DATLYX010000047.1:0-21394 GCA_035574295.1 Xanthobacteraceae bacterium
CGCACGACGATGTGGCTGCCCTTCACGAGCCGCACCGGCACCTTTCCCGGCAGCCGCAACAGGTGCTCGGCCACCTGCCCGATCCACGGCCCGGCGGCGTTGATCAGAATGCGCGCCGTCATGCGCGCGCGCCGGCCTTCGCTGTCGAGCGTGCAGCGCCAGACATCGGCGCGCTCGATGTGACTGATGCGCGCGCGGGTGCGCACCGTGGCACCGCGTTCCGCCGCATCCAGCACGTTGAGCACCACGAGCCGCGCATCGTCCACCCAGCAGTCGGAGAATTCGAACGCTTCCTTGAATTCCGGTTTCAGCGGCGCGCCGGCCGCGTCCTTGGACAGATCGAGCCGCGCGGAAGGCGGCAGGATTTCACGGCCGCCGATGCGGTCGTAGAGGAACAGTCCGAGTCGTAAAAGCCACGGCGAACGCAGTGCGCGGTTGACCGGCAACACGAGCCGCAACGGCCGCACCAGATGCGGCGCGATGCGCAACAGCACCTCGCGCTCGACGAGCGCCTGCCGCACCAAGCCGAACCGGCCGCGTTCGAGATAGCGCAACCCGCCGTGGATCAGCTTGGTGGATGCGGCCGAGGTTCCGGAGCCGAGATCGTTCTGCTCGACCAGGAGCACGCGCAGGCCGCGGCCGGCCGCATCGCGCGCGATGCCGGCGCCGTTGATGCCGCCCCCGATGATGGCGATGTCGAAATCGGCCATTGCGTCCGGGCGCTCCAGGTGAACGGAGGATCGCAACAGTTATCGTCAAAATGCGCAATAAAGCGTAAATGCCGCCGAAATGCGGCTACCGTCCTGCAATTCCCATCGCCTCTTCGAAGGCGCGGCGCACCTCCGGCGGCTGCCCGTAATGGTGCCGGAACTCGCGCAGCCGCTGCTTCAGGATCGGATGCTGGTCGAATTCCTCGAGCGTGATGCCTTCGGTGTTGATCTCCCGCATCATGTTCGGCAATTCGATGCATTTTGCCGCTTCCGGATCGCGGATCACGCCCTTCGGGTCGCGTCCGGCTGCAATCGCTTCGAGGTCGGCGAGGAACCGTTGGCGCATCATGGTGATACCGAGATCGCTCGAACGCAGATTTTCTTTGGTGCGGTCGGCGATCACGCCCTGGCCCACCCAGGCCACGATGTCCTGATTGATCACATGGCTTGAGATCCAGCGGCCGTTCCCGTCCTTGATCGGGCTCACCCAGGTGGGGATCGTCTTTTGCACATAAGGTTCGCGCCCTTTCGGCACGCGCATGAAAAACCACGCCACGCTCAGCGTATTCTCGTCGTCAACCGGCACGCGCCATTCAAAATGGCTGCCGAGGAAGAAACCGATCGGCCAAAGCGCCACGCGCCCCACGGTCCAGTAGCGATCCTGCTCGCTCTGGCCCTCGCGCACCCGCTTGTAGATCAGGCCGTATTCAAATTCCTCGAATTTGATCTTCAGATGCTTCGGCGCGCTCGACTGGTTGTCGCCCTTGAGGCGCAGGCTCCAGTTGTCGTGCATCCATTCGAAGTGCACCGGATCGCAGGAGTTTTCCTGGCACTGCAGCCAGTTGCAGGGGACGTCGGCGAGCACGATCTCGCGAAAACCGTTCGGCCACGTGAACGGCTCCCACACCGGCAATTCGGGTGCGGGCGGCGGCCCCATATAGGTCCACAACAGGCCTGCGAGTTCGCGCACCGGGTAGGCCGTGGCGCGGCATTTTTCCTTGGCGCGCGGATTGGGATTGGCGATGTCCTCATACGGCTGTTCGAGGCAAGCCCCGGTCTCGTTCATCAGCCAGCCGTGGTAGCTGCAGCGGATCCCGTTGCTCTCCACCCAGCCGTAGGACAAGTCCGCGCGGCGGTGCGGGCAGTGTCGGTCGATCAGCCCGACCCGGCCGCTCAGATCCTTGTAGAGAAGGAGGTTCTCGCCCAAGATCCGCACCGGCTTCATGGCGGTCTTGTCGAACTCGCTCGCACCGGCAATGGGAATCCAATAGCGCCGGAGCAGTTCGCCCATGGGCGTGCCCGGCCCCACACGGGTCAGCAGCTTGTTTTTCTCAGCGGTCAACATGATGGGACGTGGCGATATTCAGGCGCAGGCGCCGCGCGCGCCGCACTGTCGTTCAGAACGATGACTTGAGCCTCAGGTGATCCAGGCGGTCCATGGATTTGATTTCGACGCGCCGGGTCTCCCCGCCGTGTCGCACGTCGAGCGGCACCGTGACCCCGGCCTCCCCCACGGCCCAAACCTTGCGGTAGAAATCCGCGAGCGTCTTCGGTTCGGCGCCGGCGACGCCCACGATCACATCGCCGCGCCGCATGCCGGCCTTTTCCGCCGGCCCGCCGGGCACCACGCGGCTGACGACCACCCGCCCGCGTGCCTCTTCCGTGGTGAGGCCGAGCCAGGGCCGCACCGGCCCCGACACCCGGCCGAGCGAGATCAGATCGCCCAGGATCGGCGGCAAAAGCTCGATCGGCACGAACATGTTGCCGGCCACGCCGTCGCCCTTGCCGGACACATCGCCGAGGATCAGCGAACCGATGCCCACCAGTTCGCCGCGGCTGTTGATCAGCGCCGCCCCGCTCCAGGCCGGATGCGCCGGCGCCGTGAAGATGGCCTGGTCAAGCAGGTACTCCCAGCTCCCTGCATATTCGCGTTTGGCGATCAGCTCGACCGGCAGCACGCGGCTCACGCCGCCATAGCTTGCGATCAGCAGCGGGGTGCGTTCCTTCAAATCCTCTGACTTGCCGAGCGCGAGCGGCCTCACCTTCAGCGGCGCGAGCGTCCGCACCAAACCGAAACCGCTGGCGTGATCGTAGCCCACCACCTCCGCCGGCACCGTTCGGCCGTCGTTGCTCTGCACCTCGACCGCGTGCGCCTCCACCATCAGATAGCCGATGGTGACCACAAGGCCGGCCGAATCGATGACCACGCCCGATCCTTCGCGCTCGCGTCCGAGGTTTCGCACCGAGCGCCCCTCGGGATTGATGAACGCCTTGATGCGCACAACGCCGGAAATCAGCTCCTCGAGCGAGACGCCCTGCGCGACCCCCGCAGGCGCGCCGGCAAGGGCCAGGAACGCCGCAACCAGCGTAACCACCTCTCGCAATCGCCCAAACCCAGCGAGTCCCATGCCCAATCCCCCGAAAAAGCGCGCGGCTGCCGGGCGCCGCCGGCAATTTAGCATAGGGTCAGCATATCGCCGGAAGGCCATATTGTCCGCGCGCGGTGCTTTATTTTTGCCCACAAATCACGCTAGAAACCAGCACGATGATTTCGCCGGCACAGTGCCGGCCGAGCAATTCTCCAAAAGAACGATGCCCATCCCCCGCCTGCTGGTGATGGAAGGCAACTCGCCTGAGATCCGCGCCGAGCTGGAAGCTGCCGGCGGCGCGGCGCCGAGCCAGGGCTATTCCGAGCTGCTCCAGGAGCTGCTGCCGGGCGCGGTGGTGGACATCTGCTTTGCCGCCGACCGCGGCGCCAACCTGCCGGACGGCATGGCGCTCGAAGGATATGACGGCGTCGTCATCACCGGCTCCGCGCTGCACGTCTATGACGGCGGGCCCGAGGTGACGCAACAGATCGAGTTGGCGCGTGCAGTGCTGGGCGTCGGCACGCCGATCTTCGGCAGTTGCTGGGGTCTGCAGGTGCTCACCGTTGCTGCGGGCGGCACCGTTCGCCGCAACCCCAGGGGCCGTGAGCTCGGTTTCGGCCGCCGCATGCGCCTGACCGAAGCCGGCCGCAAACATCCCATGTACGTGGGCAAGGCCGACGTGTTCAACGCGCCCACGGTGCATCTTGACGAGGTGGAAACGCTCGCCCCCGGCATGACCGTGCTTGCCACCAACGAAATGTCGGACGTGCAGAGCGCCGAGATCCGCCTCAACGGCGCCGTTGCCTGGGGCGTGCAATATCATCCCGAATACCGGCTGCGCGAGATTTCCACCATCGTGCGCCGCCTCGGCCCAAAACTGATCGCCGAGGGCTTTTTCCTCAACGAGGCCGACATCGAAACCTTCGCCAGCGATCTCGAAACGCTTGATGCAAACCCGCAGGACAAGCGGCTCGCCTGGCGGCACGGCATCAGCAAAAATGTGCTCGACAAGCGCCTGCGCGTCAGCGAGATCGCCAACTGGATCGAGTACCAGGTCTTCCCCACCCGCCGTCAGCGCGGCCGCGGCTGATGCATGCTTTTGTTAGAGCCGAATCGCGCTCTCAACCCTTGCCGCCCCCACGCCCCATCGCGCTATCTGCGCGATGGGGCGCTGTTAAATCGTCGGCCCGGAGGCCGAACATCGACCCACGTTCAGGAGCGCGCGGGTTTGGCCTACTGCGCCGCCTTGAGGCCCAGCACCTTGGCCACCGCCGCGGCCTGCGCTCGCTGCTCGTTGATCGCCGCGGTGAATTCCGCCGGCATCCCGAAGTTGGGGACCTGGCCGGACTTCGTCAGCGCCTCTCCGATCGACGGATCGGCCGCCATCACGTCCTTGATGTCGGTGGCGATGCGATTGCGCAGATCGCTCGACATGTCCTTGATCCCGAACAGGCCGACCAGGCCGTCGGTGGCAAGTTGCGGATAGCCCGCCTCGGTCGTGGTCGGCACGTTGGGCAGCATCGGCGCCCGCGTCTTGTTGGTAATGGCGATGACGCGCACCTTGCCGCCCTCGACCAGCGACTGCACGATGGCGTAGGCGGCGATCATGAACTGGATGCGCCCCTCGGCGAGATCCACCCGCGCCTGCACCGGATTGCGGTACGGCACGCTCTGGAATTCCAGTCCCGCGCCCTTCAGATATCCGGAGAGCACGAAGTCCAGCATGCCGGTGGCGCTCGCCCAGTTGATCTTGCCCGGATTGGCTTTCGCGAACGCGAACAGCTCCGGCACGGTCTTGATCGGCGACGACGCCGGCACCGAGTAGGTGACGACGGTGTTCGACACCCGCGCAATGGGGACGATGTCGTCGGGTTTATAGGGGAGCTTGTCTTTCTGATACGGGTGCGCGGTGAAGGTCGAAGCCGGCGACATCAATAGCGTGTGCGGATCGTTCGCGGTCAGATAGTTGTTGATGGCAACGATTCCGTCGCCGCCCGGCTGGTTCTCCACCACCACCGACTGGTTCCACTTCTTGGACAGCCGGTCGGCGAGCAGCCGCGAACCGATGTCCACGCCCGAGCCGGGCCCGAGCGGTACGATGAATTTCACCGTGCGCTGCGGCCATGCCTGCGCCTGCGCCGACGTGGAGAGCGCAGTGGGAAGCGCGAGGGCTAAAAGAGCAAGAACGGCGCCAAACCGCCCGAAGGTTCCGATCATGGTCAAACATCCTCCCGTTTCTTCAGACGCCGAGGCGTCGCGAATTCCGCTCGAACATAGGGCGGAAGACCGACGCTGATAAGTCATTTTCAAGTCATAGAACACCGCAGCGGTCAAAAGATTTCGCATATCTCGTCGAACGCGAAGCGGTCCTCCCGCCGCGGCAACTGCGAGGGGTCGCCCCGGCCAAGGCAGCACAGGAAGTTGGACTTCCAGCGCCCGTCGGGAAAGAACGCCGCATCCACCACCTCGTTCTTGAACCCCGACATCGGCCCGCAATCGAGGCCGAAGGCGCGCGCCGCCAGCATGAAATAGGCCGCCTGCAGCGAGGCGTTGCGCAGCGCCGTGGCAAAGATGTGCTCCGGCGTGGTCTCGTACCAGCTCCGCGCCCGCGAATCGTGGAACATGCGCGGCAGGTGCTCGAAGAACCGCAGGTCGTAGGCGAAGATGGCGACCACCGGCGCGCCCATGGCCTTTTTCTGGTTGCTGGAGGACAACGCAGGTTTCAGCCGCTCCTTCGCCGCCGCGCTGCGCAGGAACAGTATGCGTTGCGGTTGAGAATTCGCCGTGGTCGGGCCCCATTTGGCGACCTCGTAGATCGCGCGCAATTCGGCATCGGTCACCGGCTGATCGCGAAAGACGTCATGGCTGCGCGCCTTGCGCCACAACAGGTCGAGGGCCTGCTCGGACACGAGCGGCTTGATCGCGCTCTGCTCGCTCACGTCGATCCCCTTCGTGCTTGCGGTCAGCCGGCCTTCACCAGACTTGTCGCCGGCGCGGGCGCAAGGCGTTTGACGGCGTTGGCAGCGACGATGGTGCGGCCCTCTGCATAGGCCTCGTGGTTGGCCTCGATCTCATCGAGGTCATAAAGGTAATTGACCATCAGCCCGTACGACTGGGCCATCGCCTTCTCGCTGGTGTCGCCCAAAAAATTGATCCGCTCAAGCCGCGCGCCGTTGCCGAGGTGGAAACGCGCAACCGAATCGAGCGGCAACCCGCGCGCATTGCGCGCGTGCAAAAAATACCACGCCGCCGCACGCTTGAGCGGCTCCTCCACCGCCTCGCGCGCCGCCGCCGACCGCCACCAGTTCGCCTGATCGAGCGCCTTGAGCGCCGCCCGGTCCGTTGCGCTGAGCGCGCGTGAGCTTTCCGTGCTGCGCTCGCGATCGAGCCAGCGGGCGAAATCCGGCACCGGCGAGAGCGTGACGAAGGTGGAAAGCTCCGTGTTTTCACGCGAGATTTCCTCCACCACCTGCTTGATCAGAAAATGCCCGAACGACACGCCGGCAAGCCCGCGCTGGCAATTCGAGATCGAATAGAACACCGCGGTCGTCGCTTTCTCCGGATCGAGCGGGGTGCGGTCGGTCGCAAGGATCGGGCCGATGGCGGCAGGAATTTCGCGCGTCAACGCCACCTCGACGAAGATCAAGGGCTCGTCGATCAGCGCCGGATGGAAGAAGGCGTAGCACGAGCGGTCGGGCGGATCGATGCGGCTGCGCAAATCCTCCCAACTGTTGATCTTGTGCACTGCCTCGTAGCGGATGATCTTTTCCAGGATCACCGCCGGCGTCGACCAGTCGATCTTGCGCAACACGAGGAAGCCGCGGTTGAACCACGACGAGAACAGGTGCACGAAGTCCGCGTCCACCGCGGCCAGATCCGGCCGGCGGTCGAGCGCCTCAAGCAGATGCTCGCGCATGCGCACCAGCGCCGCGGTGCCGCCCGGTGCGAGATTGAGCCGCCGCAACAGCTCCTGCCGCCGCGGCTCTGCGGCGCGATGCACTTCGGCGGCCGCGGCATCGCTGGGATTGGCCCGCCAGTTGGCGATGGCGGCATCGAGCCGGCCGCGGTTGACCCCGAACCGCTCGGCCAGCGCCTCGAAGAACGCGATGCGCGGACCGGTGGTCAATTCCGCATAGCGGTGGAGGATGTCGCTGGCACGCGCAGTGCCGGAGGCCTCGCCCCGGCTCGACAACAGCGCCTCGCAATGCTCGGCGAGCGTGTCGGAACGCGCCTTCGGGGCGGTGCGCCGTTGCCGTGCGATCAAGGCGCGGCCGCGCTCCACGATGCCCTGCAACAGCTCGCTGAAGAACGAGGTATTCATCGGGCGGGCCTCAAAACCGCATCTCTTGACGGAATGTCCGGCATTTTGACGGCAAGCCTCCTGCAAACGCAACCAGGTCGCGTCGGGTCTGGACAAAACCGCCGGAGCGCGCCACAGGTTCCCCGATTGCCGCGCTTGGCGCGCTGAATGTTGAATAGGGAGTCGTCATGTCGGGCCCGTTAGCCGGTCTTCGTGTGCTTGAGCTTGCCCGCATCCTCGCCGGGCCGTGGGCCGGCCAGCTTCTGGCCGACCTCGGCGCCGATGTCGTCAAGGTGGAGCGCAAGGGGGCCGGCGACGACACCCGCGCCTGGGGCCCGCCTTTCGTCGAAGGCGCCGACGGCAAGCATCTCGGCGCCGCCTATTTTCATTCCGCCAACCGCGGCAAGCGCTCGATCGAGCTCGACTTCGAGAACGAGGACGGCCGCCGCATCGTGAAAAAGCTCGCCGCCCGCTCCGACGTGCTGATCGAGAATTTTAAGGTCGGCGGCCTCGCCAAATTCGGCCTCGATCACGTCACGTTGTGCCGGGAGTTCCCGCGGCTGATCTACTGCTCGGTCACCGGCTTCGGCCAGGACGGCCCCTATGCCGCGCGCGCCGGCTATGACCTGATGGCGCAAGGGATCGGCGGCATCATGGACCTCACCGGAGTGCCGGAAGGCGAGCCGCAGCGCGTGGGCGTGCCGGTGGCCGATATCGTCACCGGCGTCTATGCGGTGGTCGGCATCCTCGCCGCGCTCTACAACCGCGAGCGCACCGGCCGCGGCGCCTACATCGACATGGCGTTGGTGGATACCCAGGTCGGCCTGCTCTCAAATCAGGCTTTGAACTATCTCGTCTCCGGCAAGGTGCCCAAGCGCGCCGGCAACACCCACCCCAACATCGTGCCCTATCAGGTGTTCCCGGTGGCCGACGGCCATGTGATCGTGGCGACCGGCAACGACCGCCAGTACCAAAAATTCTGCGCCGTGTTGGGTGCGCCGGAGTTGGGCGAGGAAGCGGCCTATCGCACCAACACCGACCGGCTTGCGCATCGCGACGAATTGATCGCAAAACTGTCCGCGCTCACGCGGCGCTTCAAGCGCGACGATCTTCTGCAGAAGCTCGAAGCCGTGCAGGTGCCCGCCGGCCCGATCAACGATCTTGCGCAGGTGTTTTCCGACCCGCAGGTGATTCACCGCCGCATGCAATTGAAGTTGCCGAGCACGGCCGCCAAGGGCGGCGCGATCCCCGGCGTGCGCACGCCGATCATGCTCGACGGCGAGCCCATGGCCTCGCCGCGCCCATCGCCGCGCCTCGGCGAACACACCGCGGAAATCTTGCGCGAGATCGGCGAGGCGTGAGGCGGAGCGCGCCTGTTCGGGTGCGCCTGTCAATGTGGCGAGATCGCTAGCTTCAAGAGTGGCCGCCCTCTCACAAATCCATTACCGCTGCACCCTGCGCTCACCCCCACACGATCACTCATCCAATCACCCCAGGAAGCAAGCCCCCTATGGTTGGTAGTGAGTCCCTGGCTGCGGCCGCGCCGGCCGAATACGGAAGATTTTGCGTGTGGTGCGGCTCCCGGCGATCCGCTATAGCTGGCCGAAAGTCAAGGCCACGATAAAAGTCGCCGGGTTCCGCGTGGAAGCGCTTTCGCGAGACTTTGTTGCACCTGCAACGGCCTCGGCCCTGCTCGAGGTCGAGGATCTGCATGTCCATTTCGAGACCGCGCGCGGCATCGTGCGCGCGGTGGAGGGCTTGAGCTTTTCCGTCCGGCAGGGCGAGATCGTCGCCATCGTCGGCGAATCCGGCTCCGGCAAATCGGTCTCCGCGCTCTCGATCATGCGGCTATTGCCGCCGCTCACCGGCCGCGTGCCCAAGGGCCGCGTTGTCTTCGCCGGCCGGGACCTGCTGAGATTGAGCGACGAGGAGATGCGCGAAATCCGTGGCCGCGACATCTCCATGATCTTCCAGGAGCCGATGACCTCGCTCAATCCGCTGCTCACCATCGGCCTACAGATCATGGAGCCGCTCATCATCCATCTGAAGATGAGCGAAGAGGAGGCGCGCGCCCGCGCCGTCGAATTGCTGAAGCTGGTGGGCATCCCCGACGCTGAGGGCCGGCTCAACCAATACCCGCACCAGTTCTCCGGCGGCATGCGCCAGCGCGTGATGATCGCCATCGGGCTTGCCTGCAATCCCAAGCTCGTGATCGCCGACGAGCCGACCACCGCTCTCGACGTCACCATCCAGGCGCAAATCCTCGAACTGATGAAGGACCTCTCGCGCAAGCTCGACATCGCGCTGATCATCATCACCCACAATCTCGGCGTGGTCGCGCGCTATGCCGATCGCGTGATCGTGATGTACGCCGCCCGCATGGTGGAGCAGGGCTCCGCGGATGCGGTGTTCCACCGGCCGCGGCATCCCTACACCATGGGGCTGTTGCGTTCGGTGCCGCGGCTCGACCGGCCGCGCGGCCAGCGCCTTGAGACCATCGAGGGTTTGGTGCCGAACCTGGCGCAGGTGCTGTCCGGCTGCCGGTTTGCCCCGCGCTGTCCGTTCCGCCTTCCGGTGTGTGACGAGGAGCCGCCGCTGTTCACTGCCGATACCGGCGCGCTGACCCGCTGCCATCGCCACGCCGAGATCGCGCAGGGAAAGATCGCCTGGGCGGCAAGCGGCGCCGGCACGCAAGAGGCGAAACTTCAGCGCGACCGGCCGCTGTTGTCGGTGCGGCATCTGACCAAGCATTTTCCGGTGCGCGCACGCCTTGGCGGCAAGCGCGCGGTGGTGCGTGCCGTGGAAGACGTGAGTTTTTCGATCTACCCCGGCGAGACGCTCGGCCTGGTCGGCGAGTCCGGCTGCGGCAAGACCACGGTCGGCCGCCTGATCCTGCGCCTCGAACAGCCGACATCCGGCGAGATCGAGTTCGCCGGGGTCGATCTGGTCCGCGCCTCTCCCGCGCAATTGCAGGCGATCCGCCGCAAGATCCAGGTCATCTTCCAGGATCCCTACTCGTCCCTTAATCCGCGCATGACGGTCGGCCAAATCATCGGCGAACCGCTACACGTTTACAACCTCGTCCCCGCCGGGAAGGAGAGGGAGCGTGTCGCCGATCTGCTTGGCCAAGTCGGCCTCCGGCCCGAGCTTGCCGAACGCTATCCGCATCAATTGTCGGGCGGCCAGCGCCAGCGTGTGGGCATTGCCCGTGCCCTCGCCATGGAGCCGCTGTTCATTGTCTGCGACGAGGCGGTATCCGCCCTCGATGTCTCGATCCAGGGCCAGATCATCAATCTGCTCGAGGATTTGCAGCGCCGCCTCGGCCTGGCCTATCTGTTCATCGCCCACGACCTCGCCGTGGTGCGGCATATTTCGATGCGCGTCGTGGTGATGTATTTCGGGCGCATCATGGAGGTTGCCGATCGCGACACGCTGTACCGCGAGCCGCTGCACCCCTATACCAAGGTGCTGCTCGACGCCGCTCCGGTCCCCGATCCGACGGTGGAGAAGGCCCGTGCGCCGCGCCTGATCAAGGGCGAGCTGCCGAGCCATCTAGCGCCGCCCTCAGGATGCGTCTTTAATACGCGTTGCCCCCTGGCGACCGCGGAGTGCCGGCAAGTTATTCCGCCGCTGGAGGAAAAACGGCCGGGGCATTTTACCGCGTGCATTAAGGTGTGAGGTCGAGGACAATGCGTAAACCCAACCACGGAGGAAGTGCGATGCAACGCAGAACAACAGTGCTGGTCTTGATGGCTGCGGCCGTCGCGCTGGCCGCGGGCACCGACAGTGCTCTCGCCCAGAAACGCGGAGGAATCCTCAAATTCGCAGTCAGCGCCGAGCCGCCGGATTATGACTGCCATGCGGCCACGTCGTTCGCCTTCATCCATCCGGTGCGCCCGCACTACAACACCCTGCTGAAATTCGACGAGCCGAATTATCCGAAGGTGAAGGGCGATCTCGCCCGATCTTGGGAGGTTTCGCCGGATGGCCTGACCTATACGTTCAGGCTCAAGCCGAACGTGAAGTTCCACGACGGCACGCCGATGACGTCTGCGGATGTCAAGGCGTCCTACGAGCGCATCGTCAATCCGCCGCCGGGTGTTCGTTCGATTAGGAAGGCGGCCTACGAAGACATCGCCTCGATCGAAACCCCGGATCCGCTCACCGTCGTGTTCAAGCTCAAGGCGCGCAACGCCTCGATGCTGACCAATTTCGCCTCGCCGTGGGACTGCATCTACAGCGCGGCCAAGCTCAAGGCCGATCCCAAATTCCCCGAGAAGAACGTGCTCGGCACCGGCCCGTTCAAGTTCGTCGAGCATGCCGCCGGCTCGCACTGGGTCGGCGAGCGGTTCGCCGATTATTTCGAGAAGGATCGCCCCTATCTTGACGGCTTCCGGGCCATCTTCATCACCAACACCGCGGCGCGCGTGAACGCTCTGCAGGCGGGTGAGGTGCTCACCGAGTTCCGCGGCCATTCGCCGGCCGACCGCGACAAGCTGAAAGCCGCCCTCGGCGACAAGATCGAGGTCATGGAGTCGCCGTGGGTCTGCAGCCTGATCGTGACCTTCAACACCGAGAAGAAGCCGTTCGACGACGCCCGCGTGCGGCGTGCGCTGTCGCTCGCCGTCGACCGCTGGCGGGGTGCCGAGGGCCTGTCCAAGGTGGCGCTGGTGCGCCACGTCGGCGGCGCCCTGCGCCCCGGCTACGAGCTTGCCGCCACCGAAGCGGACCTCGTGAAATATCCCGGCTTTGGCAAGGACATCAACGCCGCCCGCGCGGAAGCGAGGAAGCTGCTCGAACAGGCAGGAGTGAAGGACCTGAAGTTCAAATTCCTCAACCGCAACATCCCCATGCCCTACACGCCGGTCGGGGTGTTCCTGATCAACGAATGGCGCCAGATCGGCGTCACCGCCGAGCACGAGCAGCCCGAGACCCGTGCCTATATGGCCAACCTGCGCGGCGGCAATTACGAGGCGGGGCTCGACTTCAACTGCGACGCGGTGGACGATCCGAATCTGCAGCTCGCCAAGTTCATCTCCGCCGACAAGTCGCCGATCAATTACGGCCGCTACAAGGATGCCAAGCTTGATGATCTGTACGAGAAGCAGAAGCGCGAGCTGGACGCCAAGAAGCGTTACGCGCTGCTGCGCGAATTCGAGCAGCACGCCTTTACCCAAGCCTACACGGTCCCGATTGTGTGGTGGCACCGCATCATCGTGAACTGGAAGCAGATGAAGGGCTGGCACATGTCGCCGAGCCACTACATCAACCAGGATCTTCAGGACGTGTGGCTCGATCAATGATTGACTGATCTCGCCTCCCCCGCGTCCGCGGGGGAGGCGACTCGCCCATGCTTCGCTACATCGTCAAGCGGCTGCTCATGATGATCCCGACCCTGCTCGGGGTCGCGGTGCTTGTGTTCGTCCTGCTGCGCATGCTGCCGGGCGACATCGTCGAGTTGCGCTTTGCCATGGAAGGCGGCCGCGTATCGGAAGAGGTGATGCAGGCCGAGCGGGTTCGCCTTGGCCTCGACAAGCCGATATGGCGTCAGTTCGTCGATTGGATGACCGGCATCTTCGTCGGTGACTTCGGCACCTCCATGTGGACCGGGCGTCCGGTGATCACCGAGATCTCAAGCCGGCTCGAGCTGTCGCTGCAGGTCGCCATCATGGCCACGCTTCTGGCGGTGATCATCGCGATTCCGCTCGGCACGCTGTCGGCGCTGTTCAAGGACACCTTCATCGACCACGCGATCCGCGTGTTCGCCATCGCCGGGCTTGCCGTGCCCTCGTTCTGGCTCGGCATGCTGATCATTCTCGGCCTGCTCTACGCCTTCAACTGGATCCCGCCGCTCACCTATACGCCGATCTACGTCGATCCCTGGAAAAATCTCTCGCAGCTCATCTGGCCAGCGATGGCGGTGGGCTACCGCTATTCGGCGGTCGCCACGCGCATGACCCGCTCGACGCTGCTCGAGGTCTTCAACGAGGATTACATTCGCACCGCACGCGCCAAGGGCGTGTACGAGCGCCTGGTGGTGTCGCGCCACGCCATCCCCAATGCCATGCTGCCGGTCGTCACCGTCGTGGGGCTCGAATTCGCATTCCTGATCGGCGGCCTTGTCGTGACCGAGCAGGTTTTCAACTTGAACGGTATCGGCAAGCTGTTCGTCGAGACGGTGACCCGCGCCGACTACACCATGGTGCAGGCGCTGGTCATGCTGGTGGCGGTATTTTTCATCATCGTCAACTTCGTGGTCGACCTGCTCTACGCGGTCCTCGACCCGCGCATCCGGTACGGCTGACATGGCAGTCATCACCACCGCACCCGAACTGGCCGAAGAGGTGAGGCTGCCCCATCCGGTGCTGCAGTTCATCCGCTCGCAGCCGACCGGCGCGGCGGGGCTCGCGTTCATCGCGGTGCTGTTCGTGGCCGGCGTGTTCGCCGAGTTCGTCGCCCCCTACGATCCGGTGGCCATTGATTTCAGCGCCATGCTGGTGGGCCCCTCCTGGGAGCATTGGATGGGCACGGATTCCTTCGGCCGCGACGTGTTCTCGCGCATCATCTACGGCGCGCGCACGGCGCTTGCGGTCGGTGTGCTCTCCTCGCTGCTCGGCTGCGGCCTCGGCGCGGTGATCGGCGTGGTCTCCGCCTATTTCGGCGGCCGCATCGACATGGTGATCCAGCGTTTCATGGACATCCTGTTGTCGTTCCCCATCATCGTGCTGGCGCTTGCGGTCGTCGCGGTGCTCGGCAAGTTTCCCGTGCTCGGCCTCGACGTCAATCTCATCATCGCCATCGCGATCCCGATGGTGCCGAAGGTGGCGCGCGTGGTGCGCTCCTCCGCGCTCGCCATTCGCGAATTGCCCTATATCGATGCCGCGCGCGCCGCGGGCTACAGCCACACCCGCATCATTTTCCGTCACATCGCGCCGAATGTGGTGGCGCCGTTCCTCATCATGTTCACCGCCTTCATCGCGCAGGCGATTCTGCTCGAAGCCTCGCTGTCGTTCCTCGGCCTCGGCGTGACCGAGCCGACCGCCGCCTGGGGGCTGATGCTGTCCGGAACCTCGCAGGAATTCTATTCGCAGGCGCCGTGGATGATCCTGTTCCCCGGCCTCGCCATCAGCCTGGCGGTGTTTGCCTTCAACCTGTTCGGCGATGCCCTGCGCGACTACCTTGACCCGCGCTTCAAGGTCTGATTCGACGCAACACAATCCTCGTCATTCCCGGACACGCCGAAGGCGTGGTCCCGGAATCCCCGGTCTGTGTTCATGGATTCCGGGCGCGCGGGCTTCGCCCGCGCGCCGTAATGACGGTGCATCAGGATTGCGATTTGGTCTAAGAGAAGCAGCCCATATTGCGAAAGGCCCCGCCATGCCCACCTCCGTTATCGACTCCGCCGTTTTCCGCAACATCTTCGGCACCGAAGCCATGCGGCGGGTGTGGTCCGACGAGAACCGCATCCAAAAATACCTCGACTTCGAGGCGGCGCTGGCGCGCGCCCAGGCGCGGCTAAAAATCATTCCGCAGCAAGCCTGCGACGAGATCGTCCGGCACTGCAAGGTCGATCGCATCGATTTCGGCAAGCTCAAGGCACAGACCGAGCGCATCGGCTATCCGGTGCTGCCGGTGGTGCAGCAGCTCGTCGCGCTGTGCAAGGACGGCCTCGGCGAATGGTGCCACTGGGGGGCCACCACGCAGGACATCACCGACACCGCCACCGTGCTGCAGATCCGCGAGGCGCTGGATTTGATCGAACAGGACTTGCACGCGATCTCCGACTCCCTCGCCGCGCTCGCCCAAAAATATCGCGACACGCCCATGGCCGGCCGCAGCAACCTCCAGCAGGCCGTGCCGATCACCTTTGGATACAAGGTCGCGACCTATCTCGCCGCCTTCGAGCGTCACAAGCAGCGGCTGCGGCAGTTGCGCGAGCGCGTCTTGGCGCTCGAGTTCGGCGGCGCCGCCGGCACGCTGTCCTCGCTCGGCAAAGCGGGCCTTAGCGTTCAGGCCGAGCTCGCCAAAGAGCTTGGTCTTGCCCAGCCCGAGATCGCCTGGCACACCGTGCACGACCGCTTCGCCGAGGTCGGCTGTTTCCTCGGCCTCGTCACCGGCATCTGCAACAAGATCGCCTACGACGTGAAGCTGATGATGCAGACCGAAGTGGAGGAAGTGTACGAGCCCTTCCACGAAGGCCGCGGCTCCTCCTCCACCATGCCGCAGAAACGCAACCCGATCTCCTGCGTCTATATCACCGCGCTCACCGGCGTCGTGCGCACGCAAGTTGCAGCGCTGCTCAACGCCATGGAGCAGGACCACGAGCGCGCAACCGGCCAGTGGGAGATCGAATGGATCGTGCTGCCGGAGATTTTTGTCTTGAGCGCCGCCTGCCTCGCGCAGACGCGCTTCCTCGTCGGCGGCCTGCAGGTGGACGAGAAAAAAATGCGCGCCAATCTCGACATTACCAAGGGCCTGATCGTCTCCGAGGCGGTGATGATGGCGCTCGGTCCCCACCTCGGCCGGCAATACGCGCACGATCTCGTGTACGACATCTGCCGCAAGGTGGTCGCCACCGGCCGCCCGATGGTCGATTTGCTCGCCGAGAACGCGGAAATATCAAGACACCTGAGCCGCGCCGAGCTCGCCAAGCTCTGCGATCCTGCCAACTATCTCGGTCAAGCCGGCGAAATGGTCGACCGCGTGCTGGCGCTGCGCGACCGCTCCCCTCCCCCCGCGTAGCCGAGCGGTGGGCAGGGGTCGGAGTGGGGTCGGGGTGGGGGGGCGCTTTGCTGCCGCGCGATTCGCTCTTCAGTGGCAGCAAGAGCTCTCCGGCCCGACCGCCGTCGCGGAGCTGACGCTCCGCTTCGGCAGTCGACCCCCACCACGCGCTTTGCGCGTAGGGGAGGGCGAAGGCGTTGCCTTTGACGCCGCCGCCGTGATGCGCTTTGTTTGCCCTCCCGAGGTCTCACGCGCCCGCCATGAACGTCTCCGGCCAGTTCACCGTCCAGGCACCACGCGAGGTTGTGTTCGAGGCGCTGCGCGACGCGCGACGTTTTGTCAGCTTCGTCGACGGCGTGAGCGACCTGAAGGAGATCGACCCCACCCGCTACACCGCGATGTTCGAGACCAAGGTCGCCTACATGAAATTCAAGTTCGCCGTGACGGTGGAGGTGACGCGCCTGGAGCCGCCCGCGGAGATCGAGGCCAGGATCGAAGGCACCCCGCTCGGCATCGTCGGCCGCCTCACCGCCGTCTCGCTGACGCGCCTGACTGACGCCGGCCAGGAGACCCGGGTGGACTATTCGGTGGACGCCTCGCTTGCCGGCAAGCTCGGCAGCATCGGCCAGCCTGTGCTGCGCGCCAAGGCGAAGGAAATGGAGCGCCAGTTCGCCGAAAAGCTGCGCGCCGCGTTTGCGCCAGTCTCCCTCTCCCCGCTTGCGGGGAGAGGGTCGGGGTGAAGGGGTGTTTCAGATGCCGTGCGCGTGGAAAATCCCCCTCACCCGCCCGCCTTCGCTTCGCGAGTGCTCAGCTCTGCGGGCGATCACTCCCCGCAAGCGGAGTGAGGTGAGTTCGCTCCTTGCATCGAACAGGTCAGGATGAGGACATGATCCCCTTCGATCTTGCCCAACCGCAGTCGCTTGCCGAGGCGATCAAGCTGCTCGACCCGGACGACCCGACCGTGCGGCCGTTTGCCGGCGGCACCGCGCTGATGTTGATGATGAAAGCCGGCCTGTTCCGCCCCAAGCTGCTGGTGAGCCTCGGCCGGATCGAGAAGAAATATTCTGAGATCGCAGCGGACAAGAGCGGCCTGCGTATCGGCGCCATGACCACGCTGTCTGCGCTCGAACAATCGCCCGACGCGAAAAAGCTCACGCCCGTCATCAGCCGCACGCTGCGCACCCTCTCCAACGTGCGCGTGCGCAACGTGGCGACCGTGGGCGGCGCGCTTGCGCACGGCGATCCGCATATGGATCTGCCGCCGGTGCTGATCGCGCTCGGCGCCACTCTCACCGTGGCCGGCCCGCGCGGCGAGCGCACGCTTGCGGTCGAGGATCTGTTCACTGGCTATTACGAAACCGTGCTGGCCAAGAACGAGCTGATCACCGAAGTCCGTGTGCCGGCGCAGGACGGCAAACGTGCCAGCTACATGAAGGTGACCGCCGGCTCCGCCGACGACTGGCCGGCGCTCGGCGTCGCGGTGGCACTGCAAGCCGAAGGCGCCACGGTGAAATCGGCGCGCGTGGTGGCGAGCGCCGCCACCACCAAGGCAACGCGGCTCAAAAGCGCGGAAGCCGTGCTCGCCGGCCAGGTTGTGGACCACAGACTGCTCGCCCGCGCCGGCGAAGCCGCCGCCGCGGAGGCCGACATTCTCTCCGACGTGCGCGGTTCCGCCGCCTACAAGCGCGAAATTCTTCGCATCTATGTCGGCCGCGCCGTGCGCGCCGCGATCGAGGGAAGGATGCACTGATGACCACGACGGAAGCCAAGGTCGGCGCGCAAGTCGGGCACCAAGTGGGCCGCTCGCTGCCGCGACTTGAGAGCCGCGACAAGGTCACCGGCCGCGCCGAATACGTCCACACCATGCGCCTGCCCGGCATGCTGCACGCCAAGCTGTTCCGCAGCACCGTCGCGCACGGTCGCATCAAATCGATCGACACCAGCGCCGCGAAAAATTTTCCCGGCGTCGCCCACGTGGTTACCATCGCGGACATCCGCAAGGTGATCCCCGATCCCTATTACGGCCCGGCGTTCCACGATCAGCCGATTCTGGCCGACGGCAAGGTGCGCTTCGTTGGCGAACCGGTGGCCGCGGTGCTTGCCGCCGACCCGCACGTGGCCGAGGAGGCGGTGCAACTGATCACCGCCGAATACGAGGAGCTGCCCGCGGTGTTCGACGAGGTGGAGGCGCTCACCGCCAACACCTACATCCACGACGAATTGAAACCGGCCGGCACCTTCGCCGACTTGAAACATCTCAAGGGCGTCAGGAACACCAACGTTGCTCTCGATTACCGGCTGCGCCGCGGCGACGTGGACAAGGCGTTCGCCTCCGCTGCCCACGTGTTCGAGCACGAGTTCAAGACGCAGAAGGTGCTGCATCTGTCGTTCGAGCCGCACGCCACCATCGCCGACTACAAGGACTCCGGCGTCACCCTATACACCGCCTCGCAGGGGCCATCGTTCGTGCGTACCGAGATCGCGCGCCTGCTCGGCTGGCCGGAGAACAAGGTGCGGGTGAAGGTGCCCTATCTCGGCTCCGGTTACGGCTCGAAGCTCTACATCAAGCTCGAGGCGCTCGCGCTCGCGCTGTCGATGATTTCCCGGCGGCCGGTGAAGATCGCGCTGACCTTTGAGGAATTATTCTACCAGATCACACGCCACCCGACCACGTTTCGCATCAAGAGCGGCATCGACAAGAACGGCCGCATTATCGCGCGCAAGTGCGAAGTGCTTTGGAACGGCGGCGCCTACGCCGATATCGGCCCGCGCGTGACGCAGAAATCGGGGCTTACCGCATCCGGACCCTACGACATCGAGAACGTCTCGATCGACTCCTACGCGCTCTACACCAACGTCACGCCGTCCGGAGCGCTGCGCGGGTTCGGCGTCCCGCAGCTCGTGTGGGCCTACGAGAGCCACACCGACATGATCGCGCGCGCGTTGAACATCGATCCCATCGAGTTCCGCCGCAAGAACCTCCTGCGCGAAGGCCGGCCGCACGCCACCGGCACCGTCATGAAGGACGCTCCATCGACAAGGTACTGGACAAGCTCGCCGAGCGGATCCATGCGCAGCCGCTCGACCGCGGCGCCGGCGTCATCCGCCGCGGCCGCGGCATCGGTATCGGCATCAAGGCGGTGATCACGCCCACCACTTCGGTCGCCATCGTCAATGTTTCCGCCGACGGCTCGGTCGCGCTCTATTGCGGCACCATCGACATGGGCCAGGGCTCCGACACCACCATGGCGCAGATGGTCGGCGAAGTGCTCAACGTACCGGCGGAATCGGTGCGTGTGGTGCAGCGCGACACCGATGTGACGCCTTACGACATGGGCACGCTCGGTTCGCGCTCGCTGTTCCACATGGGGCATGCGGTACGGCGCGCCGCCGAGGACGCGCGCGAGAAGCTCAAGGCGCTCGCCCGCGAGGTCGGCGAACCGGAAGGCTCAAACATTCCGATTCCGGCGCTATTCGTGAAGAAATACGGCATGCAGGCCGGCAACGTGATCGGCACCGGCATCTACAAGCCCGACTACATTCCGCCCGCGCCCGACACCGGCCTGTCCGCCAACATCACCGCCTTCTGGATGATTTCCGGCACCGGGGCGGAGGTCGAGGTCGACACCGAGACCGGCCATGTCAGGCTTCTGAAGCTCGTCAGCGTGCTCGACATCGGCACGCCGATCAATCCGAAGATCGTCGAGACGCAGATTTCCGGCGCCGCCATCATGCAGCTTGGTTTCACCATGTTTGAGAAGATGCACATCGACGGCGGCCAGGTCACCAACGCCTCGCTCGCCGACTACAAGATCCCCGGCTTTCACGACGTGCCACTCACGATGGAAAACCTTTGCGTCGATACCTACCAGTCGAATGGTCCGTTTGGCGCCAAGGGCGTCGGCGAGGTCGCAACCTTCGGCGTCTCGCCCGCCATCGCCAACGCCATCGACGACGCCTGCGGCGTGCGCCTTACCGAGCTGCCGCTGAACCCCGAGGCCGTGCTACGCGCCATTCGCGCCAAGCAGGGCAAACCGCTTGGGAACGAGTGACGATGACCGCCGCACGCACCATCCATTTCAAGCTCAACGGCGCGCCCGTTTCCGCCGACGTCAAGCCGCATCACAATCTGATCGAAATGCTGCAAGCGCAGTTCGGGCTCACCGGCGCGCGCGAATCCTGCGGCCAGGGCTTGTGCGGCTGCTGCACGGTGCTGGTGAACGGCCGCGCCGTCTCCGGCTGCCTGCAGCTTGCGGTGCTGGTGGACGGTGCCGAGGTGGTGACGATCGAATCGCTCGACGCGGGCGACAAGCTCGATCCCGTGCAGCAGGCTTTTATCGAGGCCGGCGCCTTCCAGTGCGGCTACTGCACACCCGGCTTCGTGCTGATGACCAAGCAGTTGCTGGACGCCCATCCCGACCCGGACGACGAGCAGATCAAGCACTACCTCTCCGGCAACCTGTGCCGCTGCGGCACCTACCCGGAGGTCATCGCCGCCGTAAAACTCGCCTCCCGCCGCCGCAAAGGCGCACCCGCTGGCTAATCGCACGGTTGCGCTCAACCTTCGATCCGTCTCATCCTGAGGTGGGCGCGAAGCGCCCGTCTGGAAGGATGAGGCGGCCTCATGCTTAGAGACGCCCTCGATGCGCGCTTCAGCATGAGACCGGACCACCAGATGATGAGCGAACCTATCCACACCGACACCGATGTGCTCGTGATCGGCTCCGGCGCCGCCGGCATGTATGCGGCAATCGAAGCCGCACGCGCGGGCTGCCGCGTGCTGCTCGCCGACCGCAGTCTGATCGGCCGCGGCGGCGCCACCGTCATGGCGCAGATGACAGTGGCGGTCGCCCTCGGCTCAGAGACCCCCGACCATTGGACCAACCACTACAACGACACCCTCGCCGCCGGCCGCGGTCTGTGCGATGAGCCGCTCGCGCGCCTGTTGTGCGAGGAGGGTCCCGACTGCATCCGCGAGATGGACCAATGGGGCGTGGGTTGGGCGCGGAAAGATGGCCGCATCGCCCAGGCCATGGCGCCCGGCCACGACCGCCCGCGCTGTGTCTATGTGGACTTCCTCAACACCGGCCCTGCGGTGTCGAAGACGCTGCGCGCCGCCCTCTATCGCCACAAGGAGGTGCGCCGCGCCGGCGATCTGTGTGTCATCAACCTTCTGAAAGCCGCAGGCGAAGTGATCGGCGCGGTGGCCTGGCATCTTTCGAGCGGCGCGCCCGTCGTGATCGCCGCCAAGGCCACGGTGATCGCCACCGGCGGGCTCACCCCCCTCTACCCCC
>DATLYX010000048.1:0-12281 GCA_035574295.1 Xanthobacteraceae bacterium
GCCTTGGCCTGTGCCGGCGTGAGATCGGGATGGGGGGCGATTTCCAGATCGATGAAGCTGTGCCAGTCGTAATCATCGCTGGGCTGTGATCGGGCGGGGCCGTCGAATTTCGGTCGACCGAGCCGGCCGAGCACAAAGTCGCGGAATTCTCCGGTCTCCCGATCAAAGGCTCGCACATGCCAGCGAAAGCCATCATAGGCGAGTGCGTGCGGCTCGATCACGCGCGTTACCGGCCCCGGCCTGCTCATCGATTGATACGGAGCAGCAAGCGCGAGACCCTTGTGGATCGCTGTGAGTAGGGCGCGCAAGACGAAGGCGTCGATCTTGCGTTCGGGCACAGGCGTTGCGTCGAACGGCGGAACTGTTCCGACGGAGGTGTCGGCCGCGGCAATGAGTCCGGCATCGACGAGACGGAGCTCGCCCAAGAAGCGCGCGGCATCCGGCACCGCCAGCACCGGCCGGAAACCGGCATCGGCGACGTACCTCTTGGCGCGCCTATCATAGGCCACCCCCTTTGGGGCGCGCGCCAGATATCGGGCGATGTCAACCGAAGCCTGCCCCATGGACACCCCGAAGCGGCGCACGAGATCGGTGCGGTTGACCTCGCCGACCCAGAACAGCCGCTCCTCGATGAAGGCAAGCCGCTGCTCGACGCTCCAGCGCAGCGCCGCATCGCCTGCGTTGGCCCTTGACTTTTGCGCCATTGTTCGTCTAGTTTTATTGACCATCTAGTTTCACAGACCATCAAGTCACTTGATGTGTATGTGTAACAGATTCGGGGGCTGCCGTGCGCCTGGTGCGCGCGGCCCGCGCTCGGTCGTCGCCGGTCGGTCGGGCGTTTTGCACAAGGATAGCTTTTTCCGTTGCATGGCCGACGCGACTTTTGGTTGACTTTTTCTTAGGTGCACGCGGCGGCGGCTTCTGTGGTTAGGGAGGCGGTGTGATGGATCAATGCGGAAACGGCCGAACATCGGCAAGACTTGCGCATCGCCTGCGTGACGCACGGTATCCGACAAAATCTCGATCAGACATTACTCAAATGCGCGGCGCGGGGACGCGTGAACAATACGTCTTGTCTGACGGGGGCGGCGTCGATGCCCGACGGCCGCTTCTTTGATCAAGCCTTTCAGGCGCTGACCGGATGGCCTCCCTTGGGGTGGCAGCGGCGATTGTTTGCGGAGCACTTTGCCGTTTTTGATCCACCGCGTGTCAACCTACCTGCGACGGTCGATCTTCCAACCGGTCTCGGCAAGACGTCGGTGATCGTGATCTGGCTGCTGGCGCTTGCCTGGCGAGCGGAAAACAATGGCGTGCGGTTGCCACGACGGCTCGTCTACGTGGTGAACCGCCGCACGGTGGTGGACCAGGCCACCGACATAGCGGAAAGGCTGCGCCGCGTTCTGAAGACGGCAGCCGCAGGCAGCATCGCAGCACAAATCAGAGACCGGTTGAACAAGCTTTGTATTGACCCTACCGATGAGGCTTCACCGCTCGCCATCAGCACGCTGCGTGGCGAACGCGCCGACAACCGCGAATGGCAGGCGGATCCCGCGCGTGCGACGATCATCGTCGGCACGGTCGATATGATCGGCTCGCGGCTGTTGTTTTCGGGCTACGGCGTATCCCGTCGGATGCGGCCGTTTCATGGCGGCTTGCTTGGACAGGATACGCTGCTCATCCATGATGAAGCGCATCTTTCCGAGCCGTTCGGCAAGCTCCTTCACACCATTGCCGAAATTCAGCAAACGCAGAAGGCACCGCGGCCGCTGCGTGTTATGGAACTTTCCGCCACGCAAAGAGACGAGACCTCCACAGCATTCGTCATGACCGCGTCGGAGAAAAGCGAAGCGGAGGCCGTTAAACGCCTGCAGGCTATCAAGCGGTTGCACTTTGAAGCGATTGCGGAGGACAAGGACGATGCCATCGCAAAAGTCGTCGAGCTTGCGCTTCGGTACAAGGACGAGCGCAAACGTGTCCTTGTCTACGTCCGCAGTCCCAATGACGCTTGTGAGATTGCCGACCGGCTCACCAGGGCGACTGCAAGCTCCCGCGTTGCACTTCTGACTGGGACTATCCGCAGTTACGAGCGCGATGCACTTGCCGAGACGGCTCTGTTCAAGGGATTCCGGAGCGACCCCGACCGACAACCGCCGGAAGCAACGGAGTATCTGGTGGCGACTTCCGCCGGTGAGGTGGGCATCGATCTCGATGCCGACCATCTCGTCTGCGATCTCACGACGCTCGATTCTATGATCCAGCGACTCGGCCGCGTGAACCGGTTGGGCGGGAAGGATCGTCAAGCGAACGTACACGTCGTCGAATGGCCGGTGAAGAAGGACGAAGGCGAAAAGGGGAAGCTCGATCAAGCGATCGTGGAAACCAAGACGGCGCTTGCTTCGCTCCCGAAGTGCGACGACGTGCACGACGCAAGCCCAGAGAGTTTGCGTGCACTGGCCGATCGAACGGCGGCGTTCGCGCCAAGCCCGCGTACCGTCGAACTCACCGACATTCTGGTCGACAACTGGGCGCTCACGCGCGTCAAGGATCTACCCGGCCGGCCGATGCCGGAGCGATGGCTGCACGGGATTGAGGCGGGCGAGCCCGATCTTTACGTCGCCTGGCGCGAGGAGGTGAGTGAGCTTGCGGCATGCCTGCGTAACGAGAACCGGAACAGCATCCGCATCCTCAAGCAGCTCTACGACAAGCATCCAATCCTTGCGCGCGAGCGGCTGCGCGGACCATTAAGTCAGGTCAAACGCGAGCTTGAAAAGATCGCAAAACGCAACCCGAAAACGGCCGAGTCCACACAAGTTGAATCCGAAGAGCGCGAACCTCCGCAGCCGATTCAGGCGATTCTCCTGTCCGTGAACGGCGATCCCGTTGTGGGCGCGCTGTCGGATCTATTGGAACGCGAGACCGAATTGTCCAATGCGACCATTGTGCTCCCACCTTCTGCTGGCGGCCTCGATGAGCGCGGCATGCTGGCGGACGACGAGCGATTCGCGCCGGAGCGCAGCTACGATGTTGCGGATGATTTGGGTGCCAGTTCGAAGGAACAACGACGGCGCTTGCGCATCCTGCTTGAGCGCAAGGAAGGCGATGGCTGGAGCGCGCGCGTTCTCGGGCAGGCCATCGACATTCCCGTCGATCTGGCGGAGCAACTCGCCGGGGAGCGGATTGACAAGGTGCCGAGCCGGCTGATCCGCGATCACTTCGCCGGTACTTGCACGCTCGCGGAACGGGCGTTGCTGGTGATTGAGGAAGACGACGAAGGGCCCTCCAAGGCCCTGCAGCTTCTGGGCGCCTCCCGCGCGGCAACGATCGTCCAGGACGATCCCGCGGCGGCCGCGCGCCCGCAAGAACTCGACGAGCATCTCAGCTGGGCCAGGGACGAAGCCGAAAAAGTCGTGGAGCGGATCGGTCTCAGGGCCACAAATCCTACCATCGCCGAAGCGGTGGCGATCGCCGCACACTGGCATGATCGCGGAAAGGACCGCCCTGAGTGGCAGAAGGCGATCGGCAATCCGCCGCCAAGAAAAGGCGGGGATGGCACGTGGAAGCCGTGGGCGAAGAGCGGACAGCGTGGGTTCGACGAGTCCGCGTGCGGTTCCTACCGCCACGAATTCGGCTCCCTGCGCGAGGCTGAAAAAGACGAAACGATCCGCCGCCATCCCGAGCGCGATCTAATCCTGCACCTCATCGCGGCGCACCACGGCTGGGCGCGGCCGCATTTCGAGCCGGACCAGTGGGACATCGCCGACGGCGTGTCCGAGGAGGAGAATGCGACAGTGGCCGCGGAGACCCTACGCCGCTTTGCGCGCCTGCAGCGCCGCTTCGGCCATTGGGGCCTGGCGTGGCTCGAATCGCTCGTGCGCGCGGCGGACTATGCCGCGAGTGGGCGGCTTGCGGCGTCGCCGGCGGCCAGCGCTGACGCGCCTACCAATGTGCCTTCGCCGGCAAGCGAGGCTCTCAAGGAGAGCACCGCATGAGCGCCGAGCATCCGATGCCCGACATCACACTTGATGTGGATCTGCGCAATCCGGGCCAATTCTTCGCCTGCTGCGGTCTTTTGGAACTCGCAAGCCGCCTGTGGCCGGGGAGCGAAGGGTGGTTCGTAGGCGAGGGAAGCCGCGCCGCATTCCACATCGCCACCTACAGCGGGCACAACGATCCGCTCGGGGAGATCGTGCGCACGCTTTGCGAAACGAACGACCTCGTGGCGATTGCTGAGGATGAAGGGGTTGAGAAACTGCAGGCCGACCGGCAGCCGGTAATCCTGCTGCCATTCGACTTGCGGCTTGATTGGTGGCTCGATTCCTACGGCGAAGGCGACAAATCGGAATTGAAGGTTTGGGCGGGACAGCAGACGCCCGAGCGGAATGTAAACAGTCTTCGTGGCGCTTGGCGCGAGATCATGGAGCGTACACCGAACACATCGGCAGAACGGTTCCTCTTGCAGCGTTGGCCGACAAGCGGACGGTTCGGCTTCGATCCGTCCGCCTCCTGGGAGGCGCTCGACGTCGGATTCTCCCCTGACGAGCAGGGCATTCCTGTGCTCACCTCGCCCGCTACCGAAATTCTCGCTGCTGTTGGCCTGCAACGATGTCGCCCTCTCCCTGTCGAAGGTAAGCGACGGTGGTTCGCGTATCACGTTTGGGCTGCCCCCTTGGACATAACGGTGGTACCTGCGGTGGTGGCCGGCGCGGCGAGCGCGATTGCCACATACGAATTCCCAGTGGTGATGCGCAATCAACAGTACGGCAGCTTCGGTTGGGCTCAGCCTTTGCCGAAAAAGGAGGACGATCAATGAGCACCTGGAATGAATTGGCCGACAAGATGCTCGCGGAGAAAGGCCCTGCCGCCCTCGTGTGTCGGCAATGGCTGATGCCAGCGGAGGGGCGCGACGCGGTGATCTTCCCGCCCACCTTCGCGGCGCCAGAGGGTGGTGGTAAGGGGGGCTACAACATTGACGAAGTCCGAGACGGCAACGACCCGAACAAGGTGACCCGTATCGCAATCATCGACACGGTCGGCTCGCAGGCGAACCGTATGGAGCCGCTGTTCAAGAAGGCGAATGGGCAGGACACATCCTACTCGCGCCTCGTGCCGCAGATCGAGATCAAGGCCGGCAACAAGATTGTGAACCTCCTCGACGCCGGCCATCGCGCTGCCGATGCGATCGTGCGCTATTCGAGTCTCGGGACAACCTTGCGCGAGGCGTTCGACAGCTATCAACAGGGCAGCGACGCCACGCAGCTTGCGAAGATCGCGCCGACCTCGTTGGTGTTCGGCGCATGGGACTCGCGCGATACGCAGGCCAAGCTTCCGCGACTCGTCGCCTCCACCATACGCGCTTACAACGTAGATGTTCTAACACGTTCGGCCCAGTATAATCCACCGATCGACTACATCGGCTTGGGACTGATTGAAAGCGCCGAGGACAAGAAAGTACTCGACGCCGCCTCCGAGCTTGGTTTCCGTCACGCGCCCGCGGGCGGGACGCACGGGGGCGTCATTGTGCGCGGAGAAATCCGCCGCGAGGCGATCTTGAGTCTTGTCGGGCTGCGTGCGGTTGGGCCGAAGGGGCCATCGGGCGCCCCCCTGCGCCGCTATCTTCTTGGCCTCGCGCTCATCGCCATGATCCACGATCGCGAGCACAATCTGCGTCAGGGCTGTCTGCTCGTGCAAGATCCCGAGAAGAAGCCGCTGTGGGAGCTTGTCGCGCACGACGGAACACGCACGGCCTTCGCACCGGACGCGGCGGCCGCGTTAGCCTTTGCCGAACAAGCGGCGCGCGACTTTGGGGTTGGTCAAAGCCGCACAGTGGACTTCGACGTCAAGGCCGCCAATGAGGCGCTGAAGCAGCAGGTAGGCGGCAAGGGGGCGCGCGGTAGGCGCGGCGGGTGAACCATGCGCTGGCTGTGCATTGAGACGCACTTTCTTGCAGGTCGCTATCACGGACGTCGTTCCGAACGCGAACACAACTATTTTCCGTCGGAGTGGCCTCCGAACCCCTACCGCCTGTTTCAAGCGCTAGTGGCCGCCGGCAATATTGGCTTCCGCCGCACCGAGTTCTCGGATGCCAAGAAGGAGGCCTTGCGCTGGCTCGAACGGCGCGCTGCGCCGGAGATTGTCGCCCCGCCTGCGCGCGAAGCGAGCGTCGTGCGGCTCTACGTGCCAAACAACGACATGGACAAGGTGGCGCGGGCATGGGCGCAGAATAAGGAACCGGAGAAACAGCCAAACGAATTGCGCACCGACAAGGACCTTCGTCCACATCGCCTCGCCGAGGATGGCCCGGTGCGATTCTTGTGGACCATTGCCGAGGATGAATGGGAGACCGCGCGTCCCCATATTGAAATTCTCTGTGAAGAGGCACGCCACCTGCACTGCCTCGGCCTTGGCATCGATCTCGTCGCCGGCAACGGGCGCATCCTCAGCACCGAGGAGAAGAACGCGCTGCCGGGCGAAACCTGGATCGCGGAGGCCGATGGCACCGGCTGGCGCGTGCCGGTGGCCGGCTCTCTCGACGAGCTGCTTGCACGCTATGCCGACCAGAAGCAGCGCGTGCAGGCGGGCCGTGGCCGCGGCGCCGAACGCTATGTTGCGCCTCCCGCGCCACCGTCCGTGTACCGCGAGGTAGGCTATATCCCCCGCGCGCAAGGCCGCCGCCGGCCGGTGCATGCCTTCGCGCTCGTGGACGAGGACGGCTCCTACCGCTCCTTCGACCCGCGCCACGCGATGGAAGTCGCCGCTTGGCTGCGCCACACCGCACACGAGCGCGCCAAGGCGATGAAGCTCGATGCCGATTTCATCGAGCGGTTCGTCTGCGGCCACGGGGAGAATGCCGAGGCCAAGAACAACCGCTTCTCCTATCTGCCGCTGCCGACGATTGCGCCCAAAGGACGCGACGGCCGCATCCGCCGCGTGCTTCTCGCCGAGCCGTTCGGCGGCGGGGGTGGAAAGGCGCAAGCCGTGGCGCTCCGGCTTGCCGGCGCCTCGCTCATCGAGGACGGAACCGGCGAGATCAAAGCCGATTTGCGTGCGATTGATCCATACAGCGACGGCGTGTCGTTGCGTTATCTGCGCAAGGCGCGCACCTGGGGCTCGGTGACGCCGCTGGTGCTGCCCGGCCGTGACGACTTCCGCACGCGCAAGGCGCACGCGCTCGTGCTGAAAGCGCTGGCGCAGGCGGGCTATACGACACCGGTGGTCGAAATCACGCTGCAGCGCGAGCCGGTGTTTCCCGGCGCGGAGATGGCGCGCGCCTATCGCGTCCCGGCTTACCTCAAGGGGTTCCCCCGCACGCACGCAATCATCACGTTTTCCGAGGACGTGCCGGGCCCGCTCGCGATCGGCGCTGGACGCCACATCGGCCTCGGCCTGTTCGCGGCGTTGGCGTGAAAGGGGCGCCTTGAGCGCCCTTTCGTTGGCGTCGGACCCTTATCAGGCTTGGCGTAGGCCCAAAGCCGTCTCGCGGCTGCCGGGGTGACGGCGACCTTTGAGAATCTCATTAACGCGGCCCAGGTTCACGCCGAAAGCCTGCGCGATGTGGTGCTGACTTTCGCCGAGGAAATGCCGCTTCCAGACTTCGACAGCATCGTCGAAGGTGAGCCGTGGACTTGGGCGGCGGAGAGGTGGCTGTTCAAGTGCGCGTAGGTTCATGTTCTTTGTCCTGGACTTCCGATTGTTAGGAGTTTAGAGTTGCGTGCCGCCGGTGGGACTCGAACCCACATGCTCTGCCTGAGCTGATGATTAGAAGTCATCTGCGTCTACCAATTTCGCCACGGCGGCGTTAAGCGGAAAATATACAAAATGGCTCACCGAGTCTAGGTTGACAACAAACCAGACATTTAATACACATAAGCTTCCGTGACATCACTATAACGATCACGGCCTCATTGAAGCTGCGTATTAAATGGATGTTTCGTATCTACAAGACAAACAACCCTCCGCGGCGGCTCTCGCCGCGGCCTCATTCGTTACTGAAGGGGGGCGGCAAAGCCGTCCCCCTCCCTCCCAACCGGCCTCTCACACCGCCTTTCCGCGCCGCTCTTGATCAGTGACGCTGCTGGGATTCCCAATCCTTCATGGACTTAACATCATGGGATCGCGCCCGCTCACGCAGGTTGGGCTTCGCGCCAGAGTACCTTTCAGCGTCCTGACCGCGACAAGGCGCGCGTACCCGAGACATCTGCATGGTCCCATTTCGGGATCCGGTCTTCCGGCGCAGTCGATATATTTGGCCCGCGTTCGCGCATTTATAAGAATGTTTGTATATTGCTATCCTTGGTTGCGGTCAGTGCTGCCCCGAGTTGTTGCGTATGTCCGCCCCCGTTTTCGACCGTGCGTCTTCGGATGCCCCTGATGCTGGTTCCGGCCGCAGTCGCGAACCACAACACGCAAGCTCCGCTTCCATCCAACTCACCCTCGACCTTCCCGCCCCGCCCGCCACGGGCGAGACCCCCCTCGTGCCGGTGCGCATGGTTAACGAATGGGTGTATTGCCCGCGGCTCGCCTTCCTCGAATGGGTCGAGGGCGAATGGGCCGACTCCGCCGACACCGAGGAGGGCCGGCGCGCGCATGTGCGCATCGATGCCGGCGGCGGCAAATTGCCCCCGCCGGCGGAGAGCGAAGACAAGCCGGATTTCGCCGCCCGTTCGGTGACGCTCGCCTCCGAGCAGCTCGGGATCATCGCCAAGATCGATCTGATCGAAGGCGAGGATGGCACGGTCACGCCCGTCGATACCAAGAAAGGCAAGCGGCCGCACGTGGCCGAAGGCGCCTACGAGCCCGAGCGCGTACAGGTATGCGCGCAGGCGCTCATCCTCGAGGAGGCCGGCTACAAAGTGCGCGAGGGCGCGATCTGGTATGCCGGCTCGCGCGAACGCGTCCGCATCGCGCTCGATGAAGAGCTGCGGGCGAAGACTCGGATGGCGATTTCCGAGCTGCGCCTGGCTGCGGCCGCAGGCCGCCTGCCGCCGCCGCTCGTCGATAGCCCGAAATGCACACGCTGCTCGCTCGCCGGCATTTGTCTTCCCGACGAAGTTGCCTTCTTTCGCCGCGGTATCGCGCCGCGACCGCTCAATCCTGCCGCTGACACCGCCTTGCCGATCTACGTGCAGGAGCCCGGCGCGCGCATCAGCAAATCGGGCGAGGTTCTGGTGGTGGAAACCGAGGAGCAGAAAACCGAAGTTCCGATCGGCGACGTATCGGAATTGGTGCTGCACGGCCCGATCTCGCTGACCACGCCGACCGTGGCGGCGTTGCTGCGCGAGGAAATTCCCGTCACCTATGCTTCGAGCGGCGGCTGGGTGCTCGGGCATACGGTATCCACCGGCCACAAGAACGTGAACATTCGCATTGCGCAGTACCGCGCGGCCTTCAACGAGCGGCGCTGCCTTGCGTTTGCGCGCGAACTCGTGGCGGCAAAAATCAAAAACAGCCGCGTGTTCCTGCGCCGCAACTTCAAGGCGGGCGATGAAGCCGAACGCGACGCCGCGCTGGAGGCGCTTGCGCGACTCGCCGACCGCGCCGCGCATGCGTCGAACGAAGCCGAGCTGCTCGGCATCGAAGGCGAGGCGGCGGCGCGTTATTTTCGCCTGTTCGCCACAATGTTCGGCGAGGCTGCGCGCGATTTCCCCGAATTCGCTTTTGACAAGCGCACGCGCCGCCCGCCGGCCGATCCGGTCAACGCCATGCTGTCGCTTGGCTACGCAGTACTCATGCGCACGTGGCTCACCGTGCTCTCGGCGGTCGGCTTCGATCCCTATCTCGGCCTCTATCACAGGCCGCGTTTCGGCCGTCCGGCGCTCGCGCTGGACATGATGGAGCCATTCCGGCCGATCCTCGCCGACTCCACCGTGATCCAGGTCATCAACAACGGCGAGATCAAAGCGGACGGCTTTGTGTCAGCCGGACCTGCTGTGAACCTGAAGCCGCACGCGCGTCGCGCTTTCATTGCGGCTTATGAACGTCGCCTTGACCAGGAAGTGACACATCCCGTTTTCGGCTATCGCGTCTCGATGCGCCGCCTGCTCGAAGTGCAAGCAAGGTTGCTGGCGCGCCATCTTACCGGCGAGATCGAGCACTATCCGCATTATCTTGTGCGGTGACGGCCATGATCGACGAGCGGCTCTATATCGTCGAGTCTGCCTCCGGCGTAATCCCATCAAGTGAAGAACGTGACGGCCATGATCGACGAGCGGCTCTATATCGTCACCTACGACATATCCGACGACCGCCGCTGGCGGCGCGTGTTCCGGCTGATGAAAGGTTATGGCCGTTGGCTGCAGCTTTCGGTGTTCCAATGTCGGCTCACGGCGCGGCGGCGGGCCGAGCTGGCGCGGCGGCTCGAAGAACTGATCCATAGTGGCGAGGACCATGTTCTCATTCTCGATCTCGGGCCGGCGGACAAGGTCGACCCACGGGTCGAGAGCCTGGGCAAGACATTCGAGTCTGCAAAACGCACGGCTGTTGTGATATAAATCGGCGCCAGGAAGCGACGCCGCTGCCGCGCGAGCGCTGACGTTGTGGGCGCGAGGGCGGCGGCGCTCGCAGGTGAAAAAACCATTGCAAATCAGTCGGCTGTTTGACATTGTGAACTCGAACTGTGGTGCGGCTCCGTGCGATGTGCTGCACGGGGTGTGTAGCGCTCGCAAACTGTGTGATTGCCCATGTGCATGCATGGGCTTGGCCCCAGGCCATCTTCCGCGGCATCGATGCCGCGGCCTCATTGAAGCGATGCAATACCGCCTTATCACAACCACTGGTATCAATCTTCCGCGGCATCGATGCCGCGGCCTCATTGAAGCGAGACGATAACAGAAAACAGAACGAAAACGGACAGCCCATCTTCCGCGGCATCGATGCCGCGGCCTCATTGAAGCGTCTCTAGAGCAATAACAACGTTCAACCATGGGAGCAACATCTTCCGCGGCATCGATGCCGCGGCCTCATTGAAGCCACGGGAGCAAGCAGGACCGTTTGCAGAAGCTCGGGTCTCTTCCGCGGCATCGATGCCGCGGCCTCATTGAAGCAACTTTGCCAAGATGGCGATGTTTTCTAGCTCGGCGATCTTCCGCGGCATCGATGCCGCGGCCTCATTGAAGCGTGTACTACCAGGCGGCCCATGTGATCGGACTGGCATCTTCCGCGGCATCGATGCCGCGGCCTCATTGAAGCCGGCGGCATCCGGATAGTAGAGTACGTGCGCTAGCTATCTTCCGCGGCATCGATGCCGCGGCCTCATTGAAGCAGCGGTGCGACAAGTTTTGCCAAGAAGGTCGATCAAATCTTCCGCGGCATCGATGCCGCGGCCTCATTGAAGCGGACAGGATCCGCCGAGTTTCGAGCGCCGCTTCCGCGATCTTCCGCGGCATCGATGCCGCGGCCTCATTGAAGCAGGTCAACCGCGCGGCTTGGGATTTAGTGTGCGGCGAATCTTCCGCGGCATCGATGCCGCGGCCTCATTGAAGCTCAAGCATTGTAGTGTTGGCCTTGGCCCAACTTAGCATCTTCCGCGGCATCGATGCCGCGGCCTCATTGAAGCCGTACTTTTGCGACGGGGCCACCTCAAACGGCGACAAATCTTCCGCGGCATCGATGCCGCGGCCTCATTGAAGCCATACAGCACGTTACGCAAACGAACTGGGAGCGTGAAATCTTCCGCGGCATCGATGCCGCGGCCTCATTGAAGCGAGTACGTGTCTCGATCGGCTCGCAATCTGCCAGAAGGATCTTCCGCGGCATCGATGCCGCGGCCTCATTGAAGCGTAGCTCGTGGCCAGCGCGCCGAAGCCGACGCCGCATCTTCCGCGGCATCGATGCCGCGGCCTCATTGAAGCCAGTAACGCATCATGATTCCCTCCCCTCAACCAAGATATCTTCCGCGGCATCGATGCCGCGGCCTCATTGAAGCTTGTGACGGCGGCTGGCCAGAAACCGGGCCGCCTGCATCTTCCGCGGCATCGATGCCGCGGCCTCATTGAAGCTTCTTCTTCCTGCTCCAAGGATGCTCGGCTCGTCTCCAGATCTTCCGCGGCATCGATGCCGCGGCCTCATTGAAGCTGGTGCCCCGGTTGAGCTCTTGCCGCTGCAGTGAGCGGATCTTCCGCGGCATCGATGCCGCGGCCTCATTGAAGCGCTGCTATTCGTTCAGCTCGGCACGGCCTCTGGCAATCTTCCGCGGCATCGATGCCGCGGCCTCATTGAAGCTATTCTGACCCGGACGGAACGCCGTCGGCGGTGCGCTCATCTTCCGCGGCATCGATGCCGCGGCC
>DATLYX010000049.1:0-86334 GCA_035574295.1 Xanthobacteraceae bacterium
CGATGCCGTTCTGCGCCGCGAGCGCATCGCGATCTTCGGCGACTATGACGTGGACGGCGCCACCGCCTCTGCATTGCTCGGTCGGTTCCTTCGCCATTGCGGCATTGACCCCATCGTTTACATCCCCGACCGACTGTTCGAAGGCTATGGACCGAACATCGACGCCGTGCGCCGCCTTGCCGACGGCGGCGCCGAGCTTCTGATCACCGTGGATTGCGGCACCACGAGTCACGAGCCGCTCGCCGAAGCGCGCAAGCTCGGCCTCGATGTGGTCGTCATCGACCACCACCTGGTCGACGAGCGTCTGCCGGACGCCATCGTGGTGAATCCCAACCGCCTCGACGATTTGTCCAGGCTCGGCCATTTGGCCGCTGTTGGGCTCGTGTTTCTCGCGGTCGTGGCCACAAACCGCGCGCTGCGCCTGCGCGGCTTCTGGACCGAGGCGCGGCCCGAGCCGGATTTGCGGCCGTGGCTCGACATCGTGGCGCTCGGCACGGTCGCCGACGTGGTGCCGCTGGTCGGACTCAATCGCGCCTTGGTCGCCAAGGGGCTGTTGGCCATGCGCAGCCGCGCCAACGCCGGGTTGACCGCGCTGATGGATGCCGCCCGCATGAGCGGTCCGCCCGACGTATGGCACCTCGGCTTTCTGCTCGGACCCCGCATCAACGCTGGCGGCCGCATCGGCCGGGCCGATCTCGGCGCCCAGCTTCTTCTGGAAGACGACGCCACCGCGGCCGCCCGCATCGCCGCTGAGCTCGATCGCCTCAATCGCGAACGTCAGGCCCTCGAACAGGCCATGCTCGCCGAGGCGGAGGCCGAAGCCATGGCTGCGCTCGGCCTCGAGGAGAAGGGCGCCGCTGTGGTCACCGCGGCCGCGGGCTGGCACCCCGGTGTGGTCGGCCTGATTGCGGCGCGCTTGAAGGAGCGCTTCGGTCGTCCCGCCTTTGCCATCGCGCTTGAGCCCGGCGGGATCGGCACCGGCTCCGGCCGTTCCATTGCCGGTGTGGATCTCGGCCGACTGGTTCGCCGCGCTGTGGCGGAAGGCCTGCTGCTGAAAGGCGGCGGCCACGCCATGGCCGCCGGAGTCACCATCAGGCACGAGCGGCTTGCCGCCTTTCGCGCCTTCGTCGAGGAGCACCTTGCCTCCGCCGTCGAAGCCGCGCGTCTGGACGATGCGCTGCTGATCGACGGCGCGGTGACGGCTGGCGGTGCCAATCTCGCATTGGTCGAAACTTTGGCCAGTGCCGGGCCGTTCGGCGCCGGCAACCCGGAGCCGGTGATCGCCTTGCCCGCGCACCGCATCGTGTATGCGGAGGAAGTCGGCCAGGCGCACGTCCGGGCCCGCCTGCGCTCCGGCGACGGCGCAACCGTCAACGCCGTGGCGTTCCGCGCTGCCAATCAGCCGCTCGGCCAAGCCTTGCTGCAGGGAAGGGGACGCACGGTGCACGCCGCAGGCACGCTCGCCCTCGACCGCTGGAACGGGGTCGAGCGCGTGCAACTGCGGCTGCTCGATATTGCGCCGGCGGATTCAGCCCCGCTCGCCTGACTGCGCGGCGATTTTGTTGTTTTGAGGACCAGCACGGGGATCAGCGGCACGCCTGGGGCGAAAGCCGCACGTTACTCAAATCGGCGAGCCGCAGCGCCTGATCGAGCTCGGTCTCCTTGATCGCGCTGGCGGAATCCTTGCTCTTGTCCGTCCAGGCAAGCTGCATGACCGCGAGATCGTTGCGCCGTTCGCCCAGCACGATCCGCGCATCCGTCTGCACCAGCGATCCGGCGCCGCTGCCGTTCAGATCGATGAGCGGCCAGTGGCATTCATTGCCGTCCACCACCGTGTCGCCGTTGAGGTCTTCCGTGAATGCGGCCCCCGTAATGCGGTTGTCGTTGAGCATGGCGAGCTGCCGGGCAAACTCCCGCATGTCGAGAATGTCCACCTTGCCGTCGCGGTTGAGATCGGCAAGCCGCACCAGGTTCTCGTTGCGGCTGTCCGCGAAAGGCGACAGCCTGAGCACGGCCTCGAGCGCATCGAGCCGCGGCGCCCCGACGGTTCCCGGCGCCCGCGGGGTCGCCGACTTCACCATGATGTCGATGATCTCCGCAGGCTTCTTGTTTGGGCTGAGCTCGAACATCAGCGCGGCAACGCCGGCTGCGAACGGCGCAGCCTGGGAGGTCCCGTCGCATACGTAATAGCCGTCGTCGCCCTCGGCGAGCGTGCTGAGGATATCGACGCCCGGCGCAGCGATGTGGCCGTTGACGTTGGAAAATTCCGCGCGCTGGCCGCGGCGGTCCACCGCTTCCACGATCAGAATATTTTTTGGCCGGATGTACGCCCGCTCCAAATCCCCGCGATCGCTTCTGGCGAGCCAGGCGAACGATGACGACCATTTGGCTTCGAGCGGCCTTGGAAACTTGTCGGAATCATTGCCCGCGGCCACTACGAACAGGATCGAATTTTCGTATTTTCGCACGAAGCCCGCCATGATCTGCGCTTGGTTCTTCAGCGTATCGCGCACCGCCGCCTTGACTTCGTTGGGATCGGCACCCCACTCGACGAGGCGCCAGATGTTCACACCCATGCTGATGTTGACCACGCGCAGATTGCTGCCCTTGGCCCGCTCCACCGGCACGTATTCCTGAATCGCGGTGATGACGTCGGAGTAGAAACCGGTCAGAAGCCCCGCCTTCTCGGCAAGCCCCTCTGGGCTCATGGCGCCCGTCATATCCACCTGGCTGGGGTCGAGTTTGATGCTCGCCACCGGCACGGCGTCGATGATGCCGTCCGGCACCACTCCGTCGACACCCACACCGTTTCCGAATTTTGCGCCTGCAATGCCCGCCACATGATTGCCATGCGCGCGCTCGCACGGCGGGCCGACCGACGCCGCGCTGATCGGCGGTTCGCTGCCATCCTGGTTCGGGCTTGGCAAAAGATTGATCGCAAGATCGGTGTGGTTTGAGAAATTGGTATCGACTATAGCGAGCTTGGGCCGCACCGGCTCCGGCTTGGCCTCCCGGTGGCGCTTGATGATGCTCCACACCGGCGGCATGCGGATCGCCTTCAGGCCCCAGTTGCCGTCGAGCACGTCCGCCTGCGTTGAGGCGGCGATGCCAGGAGGCGTTGCTGGCGTGGGCGCAAAAATTCTCCAGGTCCAATGATGAACGACGCCGGCCGGGCTCCTGAATTTCACATCGACCGGTTTGGGAACGGTTCGCGGTGCCGCCCCCGTGTCCACCGTGGCGTTCTGCACGATGCTCTCGCGCCGCAGCCTCTGAATGATCGGCGGGTTGAACACCTCCGCCAATGTTTTCGCCGGGGGGTCGTTGGCCGAGGCGGGCCGGGTGGCCACGACGCTGTTGATGGCCGGCAGCTCGCGCTGCACGGATAGCCCGTAGCGCGCGAGCAACGCGTCACGCTGCTCTTTGCTGACGTTCGGCTTGAATTGAATGACAAAGCGGTTTGCCGGCACTGGCGTCGCCTGCGCCGGCACCGCGTTCGGCGCCGTGTCATGTGCGCGTACGCCGAGCCAGAGCCGCGGCCAGTCTGTCGAAACTCCCGCGAAGGCCAATTTTCCCGTACCGGTTTGTGGATTCCACGAGCTGCCGCCTTTGGGCGGATCGGTCTTTGGCGTTTCGGTTTTGGGGGGCTCCGCCTTCTTGGGGCCGATCCAGTACATGCCGTCGCGCAGCTCGATGCTGAGGCTTGGCTTCTGCGCCGGCTGCGTGGATTTGACTTGTCCGCGTTTGCCGGGCGGGCTGCCCGTCCGCGACGGCTCGGCTTGAACGGACAGCGTCGAAGCCACCAGGGCGGCGATCATCGGAACAATGACATGACCGAACATGCGCTCTTCGCCTTCACAGGGGACGAACTATTTTTCCAACAGCGTGACGAACCGCATGAGCACCTGAGGATCGATGTCAGCATGCACGCGCAGCACGCGGCCGTTTGCCAACACGATCTCGATGATGGAAGGCGAAAGCGCAGAGGAGCGGGGCAGACCGGGCACAGCATCGGCGGTCCGGACGGAATCCGGCGGGCTGTTCGCGCTCTGCACGTTGGCAGTCGCGACCTCGCCGCCCGGACCGCTCGTGCCCGTGGTCGGCATGCCTGCAACCTGCGTCTCCTTGGCGGGCTCCTCTTTGGGCTCGGTGGTCGCAGGGGGCGCTGCCGCAACACCCGGATCGCCTGCGCCGGCATCCGGCTTTGAACCGCCCTCGCGGCCGGGCACCGCTGCGACCTGAGGCTCCGTCGTCGGCATTACCGGTGGCGGCTCTTCTACGGGTTCTTTCACGAGCTCCTTGGGAGCCTCTGAGCCTGGCTCCTTAGCTGGCTCCTCCTTTGCCGCCTCTTTCGGCGTCTCCGGTACGGGCTCCTTCGCGGTCTCTTTTGGCGGCTCTGGTGGCGGCTCCTTCATCGGCTCTTTGGGCGGTTCGCTGGCCGCAACCGTGGCACCCGGCTCAGGAATCGCACCCGTGCTACCCGACTCAGTTTGCCTCGCAGCCTCAGATGGAGCCACGGCGACGTCGGCCTCGCTCTTTGGCTCCTCCTTGGACGTTTCCGGCAGCGGCTCCTTTTGTGTCTCCGATGGCGTCTCCTTTGCCACCTCCTTCGGAGGCTCAGTGGCCGCAACTGCTCCGCCGGGCTCAGGCATCGTGCTTGTGCTGCCGCGCTCAGTCGGTTTTGCGGCCTCGATTGGAACCACCGCGACCTGCGTCTCGGTCTTCGACGTTTCCGTGAGCGTCTCCGGCGCCGGCTCCTTCGGGGCTTCCTTAGGTGCCTCCGGTGACGGCTCCTTCGCGACCTGCATTGGCGGCTGGGAGGGCGGCTCCTTCATCGCCTCCTTGGGCGGGTCGGTCGTCGCAACCGTGCGGCCCGGCTCAGGCATCGCGCCCGCGCTGCCGGAATCGGCCGGCTTCGCGGTGTCGGATGGGACCACCGCGACTACGGTATCGTTTTTTGGCGTCTCCTTGAGCGCTTCCGGTACCGGCTGTATTGCCGCCTCTTTTGGCGGCTCTGATAGCGGCTCCTTTGTCGCCTCCTTTGGCGTTTCTTCCGCTGGCTTTGCCGCATTTTTAGCGGGTTCAGACTCTGGGGCTTCTCGTGCCGCAGCACTTGGCCCCGAAGCAGGTGTCGTTTCGGATTCCGCAACGACAATGGGCGACACGATGCCCATGGCTTTGCGGAAGTCGGCAACCGATCCGCGGAACAGGTTGACGTCAATTCCTTCGAGCCGCGGATTTGCTGGATTGCGCACGCCCGCCTTCGACAGATCGCCGCGATTGGTGAACTGCCACAGCGTCCAATGCCATTTGTCGGCCCAGCCGCCCCTGGTGCCGGGCCGTTCCACCTGCAAATCCTTTTCCTCCATGGCGGACAGCCAGATCGGGTAACGCTTCAAGCGGCCAAGCAGCGCGTCGCTCTTGATGCGGCCGTCCCACCAGGCACGGCTCGTATAGACGATCGGAATGCGGCCGGTCCTTTTTTCGACCACATCGAGCCATTTGAGCACGCGGTCGAGGATTTCGTTCGGAGCAAGCTGGCTCCAGTAGTCGCCATCGCGTTTGGACCATTTGCGTGTCGACCTCACCACAACGTCCCATTCGAGATCGAGTACCGGCGGCATGTCGACGGCCCGCAGCGGCCCCATCGTGGCGAGGAAGTAATTGGCCTGCTCCACCGGATCGTCGTCCGCGCTCATGAAGTGATAGGCGCCGCGGTACATCTCGGGCACCCTTGCGATCTCCTCCCAGTGGCTTCTGAAGTGCGGATCGCGAAACCGGGTGCCTTCGGTGGCTTTGGCCACGACAAACGCAACCCTTTGTTGCGCGACGCGCGCCCAGTCGATGTCGCACTGGCAGTTCCTTTGGTTGTGGTGCGAAACGTCGATGCCGAAGATCGCGTCCTCGCGCGCATGCGGGAACACGAATGCCCGTGCCAGCGCGGAAACAAGCGCGCTCGGCCCCAGCCGCTTGAGCGTTTCCTGTTCGACCATGCGGAACCGCTGGGCGCGCGAGAGGTCGCCCGCTTCGGCTTCTGTGAGCTGCGGGGGCAATTTCTCCGCGACCGGCGGTTTGAGCGCTGGACCGGAGGGCCGCAGAATCGCGACAGGGATCAAGACCGCGGCGATCACCAGCGCAGCGGCCGCCAGCATCATCAACCCTGGCTGGACCGCGCGATTCATGCCCGTCACCCCACACCTGCGCGCCGCAATTACAAGTCTGCAAATTACAAGTCTGCGAAAATGGCCCCGAAACCGGAATACGGCTCAAGCTAATGCGGAAATGATGTTCCATTTGTGGTAGGCGAGGCAAGCCGTTGCACGCCCTTGCTGCGCATATCGTTATTGCCATGCGTCCGGATGCCATGCGCCAAGCCGCCTTCCGCGAGGTCGCTGATCGGCTTGGACAACCCCGGTCCGGACCGGCTAACTAGCGCGGCAAACGCTTTGGGGTAGTCCAGGATAATCCATGTCCAAACTGAAACTTTCCGTCGCGATCGGCGATTACGATCGCAATCGCCCGCTGATCGACGGTGCCGTGGCCATCGACGGCGTCGATCCGGTGTACATGACGCTCCCGCCGGAGGAGATCTTTTTCCGCGCCTTCCGCACCGAGGAGTTCGACATCTGCGAATGCTCGCTGTCGAGCTTTTCCGTCAAGACCGCGGCCGGCGAATGCCCCTATGTCGGCGTTCCGGCTTTCGTCTCGCGCATGTTCCGCCACACCTCCATCTACGTGCGCACCGACCGCGTGAAGAAGCCGCAGGAGCTGAAAGGCCGCAAGGTGGGCGTCCCCGAATATCAGCTCACCGCCATCGTCTGGGCGCGCGCGATCCTGCAGGACGATTTCGGCGTGGCGCCTGCGGACATTCATTGGATTCGCGGCGGGATCGAGCACGCCGGCCGACCGGAGAAAATTTCCATCAAGCTGCCGCCCGGCGTGCGTCTTGATGACGCGCCCGCCAATACGACCATCTCCGAGCTGCTCGCGCGCGGCGACATCGACGGCTTCATTGCGCCGCGTCCACCCGCCGTCGCTGCGGGCAACATCGGCTGGCTGTTCGGCGATCCGGTGGCGGCGGCCAAGGATTATTTCAAGCGCACCGGCATATTTCCGATCATGCACCTGATCGGCGTACGGCGGACGCTGGCTGAACAGCATCCGTGGCTGCCTGCGGCCGTGCTCAAGGCGTTCGAACGGTCGAAGGCGTTGGCGCTGGCTCACCTTGCCGACACCTCCGCCACCAAGGTGACGCTGCCGTTCGTCGAGGAGCGATTGCGGGAGGCGCGCGAGCTCATGGGGGACGACTATTGGTCCTACGGACTTGCACCCAACCGGAAGGTGCTGGAGACCTTCCTGCGCCATCATCACGCGCAGGGTCTTTCCTCGCGCCTGCTCAAGCCCGAGGAGCTGTTCCACCCCTCGACCCACGAGTCGTTCAAGATCTGAGGCAGGGTTTTGCTCAGCGCCGCTGGCGCAGGTGGGCGAGCAGTTTGAGGCCGGCATAGCCGTCAGCCGGCTCGATCCTGTGCTTATGTTGGTAAGCGAGGATGGCCCGTGTGGTTTCGCGCCCGATGCGGCCGTTTGCCGGGCCGGCATCGAACCCCGCTTCCGTCAGCCGCCGCTGGATTTCCTGCACCTCGGCGAGGGTAGGGGCCCGTTCGCCGCCGGGGAACTGTCTGGTCAGCGGACCCGCGCCGCGGATGCGGTCGCCGAGCAGCACCACTGCGAGCGTGTAATGCATGGACGGGTTGTAGCTTTTGACCGCATCAAAATTCTTGCTGAGCAGGAAAGTCGGGCCGCCGGGCACCGGCGTCCACAGCCGCGCCGTCACTGCCGGATGCGAATAGGGCTGGCCGTCCGCGCGTAGCACGCCCATGCGTTGCCAAGCCACGTAGCTGCGGCTTGCATAGCCAGTGACGCGCGCCGGCACGTGCACCTCGTAGCCCCACGGTTCGCCGCGGCGATAGCCGCCGCGCTTGACCAGATACTGCGCCGTGCCGGCGAAGGCGTCGTCCGGCTTGCCGAACGGCGAGATGCGGCCGTCCTTGTCGTAATCCACCCCCACGTTGAGCCAGACCTCCGGCATCCATTGGGTGTGGCCCATGGCGCCGGCCCAGGATCCCTGCATTTCTTCCGGCGTGCTCCAGCCGCGATCGATGATGACGAGCGCGTTGAGCAGCTCCTTTTCCCAATAGGCACGGCGGCGCGGCTCGCCCCACGCGAGAGCCGCGAGCGCCGGGATCACCGGCCGCATGAAATTTTTCTGCACCACCGGATCGCCATAGGCCGATTCATTGCCCCAGAGGCCCAGCATGACGTAGCGGTCGACACCAAAATCCTTCTCGATCCGGTCGAGCAGCGCGGCATGGGTCTTTGCGTGTTCACGGCCCGCCATGATGCGCCACTCCGAGACCCGGCGGTTCAGGTATTGCCACAGCGGTTCCCGGAATTCCGGCTGGGCGCGGTTGAGCGCATAGACGCTCATGTCCGGCGCGATCGCCCCCATGACCCGGTCGTAGGTTTTCTCCGATATGCCGCGGGCAAGCGCCCGCGGTCGAAACGCCGTGACCCACTGCCGGAACGTGAGCCGCGCGCGCGCCTGCTCGGCGTGCGCCAGAGACCCGCCTGTAGAAAGGGCGGACAAGGCCAGTACGTATTGGAGCAAAAGTCGACGCGTTGGACAGAAAATCATCGGGGGAATTTTACGGGGAGTCGCCGAAGCGTCCAGCGCGCCGAAGGCCGCGGGTTCGAGTGATGAGTAAACGGGTTAACGCACAAAAATTACTCTCCCGCATTCGCCGTGCTCGCCTCGCTCGCGCCGGGGGTATCCTTGTCCCGTCGTTCGCCGCGTCGCAGCTTCGGGGTCTTCTCGGGCGGCGGGCTCGCTGCCGGTCGGGGTCCTGCGCTGGGGCCGTTCTCGCGCGCCTGGGCAGGTCGCGGCGCATCGAACAGTTCGGTCCCGCGGCCTCCGATCAGCCGCTCATAGGCCACCACCAGGGTCATGTAGGGATTGACGAACACCCAGCCGTGCTTCGTCGGCACCTGAATATCGAAGTGCAAATGGTAGGTGGTGCCGTTTTCCTTCTTGCTGTAGGTGCTGACCTGGCCGATGACTTCGCCCTCGCGCACATTGCGCCAGCTCAACAGGTTTTCCTCGTCCATCTTGCGCGGTTCCATATGCAAGTAGCGGAACCGGATGAACTCGTTCGCGGAATTCACCACAATGTAGAGCGCCTCTTGCTTGGGCGAACGCATGATCGCGCCGCTGCGCACGGCGACCAGGTTGTGCGCCGGATCGCAGCGGTCATTGCCGAGCGGCTGGCGGCAGGGCGCGGGCCGCAGATCCTGGCCCTGGTGGCCGATCCCGCCGGGGCATTGGCCCACGGCAAACCCTCGCCGCTCGCAAAAATTATCGCGCCATGGATAGGCATAATCGGTGGACGCATCGCGCCCTTTCCCGGAACGCGGGCGATAGATCTGCGAATTGGCATAAGCCGGCGCCTCCTCCAGCGGAAAGCGCATGGGTGCGTAGACCGTGTAATCCGCCCGACCGGCCGCACCGCGGAAGCCGGAGCCCGGAAAAATTTTTCCCGGACCGTAGTAGGTGAATGTTGGCGACTGCAGGAGCGGCCGTACCGCCAGTGGCGGCTCCGGCGGGCCCAGGTTTTGTGGCGTGCCGCCGACAAGCCGCAATGCGTTGAGGAACTGCACGGCAATGCGATCCGCCTGCGTACAGATCAGACGCAAGATCCGCGGCCTGCCGTCGAAACATTCGATTGACACCACATAAGGCACGCCGAACCGCGTGAAGATGTAACGGAGGTGGCCTTCGGCATAGGAGCGGCGGAGACCCGGGAACTGCGCCTCCAACGCCGGAACCGGCCGCATCTCCGGAATCGGCTGTTCGTCGAGCTCGTGATAGATGCGCAGGCCGGAAATATGGATTTCCACCGGGTCGGGCAGGCTGATATCGGAAAGTTCCCGTATATCGCCGGTATGGACGCTGAAAACGGCGTGATAGCCCGCGGGGCCCGCCAGAAAAAATCGAGGCCCGTGGAATCCAAAAAAATACTCCCCGCTGTCCGCTGGACCTTGCGGGGTGGCTGGTTTCGCTCGATCGCGGAGCGCCGCCTCGAGATCGAGCGGCGCCAGCACCGGCACCGCGCTTGCGGCAACGTCGGGCAGGTAGCGCCCGCTGAGCGCATTGAGTCGCTCGAGCGCTTCGGTCTCCCGCTCGCGTGGCTTGGCTTGCAGGCCGTCGATCCGGGCAACCGCAGCGTAGGCCGCGGGCCACTCGACCACCGCAGTCGCAAGCCGCGGGCGGAGGATTTCGCCCGCGTGGGCCGAGGCGGCCACGCCCAGCAACAGGCCGGTGATTGGACCAACCTTCAAGAACACTCCTCTCACAGAAGGGCCTCTTACAGAAGGGCCGAACAGAGTGGCGCAAAGAAATTGAAGGACGATTTCGACAGAATAGCGAACGATTCCATATGGCCGCCAGCGGCATGGACACCAGCAGGCCTGGTGGGGAAGGATTGTGAACTGGCCGCCTCGACAGGATTCGAACCTGCAACCCTCAGAGTCGAAGTCTGATGCTCTATCCAGTTGAGCTACGAGGCGAAATGCCGCATGTCTGTGCTTACTGTGTTCGCCTGCCCCGCCTCAAGGGGGAATCCTGCAGCGGCACATGATTGTCTCGCCGGCAAACCTTTGCTCAATTAGCCCTCACCCAGGACGACATGTGACAATGGGTCCATCATGCAAACCTCAAGCATCCTCAACATTGTCGCACTTGGCCTCTTGCTGAGCGGGTGCAGCGGCTGGAGCAATCCCTTCCACGGTTGGTACGGCGGCAACCCGTTCCCCGCCTTGTTTGGCACCGAAACCAAGGTCGTGCCGGCGCCCGAGCCCAACGTCATGCCGGCCAACTATCGCTCACGTTTGCTCCAATTCCTGGAGCGGGAACTGTATGACCCTACGGGAGTGCGCGACGCCTATATCAGCGAGCCGAAGCTGCGGCCTTTCGGCGCGGAGAGCCGCTATACGGTGTGTGTGCGCTACAACGCCAAAGCCGGCTACGGCGAGTACACGGGCGCCAAGGAATACATCGGCATCTATTTTCATGGCGATCTGACGCAGTTCATCCCCGCCGCGCCGGGCCAATGCGCGGATGCGGCCTATGTTCGCTGGCCCGAGCTTGAGACGCTGAAGAAACGCAGTTCCTGATGCGCTCCTGCTATCGGCCGATGATCGAGAATCCCACCGCCAGGATCCACATTGCGATCGAGATGGCGGAGGTCCAATAGGCGAACATCAAATAGGTTTCGTGCAGGACCGTCGAGAAGGCCCATTGCGCGTAGGTCTCCGGCAGCCGCTGATCCTTTGGCAGGTAAAGCCACATCTCGGTGCTGCGGTAGGGTTTGTGCAGCGCTTCCCACGCCTTGATGAGGAGAATTGCGGTCATCAAGAGCGTAAGCGTCCCGCCGGCGCGAAAAGCCCGTCCGGGCCAGAACGACAGGCCCACCATGATGCAGAAGATGGCGAGGAACGCGAATGCGCAGCCGCGCAGCGTCGTCTCGAACGCGATGCGTCGAATGATGTCCATGACATTTGTCCCGACTGAGACCGCAGGCACGCTCAAGCTATCCCGCGGTCGAAGTCTCGACAATGCGGCAGCGTCTTCGCGCCGCTGATTTCAGAATCGTGTTGCCAAAAAATTTTCCATCGCCGGTAGCGTGAGTAGCGCCGTACCGGCGAGCCAGATCCAGAGGGATATTGTGTCCGAATCGTCGCGGATATTGCGAACTCGCTCGTAGATCGCTGCCGGGATCCCGGCAAGAATGATGGTTGCCGTGGACACCATGAGCGAGGCGAAAATCAGGGTGAGAGGGGCGCTGCCGAACAAGAGCGCGGGCGCGAACAGTTGCGCGTGCAGCAGGGCGAACAGCACCCACGATTGGTTGAACAGGCCGTTGACCATGCCGAAGAAGGCGATTCCGACAAAGAACAGGTTCCGGTCCATGGCGCCTCAGGTTGACCGCGGCAACAGCCCGAGCAGTGCAAAGCCGAGCAGCATGAACACGCGCGCCCAGAACAGCCAGACGAAGCAAAACAGCCACAGCACAACCGGTGCGGTGGCTTTCGGCGTCACCAAGTTGAACAAGGCGATGACCGGGTCGGTGATCTTGCAGAAGAAACGCCAGATGTAGTTTGAGGAGTTTGGCTCAACCACAAGCCCGAGCAACACCCGGCCGAGCAGCGTGTACATGACCGCTGCCAGCGCAAAGTTGGGCAGATGGAAATACCAGTAGGTGAAGATGGGATGGGACACGTTCGCAAGGCCTTCCCGTGCATCGACACATTGGCGGTAGACGAAGCGGACGGCAAGCGGTCGCGCACCGCCGCATGAAGAACCAGGGGCCCCTTAGGGCCCCTGGTCGTTGCTCCGCAGTTGTCCAGGTCAGGTTTTCTCTTCGAGGATGGTTCGTCCGCGCGGTTTGCGAATTTCGTCTACGTAGGCCTGCATTTCCTTCGAGGGTTCCTTGCCCATGAGGCTGACCACAATGATGACAAGGAACCCGAGCGGCATGCCCAAAAGGCCGCAGTTGATGTTGTTGAGGTCGAACCACCCGACCTTGTTTGCCAACGGATGCGCCAGTGTCGGGAACATTTCCATCGCATTGGGCGCAGCCATGGCGGCCGCCAGATTCGGAACCAGCGGCTGGCCCGTGGCCGGATTGTAGAGCGATGTCATGCCCAGATATTTGACGCCGAAGCCCGGGAAGTATCGCGTGGTCACGAGATACAACAGACACAGTCCGAAGCCGGCAATGATGCCGGCCACCGCTCCTGCGGTTGTGGTTCTCTTCCACCAGATACCCATGACCAGCGCCGGGAAATTGCCTGCCATGGCGAGCGAGAAGGCCCACCCGACCATGGCCAGGATATCACCGGGTTTGGTGGAGGCGAGATACGCCGCGCACACCGCCACCACGAGCAGCAACACGCGTGCGACGGTCAATCGGCGGATCGTCGGCGCATTCGGATCGAGCATCTTGTAATAGATGTCGTGGCTGAGTGCGTTGGCGATCGCCAGCAACAACCCGTCGGCGGTGGAGAGCGCCGCCGCAAGGCCGCCAGCCGCCACGAGACCGGAGATCACGTAGGGCAAACCGGCGATTTCCGGCGTCGAGATCACGATCACGTCGGTGTCGATGGCGAAATCCTGCAGCCGCAGGATGCCGGGGTGTCCGGATCCGCATGCCGCAAGCACGGCCTCCACGCTCTTTGCGGCCTTGCCGCAGACGTTGAGCAGCCCGAGCGCCGGATTGAACGGGTGTTCGATGCCGCCGTACAGGAACAGCCACTGCGGCAATTCCTGCAGCGGCCGCCCGATGAGGTTGGTGTAGACCTCGAGCTTGGAGAAGGCCGCATAGGCCGGCGCCGAGAAGTAGAGCAGGAAGATGAAGAACAGCGACCACGCCACCGATTGACGCGCCTGGCGCACCGTCGGCGTGGTGAAGTAGCGCATCAGGATGTGCGGCAGCGAGGCCGTGCCGACCATCATGCAGAAGATGATGCCGAAGTAGTTCAGCGTGCTGTAGTTGAGGAACGGCTCGACGTGCGGTTTCAGCGAACCTGGCGGACAGCTCGCGGCGGTACACAACACCGCAAGACCGTTCTTCACCATTTCCACTTCGCGCGCGGCGATCTGCTCCAGCGCCTTGCCGTAGGTCAGCTCCGTGATCGGGATCCCGTAGTGCATCGTCGACAGGATCACGATCGGCGTGAGATAGGCGATGATGAGCACGATATATTGCGCGATCTGGGTCCAGGTGACCGCGCGCATGCCGCCCAGCATGGAGCACAAGAGGATGCCGGCGAGGCCGACATAGACGGCGATCTTGAAGTCGATGCCGAGGAAGCGCGAGGCGATGAGCCCCGTACCGTACACCTGCGCCGTCACGTAGGTGAACGAGCAGCACACGAGCACAACCACGGCGCAGAACCGGGCGAAGTTGCCTCCGTACCGGAATGCCATGAAGTCCGGCACGGTATAGGCGCCGAATTTGCGCAGATACGGACCCACCAGGATGGAGACCAGAACGTATCCGCCGGTCCAGCCGAGCACCCAGGCCAAGCCGTCATAGCCGAGCAGGAACAGAGTGCCCGCCATGCCGACGAACGAGGCCGCCGACATCCAGTCCGCGGCTGTTGCCATGCCGTTGTAGAATGCCGGCACGCGGCGCCCGGCAACGTAGTATTCGGAGATCTGCGCTGTGCGCGTCATCACCCCGATGATGGCGTACACGGCCAAGGTGAAGAACACAAAGAGGTAGCCGAGAACCACATTCGGCACTCCGACCACTTCGAGCACCGCGAGCAGCAAGATGAAACCGATGAACCCGCCAGTATAGGTGCCGTACATGCGGGCAAGGTTGCGGATGAATTCCGCGGTAACGCCGGTTGATTGAGTAGCCATGGCCCGCTCCTGTCAGTCGTCTTCGGCAACGCCGTGCTCGCGATCGATTCGATCCTGCTGCCGCGCGAACACGAACAGCATGACGACGAAAGCGATCAGCGAGCCTTGTGCGGCCATGTAGAAGCCGAGAGGGAATCCAAGGATCGGGATGACAATCTTGTTGAGCGGTACAACGAACATGTGGACGATGTAGCCAAAGAACAGCCAGACCCCGAGATACGTGAGCATCAGTTTGGTTGTTTGTTGCCAATGGGCATATTCGTCGGTGGGAGGATTGGACGGTGGCATGCTTTTCTCCCCATTGCGCCCCGCCAACGGAGCATGAAAATAAAATCTACTAATCATGCGAGCAGGCATACAGAGGTTATTCGTCGGTCCGGGGCGAAATCCACGGAAAAGGCATCGTTTGGCGGTGCAACAAATAGGGCCCTCCGTGTGGCCGGGATCGGCGAGGGGGAGATGATGGCATGATCCTGCGCGCTCTCCTTCGCCGCCGCCCCCCGATCCACGATTTGCCGACGCTGGCCGCGTTCATCGACCAGAACGCGGCATTCGTTGTGCAGAAGGGAATTTACGAATATGCCCGCGCCCGCGCCGGCCATTATGCAAAGGTGCTGTTCCGCGAGGCCGGATTCTTGCAGGCCGTCGAGCAGGCGCGTTGGCGTGCCTATCCGCTCGGCCTTGCAATGGTTGCCGAGCTGGTGGAGGGCGCGCTCACCAAACAGGACAGTCGGCAGCGCCGCGAGCGCCTCGACGCACTGACGGACTTGGTTCTGGGGGTTTTCGACCGTTATCCAGTCCCGCAGGCTCTTGGGGTCGAGACCTGGACCGAAGCGCGGGCCGAGCTTGCGCGGCGGCTGTCGCTGATTGGGCTTCATCCGCCCAAATGGGCCAAGGATATCCCGGAGTCCTTCGCGCGGGCCTACTTCGAGCTCATGCCGATTCACGAACAACTCCGCGGCGCCGATTTTTTCACGATTCGGAACTACTTGCGCGTCTCCATGTGCAACATCCATGACGAATTGATACGGCGCATGGACATCCGCGCCATCGAAGCGCGGTTGACGCCGCAGCCTGAATGAACGCGCCAGACCCGCGGGCAGGCCAGATGGCCGCAAACACAAATGCCACCCTCCTCATCGCCCTGGATTCAGTGGTGATTGATACCGAAACCACGGGAGTGGACCCGGCGAGCGCCCGAATTGTCGAGATCGCGGCGGTCAGGATCGCCGGCGGACAAATGGCTGTGCAAAAGGCCCTGCGCCGTTTGGTGCGGCCAGATCAGCCGATCCCCGCCGCGGCCACGAGCATCCATGGCATCGATGATGCCGCAGTCGCCGACGCAGCCCCTTTTGCAGGGGTCTGGCCGGAATTTGCGACCTTCATCGGAAACTCCGTGGTGATCGGGCATGCACTCGGCTTTGACCTCGCGGTGATCTACCGGGAATGCGAGAGGAGCGGGATCCCGTGGCGGCCCCCCCGCGCGATCGACACGCGGCTTTTGGCCCAGGCCATCAAGCCGGACCTTGCCGACTATTCCCTTGAAAGCCTTGCCGCGTGGGTCGGCACCAAGGTTGAGGGTCGCCATTCCGCCCTCGGCGACGCCCTCGCCTGCGGCCACATCTTTCTGGCTCTTCTGCCCAAGCTGCGCGCCGCGGGCATTCGCACGCTCGCCGAGGCGGAGGCGGTCTGCCGCGCACAGACCGAGGTGATCGAGCAGCATCGGCGCGCGGGGTGGGTGCATCCAGTTGTCGAAACAGGGGCATCCGCAGCCGAGTCGATCCTCGGTCGCATCGACAGTTACCCGTTCCGCCATCGCGTCCGCGAAATCATGCAGCCGGCACAGTTCATCGCCGCTGATCGGCCATTGCGCGAGGCGCTGGCGCATATGATGCAGGCGCGGATCTCGTCGGTCTTCGTGGCGCCTCCGCAGGGCAGCGCGAAAAGCGCCACGGCCGCCGAGACCGGTATTTTTACCGAACGGGATTTGCTCCGGGCTCTGGCCCGCGAAGGCGGACAGGCGCTGGAACAGCCGGTCGAACGTTTTGCCAGCCGACCGCTCGCGGTCATTGCGGCCGATGCGTTCGTTTACCGGGCCATGGAACTCATGCGCCGGCTGAAAGTGCGTCATCTCGGGGTCGTTGATGCGGCAGGACCGATCGTTGGCGCGGTGACCTCGCGCGACTTGCTGCGCACGCGCGCAGAAGAGGCGGTGGAGCTTGGTGCCGAGATCGATCTTGCCGCGGACGCTCCGGCCCTTGCAGCCGCATGGGCGCGCATTCCCCGCGTTGCGGCGAGCCTCAGGCGCGAGGAGGTCCCGGCGCGGGGCATCGCGGCGGTGGTCTCCGCCGAGCTCTGTTCGCTGACCGCCCAGGCGGCCATGATCGCGGAAGCCCGCATGCGCGCCGAGGGGCGCGGCGATCCGCCGTGCCCCTATGCGGTGACCGTGCTCGGGTCTGCCGGCCGCGGCGAGAGCCTCCTTGCCATGGATCAGGACAACGCACTGTTCTTTGCGTCCGGCGCCCCGGGGGGAACGGAAGACCGCTGGTTCGAAGCGTTTGCGACCCACTTGGCGGACCATCTGCACGAGGCCGGTGTCCCCTACTGCACCGGCGGCGTCATGGCCAAGAACGCCCTTTGGCGTGGATCAGTGGCGACCTGGCAGCAGCGTATCGCCGAATGGATCGGCCGCTCCAAGCCGGAAGATTTGTTGTCGGTGGATATATTTTTCGATTTACGCGGTGTCTGGGGCGACATTTCCATGGCCGAGCGGCTGCGCGCCCATGCCTTCGACGTCGCGGCCGGACAGTCCACGTTCGTCAAGCTTCTGATCGAGGCTGCCGGTCCCGCGGCGCCGGGGCTGACGATGCTGGGCAGATTCCGCACCGAGCAGGGGCGCATCAACCTCAAACGCACCGGATTGTTCCCCATTGTCACCGCAGCACGGGCCTTGGCGATCGCCCATCACGTGCTCGACCGTTCGACCGAGGAGCGACTGACCGCAATCAAGAACCTCGCGATTGGGGGCCAACAGGACCTCGAAGCGTTGCTGGAGGCGCAAAGCGTCTTTCTCGAACTCGTGCTCGGCCAGCAGCTTGCGGATATTCAGCAAGGCGTACCGCTCTCGAACGCGGTTTCGGTAAAGGACCTGTCACGCCGCGACCGTGCACGCCTGCGCGAGGCATTACGGGCCGTGCAGCCGATCGAGGTGCTCACCCGCGACCTTCTGTTCAAAAATTGAGGCAGTCCGAATGCTCACCGCTCTGGGCCGGGCGCCGGAAACAGGTGCCGCCCGACGACCCGCGCCCCCAGAGCATGCAAAATCATCGAGCGGTGGCACTGCGCAGGGTCCCGTTCAAAGCACATCAAACAGGTCGGCGTCCTTTTTGCGAGATGCCGGAGCTCCGCCAGAGCCGCTTGTGCCCCTTTCGTCTTCAGTTGCCGGGCATAGATGCGCCGGAACCCCCCGCGCCGCCCTGCGCGCGCCGCCTGCCGCCCCGGTTTTGGTGTTCCGAGCTCCGGAAGGTGGACGTACCGGATTCCTGCCTTCGCCAGCCGCTTTGCAAGAGTGCCTTTTGAAAATCCCCTCTTGCGCGAGAGTGGCAACGCCCGGACGTCGGCCAGAGTTTTTACGCCCGCGTCCGAAAGGACCTCGATGAACCGGGCAAAATCCGTTCCCTCATATCCGACCGTAAAAAGCTTCATGGCCGATTGCGAGCCGCTGGCGCGCCCAAGGGGACTCGAACCCCTGTTTCCGCCGTGAAAGGGCGGCGTCCTAGACCGCTAGACGATGGGCGCTGGCCGCAGGCACCTGTGCCCGCGCACGTATAGAGAGCTTCCGCCGGGCCGGCAACCGTTGCCCTGGCGCGCGGATCGCCGAGGGAGAGGATAGCCGGGGGAGACGTAGGCCCGTCACCAATGGCCGGTATTGGGCATGGAAGCCCACGGCTCCTGCGGGGGCAGCGGCTTGCCTTTCTGCAACAATTCAATGGAGTGCCTGTCCGGCGAACGCACGAACGCCATGGTGCCGTCGCGCGGCGGCCGGTTGATGGTGACTCCCGCCTTCATCAGCTTCTCGCAGAGCGCGTAGATGTCGTCCACCTCGTAGGCGAGATGACCGAAGTATCGTGCCTCGCCGTAGTCCTGCTCATCCCAATTGTAGGTCAGTTCGACCAGCGGCGCGCCGCGGCCGAGCTTGGCCGCGCTCTCCTGCGCCGCCGCCTCGTCGTCCGGCGCGGCCAGGAAGACCAGCGTATAACGCCCCTTTTCATCGACTCTGCGCCGCACCTCGCGCAGGCCGAGCAGGTTGCAGTAGAAATACAGAGCCGCATCGAGATTGCGGACGCGCAGCATGGTGTGCAGAAATCGCATCGTGACCTCGCATCGTGGGCGGGCGCCGGCCGGCCCGCAGACGGACGCTATATATGATCGCGACTGATCTTGAGACAGCAATCGCCCGCCTTCGGCAAATGGTGGACGAGGCGCAAAAGGTTGTGGCGTTCACCGGCGCCGGCATCTCGACCGAGTGCGGAATCCCCGACTTCCGTTCGCCCGGCGGCCTCTGGACCAAGCTGCGGCCCATCGAGTTCGAGGATTTTCTGGCGCACCAGGAGATGCGCGACGAAAGCTGGCGCCGGCGCTTCGCCATGGAAGAGCATTTTGCCCGGGCAAAGCCGGGGAGGGGCCATCTGGCCCTCGCGAGCCTCTACCGGGCCGGGAAGCTGCTGGCGGTGGTCACGCAAAATATTGATAATCTGCACCAAATTTCCGGGATTCCCCCGACCGACGTAATCGAATTGCATGGCAATACGACCTACGCCGCCTGCCTGAGCTGCAGCAAGCGCTACGAACTTGCCTGGGTCAAGGAGCGGTACACGGCGGCCGGCGGCCGCGCGCCCGATTGCCCCGATTGCGGTGGCTACATCAAGACCGCGACTATATCGTTCGGCCAGGCCATGCCCGAGGCGGCGATGCGGCGCGCCAACGCGCTTGCCGAGTCGTGCGATCTGCTGCTTGCGATCGGCTCCTCGCTGGTGGTCTGGCCGGCGGCGGGGATTCCGGTGCTGGCCAAGCGCAGCGGCGCGCGCCTTGTGATCATCAATCGCGAGGAGACCGACCACGACCGGATTGCCGATCTGGTGGTGCGCCATGATATCGGCACCGTGCTTGCGCCGTTCATCGCGCACTGACTCTTGCGGCGCGCTGATTCGCGATATTCAAATGATATGCACAGGAGGATTCAACACCATTGCGCACAAACAATTTATTCTTTCTGATGGCATGGAGATGTTATGTTGGTAACGAGATTCGTCCAAGCGTCCAGCAAGAGACGCCTCTACGGTGGGTGAGCGGCCTGCATGGTTGCGGAGATTGAATCAAAGGGCCAGGACTCTGATTTGGCGCCGGAGCTGAATCGAGCGGGCGACATCAGCAGCGAAACATCCGCGAGCGTGATCGAGGTGACCGGCGTCATCAAGTGGTTCGATGTCGCCAAGGGCTATGGCTTCATCGTGCCCGACAATGGTCTGCCCGATGTGCTGCTGCACGTGACGTGTCTGCGCCGCGACGGTTTTCAGACCGCCTATGAGGGCGCGCGCATCGTCTGCGAGGTGCTCAAGCGGCCGAAAGGTCTGCAGGCGTTCCGGGTGCTGTCGATGGATGAGTCCACGGCGATCCATCCGGCGCAGCTTCCGCCGCCGCGCACCCATGTGACGGTCACGCCCACGAGCGGCCTCGAGCGCGCCCAGGTCAAATGGTTCAACCGCCTGCGCGGCTTCGGCTTCCTGACCCGCGGCGAGGGCACCCCGGATATTTTCGTGCACATGGAGACCCTCCGCCGCTACGGCATTACTGAGCTGCGGCCGGGGCAGACGGTGCTGGTGCGGTTCGGGCCGGGCCCCAAGGGCTTGATGGCGGCCGAAGTGCGGCCCGACGGCGGCCCGCTTGGCATGGCCTCCCACTGAGCCCATATCTGCTATCATTCTAAGGACTTGTTTTCTCAAAGCGCTGCGCCATGGGCCGCCGGCTCGTGATGATGTTTGCCCTCCTTGCCGTGCTCTGGCAGCCCGGCTCGCCCGGTATTGCCGCCGACCTCGATACCCTTGAGATCGTCACCAGGAACGGGGTGCATGTGTTCGCGGTCGAGCTGGCGCGCACCGACGAGGAGCGGTCGCGCGGCCTGATGTTCCGCAAGGAACTGCCCGAAGGCCGCGGCATGCTGTTCGACTTCAGCCCGGAGCAAGAAGTGTCGATGTGGATGAAAAACACCTATGTGTCGCTCGACATGATCTTCATCCGCGCCGACGGCCGCATTCTGCGCATCGCCGAGAACACCGAGCCGTTGTCCGAGCGCACGATCTCCTCCGGCGGCCGCGTGCGGGCCGTGCTCGAAGTGGTTGCCGGCACCGCCCGCAAGCTCGGAATCGCGCCCGGCGACCGCGTGGCGCATCCGCTCTTTACCCGGCGGTGACGAACTTGTGGACTTGATGCGATGCGTGTAAGCGAAAGGCCCGGCCGGGGCATAGCGCAGTCTGGTAGCGCGGGAGTTTTGGGTACTCCAGGTCGTCGGTTCAAATCCGGCTGCCCCGACCATCTCGACATTCGCGTTGCGTGGACAGTCTGACATCATGATCGCCCGCATTTACAAGCCGTCGAAATCGGCCATGCAGTCCGGCCAGGCCAAGAGCAAGGCCTGGGTGCTCGACTACGAGCCCGACACGCCGCTCCAAGTGGAGCCGCTGATGGGGTGGACGAGCTCTTCCGATCCCAAACGCCAACTTCAGCTCCGCTTCGCGACCAAGGAAGAGGCGATCGCCTACTGCGAACGCCACGGCATCGCCTATCAGGTGTTTGAGACGCCGCGGCTGCCGCGCCGCGGCCTGTCCTACGCCGACAATTTTTCGCCGTCGCGGCGCGAGTCCTGGACCCACTGATTACGGTTCGGATGTTCAGGCGCCGGCAACGCGGTCGCGCGAAGCGGCGCGTTGCTTGAGCAGCGCAAGAAATCGCTCCTCAGCCATCGGTTGTCCGAGCAGGAATCCCTGGCCGAGATCGCAGCCCATGGCGGCGAGAGCTGCGACGTCCTCCGCCTTCTCCACGCCGACGCCCACCGCAAGGCTTCCGAAACTGTGCGCCAGATCCACCGCCGATTGGCAGATCGACGCGTTCAGCGGGTTGGTGCTGCAGCCGGTGACGAACGCGCGGTCGAGCTTCATCTCGGCAAACGGAATGTCCCTCACTTTGAGCAGCGAGGACACGCCGCGTCCGAAGTCGTCCACCGCGAGTTTCACATTGCAGGCCTGCAGATGCTTTGCCACCGCAACGAGGCGCGCGGCGTTGTCGACGATCTGCTGTTCCGTCACGTCGATGATCAGGCCGGCCCAGCGTTCCGGATGCGGCCGATGCTCCTTCACAATCTCGGTCACAGGCACCTGCACCAGGGCGTCCATGCTCATGTTGATGGCGACCCGCAGATTGATACCGAGAGGTGATAGCTCCAGCCCGGTCCGCAACGCCTTGATCAGCGTGATCTCGGCCAGCGTGCGCAGCGAGGCGTCGTTGGCACCGGGCACGAAGGCGCGCGGCGGCAGCACGCCGTGTTGCGGATGCCGCACGCGGGCAAAGGCTTCGCATCCGGCCAGTTGTTTCCTGCGCAGGTCGATCTTGGGCTGATACCAGACTTCGATCCAGCCGTTCTTCAGGACCTCGTCCAGCCGCACCTGCACCGCAGCGCCCGGCGGGTCGCCGAGTCTTTCGGCGTGCAGGATTTTTCTGATCGCTTCCGCGTCGAACGGCTTGCGCAGACCCGGAAGCATGCGCAACCCGCTTTGTTCGCCGAGTCGGTGAAAACCCTCCAGCGCCGAGTCGGCGCGGCCCATCAACTGGATCGCGCCGGTATAACGCGACCTGCCGAGCGCGGCGATCGTTTGCGCCGCATCGTTGCCGTCGCCGCTCACGCCGAGGAAGGTCATCTTGCCCGCGCGCCCGCTGTCCCGGAACGCCGCCCCGTTGGCAAATTCCAGCGCATCGACGCCCGCACCGTACAGAATGAGCGAGAGAAAATGGCGGATGCGCGCGTCGTCGTCGACGATGATGCAGGTGGGCGTGATGCTGCCGGCATCGATCGCAACCACATCGTTGGCCAAGTCGAGAATTTTCTGATTGCCGGTTGCGGGCATCTTGAAGCGCCGATCGGGGCCCTCGCACGGCTCCGATCATATGCTTGCGCACAAACTCGTTAAATTTCGGTTGTGTGGTTATAATAGCGGCGTGCGCCGCATTCTGCGGCGCACTTCAGCCTGAATGGTGCAAGATGCCTTCCAACATTCGTTTCCTCAATCCGGACGCTATCCCCAAGCCGCGCGGCTATACCCACGTGGTCGAGGTCACCGGTCCGGGCCGCATTGTCTATATCGCCGGCCAGCTCGGATTCGGCCATGACGGCCGCGCCGGCGACTTCCGCGCCCAGGTGACTCAGGCGTTCGAGCACTTGAAGGCCGCGCTCGCTTCGGTCGGCGCCACCTTCGACCATGTGGTGAAGCTCAACAACTATCTGGTCGACATCCGCGCCAACCTGCCGATCTACCGCGAGGTACGCGACAAATACGTCAACACCGCCGCGCCGCCGGCGAGCACCACCGTCGGAGTCCCCGCGCTCGCCATCGAGGGCGCACTCTACGAGGTCGAAGCCGTAGTGATGCTGCCGCGGTGAACGACGCCGGGAAGTCGCAATCGGGCGAACACGACACCGCCGCCGAATGCGGCTCAGCCCACGGCGTTGAGCACCTTTCCGCCGGCGGTGACCGGCTTGGCGTGGATCAGCGCGAATGCGATCACGCACGGCTCCGTGCCGCGGTTGATCCAGTTGTGGATGGTGCCGCGCTGCACCAGCACGTCGCCGGCCTTCAGATGCACTTCGGTGCCGTCGAGATCCATGTCGATCTCGCCGGAGATCACCACCGCATAGTCGATGGAATCCGTGCGGTGGTTGCGCGGCGCCACGCCGGGGTTGAATTGCACCACGCGGAACACCGTACCGTCGGGCAGCGTGGTGCCGACCTTTCGCGTCGAGGTGTCCTCATGGCCGTCGTTATTGATAGGCCAGCCCTCGGTAGTCCAGATCACCGCCGCATTGGCGCCCGGCCGGCTGGAAATCACGTTCTTGGCGATCTCGTCGATCATCACGATGGCCTTGCCGTTGGCGTCGTGTCCGGTCACCACCCGCCGTACCCGTAGCGTCATTTTTCGTCTCCCTCGATTTCGCGCAGCCCGCGCTCAGCCGCCCTTGTAGCCTGTGCGGTCGAAGTTCTCCAACCGCGCCTCATATTGTTTCGGCACCTCGCAGCCGCAGCGCAAATGCCAGCGCCGCACGAGATAGCTGAAGGCGTTGCCGTGCGAGTCCCCGCGGTTCGTGCGCGACCGCTTGGCCGCCAAATCCTCCTCCTTGACGAACAGTTTCGGCCCGCCGGCCGCCTCGGCCAGCATCTGGATGCGGCAGGCGCGTTCGAGCTTGATGGCGAGGAACACCGCCTCCTCGATGCTGCGGCCCGCGGCAACGATGCCGTGGTTGCGCAGGATCAGCACGTTTCCGGCGCCGAGACTCCTCGCCACCGCCCGTCCGCGCGGCTGGTCGGTGATCAGATCCGTGGTCTCGGAGAAGATCGGCACTCCGGCGGAGAACATGGTGCCGTCGTTGCTGATGGCCGCAAGTGGCCTGCCGAGGGAGGAGAACGCCACTGCATACTCCGGATGCGTGTGCACCACGGCATTGATGTCCGGCCGCGCGCGCATCACTTCCGAGTGGATAAAAACCTCGTTGTGTCGCGGCCAGGTGCCGGCCACCCGCTCGCCCTCGATGTCGCAAGTAATGATGTTGTCCTGCGTGAGCTCTTCGAGTCCGATGCATCCGGGCTTCATCAGGAAGCGGCCCGAGCCGTCCGGCAGCCGCGCCGAGATATGGCCCCAGACATAGTCGCCCTGGCCCTCGTCGACGAGCACGCGGCCGGCATGGATCAGTTTTTCCCGCAAGGCATCTGTCATTGGTGTGGTCCTGTGTGGTGATCGCGGTGAGCTTTAGCGCCCTCCTCGCGGCAGAGCAATCGGCCGCCCGATGCAGCAGGGCTTGGTTGAACGGCAGCGCCGATCGCGCCACAATGCACGCAGCCACGCGCATGAGCCGGCATGAATCGGGTTGCCCAAGATCAGTTTGCCGCGGCCGCCTGTGATGGGTCGCATCTCATCGCGCGCGCCCGCGCGCTTGTTCCGCTGCTTGAGGCCGCAGCGCCGCGCATTGAGGTCGCCCGCGCGCTGACCGCCGATGTGCTCGATGCGCTGCATGAGGCCGGCCTGTTCCGCATGCTGCTGCCGCGTTCGGTTGGCGGCTTCGAGGTCGATCCCGCCACCTTCATGCAGGTGATCGAGGCCGTCGCCAAAGGCGACGCGAGCACCGCCTGGTGCGTGTCGCAGGCCTGCGGCGTGTCCATGGCCGCGGCTTATCTCAAGCCCGAGATCGCGCGCGAAATTTTCGGCGGGCCGCGCGCGGTTCTCGCCAACGGAACGTCTTCGACCAGGGTGAAGGCGATCCCGGTTGCCGGCGGCTACCGTGCCAACGGCATGTGGCGCTTCGCGAGCGGCCACAAGCACGCCACCTGGCTCGGCGGCCATTGCGTCTTGTGCGACGCCGACGGCAACCCGCGCCTTGCGCCCGACGGCGTCACCACGCTCGAACGCACGCTCCTGTTCCCCAAGGAGCGGGCGAAGATCATCGACGTCTGGCACGTGATCGGCCTGAGAGGCACCGGCAGCGATTCTTACGCCGTGGAGGATTTGTTCGTGCCCGAGGACTACACCTTCACCCGCGAATCCCCGGCCGAACGGCGAGAACCGGGCCCGCTTTACCGCTTCACCACCTTCAACATGTTCGGCATTGGTTTTTCCGCGGTCGCGCTCGGGATTGCGCGCGCCATGTTCGATGCGTTCACCAAACTCGCGGCAGAAAAGACGCCCTACCTTGGCCGCAGCACGCTGCGCGAGAACGCCGCCGTCCAGTCGCAGATGGGAATGGCCGCGGCCCGTCTGCAGTCGGCGCGCGAATTTCTGTTGCACACGATCGCCGATCTCTGGGCCACGGCCTCCGCCGGCAGCGCCTTCACCGGCGACCAGAAGGTCGCGCTGCGCATGGCCTCGACCAACGCCGCGCATCAGGCCAAGGACGCGGCCAATTTCGTGTATCACGCTGCCGGCGCGAGCGCGATCTTCGAGAACAACCCCTTCGAGCGCCGCTTCCGCGACATCCACACCGTCACCCAGCAGGTGCAATCGAGCGCCGCCAATTTCGAACTGGTCGGCCAGCACCTGCTCGGTCTTGAAGCGCGTTCGAGGTTGCTCTGACATCCGTTATACTTGAAGCGAGCCAATTCTGACGGCAGAGGAGACGGCCATGAAGGAATGGATGAAGCTCATCCCCGAAGAGGATGTGAAGACCTATCTGCGCGGCGGCCTCCTTGCCGAGATCGAATTCGGCCGGCGGCCGGCGCTGATCGTGGTGGACTGCACCTACGGCTTCACCGGCTCGGAGGGCAAGACGCTGGAGGAAGCGATCGCGGAATTCTCCACCGCCTGCGGCCCGGTGTCCTGGCAGGCCATCCCGCGCATTGCGCGCCTGATCGGCCTGTTCCGTGAGCTCAAGCTTCCGATCGTGTTCACCAACGGTGCGATCTATGACGGCACCTATGCCGGCCGCGCCACCAAGCGCGAGCCGCGCGCCCGCGACGAGGTGAAATACAACCAATTCCCGCCGGCGATTGCGCCGCGCCCGGACGAATGGGTGCTCGCCAAAACCAAGGCCAGCGCCTTCTTCCAGACGCCGCTGTCCGCCTATCTCGTCAAGCAGAACGTGGACACCGCGGTGGTATGCGGCGTCTCTACCTCCGGCTGCGTGCGCGCCACCGCCGTGGACGCCCACTCGCACGGTTTCCTCACCTTCGTGATCGACGATTGTTGCTTCGACCGCTCCTACTTCGCCCACTGCGCCAATCTGTTTGATCTGCAGGCCAAGTACGCCGCGGTGATTTCGCTCGACGAGCTTGCCGCCATCATGCAACCCATGCGCAAGGCCGACGCGGCCTGAACGCGAAAAGAGAGGAGGGGATTCATGGCCGGAGCCAAACCGAAAGTGCGCGCGCGGGTCGCCGCACGCAAAGTGGTCGCACGACCGCGTCAAAAGACCTCAGTGCGCCCCGCGCGCAGACCTTGGCCGCTGCACAAGTTCCTGGTGAAGAAATTTCGCGCAGCGGATTTTCGCGGCGACGGCCTGCGCAATTACGCCCACTATCGCGACCTCGGCGTCAAGGACGCAACCCACGGCATGGCGGTTGCACACGTGATCCGTTTCACCGAGCCCTGCGATCCCAAGGTTGTGTCCAAGGAGCATTATCACGACACCGACTTCCAGATGATCTATGTGCTCAAGGGCTCGATCACCTCGTGGTTCGAGGGCCACGGCGCGCACACCATGACCGCCGGCGACTGCTGGCTGCAGCCGCAGCGCATTCGCCACAAGGTGCTCGACTATTCCGACGACTGCGAGTTGCTGGAGATCGTGATGCCGGCGGATTTCAAGACCGTCGAACTTGAGAAATAGCGCTGCATGCACAGCCCGCGCGAAACCCCCACGGCTGCGGAACTGTTGGCGCGCGCCCGCGCCTTGATCCCCAATCTGGCCGCGCGCGCCGCAGAGGGCGAGCGCGCGCGCCGCCTGCCCAAGGAAAACATCGCCGAGATGCAGGCGGCTGGGCTGTTTCACGTGCTGCGGCCCAGACGCTGGGGCGGCTATGAGCTCGACCCTGCGGATTTCTTCGAGATCGAAATGGCGCTGGCCGAAGGTGACCTGTCCACCGCCTGGATCTACGGCATCGTCGGCCTGCATCCCTGGCTCATGGGGCTGCTCGACGACCGCGCCGCGCAGGATGTGTGGAGCAAGGATCCGGCGGCGCTGATCAGCTCATCCCTCATGCCGAGCGGCACCGCGACCCCGGAAGGCGACGGCTTTCGGCTCAAGGGCCGCTGGTTCTACTCCAGCGGCTGCGAGCACTGCACCTGGGCCTTTCTCGGCGCGGCGATCGAGGGATCAGGCGATACGCCCGAGCGTGCGCTGTTTCTCGTACCGCGCACCGACTACGACATCATCGACACCTGGCACGTGGCCGGGCTGAAAGCCACCGGCAGCCACGACATCGACATCAAGGAAACCTTCGTCCCCGCCTACCGCATGATCCGCCTCACCGACACTTATCGCGGCTACGGGCCGGGCCAGGCGGTCAACACCGGCGTGTTGTATCGCTATCCTTTCGGCCAAATCTTCTTCCGCGGCGTTTCCATCTGCGCCATCGGTGCGTTGCAGGGCATGCTCAATGCCTTCCTCGCCTACGGCGGCCGCCGCGCCTCCTATCACGGCAAGACCGCAGAGGATCCGCACGTGCATCTCCTCTGCGCCGAGATCGTGGTCGGCATCGACGAGATGCGCGCGGTGCTGCACCACCATCTGCGGCTCATGCGCGGCTATGCCGAGCGCGGCGCGATGCCCCCGTTGAGCGACCGCATCCGCTACAAATTCCACACCGCGGCCATCGTCGAGCGCTGCCGCGATCTTGCCACGCGCCTGTTCACCGCCACCGGCGGCCGCGGCCTCTATGCCGACCAGCCGTTCGGCCGCATCGTTGCCGACATCAGCGCCGCACGACAGCATTTCAGCAATCAGTACGAAGTGCTCGGCCGCAACTGGGGCCGCACGTTGTTCGGCTTCGCGGACAACAAAGACCTGGTTCTGTAAACGACTTCGGAGTTTGCCGCATGAAGCTTTGCCGCTTCGACGACGACCGCCTCGGTGTGGTGATGGGCGACATGGTGCACGACGTCACCGCCGCCCAGACCGAGATCCGCGCCGCGACGCCCTACACAGCCAAGGTCGATCCGGTGATTGCCGCGCTGCCCGCCTGGCGCGAGCGACTGGAGAAGATGGTGCGTGCAGCGCCCGGCAAGCCGCTGTCGCAGGTCAAACTTCTGGCGCCGGTTGCGCGGCCGCCCAAAATTCTCGCCGCCCCCACCAACTACGCCAAGCACATCGAGGAGATGCAGCATTTTCGCGACACCATCCCGGGGCTTGCGCGCTTCTCTCCCGACATCGAAAAGGCCGGCATTTTTCTGAAATCCAACACCTCGTTGGTCGGTCCGTCCGAAGGCATACCCATGCGCTTTCCCGACCGCCGCAACGACCATGAGATCGAGCTTGTGCTCGTGATCGGCAAACAGGGCAGCGACATCCCGCGCGAGCGCGCCTACGAATACATCGTCGGCTATTGCCTCGGCCTCGACATGACCGCGCGCGGCCAGGAGGACCGCAGCTTCCGCAAATCCATCGACGGCTACACCGTGCTCGGCCCCTGGATGGTGACCGCGGACGAAATTTTGAATCCCGGTGACGTGCCGCTCACGCTCTACGTCAACGGCGAGAAGCGGCAGGACTCCAATACGAGTCTTCTGATCTTCGACATCCCGCGCCTGATCGAATTCGCCTCAAAATTCTACACGCTCTATCCCGGCGACCTTTATTACACCGGCACGCCGGAGGGGGTCGGGCCGGTGAAACCCGGCGACTGGATCGTCGCCCGCTCGCTGCCGTGCCTGGGCGAGCTGCGCATCCAGGTCCGCGCCCACGAACCCCCGCGTTATCCGTGAGGCGTGGTCCGCGGACGTAAAGCAGAACCCCGCGCGCTTTGCGTCCCGGGCGCAGCGCTGAGCGTCAGTCGTAGTCGTAGTCGTAGGGTGGGCTTCGCGCAGCGAAGCCCACCAAGGAATCTGCAAAGGCGCCGCCCTTGGCGGTCCCGGATCAGCGGTGTACCGCTCCGCGCCTTCGGCGCTGCGCGCTGCACCGCATCCAGGACATGAGGAACAAGCCGCGCGCTTTGCGTCCCGGGCGCAGCGCAGCGCGGAGCGAAAGCGGAGTCGTAGGGTGGGCTTCGCTCCGCGAAGCCCACCGGCATGTGCGCAAAGCCGCCCGCAGGCACACCGGAGACCGTTCGGTTTGCCGCGAAAGCCGTGGGAAACTCGGCTTGCATGGTTTCGGCCGTTGCCCGGCGCATTAATTGAATCGTGCGCGCCCGCTGGGTGATTCGCCGCTGCGGATTGTTGCCGTGATGCCGGAGCTCATCATTCTGATTTCCGCTGTCGTCTGCGCCGCCGCAGCGATCGTGCTCTACTACAATCGAAGCAGCGCCATTGCCGCCGGGGCCACGGTGTTGGGCTTCATCGCTTTTCTGTACGGCATCGGCCAGCACATCGAGCGCGACAATCCTCAGACTAAGGTTCCGAGTTTTGGCGATCTCGCCAATCAGCGCGCCACGACCAAACCCAGCCCCGCGCCGGACGAGAAGCCGAAACCGCAGCAGTCGGCAACGGAGACGCGCGGGGAACGGGAGAAACTGGACGCCATCGGCACGAGCGCGCGCCCGGCAGCTGCGCCGGAGGCGAATCCGCCGACACCACCGTCGGCCGGCGTCGTCATCTCCCACTTCACTGCCGAGCGGATCCCGCCGCGGGACATCGTGGTTTCCGCCACCCTGGTCAACAACAACCCGTTTCCGGTGAGGAACATCGTGCTGCGTTGCGGCGACAGGTCCTATGCGACCGGCGATGTTACCGCGCTGATCGACAAGGTGGTGCCGCCGCGATCGAACCTGCGCGTTTCCGACCTGCGCATGGGCCCGATCCGGCCCGAGTTACCGCCTACCATCTGCCTCGTGGACAAATTCGACCGCGCGGATTGATCCCGGCAAAAGTGGCGACCCCGGTAGGATTCGAACCTACGACCTTCAGCTTAGAAGGCTGCTGCTCTATCCCCTGAGCTACGGGGCCGTTCACACCGGCAGGCAAGCAAGCAACGGCGAGGAGGCTCAGCCGCGCCCCGGTGCGACTCGGCTGATTTAGCCCGATTGCCCGCCCGCCGATAGGGCCGATCAGCCCGCCAGTCGCCGCGCCAGGGTAGCTCGCCCGGCAGCTTCGAAACCGGCAAAACCCTGGCGCCGACCCGCTCCGAACAAGCCGCCGGATCAAATATTTAAGCACAAAATCTGCATCATCTCGGCAGCGGCTTGAATCAATTTCTGAGCCGGCCGTGGCCACCCCGCTCGTGGGCCGTCACGACCTCGACACGTTTGAGGATTGTGCTCGATAGTAACCGCTCGCGATCCCGTTTTGGGAGGAGGATCCCCATGCTCGCGTTCGCCCGCGCCGGCCTTGCCGCCGCGCTCTTTGTCGCGTCCGCACTTCCCGCCATCGCCCAAAAAGCTTTCTTCCGTCAGGACCTCAACGACGCCGTCATCAAGCTCGAAGCCGAGATCAAGGCCGAAGCCGGCCAGGTCAAAAAATCGCCCGCCGAATTGCGCCGCGAAGCCGACGCCGCCTTTCAACGCAACGACGCCCGCACCGGCATGATCCTCCTCGGCCAGATGATCGCCGCGGCGCCCAACGACAGTGCCGCCTGGCTCAGGCTTTCCCGCGCCATCCTGCAAATCCGCACCAACGATCAGCGCGAGCGCGCCCGTCTCTTGGACCGCGCCAGCACCGCCGCCTACGCCGCCTACGCCCGCGCCACGAGCCGCAACGACGAGACCGAAGCCCTCGTCCTGCTCGGCCGCACCTTCGCCGACCGCCGCCAGTGGCGCGCCGCCCTCGACTCGCTGCGGCTTGCCCTCGACCAGCGCGAGGCCGCCGACGTGCGCGCGCTTTATGAGCAACTGCGCGAGGAGCACGGCTTCCGGCTGCTCGACTATTCCGTCGATTCGGATGCCGCCTCGCCCCGTGTCTGCTTCCAGTTTTCCGAAGAACTCCCGGTCAAGCGCGTGGATTTCTCCCCCTTCGTCGCCGTTGCCGGCATCGACAAACCGGCGCTGTCCGCAAGCGACCGGCAGCTCTGCGTGGAAGGCCTAAAGCACGGCGAGCGCTACAGCATCACGCTGCGCGCCGGCCTTCCCTCGGTGGTGCGCGAAAGCCTGCTGAAGTCGTCCAACATCACCGCCTATGTACGCGACCGAAAACCTTCCGTGCGCTTCGCCGCGCGCGCCTATGTGTTGCCGCGCAGCGGCCAGCGCGGCATCCCCCTCGTCACCGTTAACACCAACACTGTGTCGATCGAGATCTATCGCATCGGCGACCGCAACATCACCGACACCGTGCTCGGCCGGGATTTCCAGCGCAACCTCGACCGCTGGCAGCTCGATCGTCTGACCGAGAACCAGGCCGCCAAGATCTGGCAGGGCGAGCTTGCGGTGGAACAGACGCTCAACGCCGACGTCACCACCGCCTTCCCGGTGGACCAGGCCGTGCCCAATCTCGCCCCCGGAGTTTACGTGATGGTGGCCTCGCCGGGTCCGAGACGCACCGATGATTTCGACGATCTCGCCACCCAATGGTTCATCGTCTCCGATCTCGGTCTCGCGTCGTACCTGGGCAACGACGGCGTCCACGTCTTCGTGCATTCGCTCGCGAGCGCGGAGCCGAAAGGTCAGGTCGAAGTGCGGCTGCTCTCGCGCGGCAACGAAATTTTGGCGACCAAGACCACCAACGCCGCGGGTTATGTGCATTTCGAGGCGGGTTTCGCGCGCGGGGAGGGGGCCATGGCGCCCGCTCTCGTGGTCGCCTCCGAACAACGCGGCGGCGACTATGCGTTCTTGAGCCTGAAAACTGCCGCCTTCGATTTGTCCGACCGCGGCGTTTCCGGCCGCCCGGCATCCGGGGCGCTCGATGCCTTTGTCTATACCGAACGCGGCGTGTATCGCACCGGCGAGACCGTGCATATTACGGCGCTGTTGCGCGACAGCCGCGGCGTTGCCGCGACCGGCACGCCGCTCACGCTCGTGATCGAACGGCCCGACGGGCTGGAATATCGCCGCGTCAGCGTTCCCGATCAGGGCCTTGGCGGCCGCGCGCTCAGCGTGCCGATCGCCGCCACCGCATCGAGCGGCACCTGGCGCGTGCGCGCCTTCGTTGATCCCAAGCGCCCGCCGGTCGGCGAGACTGCCTTCATGGTAGAGGACTATGTGCCCGATCGGCTCGAATTCGAGCTCGCCTCTCCCACCGGCCGCATTGCGCCGAACCTGCCCGCCGAAGTGACGGTGGAAGGCCGCTTCCTCTATGGCGCACCGGCCGCAAACCTCGACCTCGAAGGCGAGGTCATCTACGTCCCGGCCAAGGAGCGCCCGGGGTTCCCCGGCTACATTTTCGGCCTCGCCGACGATGACGCCGCGCCGACCCGTCAGCCGCTCACCGAGCTGCCGACGACCGACGCCGCCGGCAAGGCGCGCTTCAAGGTCGCCGCCACCAAGCTCCCGGCCTCGACCCGGCCGCTCGAAGCGCAAATCGTCGTGCGCATGGGAGAGACCGGCGGCCGCGCGGTGGAGCGCCGCATCGTGCTCCCCGTAGTGCCGAGCACCAACATGATCGGCGTCAAGCCGCTGTTCTCCGGCCGCGCGCTGGCCGACGGCGCGGCAGCGAATTTCGACGTCATTCTGGTGGCGCCCGACGGCAAGGCGCTCTCGCGCAAGGGTGCGCGCTATGAGCTTCTGAAAGTGGAGCACCGCTATCAGTGGTATCGCCGCGACGGCCGTTGGGATTGGGAGGCGATAAAAATCACGCGCCGCGTGGCCGACGGCCGCATCGCTCTCGTGGCCGGCAAGCCTGCGCGCATCTCCGTGCCGGTGCGATGGGGCCGCTATCGCCTGGAAATCTCCACCGGCGAGCCGACCGTTCCGGTCACCTCGTTCGCCTTCGACGCCGGTTGGTACACCGAGGCGAGCGCCGACACCCCCGACATGCTCGAAGTCGCGCTGGACAAGCCCGAATATCGTCCGGGCGAAGCCATGACCGTGGCGGTGACCGCGCGCAGTGCCGGAAAACTCACCCTCGACGTGATCGGCGACCGGCTGATCTCGTCCGTCACCCAGGACGTGCAGCCCGGCACCGCGCGCATCAGGCTCGATGTCGGCCGCGATTGGGGCAACGGCGCCTACGTGGTGGCCACGCTTCGCCGTCCGCTTGATGCGCGCGCTGAGCGCATGCCCGGCCGTGCCATCGGCCTGCAATGGTTCGCCATCGACCGCAAGGCGCATACGCTGACGCTCGATATGAAGCTGCCGCAGCTCGCGCGGCCCAACGCGACGTTGCGCGTTCCCATCAAGCTCGAAGGCTTGGTCGCGGGCGAGGAGGCGCGCGCGGTGGTGGCTGCCGTGGATGTCGGCATCCTCAACCTCACCAACTACAAGCCGCCGGCCCCCGACGAGTATTTTCTCGGTCAGCGTCGCCTCACCGCGGAGATCCGCGACCTCTACGGCCAGCTTATCGACGGCATGCAGGGCACCCGCGGCCGGATCAGAAGCGGCGGCGACGGCGCCGCCGCAGAGCTTTCCGGCGACCGGCCGACGCAAGCGCCGCTTGCGCTCTACTCGGGCATCGTCACCGTGCGGCCCGACGGCAGCGTCGAGATCCCGTTCGAGATTCCCGCCTTCGCCGGCACCGTGCGCGTCATGGCCGTGGCCTGGAGCAAGGATAAGGTCGGCCGCGCGAGCGGCGACGTGGTCATTCGCGATCCCGTGGTGTTGACCGCGACCCTGCCGCGCTTCCTGCTCACCGGCGACCGCGGCTCCCTGCATCTGGAGTTTGACAACGTCGAAGCCCAGGCCGGCGACTACGCGCTCACGGTCAAGGCCGACGGCCCGGTCGCCGTCGGCGAGCGCGCGACGCAGACGCTGCGCCTGCGGGCGAAAGAGCGCCAGGCCGTGGCGCTGCCGCTCACCGCCGCGAACGCGGGCGCCGCCGCCATCAGCGTGGAGCTCACCGGCCCGGGCGGTTTCAAGCTCGAACGCAGCTACGCGCTGAACGTGAAACCGGCAACGCAGATTCTCACGCGCCGCACCGTGCGCTCGCTCGCGCGCGGCGAGAGCCTCACCTTGTCGAGCGATTTGTTCGCCGACCTCGTGCCGGGCACCGGCGGTGTTGCCCTTTCAGTGGGCATCTCCACCGCGCTCGATGCGGCAACCCTGCTCAAATCGCTCGACCGATATCCCTTCGGCTGCTCCGAGCAGATCGTGAGCGTCGCGCTGCCGTTGCTCTATGCCAACGAGCTCGCCGCCGAAGCGCAGCTCGCGCTCGACGGTGCAATCGACCAGCGCATCCGCGATGCGATCGAGCGCGTGCTCGCCCGCCAGTCGGCGAACGGTTCGTTCGGGCTGTGGGGTCTCGGCGGCGACGATGCCTGGCTCAACGCCTATGTAACAGACTTTCTCACCCGCGCGCGCGAGCGCGGCTTTGCCGTGCCGGACGCGGCGTTCAAGCTCGCCCTCGACCGGCTGCGCAACTTCGTGGTCAATTCGCCCGAGCCGGGCAAGGACGGCGGCGCGGACCTCGCCTATGCGCTGTACGTTCTGGCGCGCAACGCCGCAGCCCCGCTCGGCGATCTGCGCTACATCGCCGACGCCAAGCTCGGCGAGATCACCACGCCTATTGCCAAGGCGCAGATCGCCGCGGCGCTCGCCATGCTGGGCGACCGCGTGCGCGCCGAGCGCGTGTACAATGTCGCGCTGGCCTCGATGTCGCCCGCCGCAAAGCCTGAGCTCCTGAGCCGACCTGATTACGGCACCGCGCTGCGCGATGCCGCGGCCTTTGTGACGCTCGCCGCCGAAACCGGCGGCCCGCGTCCCGCGATCGCGGCGGCGCTCCAGCGCGTCGAGCAGGCGCGCGCGCAGACGATTCACACCTCCACCCAGGAGCAGGCCTGGATGGTGCTCGCCGCTCGCGCCTTGGCCAAGGATGCGGCCAATGTCACGCTGCAGGCAGGCGGCGAACCGCACAAGGGCGCCTACTTCCGCAGTTTCCGCGCCGCCAATCTGGCACAGCCGTTCCGCGTGACCAACACCAGTTCCGGCCCGTTGCAGGCGGTTCTGTCGGTCACCGGGGCGCCGCGCACCCCGGAGCCCGCTGCCGAAAGAGGATTCAAGATCGAGCGCCTGTACTATACGCTCGACGGCGATCCCGCCGATCCGTCCAAGGCGAGGCAGAACCAGCGTTTCGTCGTGGTGTTGAAGGTCACCGAGCCGCAGCCGCAGTTCGGCCGCCTCATCCTCGCCGACTTCCTGCCGGCCGGCTTCGAGATCGACAACCCGCGCCTCGTATCCTCCGGCGACACCGGAACATTGACGTGGATCCCGAACCCGCAGGCGCCGGTGTATTCCGAGTTCCGCGACGACCGCTTCAGCGCCGCTTTCGAGCGCAAGGCAGGCGACCCGCCGGTGTTCACCGTCGCCTACGTGGTGCGCGCCGTCTCCCCGGGCCGCTACATCCTTCCCCAGGCCTACATCGAGGACATGTACAAGCCCGATCGCTATGGCCGCACCGGAACCGGTACGGTGGAAATTTTGGCCGCGCGATGAGCAATCGAGCAACATCGAATTCCCTTCCTCTGAAAGGGGAAGGTAACGTTGCTGCGGCGAAGCATGGGCGAGGACGCAGGCTTTGGGCCGCGCTCGCGCTTGCGTTGACGCTCGGCGCGGCCGCCGCCGGTTGGTGGGTCGCTTCACTCGAACCGCTGCCGCGTGTCGCCGAGATCGAATACTCCACCCTCGTACTCGGACGCGACGGCGCTTTGCTGCGGCCATACGCGACCGCGCAGGGGCGTTGGCGCCTGCCTGCCGCGACGAGCGACGTGGACCCGCGTTATCTCGCCATGCTGCTGGCCTATGAAGACCGGCGCTTCCGCTCGCATCCCGGCGTCGATCCGCTGGCGCTCGTGCGCGCTGCCTACCAATGGGCGCGCCATGGCCGGATCGTGTCCGGCGGCTCCACCATCACCATGCAGGTGGCGCGCCTGCTTGAGCCGCGCAGCGAGCGCAGCATCGCGGCCAAGCTGCGCCAGATGGTGCGCGCGCTTGAGTTGGAATGGCGGCTTTCCAAGGACGAAATTCTTGCGCTCTATTTGAGTCTCGCCCCCTACGGCGGAAATCTGGAGGGCGTGCGCGCCGCCGCGTTGGCCTATTTCGGCAAGGAGCCGCGGCGGCTCACGCTTGGCGAATCCGCGTTGCTCGTGGCGCTGCCGCAGTCGCCCGAGCTGCGCCGACCGGACCGTTCTGGTGCGGCCGCGCGCGTTGTGCGCGATCGCGTGCTCGACCGCATGGCCGCCGCGGGCCTCGTTCCGGCCGATGAAGTCGCGCAGGCCAAACAGGAACCGGTGCCGGCCGGTCGCAAGCCCATGCCGATGCTGGCGCCGCACGCCGCCGACCAGGCGATCGCCGCAGCGCCCGCCCGCCGGATCCATCGCCTCACCATCGACGCCGCCTTGCAGAAGAGTCTGCAGGATCTTGCGCGCGAGCGCGCGCGCAGCCTGGGGCCGGACCTTTCGGTCGCCATCGTCGTCATCGAAAATTCGTCCGGCAAGGTGTTGGCCCGCGTCGGCTCCGCTGACTACCTCGACGAGCGCCGCGCCGGCCATGTGGACATGACCCAGGCGCTGCGCTCGCCCGGTTCTGCGCTCAAACCCTTCATCTACGGCATCGCGTTTGAGGACGGTCTCGTGCATCCCGAGACGCTGATCGAGGACCGCCCCGTGCGCTACGGCAATTACGCGCCGGAGAATTTCGACCTGACCTTCCAGGGCACCGTGTCCGTGCGCCGCGCGCTGCAGATGTCGCTGAACGTGCCGGCAGTGGCCTTGCTCGACAAGGTGGGGGCGAGCCGATTGAGCGCGCGCCTCTTGCAGGCCGGCGCGCCGCTGGTGCTGCCGAAGAACGAGGCGCCCGGCCTTGCCATGGCGCTCGGCGGCGTCGGCGTGAAACTCGCTGATCTGACCGTGCTCTATTCCGGCCTTGCGCGCTTGGGGACCACGCTGCCGCTCGTCGAGCGGGCGGAGGATGCGGTTCCGCGAACGCCCGCGCGGCTCGTCGAGCCGGTCGCCGCCTGGTACGTCGGTCATGTCCTGCTCGGCACGCCGCCGCCGGATAATGCGGCCGGCGGCCGCATCGCCTACAAGACCGGCACCTCCTACGGCTACCGGGACGCCTGGGCCATCGGCTTCGACGGCGCACGCACCATCGGCGTGTGGGTCGGCCGGCCCGACGGCGCACCGATACCCGGCCTCACCGGTCGCAGTGCCGCTGCGCCGATCCTGTTCGATGCCTTCTCCCGCACCGGCCAGCGACCTCAGCCGCTCGCGCGTGCGCCGGCCGGGGCGCTACTTGCCTCCAACGCCAAATTGCCGCCGCCCTTGCGTCAATTCCGCGCTGCGGCCGCTCCCGGCGAGCCGGAGCAGTCGCTGCGCATCATGTATCCGCCGAACGGCGCCCAGATCGAGCTTGCGACCACCGACGGCAAGCCTGACCCCGTGGTGTTGAAAGTGACCGGCGGGGTCGAGCCGCTCACCGTGCTGGTCAACGGCGTGCCGGTCGCAACCGAGAGCGGTCGTCGCACGTTGTTCTTCGCGCCCGACGGGCCGGGCTTCGTGCGTGTGACCGTGATGGACGCAAGCGGCGCGGCCGAAAGCGTCATGCTGCGCATCCAATAGGCACGCCGGCGCGCGGCCCGTCTGGCGCTTTCTTGGCTTGAGGCTTTTCTCTATTGTCGGCCCCTCTATTGTCGGCCTCTCTATTGTCGGACCCTTCTGCGGCCCGCATCCCATGTCGACCACGAGTCCCCGCGAGGAGCGCATTCCCTGGCCGCCGGTCGGCGTGACCGCGGCGATCGGTTACGCGGCAACCTCGCATCGCCGCGCGGCGCTGCTGCTGATTGTGGTGGCGCTTTTGGCGTTCCTGCCCGGGTTCTTTCAGTTGCCGCCCATCGACCGCGAAGAGGCGCGGGTTGCCCAGGCCTCAAAGCAGATGCTCGAGTCGGGCGACTATCTCGACATCCGCTTCCAGGAGGAGATTCGCTACCGGCGGCCGGCAGGCATCCATTGGCTGCAGGTGGCGGTGGTAGGCGCGGCCGACGCCCTCGGCGTGGCCGATGCAGAAACCAGAATCTGGCTCTACCGCATTCCGTCGCTCCTCGGCGCGGTGGGAGCCGTATTGCTGACTTATTGGGCGGCGCTCGCCTTTGTGTCGCGCCGCGCCGCGGTGCTGGCCGCGCTGATGCTGGCGACCTCGCTCATTGTCGGCGTAGCAGCGCGCCTTGCCACGAGCAACGCCATGCTGCTTCTGACGGCTGTTGCCGCAATGGGGGCGTTGGCGCGCGCTTATCTCGGCGGACGCAGCGAGCATATGAGCGGCCGGGAATGGAAGCTGCCGGCGATTTTTTGGTCGGCGCTGGCCGCCGGCGTCCTGCTCAGGGGTCCGCTGATTCTGTTGTTCGTCATCGTAACGGCCGCCACGCTGTCGATCCTCGACCGTTCGCTGCGCTGGCTTGTGGGGTTGCGACCGCTTCTTGGTGCGGCATGGTTTGTGCTGTTGTTGACGCCCTACGTGATCGCGACCTGGATGCGCGGCGGGGAAGGATTCGTTGAGCGGTTGATCGGCGAGGAATTGCTCGCCCTGCTATTTGGTGGCAGGGAATCCCGCTTTGTCCCCCCGGGATATTATTTCGTCCTGTTCTGGGTGGCGTTCTGGCCCAGCGCGACGCTCGCGGGATTTGCCGCGCCGAGCGTCTGGGCAGCGCGCCACGAGCCCGGCGCGAAATTTCTGCTGGCGTGGCTCGTTCCGTCTTGGATCATCTTCGAGCTCCTCATCACCAAGCTGCCGCATTACGTGCTGCCGCTGTATCCCGCGGTCGCGATTTTGATCGCCGGCATTTTGGACCCGCATCTTTTGGCGCGCAAACGCTGGATGGTGCGCGGCACCAGTTGGTGGTTCGTGCTGCCGAGTGTGCTTGTGGTGGCGGCCGTCGTCGCGCAGATCGTCATCACGAGACAGCTTGGCCTCATCGCCTGGCCGTTTGCCGCCGGTGCGATGATCCTCGGGCTGATTGCCTGGCGGCTGTACGAGGTGGACGGCGCCGAGCGTTCGCTGCTGCGCGCCATGGCCGCTTCGATCCTGCTCGCCCTGACCTGTTATGGCGTAATCGGTCCGGCCTTGCAGCCGCTGTTTCCCAGCGCCGCGCTCGCCCGCATCGTGCACGACTCCGACTGCAAAGAGCCGCTGGCCGCTGCCGCTGGGTACCACGAACCGAGTCTGGTGTTTCTGGTCGGGACCTCGACCCGGTATGTGGACGGCGCCGGTGCCGCCGAGTTTCTCGCACGCGGCCCTTGCCGCTTTGCGTTCGTGGAGGCGCGCCACGAGCGCAACTTTGCCCAGCGCGCCGAGGCCATCGGCCTTCGTTATGCGCCGGGACCGCGCATCGAGGGCATCAACTACAGCACCGGCCGATCGGTTTCGATCGCCGTCTATCTCTCCGAGCGCGTTCCCTGAACCCCGCCGTTACTTCGCCGCCGCAAGCGCAGCAAAGCCGCGTTCCAGATCCGCGATCAGATCGCCCACATCCTCAAGCCCGATGTGGAACCGCACCGCGGGTCCGCCTGGCGCCCATCGCGTTGCCGTGCGCACTGGCGCGCAGTCGAAGGGAATCGCCAGGCTTTCGAAACCGCCCCATGACGCTCCCATCCCGTAGAGCTTCAGTGCATTGAGAAAGGCGTAGATCGCCTCCTGCCGCACCGGCTTGAAGATGACGCTGAACAAGCCGCAGGCGCCGGTGAAGTCGCGCTTCCAGATCGTATGCTGCGGATGGCTCGGCAGCGCCGGATGGATCACGCGCAAAATTTCCGGCCGCGCTTCGAGCCAGCGCGCCACTGCAAGCCCAGACTGGTGATGGCGCGCAAGTCGCACCCCGAGCGTGCGAAAACCGCGCAAACCGAGATACATGTCGTCCGGCCCGACGCAGAGGCCGCTGGTGAACACCATGTCCGCGAGCCCCTGCCACGCCGCCGCGTTCGCCGACACCGTGCCCAGCATCACGTCGGAATGGCCGCCGATGTATTTCGTGCCCGACAGGATCGAGAGGTCGACGCCCTTGCCGAGCGCGTTGAAATACAGCGGGCCGGCCCAGGTGTTGTCCATCAGCACCAGCGCCCCGCGCGCATGCGCGACAGCGGCGATGGCCGGCACGTCCTGGACTTCGAACGAGAGGGAGCCCGGCGATTCGAGAAACACCGCGCGGGTGTTCGGCTGGAACAGCTCGGCGATTCGTTCCCCGACCAACGGATCGTAGTAGGTGGTGGTGACGCCGAGCCGGACGAGCACGGTGTCGCAGAATCGACGGGTCGGCGCATAGACGCTGTCGGTGACCAAGAGATGATCGCCGCTGCGCAGCACCGAGAGCAGGGCGGTGGAGATTGCCGCGAGTCCCGACGGCAGCAGCGCCACCCCGGCGCAGGCCGGCCCCTCGATCTCGCGGATCGCCGTCTCCAGGGCTTCCGAGGTGGGGGTGCCGCGCCGTCCGTAGTGATACTGCCCGCGCCGCGCCACAAAATCCTCCGCGGTGCGATAGAGCAGGGTCGAGGCGTGATAGACCGGCGGATTGACGTAGCCGTGGTGCGCGAAGGGATCGCGCCCTCCGATCGAGAGCTTGGTTTCCGGCTTGTAGTCAGGCTTTGGCGGCTTTTCGTCGCCCGGCTTGTTCATGGCTTAATCCTCGCGTCGTCCGGCATTTACCGCGCGCTTTGTCGCGAGCGTCAACCCCTTGACCGGCCAGTTCCTTCGTTCTCTGATGGTTGAGTATGAGGGGGTGATTTGGCAATCGGCCGGCTTTAACTCCGGCTGCGCCGCCAGTCGCAAGGCAAGCCACGCGAGCAACGCGTCCTGGGCGCGTGCGCCTGTGCGGCCTTAAAGGTCGTGGGAGAAGCTCATCATGACGTCCCCTGTCATTCGAATGGCGCTCGCGGCGGTTCTCGCCTGCGTTGCGACGGCGGCGTCCTCGCAAACTCTCAACACCGTCAAATCGCGCGGCGTGCTCAATTGCGGCGCCAACGGCAATCTCGCCGGCTTCGGCGCGCCGGACGCGCAAGGCCGCTGGACCGGCCTCGACGTCGACTTCTGCCGCGCCATCGCCGCCGCCATTTTCAACGATCCGAACAAGGTGAAATTCGTGCCGCTGTCGGCCAAGGATCGCTTCACCGCCTTGCAGTCCGGCGAGGTCGATGTGCTGGTGCGGAACACGACTTGGACCATTTCCCGCGACACCACGCTCGGCCTCAACTTCACCGGCATCAATTACTATGATCATCAGGCCATCATGGTGCGCAAATCGCTGCAGGTGAAATCCGCGCTCGAGCTCAACGACGCGGCGATCTGTGTGCAGCAGGGCACCACCACGGAGAAGAACCTTGCCGACTTCTTCCGCGCCCGCAAGATGCGGCTCAAAACCGTGACTTTTGCCTCCCCGGACGAAACCATCAAAGCCTATGACTCCAAGCGTTGCGACGCCTTCACCACCGACGCCTCAGGCATACGCAGCGAGATGCGCAAGCTGGCCAATCCCGACGAGCACGTGATCCTCGACGACGTGGTGTCCAAGGAGCCGCTCGGTCCCGCCGTGCGCCAGGGCGACGATCAGTGGTTCGATATCGTCAAATGGGTGCACTTTGCCATGCTGATCGCCGAGGAATACGGCGTGACCAGAGCCAACGTCGATGACATGCGCAAGTCCGACATTCCTGCGGTGCGGCGACTGCTCGGCGTGGAGGACAACGTGGGCGCGGGCCTGGGTTTGACCGCCGACTGGGCCTACCGGATCATCAAGCACGTCGGCAACTACGGGGAGTCCTTCGAGCGCAACGTCGGCCAGGGATCGCCGCTCAAATTGCCGCGCGGCTTCAATGCGCTCTGGAACAAGGGCGGCCTGCAGTACGCGCCGCCGATGCTCTGAGGCCGCATTGTCCGGGGCGTTCCGGAGCACGTGATGGACGCGGCGGAGAGCGCAAAGCCGGGCGTTTCATTGCTCAACAATCCCAGGGCGCGCGCCATTGCCTACCAGGCGCTGTTGTGCGCGGCCATCGCCGCGCTGGCCTACGGCGCCATCACCACCGCCAGCGCCAATCTCAAGCGCGCCAAGATCGCCTCCGGCTTCGGGTTCTGGAACGACACCGCCGGCTTCGACATCAGCCAGACCCTGATCGAGTATTCGATCACCTCGACTTACGGCCGCGCCTTCTGGGTCGGTCTGCTCAACACCTTGCTGGTCGCCGCCATCGGCATCGTCCTGGCCACGGTCCTCGGCTTCGCGGTGGGCATCGCACGGCTCTCGCGCAACTGGCTGGTGTCGCGACTGGCCGGCCTCTACGTGGAGGTCATTCGCAACCTGCCGCTGCTGCTGCAGCTTCTGTTCTGGTACAACGCCGTGCTCAACGCGCTGCCCGAGCGGCTGCAGGACAGCATTCGCATTCCCGGCGGCGGGTATCTGAATCGCCGCGGCCTGTTTCTGCCGGAGCCGGTATTCGGCTCCGGCGCGGGAATTGCGCTTTCCGCGCTGGTTTTCGGGATCATTGCGGCCATTGCCTACCGGAGCTGGGCCAAGCGCCGCCGCGAGCGCACCGGCTTTGCACCCCCGGTCACGGTCGTTGTGCTGGCGCTGGTGCTGGCACCGCCGCTCGTTGCCTTGGCGCTCGCCGGTTTTCCGGTCGCGTTCGATTATCCGCAGCCCGGGCGTTTCAATATCCACGGCGGGCTGGAAATCCTGCCCGAATTCATCGCGCTGCTGATCGGCCTCTCCACCTATACCGCCGCCTTCATTGCCGAAGCGGTGCGTGCGGGGCTGCTGGCGGTGCCGCGCGGCCAGACCGAGGCGGCCCAGTCGCTCGGGTTGTCCGCATGGCGGACCGTGCGCTTTGTGGTGATTCCCCAGGCCATGCGCGTGATCGTGCCGCCGCTGACGAGCCAGTATCTCAATCTCACCAAAAACTCATCGCTCGCCGTGGCGATCGGCTATCCCGACCTGGTGCACATCTTCGCCGGCACCGTGCTCAATCAGACCGGGCAGGCCGTGGAAGTGATCGCCCTGACCATGGCGGTCTATTTGAGCATCAGCCTGTTCACCTCGCTGCTGATGAACATTTACAACCGCCGCGTGGCGATTGTGGAGCGCTAGCGCCGTGCCGCCCCTGCAGACCGCATTTGTTGCCCCGGCGCCAATCCCGGCCGCGCCGCCGCCGCGCAGCGAGACCGGTGTCATCGCCTGGCTGCGCGCAAACTTGTTTTCGAGCTCGCTCAATATTGCGCTTACGGTCCTTTGCGTGCTTTTGCTTTTCTGGACCGTGCCGCCTTTGGTCAAATTCCTGCTGCTCGATGCGGTCTGGACCGGCTTCGATCGGGAATCCTGTCTCGCGCGGCCGGAGCGACCCGTGGTCGGCGCCTGCTGGGCGTTTGTGGCCGAACGGTTGAACTTTTTCATCTATGGCTTCTATCCCATCGAGGAACGCTGGCGGGTCGATATTTTCTTCGCCGCGCTCGCCTTCGGCATCGGCTGGATGACCTGGCTTGACGCACCGCGCCGCGGCCTCGGCATGCTGTACTTCTTTTTGGCGCTGCCGGTTGCCTCGTTCGTCCTGCTGTATGGCGCGCCCCGGCTTGGACTTCCGATCGTTGAGACCGCCAAGTGGGGCGGCGTCCTGGTGACCGTGGTGGTGGCCGCGGTCGGCATCGTGGTGGCGCTGCCCATCGGCATCCTGCTGGCGCTGGGGCGGCGCTCGTCCATGCCTGCGGTGCGCCTGTTCTCGGTGATTTACATCGAATTCGTTCGCGGCGTTCCGCTGATCACAGTGCTGTTCATGGCAAGCGTGATGCTGCCGCTGTTTCTGCCCGAGGTCTGGTCGCCCGACAAATTGCTGCGCGCGCTGATCGGCGTTGCCATGTTCTCCGCCGCATATCTTGCCGAGGTGGTGCGCGCCGGGCTGCAGGCCATCCCGCGCGGCCAGTACGAGGCGGCCCAGGCGCTCGGCCTCGGCTACTGGAAGGTCATGTATCTTGTGATTCTGCCGCAGGCGCTCAAAATCACCATTCCCAACATGGTCAACAGCGCGATCGGACTGTTCAAGGACACCACGCTCGTGTTTGTGGTCGGCATTTTCGATCTGCTCAAGACCGTGGAGGCCTCGCGCATCGACCCCAAATGGGCCACCCCGGTCACCAGCGTGACCGGCTACGCTTTCGTCGGCCTGTTCTATTTTCTCGGCTGTTACGCGATGTCGCGCTATTCGCGCTATGTCGAGGCGCGGCTCGCCCAGGGCGAGCGGCGATGAGCGGCGCAAGCAATGCGATCGCCGGGTTTTTGAAACCAGCGCCGCTGCGCACGCCGGTGGCGGTGGAAATGATCGGCGTGAACAAGTGGTTTGGCGACTTTCACGTCCTGCGCGACATTAATCTGAAGGTGATGGGCGGCGAGCGGATCGTGATCTGCGGCCCGTCCGGCTCCGGCAAATCCACGCTGATCCGCTGCATCAATCGGCTGGAGGAGCACCAGCGCGGTCGCATCATCGTGGACGGCGTCGAATTGACCGACGATGTGAAGAAAATCGAGGAGGTGCGCCGCGAGATCGGCATGGTTTTTCAGCAGTTCAACCTATTTCCGCATCTGACGGTGCTGGAGAACCTCACGCTTGCGCCGGTCTGGGTGCGCCACTTGCCCAAGCGCGAGGCCGAAGAAATCGCCCGGCACTATCTGCGGCGCGTCAAAATTCCCGAGCAGGCGGACAAATATCCCGCGCAGCTCTCCGGCGGCCAGCAGCAGCGGGTTGCCATCGCGCGCGCGCTCTGCATGAACCCAAAGATCATGCTGTTCGATGAGCCGACCTCCGCGCTCGATCCGGAAATGGTGAAAGAGGTGCTCGACGTAATGATCGAACTGGCCAACGACGGCATGACCATGATCGTGGTCAGCCACGAAATGGGCTTTGCACGTCAGGTCGCCGATCGAATGGTGTTCATGGACGAAGGGCAGATCATCGAGGTCAACGCGCCGGACGCGTTTTTTGCCAACCCGCAGCATGAGCGCACGAAGCTGTTCCTGAGCCAGATCCTGCATTGAGCGCAGCAGCACAGAACCGTGCGCTGCCTTGCAGCGCAGCCAATGGCCGAGTCGGCCGCCGGCCCGCCAGCCATTGGCCGAAATATCGGCCAATGCGCGCGGTCAACGGACGAGGGGGCCGTTGGCCTTCTTCCAGGCGTCGAGGCCACCTTGGATATGGCAGGCCGACGAAAGCCCCGCGTCCTGCGCCGCCTGCACTGCCATGGCCGAGCGCTCGCCGAACGCGCAATAGAACACCATGCGCTTGCTGGTGGATTTGGCGAGCTCGTACAGCATGCCGCCCGCGCTGATGTTCTCTTGCAGGCTCGGATAGGGCACGTGCAGGGAACCTGGAATGAGGCCGTGCTTTTCGCGTTCGCTGCGCTCACGCAGATCGATGAGCGCCACATCCGGCCGCCCGACGAGTCCGAGCGCGGCTTCCGCGCTGAGCGCCCAACCGCGCCTGGCGATCTCCTCCTGCGCCAGCCCGACCTTCATGTTGGCGGGTATTGCCACGTCCATCATCTTCGGGTTCGGCAGATTGAGCTTGTTCATCAGCTCGACGTATTCGTCGATTGATTTCACCTGCAGGCGCGGATTGTAGCGTTTCTCCTCGCCGATCGTGGACACCGTATCACCCTTGTAATCGTGTGCCGGATACACCAGCGTCTCGTCCGGCAATTTCAAGAGCCTGCCGAACAGCGACTCGTATTGCAGGCGCGGATCGCCGTTCTGGAAATCGGTGCGGCCGGTGCCGCGGATCAAGAGCGTATCGCCGGTGAACACGCGGTCGCCCATGAGGAAGCTGTAAGAGTCGTCGGTATGCCCGGGCGTGTAGATCGCCTCAAGCGAGATCCCCTCGATGGTCAGCTTATCGCCGTCGGACAGCCGCATCGACACCACGTCGGCCTTGCTCTGCTCGCCCATCACGGTGATGCAGCGCGTGCGGTCGCGCAGCGCGCCGAGCCCGGTGATGTGGTCGGCATGCATGTGCGTGTCCACGGCCTTGACCAGCCGCAGGTCCAATTCCTTGATGAGCTGCAGATAGCGGTCGACCTTTTCCAGAACCGGATCGATGATCAGCGCCTCGGCACCGCGCCGGCTCGCGATCAGATACGAATAGGTACACGAGACGGGGTCGAACAATTGGCGGAAAATCATGCCGCGGCCCTCTTTGCCAAGCCCCGGCGCGATATTCCGATATTGGGGCTCCCCCGGCAATGGCCTTGCGTGGGCCGCGGGGTGGCGGGTTGCCTCGTTGCGGCGCGGGCGTTTACTGGCCCGCGGCTAATCCTTGACGATCGGCAGCTCGGGCCGGCTCGCCCATTCGGTCCAGGAACCGTCGTAGAGCGCCTTGGGTTCTTTGCCGATTGCCTCGAGCGCGAACCACAGCGTTGCCGCCGTCACCCCCGATCCGCAGCTTGTGATGATCGGCTTTGCCAAATCCACGCCGCCGGCGGCAAAGGCTTGCGCGATTTTTTCCGGCGGTACCAACCGGCCCTCCTGCACCAACGTTGTTGACGGCACGTTGAGCGCGCCCGGCATGTGACCGGATTTGATTCCCGGCCGCGGCTCCGGCGCTTGCCCGCGAAACCGCTCCGCCGGCCGCGCATCCACCACCTGCGCGGAACCGTTGGCGAGCGCAAGCTGCACGTCGCTGAGCATGGCGACCTTGGAGGTGTCGAGCATGGCATTGAACCGCCGCGCCGGCCGCTTGGTCATGCCGCTTTCAAGCGGCCGGCCTTCCGCCTTCCACTTCGGCAAGCCGCCGTCGAGGACAAAAACCTTCTTGGCGCCGAAGACTCGGAACGTCCACCACACCCGCGGCGCCCCGCCGAGCCCCACGCCGTCGTACACCACGATGGTGTCCTCATCGCTGATCCCGAGCCGTCCGACCTCCGCGGAGAATTGCTCCGCCCCCGGCAGCATGTGCGGCAGGTCGGTCGAATGATCCGCGATCCCGTCGATATCAAAGAACATCGCGCCGGGAATGTGCTCGGCGAGGTACTCAGCCTTGGCGTCGCGCTTAAGTGTGGGCAGATAGTAAGAGCCATCGACGATCGAGATGTCGGGCGCGCTCAGCCGCGCGGCGAGCCATTCGGTGGTGACGAGCCATTTGCTTGCGGGGGGATGGGCCATGGCGTGTCTTTCGCAGGATCGCGTAACATAGGCCCTGGTCCGGTTCGCTGGAAGAGGAGAGTGCCGCATGATCAGCCGTATCTGGTACGGCTACACCACGCCGCAAAATGCCGACGCCTATGAGACGCTGCTGAAAACCGAGATTTTTCCGGGCATCCTGGCGCGCCGGATCGACGGATTTCTGCGCATCGAGCTGTTCCGCCGCACCGCAGGAGACGAAGTGGAGTTCGCCACCGTACTGTGGTTCACCTCGCTCGACGCGGTGCGCGCCTTCGCTGGCGAGCGGTGGGAGGAGGCCGTGGTGCCGCCGGCCGCCCGCGCCCTGCTCAAGCGCTTCGACGAGCGCTCGCGTCATTACGACGTGCGCGAGATCCGCACCGCCCGCGCAAGCTAGAGCAGCGCCAGGCGCACGCGACGATTGATGCGGCCCTTCTTCTCGATTTGCGTTACCGCCACCTTGCCGATCTCGCTCGTTCGCCGCACGTGCGTGCCGCCGCATGGTTGCAGATCGTAGCCGACAATCTCCACGAGCCGCACTTTGCCGCTGCCCATCGGCGGTTTCACCGACATGGTTTTCACGAGACCCGGGTTGGCCTCCAGCTCCTCCGCCGTGATCCAACGCGCGCGCACTTCGGCATTGGCCGCAACGAGCCTGGCGAGCTTCTGCGTGATCGCCTCCTTGTCGAGGCCGGCCTCCGGGATGTCGAAATCGAGTCGTCCCTCCGTATCGCCGACCGCACCGCCCGTGACCGGATAGGGCAGCACCGCCGACAGCAGATGCAGCGCGGTGTGCATGCGCATGCGCGCGTAGCGCAGTTCCCAGTCGATCACCAATTGCACCGGCTCGCCCACGGCGAGCGCCGCCGCCGCCCCTTCCGCGGGCAGGTGCGCAATCTCGGTCTTGTCCGGATCGGTGTAATGGGCATTGGCGATGAGGATCGCATCGCCGGCGCGCGTGGTGAGCACGCCCCGGTCGCCCGGTTGTCCGCCCGAGGTGGCGTAGAAAACCGTGCGATCGAGCACGATCCCGCCGTCCGGCCTGAAGCCGACCACGGTGGCGCTGCACTCCTTCAGATAGGCATCCTCGCGAAACAGGCAGTCCGTGGCCATGATGGGCGGTCTCGCTGCGGCGGCTTCAAGTTTTCTCGAACGGAATCTGGATGTTCGACTTGCGTTCGAGCCAGGCGGGCACCGGAAGGTTTTTGGAGCGGAGGAAGGTCGGATTGAACAATTTTGACTGATAGCGCGAGGCGTAATCGGCGAGCACGGTGACGATGGTGTGGCCCGGCCCAAGCTCTTTGGCAAGGCGGATTGCGCCGGCGACATTGATGCCCGAGGAGCCGCCGAGCGAAATGCCCTCCTGCTCCATCAAATCGAACAGCAGCGGGATCGCTTCTTCGTCCGGGATCAGATAGGGCTTTTCCACTTTCAGGCCCTCGATGATCGGCGTCACCCGGCCAAGCCCGATGCCCTCGGTCACCGAATTGCCCTCCGACGCCTTGGCCTTGCCGTGCGCGAACAATTCGTACATGGCCGCGCCGCGCGGGTCCGCGCAGCCGATGACGATGTCCTTCTTCTTCTCGCGCAGGAACCGCGATACGCCGGCGAGCGTTCCGCCGGTGCCGATGGCGCAGATGAAGGCGTCGATCCGGCCGCCGGTTTGCTCCCAGATTTCCGGTCCGGTTGTGAGGTAGTGGGCCTTGGGGTTGTCGAGGTTGTTCCACTGATCGGCGAACAGCACTCCGTTCGGTTCGCTCGCGCGCAACTGCTGGGCAAGGCGCCGCGCCACGTGCTGATAGTTGTTGGGATTGCTGTAAGGTACCGCCGGCACTTCGATCAGCTCGGCTCCGCACAGCCTGAGCGTATCCTTCTTTTCCTGGCTCTGGGTGTCGGGAATGACGATCAGGGTCCTATAGCCGCGCGCGTTGGCGACGAGGGCAAGCCCGATGCCGGTATTGCCGGCCGTGCCTTCGACCACGAGCCCGCCGCGTCGGATCTCGCCGCGCTTTTCCGCCTCCAAGATGATTTGGCGCGCCGGCCGGTCCTTCACCGACTGCCCGGGATTCATGAATTCGGCCTTGCCCAGGATGGTGCAGCCGGTCGCCTCCGAGGCGCGCCTGAGTTTGATCAGCGGCGTGTTGCCGATCGCGTCAACAATGCTCTCGCACATCGCCATGACAAAACGGCCTTTGTAGGAAGCGCGGACCCTAGAGGAGCGCGCCGGGCGCCACAAGACTGCCGCGCGGGCTGCCGCCTAGGCAATCTGAGGTCGCAACCAGCCGCGCGCAACCCGGCGAAATAACTGGCCTTTTGCGCCTCGTCCAGCCCGGTGAAAAGATTGCCGAAACCATAAGACCGGTAAGGTCGCGGGTGTCCAGTCTCATTTATCGATTCTTTCCGCGCGGTTGATAGCCGTCATCCATCCCGATGGGGCCCCCGCTTTCGGCATTCGTGGATTGCATGAGATGGACCTCGACCTCAATACCCTCTTGCTGGTGACGGTCTATATCGAGGCGATGCTCGGATTGCTGCTGCTGTTCGCTTGGGTGCAGAACACGCAGATTTATGCCGTTGCGTGGTGGGGATTCTCGCATCTGTTGCGCTCCGCTTCGATCGTGCTGTTCGGCCTGTACGGCAGCGTGTCGGAGTTGATCGCCATCGATCTTGCCAACGCCATCCTGTTCACCGCCTTCGCCATGACTTACGTCGGCGCGCGCGTGTTCGACGGCCGCTCGGTGCAGCCGGTTGCGCTTGTGGCCGGCGCGGTGATCTGGCTTCTGGCGAGCCGCACGTCGTTCATTACTGATTCTCTGGACGCCCGCGTTCTCTTGAGCTCCGGCATCATCACCGCTTATACGTGGCTGACGGCCTATGAATTCTGGCGCGGTCGCGCGGAACCGCTCGTGTCGCGCATCCCCGCGGTGTTTATGCTGTTTGCCCACGGCGCGCTGTATCTGCTGCGCACGCCCATCCTCGCCTTCTTGCCGTGGACCAGTCAAAATCAGATTTTCTCGAGTGTCTGGCTGACGGTGCTCAGCTTCGAGGCGCTGCTGTTCACCATCTCCATCGCCTTCATTCTGCTCGCCATGGCGAAGGAGCGGACCGAGCTGCGCCATAAGACGGCGGCGTTGATCGATCCGTTGACCGGCATTGCCAATCGCCGCGCCTTCCTGGAGCAGGCCTCCGATCTGTTGTCGCGTCAATCGAATCCGGGTCGGACATGGGCGGTGCTGCTGATGGACCTCGACCATTTCAAATCGATCAACGACCGTTTCGGTCATGCCATCGGCGATCAGATCCTGCAGATTTTCGCCGAAACCACGCAAAGCAAACTCGGCCCGCAGGACCTCATCGGCCGCCTCGGCGGCGAGGAATTCGCCATTGTCCTGCGCGACGCCAACCGGGAAAAGGCGCTGGCGATTGCCGAGCGGATCAGAACCACTTTCGCCGAGGCCGCAGCCACCGTCGACGGCTGCGCGGTGCACAGCACGGTGAGTGTCGGCGTTGTGGTGGAGGAGGGGCCTTCGCTCGACATATCGACGGCGCTCTCCCAGGCTGACCAGGCGCTGTATTACGCCAAGGCGCGCGGTCGCAACCGGGTGGAACTCGCTTCCCTTGACCTCGTGCTCGACCGCGCCCGGCGCCGCGCGCCGGTCCAGACCCCAACCCAGTCGGCGGCCTGAGGGCCGCAAAGAGACAGAAGCCGCCTCATACCGGCGCGCCATTCCTTCGACTTGAGCATCGACCGGTGCATCATCTTCGTGTCCCGGGCGCAGCGCAGCGCGGAGCGAAGCGGAGTGGTGCGCTGCAGACCCGGGACCGTTACAAGCTCCGAATCCGCAACGGTCCCGGATCAGCGGTGCACCGCTCCGCGCCTTCGGCGCTGCGCGCTGCACCGCATCCGGGACGTTCGGTTGGACGTGCGGTTGAATGCAACGCTGTGCACCCACTCGTGTCCCGGGCGCAGCGCAGCGCGGAGCGAAGCGGAGTGGTGCGCTGCAGACCCGGGACCGTTACAAGCTCCGAATCCGCAACGGTCCCGGAGCAGCGGTGCACCGCTCCGCGCCTTCGGCGCTGTGCGCTGCACCGCATCCGGGACGTTCGGTTGGACGTGCGGTTGAATGCAACGCTGTGCACCCCACTCGTGTCCCGGGCGCAGCGCAGCGCGGAGCGAAGCGGAGCGGTGCGCTGCAGACCCGGGACCGTTACAAGCTCCGGGTCCGCAACGGTCCCGGATCAGCGGTGCATTGCATCCGGGACGAAGCGAGGCCTTGTCTTTGGCGGTCCCGGATCAGCGGTGCACCGCTCCGCGCCTTCGGCGCTGCGCGCTGCACCGCATCCGGGACGTAGGGACGTAGAAATACGCTCGCGCTGCACCGCATCCGGGACCTGCGGTTGAATGCAACGCACAGACGTAGTGTCATTGGCCGGTACAGGTGCTAGGTTTTCGCCGTCGAGGTGTTGCATGAAATACCGCCGCGCCGACGCCAAGGACTATGCCCGCGTGCACATGCGCGGCATCTGGGCCGCCGCGCTCATGCCCTTCGCCCCGGACCTGTCCATCGACGAGACCGGCTTCCGCCGCAACCTGCGCCACTGGGTCGATGATCTCGGCATCGACGGGGTCTTCGTGAGCGGCAAGCAGGGCGAGTTCTTCTCCATGTCGCTTGCCGAGCGCAAGCGCACCTTCGAGCTCGCCGTTGATGAGATCGGCGACCGGGCCGGCACCATCATGTCGTGCTCGGACCAGAACATGGACGTGGTCATCGAGCTTGCCCGCCACGCCCAGGCGGTCGGCGCCGATTACATCGTGGTGCACGCGCCCGTGTTGCACTTCCTGCACAAGCAGGACGAGACGCTCTACGAATACTACCGCACCATCAGCGAAAAGGTGGACATCGGCATTGCGCTGTGGAGCCATCCCGACTCCGGCTACCTGATGAGCCCGGAGCTGTGCGCACGCATCGCCGAATTGCCTAACATCGTGGCCATCAAGTACAGCGTACCGCGCGAGATGTATGTGCGGCTTACGCATCTTGTCGGCGACAAGCTCATCGTCAGCACCGCCTCCGAGGAGGAATGGTTCGACAACATCGTGGAACTGGGCTGGCGGCTGTATTTGTGTTCCTCGCCGCCGTACCTGTTCCAGACCAAGACGGACCGCCGCATGCGCGAATACACCGACCTTGCGTTCCGGGGCGAAATCGCCCGCGCCAAGCTCGTGCGCGACAGCCTCAATTCGGTGCGCGAGGCGTTCCGCCGCACGCGGCCGCCGGAAAAGCCGCCGGCGCATTCCAAATTCTGGCAGGAGCTTTTGGGGCAGGTAGGCGGCCGCGTGCGACCGCCCATGCTGGAGCTCACCGAAGCGGAAAAGGAAGCCACCCGCCGCGCCTTCGCCGCATGCGGCTTGAAGCTGGATCATGCCGCGCTCGCCACGAGCGCCGCCTGACGGAGCAGCCACGGAGCAGCCTATGCGTACCGGACGCCTTCGCGCCTTCAACTTCCAGAAATGGATCGAGGAGAACCAGCACCTCCTGAAACCGCCGGTCGGCAACAAGAAGGTGTTTGAGGACGGGGAGATGACCGTGCAGGTGGTGGGCGGCCCGAACGAGCGCTGCGATTACCACGACGATCCGGTGGAGGAATTTTTCTACCAGCTCAAGGGCAACATGGTGCTCAAAGTGGGCGACAACGGCGATTTTTACGATGTGCCGATCCGCGAGGGCGACGTGTTCCTGTTGCCGCCGCACGTGCGCCATTCGCCGCAGCGGCCGGCCGGTTCCATCGGCCTCGTGGTCGAGCCCAAGCGCCAGGAGGACGAGCTCGACGGCTTCGAATGGTATTGTTTCGAGTGCGGCGCGCTCGTGCACCGGATCGAAGTGAAGGTGAAACACCTGGTGAAGGATTTGCCGCCGCTCTACGAAGCGTTCTACAACAACGAGGCCGCGCGCAAGTGCAAGCGCTGCGGCGCCATCCATCCGGGCAAGAAGCCGCCGCCCGGCTGGGCGAACATTTAGGCATACCTCAGCCCGCCTGGCGTCAGCACACGCTCGTGGGTTGCGCGTGAACCCGCAGATCCGCCAACAGGTGAGCCGGAACGTCGTCGCGCTGGCTCACCAGGATGGCGAGCGAACCGTCGCTTCTGACGCGCTCGACCAAAAGCGCGGCGCTTTGCGGAGAAAGCCGGGCCTCGCGATTGTTGGCCACATAGCGCATCACCACATCGTCCCCGCGCGCAACCAACAGATCAACGATCGGCTCAGCGAGCCGACTGCGGCAGGCGATCGCAAGCAGATGCGTCTGCCCTCTGGCGCGGGCGATCTCCATGAGGACCGAATCTTCGATGCAAGGCGAGCGCAGCAGCACGGGTTCGGCGACCCTGATATCGTCGTCGAGCGCGAGGCGGTTCACCGTGAGGAAAGGGGCGTTGGCGAGCGGGGCGAGCCGCCGCGCCAGCGCCGCGGCCGATTCCTTGTCGACCTCGGTGATCAGAAGGCTGAACAGCCGGTCGAACAGATTGATCTGCGCCGGCCGGTAGCGTTCGGCGTTCTCCATGAACAGATCGGCGATCGATTTCAGGAGCGCCGGACGCTTGGCCGGCGGGACGCGCCGCAACAGATTCTCCAGCTCGGTGAGCTTCGAATTCCGCTCCGTCATGGCAGCCGCCGCTTGTTGTGCCGGCGCGAATTTTCAGCGAATCCGCGCCGATTGTAGCAACCGCGACGGCCCGCCGGAAAGCCGCTGCCGGATCGGCGGAAATGCACATTGACGCATCCCGTGGCGTGGCCGACAATTTGCGCTGAAGTCGAATACCCAACGCGAGGCTGTCATGGCGCTTGTCCATAGGCTTGCAACTCTGCTGCGCAGCGTTGCTGCTGTTGCGGCTATGCTGATCGCGCTCTCCACGGCCGGCGCCCAGACCTGGCCGAGCAAACCCATCAGACTCATCGTGCCGTTCGCACCCGGCGGTGCCAACGACATCGTGGCGCGCCTGTTGCAGCCCTCGCTGGAAAAAGCCCTGGGCCAGCCGATCGTGGTCGAAAATCGCCCCGGCGCGAGCGGCGTGACGGGCACCGACGCGGTCGCGAAATCACCGCCCGACGGCCACACGCTCGGCGTTGCGCTGGCGACGCATTCGGTCAACCCGGCGGTCAATCCCAAAATGCCTTACGACACGGAGAAGGATTTGAGCCCGATCATCCTGATCGGCAAAAATCCGCTGATGTTCGTGGTCAACGCCAACGTGCCGGCCAAGACGCTGGCCGAATTTGCCGCGCTCGCCAAGGCCAACCCGGAAAAATACAACTACTCCACGCCCGGCGCGGCAAGCCAGGCGCATCTCGTCATTTCGCAGTGGAGCAACCTTGCCGGCGTGCGCATCCAGCATGTGCCGTATCGCGGCGGTGCGCCCGCCATCATGTCGACCGTTTCGGGCGAGACCCAGTTTTCGGTGATGTCGTCGCTCGTCTCCGCGCCCCATATCCAGGCTGGCAAGCTGCGCGCGCTTGCCGTTGGCAGCCTGACGCGCGACCCAAAATTTCCCGATGTCCCGACCGTGGTGGAATCAGGCTATCCCGGCGTCGAAGCCGTGACCTGGGTCGGCATGTTCGCGCCCGCCGGCACGCCGCGGCCGATCATCGATCGGCTCAACGCCGAGATCAACCGCATCATCCGCGAGCCGGAGATCAAGGCCAAGCTCGACCAGCAGGGCATCGTGGCGGGCGGCGGCACGCCGGAGGAATTTGCTGCTCTGATCTCGGCCGAGATCAAACGCTGGACCGCGGTCGCGCGCGCCAACAATATTTCGCTCGAACGATAGGCCGGCGGCCGGTTCACGTCTCGTCGCGGCCGAACGCCTTGCGCAGCTCGACTTTCGCCCGCTCCAGAATTTTGCGCTGCGCAGCCGGCAGGTTTCGTCCTGCGCGGTTGATATAGAAGGTGAGCATCGACAGGGCCGAGCGAAACGGCTCGGCTTTCCGCCGCGTGCTGAGTTCCGCCGAACGCTTCAGCGACATGGCAATCCGCTTGGGATCGCGCCATGTGAACACACCCGGTTCCAGATCCAGCGCATTGCTGCGCCGGGTGACCTCCGCCGACCAGCGGCGGCCGCCGCCGCTGCGCGCGCGCTTGGCCATGGGCGACCCCTATTCGCAACAACCAGACCGGCCAACAATCGGTCCGGCGTTGCGTTCCGACATTTTGGCACCACCCTCGGCGCCGCGCGAGGAAGGGCTGTGCGGCGGGAATGATGGCGGCGCTTGACGCGCTTTCATCGTCTGCTGCGCTCGCTTATGATGCATGATACGTGATGCATGATACATGATGCGCTGCTGCGCCCTGGCGCGAGGAGACAGCGATGCCGGTCCAAGCCATGAACCACTTCACGCTCCTGACCAAGGACGTGGCAGCGACCGAGGAGTTTTACGGCGACCTTTTGGGCCTGAAATCGGGCTATCGCCCGCCGATCAGCCGCCCGGGCGTCTGGCTTTACGCCGGCAATCAGCCGGTTCTGCATGTGATCGACCCGATCAGGATGCCGGAACAGCCGCATGGCGTGCTCGATCACATGGCCTTCACCGCAACCGGGCTGAAAGAGATTGTTGCCAAGCTCAAGCGCCGCGGCATCGCCTACGATCTGCGCCAGCAGGGCGAGACCGGCGCCTGGCAGCTCTTCTTCTATGACCCAAACGGTGCCAAGGTCGAGCTCGATTTTGCCAAGGACGAGCCCGAAGCCGCGGCACTGGCTAAATCATGAATTCCCGATCCCTGACCACGGAGTACTGCAATGACCGTCGTCGCCAAGCAAACGCAACAGACCAAAATTCCCTTCGACGCGGCGCTGCTCGACCGCCTGATGGACGAGGCGGGCATGGACGTGCTGCTCGCCACCTCCAAGCACAATGTGCAATATCTGCTTGGCGGCCATCGCGCCTTTTTCTTCGATTACATGGACGCCATGGGCTTGAGCCGCTACCTGCCGGTGCTGGTCTATCCCAAGGGCGCGCCGGAGAAAGCCGGTTTTTTCGGCCATCGGCTTGAAGGCTATCAGCGCGAGCTCAAGCCGTTCTGGACGCCGGAGCAGCAGACCAATTCCTCCGGCTCCGTGGACGTGATGCAGAAGGCCGCCGACTACATGCGCAAGGTCGGCATTAAGGCCAAGACCATCGGCGCGGAAACCGCGTTTCTTCCGCTCGATTCGAGCAATACGCTGCGCAAGGCGTTTCCCGACAGCGAGATCAAGGATGCGCTGTTCGTGCTCGAGCGGCTGCGCGCCCGCAAGACGCCGGAAGAGCTCGCCAAGCTGAAGATCGCGTCCGAGAAGGTCATCGAGTCCATGCAGGCGGTGATCGCAAAGCACGGGCCCGGCACGACCAAGGCCGAGCTGGTGGAGGCGCTGCGCCGCGAAGAAACCAGCCGCGGCCTGCATTTCGAATATTGCCTGATCACCGCCGGCACGAGTCTGAACCGTGCCCCGTCCGACCAGCGCTGGGAAAAGGGCGATATCCTTTCGCTCGACTCCGGCGGCAACTACGAAGGCTATATCGGCGACGTGTGTCGCATGGCGATCCTGGGCGAGCCGGACGCCGAGCTCGAAGATATGCTGGCGGAGATCGAAGCGATCCAGCGCGCGGCGATGAAGGTGTGCCGTCCCGGTGTCATGGGCAGCGAAGTCTATGCCGCCGGCGAAGGGTTGCTGGCAAAATCCAAGCACCACAATCACATGCACTTTCTCGCCCACGGCATGGGTTTGGTGAGCCACGAGGCCCCGCGCCTCACCGCCACCGGACCGGTGCCTTACGACGACTACGATGCCAAGCGGCCGCTCGAAACCGGGATGGTCGTCTCGGTGGAGACCACGCTGCAACATCCGGTGCGCGGTTTCATCAAGCTCGAGGACACGGTGGCCATCACCGAGCAAGGCCCCGTGATCTTCGGCGAGGGAGCGCGCGGCTGGAACCGCGGCGGCACTGCGCTCTGAAATGAGAGGCGGCCGCACATGATCTGCGAGTGACGGTCGCTCGTGTCGGAGCACGTGCAGACAACACGTGCAGGCAAGAGGCTGCTGCTCAGTCGGCCGAACCGCCGCTACACGCCAGACAAAATTGTTAATAACTAGGCCGCTCGGTCGCGCAAGTCCGGCACGTCAGCAAGAAAGCGCGCGCCGCGGCAACACTTCACGCGCTCTCTCCGACGCGGTTCGTCGGCCCGATCACTGCACGGGATCAAAGACATCGGCGCCGTTTCTGATTTCAGCGTCGATCAATCTATTCACAGTTTTTCAACAGTCGTTAATAGTTATTAACTTGTGAACTTTAATAGTAAACTAAGTATTGCAAGCACTTAGCGTAGTTTTACTTTGACTTTACGCGATCGCTTTAGATATTTTTCACCTATCGCAGTGGCGACCCTGGCTGGAAACAAAAACGACTCAGCGGGAGCCGGTTGCGGTGTTGATGCGGACTTCACCGCAGCCAACCAACGCAAGACTGACGGACGACGAAAGGCAACAGGAGAGGTCGATTATGACGAAGGCTCTTAATGCAGTGAAGCGCTTTGCCGCCGACGAGGAAGGCACCGCGCTGATGGAATACACGATTTTGCTCGGGATTTTGGTGGTTGCGGTGATCGTGATCATCACGGGTCTTGGCACGTGGATCAAAGGCCAATGGTGCACTCTGGCCAACAGCCTGAAGACCAGCACCACCGGCGCGGGCTGCTGATCAAGCGCGCTTCAACGACAGGGCGTGGGGCCAAAGGCCCCGCGCCGTTCTTGTAAAAACGAAGTCGAACCTGCTGTGACGAGTTGTTCACAGCGGGTTTTTTCTTGTGAAGATGTTAACCGGCTCGTTCGTGCAAGTATTTAATAGCGTGTATGCTTGAAATACTTAGTATAATTCTGCGGAGCCGGAACATGCGCCGCGGAGCGTCGTAGTCGTAGGTTGTGTCGCAGGCCAGTTCATGCCCCAGTCACCAAACCTCGCGCAGTGCAAACGTCAGCTTGCGGCGGCGCGAGGTAGCTTTTTGGTAAATTAACTTGAATAAGAAATTATTTGCGAGCTTGGCTACGAAAAACTTAAGGCCTTAGCTACGATACTGAAGCGACGCGAGCGTACCGACATTCGAATTCTCGTACCAGGGAACCAGCACCGTGCGCACAAGTAATCTGCTCATTCTCGCTGCGGCCATCGTGATGGGTGCAATCGCCGCGTTCATGGCGCGCGCGGTCATCCAAGGCCAGACGCAGCCGTCATCGCCCACCATGACCATCGTGGTGGCATCGGCGCCGCTCGAGATCGGCGTCGCCATTCCCGAAAACAAAATCACCGAGATTGCTTGGCCGGCGCAAAATCTTCCGGAAGGCGCCTTCGCCACCAAGAAGGATTTTTTGAAGGACGGCCCGCGCATTGCGCTGCAGCCGATTGCGCGCAACGAGCCGCTGCTGCGCTCCAAGGTCGGCGTGGCGGGGCAGGGCGGTCTGCTCTCGACGCTGCTCGATAAGGACAAGCGCGCGGTCACCGTGCGCGTCGATGACGTGAGCGGCGTTGCCGGCTTCGTGCAGCCGAACAGCCGTGTCGACATCGCCCTGATCCGCAGCAATCAAAGCGGCGAGAGCTACTCCAACATCATCCTGCAGAACGTCAAAGTGCTCGCCATCGACCAGGTGACCGGCGTGGTGCCGGACCGTCCGGCCATGCTTGCGCGCGCAGTCACCCTCGAGGTCACGACCGAGGAGGCGCAAAAAGTTCTGCTGGCGGAAAAGATCGGGCGGCTGTCGCTGATCCTGCGGCAACCGGGCGAGGCGAACGACAACACCGCGCGCCGCATCACCGAGCGCGACTTAAGCAGCATCCCATTGGGTCCGGTCAAGGCCGAGGCTGCGTCCGCGGAAGCGCCGCCGCCGCCCCCGCGGTCGGACAATACCACCGTGATCATCGTGCGGGGGTCCAAGCCTGAGGAGTACTTGGTGAAAAGTGCTACCGAACGGTAGCCTTTGGCCGGGGGTGATGATAAGCCGGTTCAATTGCTGATCGAGGAGGCCTAAGCGCAACGACCGGCAAGACGACGCACGGGAAAATCCCGGGCGGTACAAAATAAATGTCCGGCGCATAGCCGGCGACAGTGGGGGTTTATATGTCAAGCAGGTGGGGCGCTCGCGTCAGCGAGAGACAATCGGCGCGGCGAAAGGGGCGGCCGTTGAACGGCGGGAAGCTGGCACTCGGTTGTGCGGCTGCGGCCGGCCTCATCGGATTGCTTGTCCATGCATTGATCGGATCGCAGCCGGTTTCGGCGCAATCGCGCACCCAGGCGCAGCCGCAGGTGCTGGCGCAAACGTCGGCGCAGGCCCAGGCGCGCCGCATGCAGCTCCAGGCGCAGGCCCAGAGCGAGACCGACTTGATTCGCCGCGTCACCGTGGTGATCAACAAATCCCGCACGATTCGCTTCGACCAGCCGTTCGAGAAGGCCGTGGTGGGCGCCCCCGACATCGTCGATGCGCTGCCCACCAACAACCAAACCCTCTACGTGCAGGGCAAGAAGGCCGGCACCACCAATGTATCGGTGTTCGATTCGACTGGACGCCTGATCGAGGTACTCGATATCGACGTGGTCGTGGACGCCGCCTACTTGCAGAGCCGGATCCGCAGCATTCCCGGCGCCGGCGGCATCGTTGTGAGCGGCAGCGGTGAACACGTCGTGCTAAGCGGCGTTGCCGCCGACGCGGTTGCCGCCGATCGCGCGGTGCAGACCGTGCAGGCGTTCTATCCGAAGGCGCCGGTCGTCAACACCATGCGCATCGCCGCCGCCTCGAGCCAGCAGGTGATGCTCAAGGTGCAGTTTCTGGAGGTGAGCCGCGACGCGCAGCGCGCGTTGGGCGTGAACCTCTACATGACGTCGTCGGCCAGCGGCAACCGAGGCTTTTCAACGGGAGTTGATCGCCCCACCATTACGCCGTCCGCCGGCATTCCGGTGTTTCAGACCGTAGCGGGTGCGGCTGGCGCGGCAAATGCGCCGTTCGGTGTTTTTCTTGCCAACGTTGTCAATCAAGGCACGCGGGTGGATGCGATGGTCACGGCGCTGGAGACGCAAGGGCTGGTGCGCCGCCTTGCGGAACCGACGCTGATCGCCTTGTCCGGCGATTCGGCGAGCTTCCATGCCGGCGGCGAGTTCCCGGTACCGGTGCCGCAGCCCGGTGCGGGCGGCGGCGCCACGACCTTCACCATTGAATTCAAGAAGTTCGGTGTGGAGCTGGCGTTCACGCCCACGGTGTTGTCCAACGGCATGATCAATCTGCGCCTCGTGCCGTCGGTCAGCGAGCTCGATTTCAGCACCGGCGTCACGATCCTCGGGACCAGCGTTCCCGGTCTGACCAGCCGCGAGGCGCGCACCACGGTCGAGTTGCGCGACGGCCAGAGTTTTGCGATCGCCGGCCTGCTGCAGACACGCGGCCGCCGCAACGTCTCGCAGCTCCCCTGGATCGGTTCGGTGCCCGTGCTCGGCACCCTGTTCCGCAGCGCCCAGTTCCAGGAGAACGAGACCGACCTTGTGGTGATCGTGACCCCGCATCTTGTGGCGCCGACCACGCCCGAGCAGCGGCTCGCCACACCCTTTGACCAGCGCCTGCCGAGCAACGATCTCGACTTCTTCCTGCTCGGGCAGATGGAGCTGCGCAAGCGCTATACCGACTACGTCACCAGCGGCGGCAACCTGCAGGGGCCCTATGGCCACATGATCCGCGCCGAACCGCCCGCGGCCGGCGCGCCATCGCGGAGGTAGAAATGACGACCATCGGCCGCCTGACTCGAATTCTGCTGCTGACGGCGCTCGGCGCCGGCCTTGCCGGATGCATCCATCTCGAGGATTCGATCACCCAGTACACCGAGCGCAGCGACAAGGTGGTGCTGAGCACCGGCAACGCCAAGGACGCCAACGTCGCCATGCACATGATCGATCCCTGGCCGCGCTCCTCGGCGGATCGCCGCCTCCCGGCGGAGGGCCAGCGCATGGTCGGCGCCGTCGAGCGCTACCGCGACCCGAACAAGCAGCCCCCGCAACCGCCGCGCATCACGCCGCCGCAGGTGCAGGGCGCGGGAACAAGCGCAAGCGGCAGCACCACGGCAGGACGATAGTCGGCCGGCTGAGCAATTGTCCGGAAATTGCTCCGATAGTGCGCTGTGCTGGCTTGTCCTGAACGTAAGACCGCCGCGCCAGAGATACATCCGTTGCCGTCATCCTGAAGGTAGCGCATTTTCCGTTTGAGCTGAATCGCTCTCAACTTCCGTTCGTCCCTGCGAAAGCGGGGACCTCGCTGCCGCACACTGATGCTGCCTGGTTTCCCGCTGGAGTTTACCCCGACTTGATCGGGGGCAGGAATGAGCGGATGTGGGTCAATCGAAACGGAACATGCACTCTAGCGTGATGAGATGAGGGCGGCATGTCCCGGACGCGGTGCAGCGTGAGCGCGACAGCGCGAACGGCGCAGCGCTGATCCGGGACCGCCAAGGGCGATGCCGCACAGCGCCGTGCAGCGGTGACAATTTTCCGCGTTGATATCATCCTTCGATGGAGCGACTTCCGCGGGCGCCAGGGCCGCTCCGGATCGCGACTATCTTGGAACGTCTGACTGGATAATACCGGACCGCAAAATAGCGGGGCCGCTGGAGGCGACCCCTGAAAGCGGCTACCGCGCGGTCACCACACCAGCCGGTGCGGCATCGTCGCGCAGATCTTGGACATGAACTCCTGCAACTGGTCGGCATTGGGCGTCGTCAGGTCGAATTCGAGACCTCTGCCACGCCGCAGCGAGCGCATAAAATTGGCGCCCTGAATGTAATTTTGGCTGGTCTGCGAAGCGCTGCTGTAGAAGATAGTGAATATGTCGATGTCGCCTTTCTCGTACGCTTCCTGCGCCTTTTTCTGGGCATCACCTTCTAGATTTGGCCGTATACTTCCATTTGCATTTGTTCCACCGTCGCAGCGACCCTGTCCACTATTGAGATTTCCACAATTGGCTGCCTGCGGCAGGCCGTCGCTGACGATGATCATGGCGCGCCGCGAGCCGGGCGGATCGCCCGAATATTGGCACCTGCCGCCCGATTCATCCGGGCACAATTGCGAAAATGCCGATTTCATTCCATAGTATTGGTTGGTTGTAATGCCAAAATTAGAGCCCGGGCTGTAGTTTTCGATCCCTAGGGTGGGATGGTAGCCAGTGTAGGCGCCGTTGAAAGTGCATAGGGGCATGCCGGGCGTTTCACCGGAGCTGTTGCACAATTTGATGCCCGCATTTTGATTGGTAGGCGGATCGCCGATGTTGTCCCGCACGGTGGCATAGCCCTGACCATATGCGCTGACATCGACCGGTTCCTGGTAGGTTGGTATGGAAGGATTGACCAGACAGTTGGGGCCCGAGCATCCAGCAAACAACGTAACGCCCATCTTGGAGCCTGGCGATGCATACTGATGCATGCAATCGAGCAGCAGGCGATTGGCCTGCTTCATTTTTGTCAGCTCCGACTGCGCAAGCGACCGGGTGATATCCTGCACGATCACCACGTTCCACGTCGGCGCCGCGCCGTTGGGACCGAGCCCGAACACCGCTATCGCCGTCGCGCTGACGTCGAACGATCCGAAACCGAAAGTCTGCGCGAGCGTAAGCGACAGCGGGTTGCCGTTCGCGGCAGCCATGCGTGTTGTCACTTTCACCGCATTGCAATTGGCGGTTCCCGACGGGAACGAATAGTTGATGCACAAGCCGCCCGGTGCCGGCCCAGGCTCGAAACAGTTTTCGCCGCCGGCCGCGCATCCGTCGGTCCATTTGCCGACCACCACATCCGCAGCCCGCAGCACGGTGCCGTAGCGCGACACCGGCAGATTCCTGTCGACATAGACCTTCGCCAAGTCGCAGGAGCCGGTGTACTGAACAGCGGAGTTGGGGGCACTGCCGTCCGCAATGGTGCAGGCGGAATTGTCAGGCAGCTTGTACGTGGCCGCCAGCGCCGCCGCTTCCGCAGCCGCCTGCAATTTATTCCGGACCCAAAGCACATATGACATATCCACCGCCAGCGTCGTGATGCCGACGAAGAACGGGAAATAAATCGTGAGCGCGATCAGCGCCGCTCCGCGTTCGTTGCGCAGCAACCGCCGCAGCAATCGCCCAACCGAGGACAGAATTCGAGTCTGAATTTCCCGCTTCATCACGCTCCCCCTGCGGTTGGCGGCGTTCTCTGTCTTACGGGCAGGCCGTATCCTGGCGCATGCGCACCGCGATCACGAGCTGCTGGCCGGTGAAAAGACCCATGTAGTTGACGAGGGACGCCGCCGCAGCGTCGACTCTTACTTCCACTGATACATCCTGCTGTTTTGGCGTGTCGGCGCAGTGATCGACGGCATTGCAAGTGAACGTCTGCCCGAGGCCCGTGAGGCGGCTCAGACAATCGTTCACGGCATCCGCCGGTTGCCAATTCTTTGTCTGGACATCGCGCGCCGCCCACTTGCGCGCCGTATCCCGCGCCGCATTGACCATGTTGTTCTGGACGTTGAACAGCGAGCCGAATTCGATGATCCCGAAGAAGATGAGGAACAGCACCGGCGCCATGATCGTGAACTCGATCAAAGCCCCGCCGTCCTCGTCCTTTTTGAGCCGAAATCTCCTCATGGGCAGGCTGTTTCCTTGCGCATGGTGACGCGGGCCACGAGCGTCCCGCCGGTGAAATAACCGGTGAAATTGATGACCGACGCCGACGCGGCATCCAAGCCAAGCTGCACCGTCACATCCGGGGTTCTCGCCGCCCCGGTGAACTGGCAGTGATCGGTGGCCGTGCACTGATAGGAGTGCTGCGTGCCCGTCAAATACCCGGTCGCAATGGCGCAGACCTGCGCCTGAGTCAGGCTTTGATTCTGCACCGCCCATGTGCGCGCCGCTTCGCGCGCAGCATTGGTCATGTTGTTTTGCAGAAAGTAGATCAGCCCCCATTCGATGATGCCGAACACGACCAGCAGAAACAGCGGCATGATGATCGTGAACTCGACCAATGCGCCGCCGCTGTCGCTCTCATCCAGCGAAGGATCGCGCGGACGCGGCCGGCTTGACCAAATGCGGGCAAGTATCGACATGCACGGTCTTTCGATCACAATCTTTCGATGGTGTCTTAGTGATTGATTTTCAATATCTAAAGTATTTCAACGGTGAATTATTTTGTCAACGATTGGGCGCTTCGCATTCACATCGAGTGACAAACTAGTTAATTCTTTGCCGCGGCCTGTTAAGTGTTAACATTTGAGCTGTCAACAGAAGCGTTTCGGCGGCTGTCCGGCGGACCGATCTCACGCCGTCCAGGCCGTGATTGACCTCAGGCTGCGGTGTGGGGTGGGCGCCGAAGGGGGCATTCTCCCCGCGACCAGTGTTCACGTCGGACCGCCCGCCAAGACCGGCTGCAGGCGCGGCGGTCGGCGATCAGCCGACTGCGGCGCGAAAAGGTTTCGCACGTATGCTCAAAGCGACATCAAAGGCACAGCAGGCGAAAAAGCCTTGTGAACAATTGACTTTTGGCTTGCGGGGTTAACTCTCGTGCGCTCTTGTGGTCGCTGGAGCCAGGTTTTCCTGTTACCGATGCCCGATCAGAGCCCTCGGCGCACGCCGGGAAACCGGCCACCGCTGAGGGAGGCTTCCGGCGCGGCGAAAGTCACCTGCGGATACGGCAAATGCCCACCTACTTTTTGAGTACGAATCTCAGTGCCGAACAGAGCGCGTTGCTTGAAAAACGAATAAAGGCGGCTGTTCCGGACCTGGTTCGGATCGGCAGGCTTGAGGACGTGGCTCGCGACGCTGTCGTTCCGAACAGGGAGCCGTCCTATATCGTGCTCGTTGGTCCGGCGGACAACGACGCCTACCTCGAGCGGTTCATCAGCATTGCCACCCAATACCGCGACCAGTTTTTCTTCATTCTCATCAGCGACGACATCTCCGCCAATAACTACAAGCGGCTGGTTCGCACCGGCAGCGCCGACTGGGTCTCCATGGCCGGCGCGCCTCAGGAGATCACCGAGATTTTTGCCAAGCGTCGCATCGGCGCGTTGAGCTCGCAACCGACGGCCGCGGCAAATCAATTCGACCCCTGCACCATTGCTTTCGTGCCTGCCGCCGGCGGGGTGGGCAACACGACGCTGCTGGCGGAAATCGGCGTTGGGGCGAAGCTGCAGAAGGCGAACAAGGAGCGCCGGATTTGCGTCGTCGACCTCGATTTTCAGACCAGCCATATCTGCGACTATTTGGACATCGAACCGCGGCTGCAAATCCAGGAGATTTGCGAGAATCCGGAACGGCTGGACGCGCAACTGTTTGAGATTTTCGTCAGCCGCCACTCCAGCGGCCTCGACGTGTTCGCCGCCCCACGCAGCAAATTCGATTTCGCCAAGCTCGAAGTGGCCGCGCTTGACGCGCTGTTCGAGATGATTGCCAAGCATTACGAGCTGATCCTGATCGATTTGCCGGTTACCTGGTTCTCCTGGACCGGCGAGCTCATTGCCAATTCCAATGCCGTGGTGGTGACCGGGATCAACACCATTCCCTGCCTGCGGCAATTGTCGCAGACCCTGGCCGCCGTCCGCGAAGTCCGCACCACCGGCAATCCGGAATCGATCGCCGTCGTGATCAATCGCTGCGACCGCACCCTGCTCGGGGGCGTAGAGCGGCGCCAGCATGTGGAGAGCGTGCTCAGCGACGAGCAGGTGTTTTACGTGAGCAACGATCCGACGGCGGTATTGGAGAGCAGCAACACCGGCATGCCGCTCGCGGCCAGCGCCAATTCGCGCCGAATCTCCAAGGAGATTGCCGCTGTCGCCGCGTTCTGCCTGGGGGTCAAGGCCACCAAGGTAAAGGCCGCGTGAATTCGCCCGCGGGATGTTGGCTAAACATTAAGCTTACCCACAGCTTGTTAAGAATGCCCACAAGTAATTAAGGGTGAATACATTTAATTCTCTACAGCAACTGCCGCGCAAGCTAGACTTATTATGAAGTTGTAGTGCGGTAATCGCTGAATTCGCTTGCGGATTCTCAGCCGCAACTTGGCGCGAAGTTGAACGGCACCGAGGGTGCTTCCTCGGAGATGTTGGCGGAGAACGGGGAACATTTCCATGAGCTTTCTCTTCGGCAGCACGAAGGCACCGGCACGCGCGCCGCAGGCCGTCCCGGCTGCGATGGACGGCACGACCGTCGAGGCCAGCGACTTCTACCGCGATCTGATCGATCGCCGGCCGGCTTTGCTCGACGAGCGGCTCAAGCTGCACGCGCGCATCATCGACGAATTCAATCTGGCGCTTCTGGAAAAGATGCCGAAGGAGGAGCTTTTCCGGCACATTCGCGCCTACGTCGCCGATTATGTGCATGCGGAAAAAATCTCGCTCAACCAGAAGGAGCTGAGCGTCTTTACCGAGGAGATCATCAACGAGATGATCGGCTTCGGCCCGATCGAGCCGTTGCTCAAGGACCCGACCATCAACGACATCTTGATCAACACGCACAAGCAGTGCTTCGTGGAGCGTTTTGGCAAGCTCTATCAGACCACGGTGCACTTCAAGGACGAGGCGCACCTTCTCCGTATCATCAACCGCATCGTCGCCGGCATCGGCCGCCGCGTGGACGAATCTTCGCCCATGGTCGATGCACGATTGCCCGACGGCTCGCGCGTGAACATCGCCATCCGGCCGATCGCTGTGGACGGCCCGCTGGTGTCCATCCGCAAATTCTCGGACAAGCCATTCTCGATGGATCGGCTGCTCGAGGTCGGCACTCTGCGCGCGCCGATGGTGGACCTGCTGCGCGCCGCCGCGGTCGGCAAGATCTCGCTGATCATCAGCGGCGGCACCGGCAGCGGCAAAACCACGCTGCTGAACGCGATATCGGGATACATTCCCGACGGCGAGCGGCTGATCACCATCGAGGACGCCGCCGAGCTTCAGTTGCAACAGCCGCACATCTGCCGTCTTGAGACGCGCCCCGCCAACGCTGAGGGCAAGGGCGAGGTGCGCCAGCGCGAACTGGTCAAGAACGCGCTGCGCATGCGCCCGGACCGCATCATCGTCGGCGAATGCCGCGGCGACGAGGCCTTCGACATGCTGCAGGCCATGAATACCGGCCATGAGGGCTCGTTGACCACCATCCATGCCAACAGCCCGCGCGACGCGCTCAAGCGTCTCGAGCAGATGGTGAGCATGGCCGGCATGCCCATGACGATACCCGCCATCCGCAGCCAGATCGCCTCGGCCATTCGCTTGGTGATCCAGTTGCAGCGGCTTCCCGACGGCAAGCGCCGCGTGGTGAGCATCAGCGAGATCACCGGCATGGAAGGCGACGTGATCCAGATGCATGAGATCTACCGCTTCGTGAAGGAGCACACCGACGAGAAGGGCAACATTCACGGCAGTTTCCGCGCCACCGGCATCCGGCCGCATTTCCTGAGCGAGCTCAAAGCCTATGGCATCGAGCTGCCGTCCAGCCATTTCGACGCCTCGAAGCCGTTGTAAGGAGTTTTAAGTTGAACGAGATGTGGGTCATCTATGCGCTGATCGTCGGCGCCGTCCTGCTCGGTGTTCAAGGCGCGGTGCTGATGTTCCGCCACCGCAAGACGGATGCGGCGGTCAACCGCCGGCTGATGTTGACGGCGCAGGGCGCAAGCCCGAGCGTCGTGCTCGAGACCCTGCGCCGCGAACGCGGCTTTGGCGATTTTGATCGGCCGTTCCTCAGGAACCTGAGCGATTTTTGGACCCAGACCGGACTGCGCTTCGACATCAACAAGCTCGCCCTTGCCTGTTTTGCGCTCAGCATGACCTTTTTCCTGGTCTTTACGCTGGCGCTGGGCTTCAGCGTGATTGCATTGCTGCTCGCGGTGATCTGCGCCGTCGGCACATTGGTCCTGTTTCTGCAGGGGGTGCGCCGCAAGCGCATCGCGCAGTTTACCGAGCAGTTGCCGAACGCCATCGAGGTGATCGTACGCGGCGTGAAGGTGGGCTATCCGTTTTCCAGCGCGCTGACGCTGGTGGCGAAGGAAATGCCCGACCCGATCGGCACCGAGTTCGGCATGACCGCCGACGAAATCGCCTTCGGCCTCGACGTGGAGCGCGCGCTGGAAAACCTCTATCGCCGGGTCGGCCAAGAGGATCTGCTGTTCCTCATCATCGCCATCAGCATTCAGACCCAGACCGGCGGACGGCTGGCCGAGATTCTCGGTCGTCTTGCCCGGCTGATCCGTAGCCGCGCCACGCTTCGCCTCAAGGTGAAGGCGCTCACCGCCGAGGGGCGGCTGACCGCGATCGTGCTCACCCTTATGCCGTTCATCCTGATCGCGATCATCAGCCTGCTGTCGCCCAACTATTTTGGCGGCATTGCCACGCATCCGGTGACCGTGCCCGCGGCGATTCTGGGGCTCGGTCTGCTGCTGCTCGGCAACATCATCATGTACCGCATGGTCCATTTCAAATTCTAGGCCGCAGATGTTCGATACCACATCCGTCATCATCGTATTGCTGTCGTTCGGCGCTGTTGCGGCGCTGGTTTACGTTTTGGGTCGTTCGCTGGCGACGCAGATACAGATCCAGCGCCGGTTACCCGTTGCCGTCCGCGCCGGCGATTTCCGGGGCGGACCGCAGACTTCACGCCTGCAGGCATTCGTTGCCCGGCATTTCGATGAACGGCGTTTCGGAGTCGACAGCACTCTGCGCGGCAAGTTGCGTCGCGATCTGGTGCGGGCCGGCTTTTTCCGCGCCGACGCGCTGAACTATTACATCTTTGCGCGCATCGCGCTGGTAATCGTTCTGCCGTTTCTGACCTACGCCTTCACGCAGGCCTTCCTGCAGGACGTCCCGCTGCTCTTGCGCTTCGTGGTTCTGCTGATTGCCTTGGTGATCGCGATCCTGGGGCCAGACGCCTATCTGTCGCGCCGCCAGCGCGCCATGTCCGAACGCTATCGGCAGGTGTTCCCGGATTTTCTCGACCTGCTCACCGTTTGTGTGGACGCCGGCTTGAGCCTTGAAGCGGCGATGGACCGCGTCACCGGCCATCTGTCGAAACAGAGCCGGGAATTCGGATTGAACCTGATGATGGTCGGCGCCGAGACGCGCGCCGGGCGCACCATGGTCGAGGCGCTCGAATCCATGGCCGACCGCCTGGGCATCGACGAGGCTCAATCCTTGGTGCTCGTCCTGCGTCAATCGCTTGAGCTTGGCAGCGATGTGGGCGAGGCGCTGCACGTCTTTAGCGATGAAATGCGGGCTAAACGCCTGCTCCGGGCGGAGGAGCTGGCCAACAAACTTCCTGTGAAAATGACGTTTCCGCTGGGGTTATTCATTTTCCCCGTGATTCTGCTTGTTGTATTGTTGCCGGTAGGTATCCGGCTGGTAAGTCTGATCTTCCGGTAGGAGCGTATCGAACATGGCGCAATGCAAGCGAAGGGTGGGGGCGCTGCCCGCGATGTTTGGCTCGCTCCTGGGCTTAGCTCTTGCCGGGTGCGAAACGACGGCCGACGGACCGCCGCCGTCGGCGCCGCCTCCGCCGGCGCTGACCTCGACGCAGGCCCCCACGACCGTCACCGTGGAAGAGCCCGGCAACGCAAAATACTATCCGTCCGACGAAGCCGTCCGCCTCGGCATCGAGAATTTCAATCGCGGCAATTACGGGGTGGCCGAGCGTCACTTCCGTGACGCGGTCGAACGCGCACCGCGCGATGTGACCGCATGGGTGGGCCTCGCCGCAAGCTATGATCGCCTCGGGCGCTTTGATCTCGCCGACCGCGCCTACCGCTACGCGATCAGGCTGGCCGGCCACACGCCGCAGATCCTGAACAATCAGGGCTATTCCTACATGTTGCGGGGCAACTACGTGCGGGCGCGGCAGCTTCTGACCAGAGCCAACACCATGGATCCCAACAACCCGGTGATCCTGAACAACCTGCAGCTCCTGGACGGCAGCCGGCAATTCGTCCGCCGCGACAATTACTGATCGGGTCGCGGTCCGCGAGTCAGAATCCGCTCCATTTCAGCACGAATACGCCGATCAGCGCCGCCGCGACCGACGGCGCGAATGCCAGCACCGTGCGTCCGCGCACCATCCGCACCGCCACCAGTCCGAATTTGGCCGCGGCCACGTGAATGCAGGCGAACAGCAGCAACAGCAGCGAGAACGGCAGCGCATAGCGATCGCCGGCCCAGAGAAAGCCCACCGAAAGGATTTTGACATCACCCCCGCCGAGCCAGCCGCGCGCATAGAAGATCAAAAGAACCGCGAACATCAACAGACCGATGCCGACGTTCCAATAGGCGCGTACCCATTCGCCCGAAACGAAGGCATAGACGCCATAGAGGCAGGCGATGGCGATCACGATCTCGTTGCGGATCTTGTATTCGCGCAAATCGTTGACCGCCACATAGAACAAGATAGTCGCCGTGACCACGAGGACAGCGTTTGCAAGAAAAGTCTGCAGATGGGTCATGGGGATCATTTCGCAGAGCTGCAGGCGCCGCTATGGCGTAGGGGGTAAGGCCGACCGCAACCGGGGTTCACATCCGGCGTCCCGCGCGCAGATAGAACAGATGCGACGCGGCGCTGGAGTACAGGCACGGAATCAACATCGCCAACAGCACGAGCACATGCGGTCCGGAGCTTAAAGTCAATGCGGACCACGACAACGCTGCGTAGAACCGCGACGAGTCGAGGGAGGCGGCCACAAGCGCCGGGGTTTCCACCAGGTGCCAAGCGTAGGCCAAGAACAGCGCATAGATCAGGCTCAGGTTGCTTGCAGCGGCGACCATCAGCGGACGCCGCCGCGCCACACCGACACAGGCCAGGAAGAGAATCGGCAGCGCCACCCCGAAGAGCTGAAAGTACGGAATGGCGAACCGATCGCTGAGCACATAATGGCTGCGCTGGAACAGGCCGAACACTTCAAGATTGAGATACCAGGCAAAGGCCGAGGAAGGTTTTTGCGCGAGTGCGTAGGCCGCCGCTTCCGCGGCCGCGATCATAGCTGCCACGACCACTGGGCCGACAAGCTGTGATTTTGCCAATTGCATCGCGCACAGCCATAAGGGGCAGAGGTCTCCGCCCGGTTAACTTTGCGCAAGTCGACGCGCGGACGTGGTTAAGCAATTCTGTCGCTGGGCATGGCGGAGGGCGACTGCGGCGAAGGCCTGGCTTTTGCGCTTGAAACGGCAGCCGATAGGAGGCCGCGCAGCACCTCTGGAGGCCACGGCCGGAATTGAACCGGCGTACCCGGTTTTGCAGACCGGTGCGTAACCACTCCGCCACGTGGCCTTTGAGGAACCTGCACACTTTACACTTGATAACCCGACAGAGACCGCAAGCTATATATAAGCATGCCCTCGCGCACAACACCACGCGCTTGCCTTTTCGCTGTCATTGCCGCAAAAGTCGCGGCCTGACGACGGCTTTGCGAAGGATACGATGCCCGATTTTGCCGCCATGCGCCGCGCGATGATCGACGGTCAGGTACGCACCGGCAACGTCACGGACTTGCGGGTCATCGCCGCCATGCTCGATCTGCCGCGCGAGCGTTTCGTGTCGCCGGACAAGGCCGAGCTGGCCTATGTTGACCTCGATCTTTCCGTCGGCGGGTCTGGCCGACCGGCACGCTGGCTGCTCAAACCCATGGTGCTTGCCAGACTCTTGCAGGCGGCGCAGGTACGTGAGGGCGACCGCGTGCTCGATATCGGCGCGGCAACCGGTTATTCGTCCGCAGTGTTGGGTCGTCTGGCAGGCTCGGTGGTGGCACTGGAGGAAGATCCCGACCTCGCACAGGCTGCGAAACGGACGCTGGCCGAGCTCGGGCTCGGTAACGTCACCGTGGTCAACGGACCGCTGCGCGTTGGCTGGCCGAAGGGCGGGCCATACGATCTCATCCTGCTCGAAGGCGCAACCGAGATTGTGCCGCATCATTTGCAGGCTCAATTGAAGGAGGGCGGGCGTCTGCTCTGCGTGCTGCGTCGTGGCGCCGCAGGCCGTGCCATGCTCTACCGCGTGCAAGCCGGTGAGCTCAGCGGCTGGCCGGTATTCGACGCAATGGCGCCGGTACTGCCGGGTTTTGAACAGGTGCCGGAATTCGTCTTTTAGCTGGCCGCTTGGTGCCTTTTGGGTAAACTGTGACTGTGGCGCATGCGCAGCAGTCGGCCCGGTCTTGCGCTCCGCTGGGGGCGCAGGGGGTTTCAAGGCAGCGGCCGCACGATAAGATGTGGCAAATCGAGTTGCTTGCGTGATGCTTTGATGTGGAGTGCCGATGAGCACGGCAAACGTGCACAGCGGGGGCGGCCGGGGTGTGCGTTGGTGGGGTTGTGTGGATGCGGGGTCTGGTGCAAGGGGCGCGTAGGGTCGGGGGAGGGGCGAGCCTCCTCCTGTGCGCCCTCAGCCTGTCTGACCCCGCCGGGGCCGACACGCTGCCCTGGGCACTGGCGCAAGCCTATCAGAACAATCCGCAAATCAACGCTCAGCGCGCGGCGGTCCGCGCCACCGACGAGAACGTGCCGCAGGCGCTGTCCGGCTATCGGCCTAGGATTTCGCTCAGCGGCAGCATCACCGAGCAGTATCTCGATCTACGCAGCAGAACCACCAATCCGGCACAGCCAGTGGCGAGAACTCTCGATCAGCAGACGGTCAAGAGCTACGGCATCACTGCCACCCAGACGCTGTTCAACGGCTTCCAGACCGCCAATCGCACCCGCCAGGCGGAAAGCCTGGTCTCCGCTGCCCGCGAGACCTTGAGACTGACCGAGCACAATGTGCTGCTCTCGGCCGCCACCGCCTACATGAACCTGATCCGCGATGCGGCTATCCTCGAGCTGCAGCGCCGCAACGTCGAGGTGCTGACCGAGCAACTGCGCCAGACCCGCGACCGTTTCAACGTGGGCGAGGTGACACGCACCGACGTGGCCCAGGCTGAATCCCGGCTTGCCGGCGGCCGCGCCGCCATGCTGGCCGCCGAGTCAAACTACGTCACCTCCCGCGCCGCCTATCGACAGATCGTCGGCGTAGAGCCGGGCAAGCTCGCGCCGGCCACACCTGCTGACCGTTTCTCGCCACGCACCTTGGCACAGGCCATAGCCGAGGCGCGCGCCAACCACCCCTCGGTCACGCTGGCCATGTTCAACGTCGATGCGGCGTTGCTGCAGGTGAAGATTGCGGAAGGCGCGCTCTACCCCACGCTCTCCTTGCAGGCGAATGCCCAGCGCACCCATGGATCGACGTCGAGCCCGAACGTGGTGCAGAGCGGGGCTGCCTCGGTGAGCGGGCTGTTGACGGTACCAATTTACCAAGGCGGTGCCGAATACTCGCTCATTCGCCAAGCCAAAGAAACTCTCACCCAGCGCCGGCTCGACCTCGACACCGCGCGCGAGCAAGCCCAGCAGAACGTCGTCCAGTCGTGGGGCCAGCTCGAAGCCGCCAAGTCGCAAATCCAGGCCACCGAGGCCCAGGTGGCGGCTGCCGAGATCGCCCTCAACGGCGTGCGCGAAGAGGCGCGCGTCGGGCAGCGCACCACCCTCGACGTGCTCAATGCCCAGCAGGAGCTGGTTTCCGCGCGCGTGGCACTGGTCACCGCGCAACGGGACCGGGTGGTGGCCTCCTATGCGCTTCTGGCCGCCGTGGGCCGACTCTCCGTTCCGGTGCTGGGGCTCAAAATCCCCGATTACGATCCGCGCCTGCACTACCACCAGGTGCGCGACGCCTGGATCGGCGTCCGCACCCCCGACGGCAAATGAGGCCCGCGACAGGCGCGCAGGCCCCTATCCACAGTTTCTACTTTCCACACGCGATTTTGTCGCCTAACCCCTAGCGTGCCATAGTGGAATCGCAGCTCGATTCGTAAAGTCCTCCGCGACCGCGTGCGTCTGCGTGCAACGTTCGACCGCCGGTCGCAAAAACCGTTGGCGTAAACTGTCCCTGCGTGCGGCTGCGCGCATTTGGGCCTCGCGCTCTTGGGCCGCGTGCGCCCGCAACTCCGCGCCGTCGGCGCAACGCTTTCGAGGATGGGCAATGACTCAACCGGCGAAGTCGCAAGAACCATCGATGGAAGAGATCCTCGCTTCGATCCGTCGCATCATCGCCGACGACGACGCGAAGGCTCCGGCAGCCGCACCAACCCCGCCCCGTCAAGCCGCGCCGCCGCCTCCCGCACCGCCTCCTGCCGCGCCGCAACCTGCTCCGAACCCGCCGCGCGCCGAGCCCGCGCCGCTCCCCAAGCAAGCGGGGCTCAAGCAGGACGAGATCGATCTTGTGATGAAGGCGGAGACGATCAAGCCGGCACCCCCGCCCGAAGCGCCGGCCGAAGTCGTCAACCTCACCGAATCCATGATCGCGCCCATGCCGCAAACCGGCGCGGCCGCGGCTGCCAAGTTTCAAACCATCGATGCGGAGCCGGATGTGGTGTTCAAGGAGCCCGAGCCGCCGCCTGCGGCACGTCGCTATCCGGAACCACCCCAGCAGACTTCGGAGCCGCTGATATCCGGCGCCGCGAGCGCCGCGATCAATTCCGCATTCAACACGCTCGCCCACACCGTTCTGGTGCAGAACGCCCGCACCCTTGAGGATTTGGTGCGCGAGATGCTGCGCCCCATGCTCAAGACCTGGCTCGACGACAACCTGCCGGGCATCGTCGAGCGCCTGGTCCGCGCGGAAATCGAGCGTGTTTCGCGCGGTCGCTCCTGAGCCCATCCTGGTGAAGATTTCGCAGCGCGCGCCTCGGCCAGGGGCAACCCCTCACTCGACGCATAGCGCGGCATTGCTCGGCCGTTGACAGGTTTGCGCCTGCGCGGCTTTGTACGGGCCGCCTAAGACGCGAACCGATGATCGACAGGACCTATCAGCCCTCCGCGGTCGAGGGCCGCATCTATGCCGTCTGGGAGGCGGCCGGTGCCTTCCGCGCCGGCCGGCCGGAACGCGCGCGCGCCAAGCCCTATTGCATCGTGATCCCGCCGCCGAACGTCACCGGCTCGCTGCACATGGGTCATGCGCTCAACAACACGTTGCAGGACGTGCTCTGCCGTTTCGAGCGCATGCGCGGCCGCGACGTGCTCTGGCAGCCTGGCACCGACCATGCCGGCATCGCCACCCAGATGGTGGTCGAGCGGCAGCTTATGGAGCGCCAGGAGCCGGGCCGCCGCCAGCTCGGGCGGACAAAATTTCTGGAGAAGGTCTGGGCGTGGAAAGCCGAATCCGGTGGCACCATCATCAACCAGCTCAAGCGGCTCGGCTGCTCCTGCGACTGGTCACGCGAGCGCTTCACCATGGACGAGGGCCTTTCGCGCGCGGTGATCAAGGTGTTTGTCGATCTCTATGACGCCGGCCTGATCTACAAGGACAAGCGCCTGGTGAACTGGGATCCGCAGTTGCTCACCGCCATCTCCGACCTCGAGGTGCAGCAGGTCGAGATGAAGGGCACGCTTTGGCATATCCGCTATCCGCTGGAAGGTAAATCGTTCGATCCGAACGACCCATCCACCTTCATCACCGTGGCCACCACGCGCCCGGAAACCATGCTCGGCGACGTGGCAGTCGCGGTGCATCCGGAGGATGATCGCTACAAGCATCTGGTCGGCCAGCACGCGGTGCTTCCGCTCGTTGGCCGCCGTCTCCCGATCATCGCCGACGAATATTCCGACCCCGAAAAAGGCACCGGCGCGGTAAAGATCACGCCCGCGCACGACTTCAACGATTTCGAGGTGGGCAAGCGCCACGGCCTGCCGCAGATCAATATCCTCAGCATCGAGGCTGCCCTGGCGTTGCAAGGCAACGCCGCTTTCCTTTCCGGCGTTTCCACTTCGGCTGAGCTTGAGGAGACTCTAAAGCTGCACGGTGTGGATCGCTTCCGGGCGCGAAAAATCATCGTCGAGCGGCTGGAGGGAGCAGGGTTCCTCGCCAAGACCGAACAGATCACTCACACGGTGCCGCACGGCGATCGCTCGGGTCAGGTGATCGAGCCCTATCTGACCGACCAATGGTATGTGGACGCCAAAAAACTTGCACAGGCCGCAATCCTTGCCGTGCGCGAGGGTCGCACGTCGTTCGTGCCCAAGAACTGGGAGAAGACCTATTTCGACTGGATGGAAAACATCCAACCCTGGTGCATTTCGCGCCAGCTCTGGTGGGGGCATCAAATCCCGGCGTGGTACGGCCCCGACGGCAAGCTATTTGTGGCGCTGACGGAAGGCGAAGCGCTGGCGGCTGCCAAATTGCACTATGGAAAGGACGTGGCGCTCACCCGCGACGAGGACGTGCTCGACACGTGGTTCTCCTCCGCGCTGTGGCCGTTCTCCACCCTTGGCTGGCCGGACCAGACGCCGGAGCTCAAGCGCTACTATCCGACTGACGTACTGGTCACCGGCTTCGACATCATCTTCTTCTGGGTCGCGCGCATGATGATGATGGGGCTGTACTTCATGCAGGAGGTGCCGTTCCACACCGTCTATATCCACGCGCTGGTGCGCGACGAGCGCGGCGCCAAAATGTCGAAATCCAAGGGCAACGTCATCGACCCGCTGGCGATCATCGACCAATACGGCGCCGACGCGCTGCGGTTCACGCTGATTTCCATGGCCGCGCAGGGCCGCGACATAAAACTGTCCACCCAGCGCGTCGAGTCTTCGCGCAATTTTGCGACAAAGCTTTGGAACGCGGCACGCTTTGCGGAGATGAACGGTTGCGCACAGATTCCCGGCTTCGATCCGCGCAGCGCCACAGAAACGCTGAACCGCTGGATCGCCCACGAGACTGCCAAGGCCGCCGCCGAGGTCACCGCAGCGCTTGAGGCCTACAAGTTCAACGAGGCCGCGGCCGCGCTCTACCGCTTCGTCTGGAACGTTTTTTGCGACTGGTATCTGGAGCTGTCAAAACCCTTGCTCACCGGCCCGGACGGCGCAGCCAAAAACGAGACCCGCGCGATGACCGCCTGGGCCCTGGACGAAATCCTCAAATTGCTGCACCCGCTCATGCCGTTTATCACCGAGGAGCTGTGGGCGGTGACCGCGAAGGATGTGCCGCGCAAGGCGCTGCTCGCCCTCACCGAATGGCCGGATCTCGCCGGCTTCGAGAACGAGGCGGCCGAGGCGGAGATCGGCTGGCTGATCGACCTTGTCACCGCCATCCGGTCCGTGCGCGCTGAGATGAACATTCCGCCCGCCGCGCAAATCCCCGTCGTGCTCGCCGACGCCTCGGCCGCGACGCGCGCACGCGCCGGCCGCTGGGCGGATTTCGCGAGGCGGCTCGCGCGGCTGTCGGACATTTCGTTCGGTCCCGTGCCGCAGGGCGCGGTGCAGCTGCTCGTGCGCGGCGAGATTGTCGCGCTGCCGCTCAAGGGCGTGGTCGATCTTGCCGCCGAGCGCGCGCGGCTGGAAAAGGAGATGCAAAAAATCGCCTCCGACATTGCCCGCATCGACGCCAAGCTGGGCAATGCGGATTTTCTGGCCCGCGCGCCGGAGGAAGTGGTGGACGGCGAGCGCGAAAAGCGCGAACAGGCGGAGCAGCGCCGGGCGAAAATCCGCGAGGCCCTCGAACGCCTCAAGGGTGCGGCATGAACATTTTTCTGGCCGGCGCTTCGGGTCTAGTGGGCCGCCGGCTCGTGCCGCTCTTGCGCGATGCCGGCCACAACGTCACCGGCACCACCCGCTCGCCGGATAGGGCTGCCGCCATCGAGACGCTCGGCGCCAAGGCCGTTGTGGTCGATGTCTATGACGCGCGCGCCCTGCTCAAGGCCATGCATGCCGCAGCGCCCGATGTGGTGATCCATCAGCTCACCGATTTGCCGGACACCGTCGATCCGCAGACCTATCCGGCCGCGCTCGCGCGCAACACCCGCATTCGTATCGAGGGCACTCGCAATCTCGTCGCCGCCGCGGAAATGAGTGGGGCAAGGCGCATGGTGGCGCAGAGCGTCGCCTTCGCTTACGCGCCCGGCAACGGACCGCACACCGAAGAATCGCCGCTCGATACCGGAGCCGAAGGCGTGCGCCGCAGCCTGGTCGAAGGCATCGTCGCACTCGAACAGTCCGTGACCGGCTCGCCGGCCTTCGACGGCGTCGTGCTGCGCTACGCTTATTTTTACGGGCCGGGCACTTGGCACATGCGGCCGGAGCGCCGGCCCGCGCTTCACATCGACGCTGCCGCCCACGCCGCATTCCTGGCCGTCGCCCGCGGCGCGCCGGGCATCTACAACATTGCCGAAGCCGGCGAGCAGGTTTCCATCGACAAGGCGGTTCGCGAACTGGGATTCGATCCACAATTCCGCCTTGCATAGAAACGTGCGGGGCGCCTGCCATCAAGTCCGAGAACCTGGCTATAATGCACCCATGCGCGAGCCCAAGAATCTTCAGTCCGTCATCGATCTCAACAACCGGCCCGGCGGTCCGAACCTGATTGTTACCGCCAAGACCGCGCACAAGGTGCATTTCCTCGACGCAGCCACTTTCACTCTCGCGGCCACCCTCGACATGCCGGGCTCCACCCACGAACTTGCGTTCTCCGCGGACGGCCGCACCGCCTACGGTTCGATCTACGGCGACGGCATTTTCGGCAAGAACGTCAACCCGGACCGCCGCATTGCCGTGATCGACCTGCCGTCGCGATCGCTGCGCGACACCATCGATCTCGGCGGCACCGCCGCGCCCCACGGCTTGATGATGGACGCCGACGGGCTTTTATGGTGCACCGGCGAGCTTGCGGGCGCGGTGTTCGCGATCGAGCCGCGCAGCAAGAAGATCGAGCCCATCGCGGTCGGCACCGCGCACTGGCTTGCCGTCAGCCATCGTCACGACAAGGTGTTTGCGTCCGTCAAACGCGACGAGCTTGCGGTGATCGACCGTGCGCGCCGCGTGGTGGTGGATCGCATCCGGTTGCCGCAGGTGGTGGAAGGCATCGCGGTGACGCCGGACGGCAGCACCGTCTTTGCCGCGGCGCAGACCGCGGCCGAACTCTATGTCATCGATGCCGCAACGCATGCATTGCGCCGGACGGTCGCCATCGACGGCGCCAACGGTGCGGTGCGGCAGATGCGGCGGGTGCGCGTGTCGCCTGACGGCACATGGGTCGTAGTGTCCTCGAACGTTGACAATCACGTCGCGATTTTTGCCGGCGACACGCTCGAACAGCGCGCGGCTTTTGCCAGCCGCAAGGCGCCCATGGGTTTTGGTTTTGCCGCCGACAGTGCGCACGCCTACATTTGCTGCCATGACGACGCCGTGGTGTGCGAATTCGAACTTGCCAGCGGCCGTCTCACGCGCAGCTTTGCCACCGCCTCAGGCTGCGAGTTCATCGTCGCCTATCGCTGAAAGATCGTGCTGACGCGCGCACGCCAAAACGCTGCGCGCGGTGCGGCCTCGCGCAAGTCTTGAAAGGTAGGAGGCTGCACAAGATTCGCACTTCTCCTTTCATGTCACAATTGAATGACGGCAAATTCTCCACAGGTGTTAATATTTCAAAGTTGAACATAGAAAATTTTGTAGAGGTCATAGCAACAGCGCAGTTGTTAAAGTTTATTAACTCAAGACCGGCGCCACGTTCACCACAACTATTTGATTACGTTAACAATATCTTGCGAAAAAAATTACCGTTTATTGACCTTGTAAAATTGCACGTTGATGATCCCGCGTTGAATTCGACCAAAAATCGAATTGCGGAAATAACAGACTGAAAAACGGCTTGTGCGGCGCGCCGTCTACAGTAGAGGTGGTCAGCGATACTTAAAAAATCGTTGACGCGGGGTGGCTGATCAATGATGCCGCGAAGGCGCGCGGGGGGACGCTTCGGTCGTCCGTCATCTGACGGGGGCGCCGCTTTCGGCGCTCCGCCTGCGCTCACTCTCTCATCGGCAACTTCAACGACAACGAATATTGCGCTCGCCCGGCTCGCGCGCCGGCGCGCACGCGCATTCATGCAGGGGGCAATCATCAACAGACGGGACGGGGAACGCACTCATGCCCTCGAGTAGCCGGGCGTACGGAAAATCACCTCAACACAATCTGGTCGACGCGAGCGGAGCCGGCAGCAGCGGGCCGGCGCCCGCGCACGTGCCTGAAAAATTCCATCCCGCCGCTTTCCGCACCCGATCCGTCGCAGCATCAGATGTCGCAGCGTCACGTCAGGAGCCTGCCATGACCGAGCACCGCACCACCCGCGAGCTGGCTTTCATCGACCGCAATGTCGATCACCTCGCCGCGCTGCTGCGGCACATGCGCCCCGAAGTGGAGGCCATCGTGCTCGATCCGCAACAGCCGGCGCTCGTGCAGATGGCCGCGGCGCTGAAAAGCAGGGCAGGGGGCTCAGAACGACTCGATGCCGTCCACGTCATCGCCCACGGCAAGCCGGGCGAGGTGCGTTTTGCCTCCGGCGCGCTGACCCGCGAAAATCTCCCCGCGCAGGCAGATGACCTTGCTGCGATCGGTGCCGCGATCGGCGAGGGTGGCCTCAACCTGTGGACCTGCGACACCGCGCACGGCGCCGACGGCGCATCCTTCATCGCCGCGCTCGCCCAATTCACCAACGCGAAGATCGCCGCCTCTACTGGCCGCGTCGGCGCAAGCGCCAAGGGCGGCACGTGGCAGCTCGATGCAAGAAACGAAAGAGCGGCGGAGTGCGTCCGCCCGCTGGCGCCGCTCACCGCGGCGGGCATGGAAACCTACGAGGGTGTGATGGCTGATTTCAACACAACGACGGGAACCGATTCATTGATCGGCGGCAGCGATGCCGACAGCTTCAACGTCGAAACCAACGAGCTCCAGGCCGACGATACCCTCGACGGCGGCGACGGTACCGATACGATCTTCCTCATCACCAACATCCCCGGCACGGTTGCGAATTTTTCCATTGCCACGGTGCAGAACATCGAGTCCCTGGTCGGCGGGAGCGGCAACGACAGCGTCACTTTCGGCATCACCCAGCTCGCCCAGTTCACCGCCGGCATCAACCTCGCCGGCGGCACAGCCGACACGCTGAACATCACCGGCACCAGCGGCACCTACGCGCCCGCGACCGACGCCGCGCTGCAAGGCGTCGAGATCATTTCCGCCGCTGCCACGACGGGCGGCGTGACGCTCAATTTCGGCAACCAGAGCGAAAATCTCGCCATCACCGGCGGCTCCGGCAACGACATCATCACCGGCGGCAGCGGCACCGACACCATCACCGGCGGCGCCGGCAGCGACACCCTTCTCGGTGGCGGCGGCAACGACACCTTCAATCTCGCCAATGGCGATTTCGGCCCCGGAGAAACCATCAACGGTGGCGCCGGCAACGACGTCATCGTTTTCACCAACCCGACCACGGTGGATTTCACCACCGGCTTCATCGACGGCGTGGAGTCGCTCGTCGGCAGCAGCGGCGACGACGTGGTGACGGCGACTGGCGGGCAGATCAATCCGGATCTCAATCGTTTCATCTCATTCGATCTCGGCGCCGGCATCGACACCCTGCGGCTCACGACGACGTCGACCGGAATCAACAACAACCAAGGCGCCGGGCTTATCGGCGTTGAAATTGTTTCAGGCGAACTTGCCTCCGGAGGCATCACGATCGATGTGAGCGCGTCGTCGGTGGCAACCCTCATCGGTGGCTCCGGCAATGACGTCTTGAGCGCCGGTAGCGGCAACAACATTATTCTGGGCGGTACCGGCAGCGACATCATTTCCGCCGGCGGCGGCAACGACACCATCACCGGCGGCGCGGGCAACGACATCCTCGACGGCGGCGCGGCTACCGACACCGCGGTGCTGAGCGGCAATCGCTCGGCCTACACCGTGTCGAGCAGCGGCGGCGCGATCACGCTCACCGGCCCGGACGGCACCGACGTCTACACCAACGTGGAATTCTTCCAGTTCGACGACGGCACCGTCTCTGCCAACGACCTGCTGCCGCCGACCCCGGGGAACGAGACGATCCTGGTCAATAACGATCCGGTCGCAATTCCGGAATGGGTGTTCCTCCTCAACGATGCCGGCGCGGTCGACATCCAGGATGGACCGCTCGGTCCGCAGACCGGCGGCACCGCCACCCATACGGATGGCGGCGCCGGCACCGGCAGCATTACTTTTGATTTCTCCGGCACGACTGTAAGCGGAACCGTGACATATACGGTCGTCAATGCGAGCGGCACCGCTCAAGCCACCGCAACGATCACCCGGCCGAGCGCAACGGCAAACGCCAACATCAGCGGAACGACGGGCGCCGATTTGATTTTCGGCGGTCCCGGCAACGATTCGCTCCTCGGCGGCGCCGGCAACGACCTTTATGCCTTCGGATTGGCGGACGGAAGTGACGTCATTTCCGAAACCGGCGGCACGGATACGATTTACATTGGCGCTCGCGGCGCGGAACTGATTTCGCTTAACTTTCTGGACGACGACAGCAGTTCGGGTGACGGCAGCGGCGTTATCACGGTCAATTCTACGACCATAACTGTAACGAATCATTTCAGCTCATCTGCAGCCGGAGTCGAGTTTATCAATTTCGACGGTGCATCTTACGGTGGCTACAGCCTGGGCTCCGGTAACTACACCTACAGCCGATCGGACTTGAGCGGGGATGATCGCAACGCGTCCGCTGGCGTCAATACCGTCCTTTCAGGCGCCACAGATAACGAAACGCTCGGCGGCAATACCGGTAACGACTTATTGTTTGGTGATGCAGGCAACGACACACTCAACGGCGGTGCCGGCAATGACCTGCTCGTCGGCGGCACCGGCAACGATCAGCTTCGTGGCGGCGCCGGCGACGACACCTACGGCTTCAACTTCGGCGCCGGCACCGACACCGTCAACGAGAACGGCGATTCCGGCTCAACGGGCAGTGGCAACGACACCATCGCCATCAACAGCCAGGGTGCGACCCTCACCGGCCTGAATTTCAGCGACAGCAGCAATACCGCCGGCGCCGGCAACCTGGTCATCACCCTTTCCAGCTCCTCCGGCAGCAACACCATCACCGTCACCAACCACTTCACCAACAACGCCAACTCGGTGGTGGAGAATTTCCTGTTCTCCGGCGGCGCCACCTTCAACGGCTATGCCCTGAGTTCCTCGCCCTACGCGCTCAACTCCAACGACTCCAATGCCTTCGTGGCCGCGCCCGGCGTCAACACCATCCTCGCCGCCGACGGCAATGGCGCAACGCTCACCGGCAACACCGGCAACGACCTATTGTTCGGCGGCGACGGCAATGACGTGCTGACCGCGGGCGCCGGCAATGATTTGTTGATGGGCGGTGCCGGAAATGACGTGCTCAACGCCGGGGATGGCGACGACATACTCGATGGCGGCGACGGCGACGACGTGCTCAACGGCGGCGCAGGCAATGACACGTTGACCGGCGGCACAGGTGCCGACACGCTGTTCGGGGGCGCCGGCAGCGATATTTTCAATGTCACGGTCGGCAATACGGTCCTCACGGTAACCGGGACCGGAACTGGAGGTGTGGTCTCCGGCTTCGATGTCATCACGGATTTCACGTCCGGCTCGACGGCGGCAGCGAGCGAGAAGATCGACTTCCCCGGCCTTAGTCTTTCGTTCCGAGCTGCGGGTGCATTCAACGGGGCAGATTCGTCGCTTCAGTTGAGCGGCGGTCGCGGCGCGATACAGTCCAGCAGCCATACCGCGGGCGGCATCATCACATTCGATAACAATAACACTTACGCTGCCGCCGAGGCGCTCACCACGTGGGGCGACGTGGCCGCAGCAGTTCAATATTTGCGCAACAATGATACTGGTTTTGGCTCGACCAACGTCTTTGCTTTTGTTGCCACCATCGACGGCGTCACGCACACTTTTATTTATCGTGACAGCAACAGCCTCGACAACGGCATCCTGATCGACCTTGTCAACGTGTCGGCCACTGCGCTGTCGATTTCGGGCAGCCAACTCAGCGTTCTCGACACCTCGACGCCTTCCGCCCCCACCATCACCGCCGTTAACGACGACGTCGCGCCCATCACCGGCAACCTCACGTCCGGCGCCCGCACCAACGACACCAACCTCGCCGTCACCGTCAGCCTCGCCGGCACCGGCGCCATCTCTGGCGACACCGTGCAGCTCTACGACGGCACCGGCACCGGCAGCCCGCTCGGCAGCAGCGTTCTGACCGGCGCCGACATCCTGGCCGGCTCGGTTACCCTGCTTACCGGCCCGCTCGCCGACGCCACCACCTACACGCTGACCGCGCGCATCATCGACGGCGCCAGCAACACCAGCAACGCCTCCGGCTCCTTCCCCGTCACCATCGACACCACGCCGCCCAACGCGCCCGCCATCACCGACGTCAACGATAACGTCGATCCGGTCCAAGGCAGCGTCGCGAACGGCGGTTCGACCAACGACACCACGCCGACCGTGCGCGTGAGTCTTGTCGGCACCGGCGCTCTCGCCGGCGACACCGTGCAGCTCTACAACGGCGCAACCCCGCTCGGCAGCCCCGTGGTTCTGAGCGGCACCAACATCACCGACCAGTTTGTCGACATCACGCCCGCCGCGCTCAGCAACGGCGTCACCTACGCCTTCAACGCCACCATCACCGACGCCGCCGGCAACACCAGCGCGCCGTCCGCGAACTTCTCGGTGACCATCGACACCACGCCGCCCAACGCGCCGGCGATCACCGACGTCAATGACAACGTCGATCCGGTGCAGGGCAGCGTCCCGAACGCCGGCTTCACCAACGACGCCACCCCGACGCTCAGCGGCACCGGCGAAGCCAACAGCATCATCTCGATCTACGACGGACTGACTTTGCTCGGCACAACCGTCGCCACTGCCGGCGGAACCTGGTCGTTCACGCCCGCCGCACCGCTCGCCGACGGCGACTACGTGTTCACCGCCACCGCCACCGACGCCGCCGGCAACACCAGCGAGCCGTCGGCCGACTTCAACGTCACCGTCGACACCGGCACGCCTGCGGCGCCGGCGATCACCGGCATTGCCGATGATTCCGGGACGGCCGACGGAGTCACCAGCGACAACACGCTGGTGATCAACGGCACCGCCGAGGCCCACAGCACGGTCGAGGTGTTCCTTGACGGGACCTCGATCGGCACCACCAGCGCCGATAGCGCCGGCCTCTGGAGCTTCGACTACACCGGCACTCCGCTCGCCGACGGCAACTACGTGTTCACCGCCACCGCCACCGACGCGGCTAACAACGTCAGCGATCCATCAGCACCGTTCAATGTCACGGTGGACACCGTGACGCCGACCGGCGGCACGCCCGATCTGCTCGCTGCGTCCGATACCGGCACGGCCAACGACGACGATCTCACCAACGACACCACGCCCACCTTCCGCGTGTCGCTCGATCCTTCGGTCGCCGCAGGCGACACCGTCGAGCTGCTGCTCGGCGGCAATCCGTTCGCGACCCCGGTGACCCATCTCATCACCGCCGACGACATCAGCGCGGGCTTCGCCGAGCTGACGGTCAGCGACGGCGACCTGGGCGTGGACGGCGCAAAATCCATCTCCGCAAAATTCACCGACCCCGCCGGCAACACCTCCACCACCGGCGCGTTGGATGTGACGTTGGACACGATCTTGCCTTTGGCCTCGATCACGCTTGACGCCATCACCGCCGACAATGTGGTCAACATCGCGGAAGGCGCCGGCACCGTGGCGATCACCGGCACGGTGGGCGGCGACGTGCAGGTCGGCGACACCGTCACGCTGACGGTGGACGG